>NZ_JBNNXU010000001.1:0-734663 GCF_052873915.1 Photobacterium sp. DNB22_13_2
GGCTTTGACGTTGTACACGGTTCAGTACGTGTTTCACTGGCGAACCTGACTCACCACGAGTACGAGTTGATTGGCCGTGAAACCCGCAAAGTGCTTGACGAGTACTACAACAGCTTCGTAACTGCGACTCAAGCATAACGCTAGAAATAAACAGTCAACAAGCAAGCGCCCCCCAGCTTGCTCTAATATAAACCCCCAGCATATCCTGAGTGATGTTGGGGGTTTTCATATTATCCCCAAGATAATTTAATACCGTGTTCTTAAAAATTCTGACGTTAACTGCTCAAAAATTTTCGTCATCGCAACACCATATCCTTCCGCCAATAATGATGGTGACTTGTTTTCTATAGGAATGCGGCTTGTATACGTTTTCGAGAAAACCACTTCAGGACGGTAGTCGGTATTATCGACGAGGAAAAACTGTATCTCCATGACGGCCGTTGGCTGCTGGCCTTCTCGAAAGTCGCCAAACAACTTAGTAATCGTCACCTGTAATACTTGATTAGATGGGGTATGAACACTGGGCAAAGCGATAATATCGTAAAGGCCAGACTGCTGAAGCCAACTGGCAAGTTGGTTGGATACTATCGATTCAGGATCGCTAAGAAAACGATTGTAGTAGTCTTTTTCAAAACGCACATCGTTCAAACGATAGATCATTTGAGTATCATTGAAAGGCGGAACGCTTCTTACATGATCAATCCGTAATGTTTCTCCGATTCGAGCTGTCTTCACCACTGGTAAACGAGCGGTCATAGCATAGTTCGTCGGCTGGGGCATACTTTCACCCACACTACACCCTGCAACAATCGCAGCAAGAATAAATGCGGTAACCACAAATGAAAGGCTTTTTGCTACGTTCATATTAGTTTCCCCCATCAAGATTAATTTTTTCAGGTGCATTGCTGAAAATAATTGAGGACGGATTATTTTTGGTTGTGTCTGAAAACTCTTTCAAATTCTCAGCTGTGATAGTGAGGTTCTTGATCATCTGATACAAGTCATATTGATTGTCTGTCAGGATAGCATCGGAGCGTTTAATCAGGTCATCAAAATCAACCAGAATCTTGTTAATATCACCACCAGACGCCAACATCCGATTGATAGTGGCTGAGATATTCAGCAGCGACGATATCGCCTTTTTTATTTCTGGATCAGCAACAATATTGTTCAATTCTGAGCTCGCGACATTAACATTGCTGAATGTGTCATCGAGCTTGCTATCATTTATCAATTGATCAATATCGAGGATCATTTTGTTCGCATTCGCTAGCAGATCTACCGCCTCATCCGAAATCATCAAGGTATCAAGATCAACAATCTTCTTGTTTACATTTACCAATAAGCTATTGAGGTTATGTCCCAAATTAGCTATTTGAGCATCGTCAAGATTAGCCAGTAGGTTTTGGATCCCAGTTATGATTCTGCCCGTTGAGTTTTTAATAGATGGGATATATGCATATTCAGGTGTCCAGTTAAACGGCAAGTCATCCTTGGTTGAAATATCAATATAATCCAGAGATAGGTATTGCTGCCCCGTGATACCGGCTATTTGGGTTTGAGCTCTCAACCCCTTTCCTATCAGGACATCGAAATTCGTCTCCCAATCCCTGATAGCGCTTTCATCACCGGTTAATTCACTTCTAACGATGACATAGGACTTCCTCTGCTCGTGGGGCACATCATCTTCATACTCAGAGTTGGATAGCTCAATGCCCACCACCTCACCAAGGGAAATACCACGATAACGCACTGGAGAACCCACCTCCAAACCTGCAACAGAGGTATCAAAATACGTTTCAAAGGTTAGCTTGGGTTTATAGAAAGACTGCCCGCCCAAAATAAACAGCACACCAAAGAGCAAAATTAGCGTTATGACAACAAACAAACCAAGTCGAAAGTGTTTTTGAGAATCATCCATACTACTTACTCATTATCAATGATCTGATACTCGATTGAAAAACTGGCGGACCCGGGGATCTTCACTCGTATCCCGTAACACCATTGGCTCACCTTCAGCAATAATGCTTCTTGATTTTGGATCCAGCATTATCGCCCTATCTGCGACCGTAAAAATGCTTTGAAGCTCATGGGTTACAATGACGAACGTAAAACCAAGGTTATCCCTTAGCTGCAGAATCGTTTGATCTAAGTTTGCCGCTGTAATTGGGTCCAATCCAGCTGAAGGCTCGTCCAACATGATGATATCAGCCCCTAGCGCCATCGCCCTTGCTATTCCAGCCCTTTTCAACATCCCGCCAGACAATTCACTTGGCATGAACTGTTCTGAGTAACCCATTTCCACAAGGTCGAGCAATATTCTTGCCGTTAGGTTTTTTTCATCAATGCCAATATCAGTAAACTCATCGAGAGGGAAGCGGACGTTTTCCAATACAGTCAATGACCCGAACAACGCCCCACTCTGGTACATGACCCCAAGCTGGCGTTGAATAGAGTATTTTTCCAGCTTACTGGCATTCAAAATGCTTTGATTATTGATCAGAATGTTACCTGATTTCGGTGTATACAGGCCGATTAAGTGTTTCATTAAGCTAGATTTTCCACAACCAGAGCCACCAAGGATGACCAGTATCTCCCCATGCTTAACATTGAAACTGGCATCTTCTAACAGCACTTTCGAACCATAACCCATTTTCAAGTGCTGGACGCTGATGGCGTATTCCTCATCCTGCGTGCTTGTATGACGTTCAGTTTGGCTCTGTGACATGGTCAATTCCTAGTTAGTCAATACAGCAAAAAAGCCATCAATAACGACAATCCACACAATACTGCTCACAACGGCACTTGTTGCTGATAGCCCTACCGCAGATGAACCGACTCCGGTGCTTAACCCCCGCTCACAACCAATAGCTGCAATTATAAAGCCGAATGTCGTTGCTTTTATCAGCCCGATAATGAAATCCCAAGGAGCAAGGGAATGTAATAACTCTTGATAAAACTGAACAAACCCAATATCAAACTTCAACAGCACAATAGCACCACCAAATATCCCGATAACATCAGCCAAAACGGTCAGCAACGGTAAAACTACAACAGAGGCGAGTAGCCTAGGTAATACAAGAAAGTATATGGGGTTTATTCCAAATGTCTGAAGCGCATTGATTTCTTCATTGATTTTCTGCGTACCTATTTCAGCAGCAAAGGCTGCACCAGTTCTTCCTGCAAAAACAATCGCAGTCATAAGTGGGCCGAGTTCCCTGAACATAGATATACCGATACCGTCAGCAACAAAAATGACGGCACCGAATTGCTGAGCAACAAGCCCAATCTCGAAAGCAATGATCACCCCCATCAGAAAACCAATCAGAAGCACGATCGGGATAGCATTCGAGCCAGCCTGAGTGGCAATTAATAGTACTTCACCCCATCTCATTTTTTCCTTGCCAGCAATGCCTTTGACCATGGCGCGGATACACTCTAAGAGAAAGTGATACATCACACTGACATAAGTTAGATGATCATGAGTCGCCTTCCCTACACCTTCAATAAATGAAGATAATGTAGAAGGTCTCTCTGGCTTTTTTTTCGGCTGTATATTCTTATTCGGAATCAGTAATTCAAGGCTGGCACTCAGGTTGTTTATAGTAATATCGGCATTTTCATTACGTTGGCGATGACGAATATCATAAAGAAAAGCGATACCGGTATTGTCGATAAATATTAACTTTCCAGCATTAATTCTTATTTTTGATGTCGGATTCTCATTAATAATTTTATTTGTCGAATGCCATAGCTCAGCAACAGAGCTAGATGTTATTCTTTCGTCCAAGTCGACGTCAATGGTTGTGTTATTGCCAGATTCCATCGATTACGACGCTCCAACCCTACAGAAAAATAGTTTTAAAAGTATAGTGCTCACTGCTCTATTCGAGAGTAATCCCTGTCTCAGTTGCACGAATATTAACTTACCTTGGTATCCTCAAAAGGACTCGCAAAATAGCGTTACTACAACTCATTCATGGAGATTCACGAGAGACGCATCACATATGCCAGCGTCGTTAGAATCGCTGTAATAGAAGATGGTAATGCTGTAACTGAAGATACACTCAAGTGGTAACATATTGTCAGTTATGAAATCTCACATATCTTTATGTGAATTTAACCAAGTTTGTGAGGCAGATTATAGAAAACGGCTACTACGCCCCAATCAAGTGGCTAAAAGTAAACACTACCCAAGAATTTTCCGCTGTCATTTGCATGATCAGCCAAATACAAACCCCAGATAATCGATATAAATAATTTTGTAATAATGGCTGCGGTTAACAATTTTCAATTAATTTATTTGACCTAATTTTACTGGCACTAGTAATGTTAATTAAACACATAACAAAAAAGTAGGCGCTAATTGTGGATGGGAACACGCTTTTTCATTACACCTCAACGGACGGACTATTGGGCGTTATGCTCAACAAAGAGATATGGTTTACCGATTACCAGTTCTTGAACGACAAAGGTGAGTACAAAAAAGCGTTGCATGCTCTTACTGGACGACTCAGAGACTCGGAGTACACCACATGCAGTATGATATTAGAAATGTTCCTACATCAAATCGAAAACCAGCACTCCATGTGCGTCTGCTCTTTTTCCGGTACCAGTGATTCTCTGACTCAGTGGCGATTTTATGGTGATGATTGTCGAGGAAGCTGTATCGGTTTTAGGTCTGACGTTCTGAAGAACAACACCAGTGATAGCCCTTCACTATCTTCCTCTTCTCACTACTTTGGCGGTACGCTAATGCTCAGTGAAACATTCAAGTGCAGCTATGATCCGCTCCATCTCTATATTGATGAAACTCTTTCCCTATTCAAAGAGCTGTTTAATTACTTAAACGACATGGCTATGCCCAACCAACAAGAGCAGCAAAATGCCCTTGAAGCTTTGGCACCTCATTACAAATCCTCGCTTTTTTCCCTGCTCAAGGCCTTGTTTGCCTGGAAACATCATGACTTCATTAACGAAGATGAGTCACGTGCCATTGCACTGGTTCCACTTAGTGAACTGAGCTACCGGGTAAACCGAAACCTTATCACGCCATACTACAAGCGGACTCTGGAAGATGTCTTTTCAATGGAGTCTATCAAAGTCATCATTCTCGGGGCAAAATCAGATAAAAGAAACTCACTGGCTATCTCTAGCTTAACCTCACAGTACGGCGAGCAAGCCTTATTGTGGGGAGCCAACGCCAGAGAGCTCTCTGAAATCAGACCTGAAACTTATGAAGATGTCGGTCAATGCGCAAGACATAAGACGCAATATAATTAGCGAACTCTACTACCGGTCCTCGACAAAACTGGCCTAGAGAATACCCCAAGCTAAAATCGGTGATGTTAGTTACTAAAAAGAAACATAAAAGCTCACACAATGCCATTAAGTTCAGTATTGATTAATCATAATCGGCTGATAATAAGAACTTATTCCGTTCTATTAAGTAACACCATCACCTCTGCATGTTCGGTGTGAGGAAACATATCGAACCACTGTAGCCGCTTTACTTCATACTGATGTAAAGCTAACAGATCCTGTTTCAACGTCAGTGGATTACAGCTCGAATATATAATGTGCTTAGGCGCGAGTAACAATAGTTGCTCTATCAATACTAGCCCTAGCCCACGCCGTGGCGGGTTTACCAACACCAACTCTGGTGCGCTCCCCTGCTGTTGTGAAAAGCATGCAGAATCCAATGCATCAAATTCAAGGTTAGTGATCCCCAATTGCTTAGCGGAATACTTGGCGCTGGCAATTGCTTCAGGTTCAATTTCAATGCCGACAACCTGTTTCGCTTCATTGGCACAGTGCAGCGCAAAACCGCCTACCCCACAGAACAAATCCCACATCGTGATTGGTGATAGCTCCTTTACCCAGTCACGTGCGGTGGCATATAGTTTCTCTGCTACCTTGGGATTAGTTTGGAAAAAGCTCTTCGGCCTAATCACCAATGGAACGCCATTGAGCAGCTCGACCAAATGTTGAGTCTCGGTCAGGAAGAGCTCTTCTTCTCCTTCCAAGCGAGCCATATGAATAGGTTGTAGATTCACCGAGACGACTTTTACTTGAGGGCAATCAGCAAGCAACTTCGCAAGGTTGGCCTCTATTCGGCCTAGTGCATCTCGGCTTCTCAACACAAGCCGTAACATGTACTCACCTCGGGACTCGGATCGAGTGAGTAAGATGTATTTCAGCTCACCTTTCTTTTTCGATTTGTTGTATGGAGGGATCCCTGCAATGCTGACCCAACGTTGCAAATAAACCAGCAACGCCTGCATGTCATCAGGATATAACGGACAATCACATAAGCTTACAGGTTGCTTACCACAGCCCTCAATACCAATCACAGGCGCATGTGCCGCCCCCAACACCACCATTTTAGCCTTATTTCTAAAACCTGTTTCATCACTACGCACTGCAGAAAGCCAAGACTTAGGCATTGTCGATAAAAACAATTTTTTTAGCTTTTCATCTTTAAGCTGAACTTGCTGGGAGTAAGGCACATCAGAATAGACACAAGAACGACAGCGCTGCTGATCATAGTAAGAACATTGCATGGAGGTACGACGATTAAAGAAAAGCGCTAGTCTATTCCTTTATTTGAAAAGCACCATTTAGGTTGTTGCTGCAGAAGATAAGCCATTTTTATGATACTGCTGGTATTTTCAACATCTATTTTCTGTCCCCCAAATATCAATGCTAGCTCAAAGAAACCAAGTCATGATTTTGCTAGCTTAGCGCAAACTCGAATTATCCAGCACTATCATGAAACTCAGCCAACTTAATGCCTTTAAAGCAACCATTGAATGCCAAACAGTTACCGCTGCAGCCGAACGCCTTCATCTCAGTCAACCAGCCGTAAGCCGATTACTATCAAGTTTAGAAACGCGGCTAGGATTTAAATTGTTTATTCGCAAAGGTAACCGTCTTGAACTCAGCGATGAAGGCCAGGCGTTTTATTTGGAAGTCGCCAAAGTATTCGACGCTGTGTCAGGTTTGGATCAAGTGGCTCATTCTATTCGTTCAAGCCACTTTGGCAGCCTTAATATTGCGGCAATGCCCCTACTCTCCAATGCTTTTTTACCTCGAGTCGTCGCGACCTTTCTAACTCAGACATCAAAATTAAAACTGGGATTCAAAACCTACCGTTCAGAAGAGGTTGTACGTCGGGTACAGAGCCAAACCGCCGATATCGGGTTTGCTTTTGTCGATGACATCGTAGCGGGAGTGAAAGCCCAGCGAGTCGAGTGTGAGTGTGTATGCTTAGTTCCGGCTAACTCACCACTTGCAAAACGAACCGTCATCGACATCTATGATATTGCTGATCAAGTATTGATCCGCCATGAAAAAGACGCCACCCAGCGTCAGATAGATGCGTTACTAAGGCGTTACAACCTTTCCACCATTGAGCATATAGAAGTGTCACTCGCCAGCACGGCGGCAGCTCTCGTAAAAGAAGGAATTGGCATTGCGATCACCGACCCGTTTACCGCTGTGATTGAAAGCGAGCACCCACACGTTGTCATGCGCCCGCTTGTCTTTAACCTATCATTTGAATTCGACATTCTTTACCCTGCGCTAAAACCCATCCATCGCCATGCTGAACACTTCATCGAACAATTTATGCTGTTAGCCGACTCTCTTGATGTGCAGTTGAAAATAGGTCCTATGAGAGATATTGATGAGTAGCACATCACACTTAGAATCGATATGATCCACAGAGACAAAGCATAATTAATACATATAGAATCAAACACTTAATTGCATGGTTATTTTGTAGCATTACTTTTTTGCATGGCTGTTTGTTCCTTTGGCATTGGCGATAAAACACGATTTTTCCTTACTGTAGCCAAAACAACGACACACATTAAAAGGAATAATCATGACAAATCGTGTCTCTATCATTGGCTCAGGGAATGCCGGATTAACTGCGGCCTATCACTTTACCAAACAAGGTGCTGACGTTTGTCTTTATGGCAGCCCGGGCTTTGATCAGCCCCTGCAAGATATTGAACAACGTGGTGGCATTGAAGCCCTGAGCCACTTCAATGACGTGGAACTCACTTTCGCTGGATTTCACCCCATCGATAAGCTCAGCCGAGATCTGAAAGAAACCCTTGCTTATGCCGATATTGTCGTGCTTCCGGTTCCTTCTTTCGCCCAAGAGCCTTTATTCATCGAGATGTTACCCCACCTTCGTGACGGTCAAGTCATCATGCTGATGCCAGGGAATTACGGCTCACTGGTACTTAACAGAATCAAACACGAACAAGGTTATGCTGAACTTGATATTACCTTTGTCGATGCCATTTCTATCCCTTGGGCCACCCGTATTGTCGGGCCTGCTCAGCTAGCGATATTGGGTATGAAAGAATTCCTTCCTGTGGCTGCTTTCCCAGCCAAGCATACCCAGATGGCTATCGAGGCCCTTCAGGTGGTGATGCCACTTCCTCTTACCGCATTGAATAATGTAATTGAAGCGGGGTTAGAGAATATTAACTTCGGTGGTCACCCTCTGCTCACGACACTGAATATGGGACTACTGGAAAACTTCGATGGCCAATTCAACTACTACAAGGACTGTTGCTCTGTATCAACGGCCAAAGCTGCTGCAGTAATGGAAAGTGAGCGTCTGGCAATAGGCAAACAGCTTAACCTATCGCTAAAACCGGAATTGGATGCCATGAATGCCCTTTACAACATGGATTGCAAAACCGTTTATGACGTCAACCGCACCTCCGAAACTCACGGAAAACTCAATAGCGCGCCAAACTCAGCCGGTAATCGCTATATCACAGAAGATGCCGCTTACTTACTGGTACCTTGCTATGAACTTGGCCAACTTACTGGCATAGAAACGCCAATGATCACGGCATGCCTGCACATTGATAATGCCTATAACGATACCGACTATTTCACCGCAGGTAGAACATTGAAAAAAATGGGGCTTGATAACCTTTCAGCCCACGAAATTATGGACTTTGTAGCGTAAGCCAAGCGCAATAGACAAATATGGGGCCATAGGCCCCATAAAAGGACTAAATAATGAGTAAATTTAAATTTCCCTCGGCCTATACAATCTTAATGCTGCTAACAGTGTTTATGGCGCTACTCACCTGGATGATCCCTGCGGGTCAATACCAGATGGAGCTCAATGAAACTCTGGGTAAATTGGTTCCCGTGGTCGGCTCATACCAAACTGTAGAGGCAAACCCTCAAGGTATCGTTGATATCTTAATGGCCCCTATTCAAGGTTTTTACGATCCGTCAGAGTATGTTGCTCGGGCCGTTGATGTTGCTTTATTCGTGTTAGTTATCGGTGGCTTTCTGGCTGTCGTCACTGAAACTGGCGCAATTGATGCGGGTATCGCAGGTACAATGAAGCGTCTTGCCGGCCGCGAAAAATGGATGATCCCAATCCTGATGGGACTATTTGCATTGGGTGGTACCGTTTATGGCATGGCTGAAGAAACGATCCCCTTCTACGCCTTGCTTATCCCTGTCATGATAGCTGCAGGCTATGACAGTATTGTTGGTGTCGCCATTATCATGGTGGGTGCAGGCATCGGTTGCCTAGGCTCGACTATTAACCCTTTTGCCACCGTTATCGCTTCCAATGCTGCCGAAATAAACTTTATGGAAGGATTTGCCCTTCGCGCGGTGATCCTCATCCTTGGTTGGCTACTGTGTGTATTTTATGTCATGCGCTACGCTGAGCGGGTTAAGCAAGACCCTTCTCGTTCCATTGTTGCCCACCAGCATGACGATAACCTTAACCATTTTCTTCATGGCAAACAAAAAGAAACCCCCGAGCTAACCAATACGCGCAAATCAGTATTAGCTATTTTCGCTATGACCTTTGTTGTCATGATGTGGGGCGTATCCGTCGCGGGTTGGTGGATGGCCGAACTATCTGCCCTGTTTATTGGCTCAAGTATCCTGGTCGGCTTTGTTGGTCGTTTATCTGAAGTGGAAATCACCGACAGTTTTGTTAATGGTGCAAGAGACCTACTTGGGGTTGCCCTAATCATTGCCATAGCCCGCGGCTTAGTCGTCGTTATGGATAACGGCAATATCACGCACACCATCCTTAATTATGCCGAAGGCTTGCTGGGTGGGTTGCATGAAGTGGCCTTCATCAATGCCATCTACTGGGTTGAGGCGGTGCTGTGTCTTGTGGTGCCTTCATCATCCGGTCTTGCCGTACTTTCAATGCCAGTATTAGCACCGCTCGCTGATTTTGCTGGAGTCAGCCGAGAATTAGTCGTTACCGCTTTCCAATCTGCATCAGGGCTTCCTAACCTTGTCACTCCCACTTCTGGTGTTGTGATGGGTGGTCTTGCCATCGGCCGTGTTGCCTACTCTTCTTGGTTACGTTTCATTGGCCCGCTGATTGGCATACTGACAGTGATGATTATGATGCTACTTAGTGTTGGGGTGATTATCGCCTAAGGGTCAGATATTCTATTTAAACAGAATCTAAGCCTCTTCATGACATCTTTGAGTCATGTTGAGGCTTAGTCACTGCTATATCTCTTGAGCAATGCGAACTGATTAAGTAATGCCGACTGGTCGAAAATAGAATCAAAAAAACAAACATCTACCAAACGATGATAGCTGACATTAATTATGGGCAGAATAATCCATAATCATTGGAGCTTTTTACTCTTTTTCGTAACGATTTGGTGCTTCATTATACGGCTATCAAAACAAATGGTTCGAGGACATCATGAAAGCAGTCGGTTATCAGCGCAATCTTCCTATTAAAGACGAAGCGTCTCTTCAAGACATCACACTGGAAGCCCCAACAGCTACCGGCCATGACTTGCTAGTAGAGGTTCAAGCCATTTCAGTTAACCCTGCTGATTATAAGGTTCGCCAAGGTGTACCGGCAGAAAACGGGGGCTGGAAAGTCCTAGGCTGGGATGCCACTGGTGTCGTGAAGGCTGTAGGCGAAAAGGTCACCCTATTCAAGCCCGGTGACAAAGTATGGTATGCAGGCGATATTTCCCGATCTGGCAGTTACGCCGAAATGCAACTGGTCGATGAGCGTATCGTGGGAAAAATGCCTCAATCCCTTTCTTTTGCTGATGCCGCAGCTTTACCGCTGACCTCTATCACGGCCTGGGAGCTGTTGTTTGACCGCTTAAAAGTCGACAAAACGGCAACGGACAAACGTATCTTGGTCATTGGTGCCGCCGGCGGTGTTGGTTCAATTATGGTGCAGTTAATCAAACAACTCACCAACCTGGAGTTGATTGCAACCGCTTCTCGTCCCGAGACAATTGATTGGCTCAAAGACCTGGGCGCAGACCATATCATCAACCACCGTAACCCGTTGGGTGTCGAGTTTGAAGAGCATGGGTTACCAGAGGTCGATTATGTCGTTAGCCTTAACAATACTGAGCAACACCTAGGCGAGATTGTTAAAGTGATCAAGCCTCAGGGGCAATTTGCACTGATTGATGATCCTGAATCATTGGATATCGTCCCATTCAAGACGAAATGTATCTCTATCCACTGGGAGTTGATGTTTACCCGTTCGCTATTCCAAACACCGGACATGCAAGCGCAGCATGACTTGTTGAATGAAGTCTCAAGCATGATTGATAAAGCTGAAATCAAAACCACTGTTGGTGATCACTTCGGCCAAATCAATGCAGTCAACCTGCGCAAAGCCCATGAGTTTTTAGAAACAGGTAAAGCGAAAGGCAAAATTGTTCTTGAAGGGTTTTAAATAATTAACCCACAATAATTACAGATGACTTAACGGGCGATCACAGTGTAATGAGTTCGCCCGTTTTGATCTTACTCCTTATCGATATGCATAAGTTACTTGTAGTTCCCCGTAGCATACGATGCGTTAATCAGTTTCCAACCCCACCAGTGTTTGTCACCTCGGTTTTGGGTGTTAATGGTGGCCACTGCTCAAATGTAGCCAAATGCTGCTCAATAGATGCCTGTGCCGGACCAAATGCCCACATTTTCTGACCCATCCATTTTAGATACATTCCTGATTCTTCAGCAGCCCGTTCATAGGGATCACGACGTAAATTAAACAGCAGTGGCGCGTTCAACTCTTCTTTAGGTCCACTCCAACCATGGTTTTGCACAACAAAGTGGGCTTTCCAATCACCTACTCTCACAGCTTGCAGTTTATCTCTTTCATAGTAAAAGATTTCATTGCGATTCGACTGGCCGTCTTTCATCAACATCTCCAATTGATTGTAACCATCGAGATGTGCCTTGAAGCCATCATAACCGTCCAGCATTTTATCCTTTAGATCAGCAGGGCCACCCGCTGCTGCGACCAATGTAGGTAACCAATCCATTCCGTCAAAAATACCGTTATTCACAGAGCCTGCCGAAATCTTACCCGGCCAACTGACAAGTGCAGGAGCACGAACACCCCCTTCCCACGTAGTCCCTTTTTCGCCATGAAATGGTGTCATCCCGCCATCCGGCCATGTCATTATTTCCGGCCCGTTATCAGCGGTGAAAATCACAATGGTATTATCAGCCACTCCCAACTCTTCCAATTTTGAGAGCATCTGCCCCACATGATCATCCAGATCTTTCATCACAACTTCTTGTAAGCCCCAACCATTCTGCCCAAGCATTGCTTCATACTCTGGTGACAAGTGTGTCCACACATGCCCTCTTGATGGACAGTACCAAGTAAAAAATGGTTTTTCTGCTTTCACTGCTCGTTCAATAAAATCCATCGCATGTTTATTAACTTCGTCATCTAGTGTACGCATCCGTTCTATCGATATTGGTCCATCATCCTCTATCGACTGACTACCATTACCATCAGACTTAGCGTAAATTACATTACGCGGTGCAAACTTCTTAAAATCAGGATCTTGCGGCCAGTCTGGATCTTCTGTGTATTCCATAGCATTCAAATGGTATAGCCAGCCCCAATATTCATCGAAGCCATGCATCGTTGGCAGGAACTCATCACGATCACCAAGATGGTTTTTACCGAACTGACCCGTCACGTAACCCATTGTTTTCAATATTTCAGGCAAGGTTGGAGTATCAGCATTCAACCCAACAGCCCCTCCTGGCAGCCCGACGGTGTGCATACCTGTTCTTACGGGAAGCTGACCCGTTAAAAAAGCTGAACGCCCGGCAGTACATGATGGCTGGGCATAATAGTCGGTAAGCATCATTCCGTTTTCGGCAATACTGTCAATATTGGGGGTTTGGCTACTCATCACACCGTTGTGATACTGGCTCACATTTGAAATCCCAATATCATCGGTAAATATTACAAAAATATTGGGTTTATCTTGCGAAGAATAAGCTGAAGATGTCCAGCCACTTAATATAAACAACACGAACAAAAACATTGTTTCTTTCATAAATAGCCCCTTATGCAGTTTCCACTCTTTCTTTTTTAATCATTTTCAAGCCAATAACGCCAAATCCCAACTCCAAGACCAGATAAATGACCAGTAACCAATGTGGGATTCCATCAACAATAAGGCTGAGGGCCCGCCCGGCTGCTAAACCAAGCATAAAAACAACTAAACTATATAATGCATGGAGTTTGTATTTTTTGGTAAAAGCACCCAACAGCCAAAACATAACTAGCGCTAAGTACAACCCCATAACCGCACGAAAAATATGAGAAATATTGGTAGGGGTCGCATCAATACTGAAAAGATATTGAAGGGACATAACCGGATTGAAGCCATATGAGAGCGCGATAGGCATCAGGCCGCATGCAGCAACAATCAAAAATAAACTTTGTGGTTTCATGAAGTTCCCATCTTGATTGGACAGTTTTTAAAGCATAGACGATAAAGCCAGATACCAGCACAATTGCATATTTTATTATTTTTGATAACTAGTTGTAATAATTAAAATATGATAATTAATGTCATAATGTGGCGGGTGATATACAAGTTTTCTCCTGCAAAATGATAGAATTCGTCTAGCATGTAATATTATTATAAATGCAAAAAACTTGGAGCCGCTAATGGATAAACGGAATTACCTTCCCTTAATTTTCTTTCCGGCAGTCTTTCCTATTATGGCAAATGCCTCATCAACACCCAGAGAATCTAGCTGGCAGCATAGTTTTGAACTCTATGCCATGGGGCTCAATATTCGCGGCGACAGCACCATAAAAAACTTTTCTACCGATGTCGATATTGATCCAGGCTTTATTATGGATCACATAGATATCGGGGCTATGTTGAGACTTGAAGGCATATATAATAATCAATGGGGTTATTATATTGATTATAGTTTCATGGAACTAAGTGGTTACTCAGATGCCGTTCTGGACAAAGATTTAAACCTACTCCGTGGCAATTTAGATATCCGGCAAGGCGTATTAGAAGCAAAAGGCTTCAAACGCTACCTGTACGACTTCGGTTCAATTGACTATTTGTTTGGTATTCGTTGGTGGGATAATGATATTGATGCCAAACTTTATACTGATGGCCCTAAGGTAGATATTAACAAGTCTCTTGATGAAGATTGGGTCGACTATCTTGTCGGAGTCAGATGGATGAAACAACTCACCCCATTCTGGCACTTCCATGCCAGTATCGATGCAGGGCTCAGTAGTGACACTGACTTTACAAGCGCACTACTCACAGGAGTTCGTTATCAAATAAACCATTGGTCAAATATCCATTTCGCTTATAAGTCAACGTGGGTTGACTACGACAACGGAGATACTTTTAAATACAATACAGCTACGCAGGGTTTTCTTATCGGCTGGGCGGTTCAGTTTTAATGTTATTTCAGACTTGTGCGTAAACGCCTCATTTAAATATGAGGCTAGATCTAATACAGCTGCCAATATTGTAGCTTGATCCTTTCAACAAATATCCGCAGCTCAGTCTTCCACAACAAAATCTAAAGCACTCAGCCCCCTCTTATCCCAACCTGTGACTATGCATGTCAATGGCATCAGTCACCGATATAAACACGCATAGTTTGGCACGTGGCTAACCCAGCGCGGTGGATCACCGATATCATCCTGAAAGGCTTGAATGAACTCACGGACCAGCGGAGTTTGTTTGCGGTGCGGGTAAACAGCGTAGACGGCCTTATCTTTACTAGGCAGCACATAGTCAGTCAACAGCGTAACAATCCCCTGCTCCTCGATATTTTGATTTAGATTGTAAAGGTCGATCACCGCATAACCTAACCCATCCCTGACACCCGCCACCATCATACGAACATCACTGACTTTATAGTTTCCTTTCATTTTGTAACTTTTAAAATTGTCACCGTGTGGTACATCACTCAGCCACATCTGATCCAATGTGGTATCAGCATTGCTATAAATGACAGCAGGCAGTTCAGCGAGCTCTTCCGGTGTCGTTGGTTTACCGTGCTTTTTAATATAGGCTTTGGAGGCAATCACGGCAAAATGGGTATTGGCTATTTTCTTAGCGATCAAGTTGGATTCTTCTAGCTTGCCTATACGGAACGCTAAGTCATAGTGGTCGGCAATAATATCAGCCTTCTTATCATCCAGCGACAACGTCACTTTGACATCCGGGTACTTCTGCATAAAATTGGAAATCACCGGCTGAAGATATTCCTGTCCGAGGAAAACCGGGGAGGTAATTCGAATGACCCCTTTCGGTTCTGATTGATATGAGTCTGCAATACTCTGAATGTGATTGAGGGTATCTACCAGCAATTGCGCCTGCTCGAGAATTTCTTCACCTGCCGGAGTTAACGCGAATGAGCGGGTCGAGCGGTTAAGTAGCTGTACCCCTAATGTCGCCTCCAGTTTTTTGATCTGTTTAGACAGGGATGAATTGTCCATATCATGAAGGGCTGCCGCTTTGGCAAATGAACCTTGCTGAACTACATCTAAAAATAACGACAATTGATTAGTGACAGACATTCAGACCTCGAAATAAAAGCACAAGCCAGACTCTTGTCTGGCTTGTGTCCTTGACCCTATAAAAACGTCAATGTCTTTTGTTCAAAGTTCGCCAAGGATGGGAATAGTGTTGTTAGATCATCATTATAGCCAAACCACCTTGCAAGTGTCGCGTTTACCTGATCCGCAGCGATCTCAGGGATCAGGCGGCCATTGTTATAATCATATTCACTGCCCGGTGTTAAATCAGGCCAGTGGCCATATGCTTTGCCACCGTTGACTGCACCACCCATAACAAGTTGGTGCCCAGCCCAACCGTGGTCAGTACCAGTATCATTTGGCATCAATCGCCGGCCAAAGTCAGACATCGTAAAAGTGGTGATCTTATCTGACATATTCATGCCATTTATTTCATCGTAAAACTCCGCCATTGCATCTGCGACTTGCCCCAGCAAGGCCGTATGCGCATTCTTTTGGTTGTGGTGAGTATCAAAGCCCCCCAGACCAACAAAATAGATTTGGCGGTGATGGCCCATATCCGCATGTTGCTTGATCAGTTTTGCGGTCGTATGCAGTTGCTCAGCCAGAGACGTGCGCTCAACCCCATCATCTTCTTCACCCAGTAATTCAATCATTCTGTCATTTTGTAGAAAGCGACTCTTCATCACATCTGTAAAATTATCTTTGAACAAGTTGCCAAATTCCTGAGCAAAATGGTACTGCATGGCTTCAAGTCGCTCTGGCTGATCCAAGCCATTATATTTTTTCGGTCCAGCTCCCGGAATCACTAATTGTTCGTACACATCATTACGTAGCCATTTTTGCTCACCATTCAGTGACATCATCGGGGACAGGTCATTAGACAGGTAAACACTGCTCACCATACGCCCCGCCCAGCCAAGTTTATCCTCCATATTGAGGCTACCTGATTGCCACATGGTTTGCTGAAGATTATGTGCCATTAGAAAGTCTGGATAAACAAATGGGCCTTGCTGACCTATGATCGGTTCTACCAGTTGTCCTGAGTTCACAATGACCGTTGCATCTTGATTTGCAAAGACTGGCTTTAAACTCTCCATCGCAGGGTGCAAACCTAGACTAACTTCAGAAGTATTCGCCCCCGCCTCTGACTTGATATTGATATCTACAAGTTCATTTTGATTTATTGCTAAACTTGGCCTTGCTTGGCGATAGCGTTCGTAATGATGATTATCGACTGGAACCACCATGTTATACGCATCATTACCGCCAAATAGGAACACACATACCAACGCTTTAAACCCGTCATCACCAGCTACCGCCTGATGGCTAAGCGCTAAACCCGGAACAGTAGAGAGAGCACTAAGTGCTGTAGAGCTTTTTAAAAAGTTGCGTCGTGACATTTTCATGGTTTATTACTCCTGACAGCGAAAGTCTGGTGAACATTGAATGGCGAATAGTGTGACGAACGTTCTTCTATCCTCACCAATATTCTGGGTAGTCATCGCGATCAGTAATTTTGTTAAATAGTGATGCATGTCTTCTGTCATCAATCCGAAAAATATCCGGTCATTGATCCACTCTAAGTACCTTTCAGGATCATCTACTCGATTTTCTAGTGGCGTACGATCCCATGTCCACTGCTTCTCATCGGTATATCGATGGCTAAGAATAAGTCCCCACATCGCATTTGAAATTCGACGCATTGAATCCATCGTCAAAATATTAAACTCTGGTGCGGTAAGCTCTTTATTGGCGATCTCACCTTTCGGTGCGTAGTCAGGCTCATAAAAGTTAAACACACTTGGTGCCTGCAGCGGTGCTTGACCGAAGTTGTTTTGCAAGCCGGGAAAGTCCCACCAGCGACGAGAGTCGTTACTTTTCACATTCAACGCACGACACAGATTAGCCATAGCGATGGCAGGCTCTTTCACTTTACCAAAGTTGCGTGTATTTGAACCAAAGTTCTGGTGATCAGCCATTGCGCGGCCTTCAACCAGATCCTCATCAAGCAGAACCGCTTTAATCACCGCTTTCATATTGCCGCGAACACCTTGCCCATCATCGATAAAGACTCTGGCAACACGTTCAATATAATCGCGGCGTGGGTTACTGATAGTCAAACGCTGAATTAACAACCGAGAAATAAACACAGGTGTATTCGGGTGCAGATATAACAATTCAATTACCGAATTAAGATCTTGCTCTGCCGTTTGGCCTGCCGCGAAGTCAACACCTAGTACTTCTTTTTGACCATCATCGTGCCACTGCGATGCTGCTTTCATCGGCTTGACATTACTGTCCTTACCGTCGTCGCCTTTATCCTTATTCCACCCAGTTAGGGCACGGGATAACTCTTCTACATCATGCTGGGTATATGCAGGAATCGGCTTACCTTGGTTATCTAATTTAGGTTGGCCATTGATATTTAACTGCCATAAGCCAATGGAAAACAACTGCATGACTTCACGTGCATAATTTTCATCAGGATAAGTCTGTTTTTGCTCATCATGAGCACGACTTCCTGCCAGTGTCAGGAATTGTCCCATAGCAGGATGTAAGGTGACCGCTTTTAACAATTCATCAAAACGCGAGAAGGCATTTCTTACCAGCACATCATAATATGACGCTAAGCCTTCACCACCAGGACCGCCGTTATTTGAAACAACAAAAATTTGGCTCAATGCAAAAGCTACTCGCTGACGTAACTGATCCCCTCCAGTTAAAGAACGCTGCCACCATGCACTCATTCGTGCACCTTCATTTAGTGAGTCGCCGGTCGCATCAGCCACTTTCTGGGCTAGATTCAAATGCAGGTTCTGGCGAGAAAATTGATCTTCGAACCACCCATCGATACCACCTTCGAAACCAATTAGATTTTCGATATCCCCATTCTTGGGGCCAAAGGTTGCTCGATATAAGAACTTCGCAGCCTGTATCGGGTCATTAATTGTTATTACCACTACTTCTTCCTTTGTACATTGAAAGCCAACTTCAGCTTCTTCTAAGTCATGGAACTGCTGACAGCCATCAATCTAAGACGGTAGAAAAAAATAATGTTCATTTTTTGTCAATTCATATATTTCACCTTCTACTGTGGAAACAAGGCAACAAATAAAAAATTCTTACATTTGGATATTTAATGATTTAACAAAACGCTGAAATAACTTTGTTAATAACAGATGTACCGACTAAAAAATCATGTACCCAGTAACTCAAAGGTCGTTTGGCATATACCATTACGAGAGAAAAATAAATAAAGTCAGGCACTTGCCTGACTTTCATTCACATTTTACACTTCATAAAAATGGAATTGTCTTTTCAGGGAATTTCACTAACGATGGAAATAGCTTTTCTAAATCACCATCAAAGCCAAACCAACGAGCTAAGGTTGCATTGACCTGATCAGCTGCAACCTCTGGAATTAGTCGGCCGTTGTTATAGTCATACTCACTTCCCAGCGTTAGATCAGGCCACTTACCAAAGGCTTTACCACCTTTAACTGCCCCACCAACAACCAATTGGTGACCGGCCCAGCCGTGATCTGTACCCGATTCATTAGCCATAACTCGACGACCAAAGTCAGACATGGTAAAGGCGGTAACCTTGTCGGATAGTCCTTGCCGTTTCATCTCTGAGTAAAACGCTGCAAGCGCATCAGACACTTGGCCTAGCAATCCTGCATGGACTTCTGCTTGATCTTTATGGGTATCAAAGCCGCCCAAGCCTACAAAGAAGATCTGGCGGTTATGCTTTAGTTCCGCAGCGTTTCTTACCTTGAGCAACTTGGCTGTGGTGTGAAGCATATTGCCAAGTTTTGTCTGAGGAAAACCATCCAGATCTCCAACAGTTCCCAATGCTTCATCCAATGTGTCATTCTCGTAGTAACGACTTGCCATCGTCGTCGAGTAGTGCTCCGTATATAGATTGGCAAACTTCTCTTCAAAATGACGCATCATGGCACCAACACGGTCGCTGCTGTTCATGCCGTTATACTTACCTGCCCCATCGCTGGTCATCACCAACGGCTCGACTGCATTATTCCGTAACCACTTCTGCTCCCCGTTCAAAGACATCAGTGGGGATAAACTACCGGACAGATTCATTTCCTGAATCATGCGACCCGCCCACCCCAGTTTGTCATTCATGTTTTCTGCACCCGACTGCCACATGGTTTGCTGCAGATTATGCGCCATCAAGAAGTCCGGCACTCTGCTGTTAGGGTTATTGTCGCCAATGATCGGCTCAACTAACTGCCCTGAATTGACAATAACAGTGGCATTGTTGTCATCAAAAGCTGATTTCAAACTTTCCATCGCAGGGTGTAACCCCAGTTGAATTTCGTTTTCCGTTCCGAGACTTAATGGAACTAACTCTTTCTGGGCAATGGCCAGATTGGGCCTCGCTTGCCAATAAGTCTGATAGGCACTGTCAGTAGTAGGGATCACCATGTTGTAAGCATCGTTCCCACCAAACAGGAACACACAGACCAACGCCTTGTAATCCTCTTCAGATGCATGAGCCATATTCAATCCGGTCAGAGCTGGCGCAACCGAAGTCGCACTGAGCGCTACCGAGCTTTTCAGGAAATGACGACGTGATAATTTCATTATTTACTCCTGGCAGCGAAACTCTGGCGAACATTGAATGGCAAACAGCGTATCGTTTATCTTACGATCATCGCTTCGGTTAGCCGCGCTCATTTCTTCCAGCATTTGGCGAATAAATCCAGCTAACTCCGCCGACATTAAACCTGCAAAGAAACGATCATTGAGTAATGCAATATATTCGTCGGGTTTGTTCACCCTCTTCTCGAACTGTGCACGATTCCAAGACCAATGTTTTTGTTTTGTACTGTCATGAGACAAAATCATGGTCCACATTCGATTAGAGATACGGCGCATACTGTCCATAGAAAGAATGGCAAACTCTGGCGCTGACAATTGCTTATCTGTTATTTCACCTTTAGGGGCATAATCAGGTTCATAGAAGTTGAACACGCTTGGGGCTCGCAATGGTGCCTGACCAAAGTTACTCTGGGTACCGGGAAAATCCCACCAGCGGCTAGGATCATTGCTCTTCACATTGAAGGCTCGGCACAAATTAGCCATCGCGATAACAGGCTCTTTCACTTTACCGAAGTTACGACCATTAGAGCCGTGATTTTGATGATCCGCCATTGCTTTACCGTCAATGATATCTTGATCCAGTAATATGGCCTTTATCACCGCTGTCATGTCACCACGAACACCTTTGCCATTATTCTTGAATACATCCGCTACCCGCTGAACATAAGAGCGGCGAGGATTGCTTATGCTTAACCTTTTAATCAGTAGAATAGAGATAAACATTGGCGTATTGCGGTGATTGAACAGCAAGTCTATCGCTTGCGATAAATCTTGCTCAGGGGACTGACCTTCAGGAAAAGTC
This sequence comes from Photobacterium sp. DNB22_13_2, assembly GCF_052873915.1. Classification (NCBI taxonomy): domain Bacteria; kingdom Pseudomonadati; phylum Pseudomonadota; class Gammaproteobacteria; order Vibrionales; family Vibrionaceae; genus Photobacterium; species Photobacterium sp. DNB22_13_2. The sequence goes on from NZ_JBNNXU010000001.1 coordinate 21,281, forward strand.
TGGCCTAGCACTCGCTTTTCGCCAAAGTCGTGACGTCGGTGATCGGCATACATAGGCTTGAGATAGGTATCACGTCGCCAGCCTGTCAGTACCCTTGCCAACTCCTCGACGTCTTGCTGGGTGTACGTCGGCTCTTTGTTTCCCTGACTATCAAGCTTTGGCATACCATTATTTTGTAACTGCCATAACCCAAGGCTAAATAGCTGCATGACCTCTCTGGCATAGTTCTCATCGGGAAAAGTATTCTTTTCAGGATCAGCCTTGCGACTCCCTTCAAGGGTCAGAAATTTCCCCATCGCGGGGCTCAACGTGACAGCTTCAAGTAAATCTCGGAAATTGCCAAAAGCGTGTTTAATCAGAACATCATAATATTCAGCTAACGCTTCAGAATTTGGGCCTCCGCTTCTCGATACAACGAAGATCTGACTTAATGCATAAGCGACGCGCTGCCTTAGCTGATCACCGGACGTTATGCTGCGATTCCACCAAGCGCTTAAGCGAGCATTCTCATTAATATTGTCGCCACTGGCTTTTGCATACTGCTCTACTAACGGACGGTGTAAACGCCAATTACGCGTAAACTGATCGTTGAGCCAGGCCTCCTGCCCTATATTTAAAAATTCGTCAACATCCCCGGACTTTGGGCCGAAGGTGGCTCGGTACAGGAATTCCGCCGCCTGTTCCGGTTCATATATTGAGCTAGCCACGGCACATACCTCTCTCCTTAGTCATTATTGTTCCTAAAGGATTTATTCAATATTAATAATGATTCAGAAGCATCCATAGAAGAAATGAATATCCTTTTTTTGGGACTAAAGTAGCAATTAGCTAGCCCCTTAGCCTTTGGAGGGTATTTGAAGTGAGTCACTTAAAGAGAAGGTGTAAAAAAGGCGGGATTCCCCCGCCTTAATCATGCAATATGAAATGCTTAGCTTTTATTTTGCTGCTGTACAACTTGCGCTTTCACAATCGGACGAAGTTGCTCGATAGGCATATAACCCGGAAAAACTTCTGTTCCCATAATCATAGCCGGGGTTCCTCGTAACCCAAGCTCAGTAAACATCTGATAGTTTTTATCTATCATTGCACGTGTTTCTGCTTGCCGCGTTAAGCTCTTCTCGGTGCCGGTATGTTTAGCGATACGGGTCATTGAGTTCTTATCATGCACCTGAGGACGCTTCACGAGTAATTGATTAACCAGCTCAAAAGCGTCTCTATCCTGCTGCCATACATTCAGTGCAAACTCAGCAGAAGTAGTTCCTAGTCCTTTGACATCTTGCTGTTTAAGCGGCACATAGATATTAACGACCCTGACATCATTTGGCATTTCTTTAACCAGTTGTTCGAGTACCGGATCGAGCTTCTTACAGTATGGACAGTTGAAGTCAGTGATATTCACAATGGTCAATGCGGCATCAGCCTTACCAATCATTGTCTGCTGAGGGTTGTTATAAATCCAGTCTTGGTATTTCGCCATCATTTCAGATTGGCGATTTTGTTGATCAAGATATAGGTTCAAACTAGTCAGCAACCCATCAATCAAATCTGGGTTTTCTACCAGTACAGCTTCGATCTTGTCTAACTTACCTTGCTGATCTTTGTTAAGGTTATGAGTTAAGGGCTCAGCAAAACTAATTGACGAATATGAGAATGTAACAGCTGCCAATAACGGCAAAATAAATGATTTTTTCATGTTTCTTCCTAAATTAAATACGTTAATAAATTGAAAGCCATCAACGTTTTATTCCAGAAAGCAACAATGCCGCAGATGCAGTCGCGTTTTAAAATAAACGTACTCTTCAAAGTAGCGGTAAAGGGAATTGAAATGCGTCGGAAGCCATTCGATATCAAAATCATTAAACAGTATTAGTAGCTGATTGGCTCCTTCATCGGACAAGACCTGATAACGTATTAGCTTCTCACTTAAGCTACAAACACCGGTTCCAATAGGATCGTCATTCGGTGTCGATGAGTTATGGTCAAATGAGCTGATATCATATGCGTTGAGTTGTAACGTTGAAACAAAGCAAAACACGACCACAAGGCCGATAATTACAATACTGGCTTTTGCTTTATTTATCAGTATCTCATAGCTATTCACGTTACCAATACTTCTTCAATTAGCATAAAACTCTAAGGTAAGGGTTAGTCCCCTTCTGGCACATTAAGTTCCAACTCAGTAGGTAGAAAACTGGTACTCGCTAGATCTCCCCTCTCGCTAAGCCGAGCCATCAGACACTGTCACCGATTGTATTTAAATGTACAGATCACAAAAACGCTATTGTACATCGTTTTATTAGAGCGTAGCATTCACCACAACAATAAGTCAGCAGGTAAATCTTGCCTTCGACATAAAAGGCATAAAGCCTCTATTACAAAATTAGGATAAACATGAAAAAGTTAATGCTACTTCCTTTGGCAGCACTAGTGGGTGCATCTTTCGCTGCAAACGCTCAAGAGCCGATGACCCAGAACTTTGACTACATTTCTGGTGGCCTGCAGATCAGTAAATTCAATAAAGACCTATGGTCTGAAGCGAATGCTAACACTGGAGCACTTGCGACTACAGATGGTGGTGCTGGCCTTTACCTACGTGGTAGTTGGAACTTCGCCGATAACTTCTTCGTGGAAACGCGTGGTGATGCAATCGCAGCTGACGATATGACCTTTTCAAATGGGCTTCTTGGCCTTGGTTACTTCATGCCAATGAATGATGATTTCACCGTTTATGGTTTGGCTGGTTTTGCCAACTCTCGTTACGATCTGGATGTAAAAACACCATTTGGTACTTTTGGCGGAAATGAAACTCAATCTGGCTTCACCGGTGAAATCGGTGCTCGCTATCAAGTAATGGATCGTTGGATGGTAGAACCAGCAGTTCGCTTTGCAGCTTATGACGACACAATGTACGAGCTTCGCCTTGGTAACAACATAAAAATGACTGACCATGTCAGCCTTGAAGCTAACCTATCTCGTAACGATTACGATGCATTCGCAGAAACCAACTTCCAGCTGGGTGCACGCTACAGTTTCTAAGTGTGTCTAGCTAGACACTCTTGCTAAATTGAAATATTTACATTCGCTTTCGCTAGGTTAAAGCAGCGGCCTGTGGTATTTGACTACCTCACAGGCCGTTTTTTTATGGTGACTCAATAAGCGTAGCGCTTAACGAGCTCCCTTGAGGCGAGTGATCAGCGCAGCAAACTCATCTATCTGATTGGCAACCATATCGACACTCTGTTGCCAGAACTCAGGTTGGCGGATATCCATCCCCAAGTGCTTCTCTACTACCTCTTCAGCTGTCATTGAGCCAGTATCACGCAGTAGTGCTTTATAATCAGCATAGAAGCTCTCACCTTTCGCTTCGCGTTGGGCATAGACCCCTTTACTGAACAAGTACCCAAACAAATACGGATAGTTATAGAAACTGATTTCCGCGATACTGAAATGCAGTTTGCTGGCCCAGAACATTTCGTTAGTTTCATCCATGGCTTCGCCATACCAGTCCTGCCAAGTTTCAGACATCACCGACTTAAGCTGGTCGGGAGTAAATTCGCCGTCTTTGCGTTGCTCGTAATAGGCTTTCTCGAACTCGTAACGTACCGGGATGTTAACCATCAGCGCCAAGGCTGATTGCGCCTCTTCCCACAGCATTAAAAGCTTCTCTTGTTCACTGTCAGCTTTTGCCATCAATGCATCGCGCACCACATTTTCAGCAAAAATTGAGGCTGTCTCCGCCAGCGTCATCGGGTAGCGGGTTTGCACCAAAGGCATGTCTTTCATTACCCAGTTGTGGAAGGCATGACCGAGTTCATGAGCCAAGGTCAGTACATCCGACATACTGCCGCCCCAGGTCATAAAGACCAGTGGCGTTCTGCTATCAGCAAACTTGGTACAGTAGGCACCCAAACGTTTATTTGGCTGAGGAGCCGCATCTATAAGCTGCTTCTCCACCATCATATCAACAAAGCAGGCCATTTCCGGATCGACATCGGCAAAGGCGTCACGAATAATATCGATGCCTTCGGCAAAACTGTACGACGTCCCCTCTCCCCCAGACAATGCTGGCATTGACGCCATTTCATCCCAAGGTTTAAGCGTATCCGTACCAAACAGCCGTGCCATTTGTAAGCCCGCCTTCTGGCCTGTGTGGCGGTTATCTTTGGCAACTGCCATCATCGCATCAAGTGTGGCTTTCTCGATTCTACTTGTATGCAGACTCGGGTCGAGGAAATTGCTGGGTATGACTCCGCTTTTGGTACTCCGTCAATCGGGCACCGGATAACGCATTCAAAATCGCGGCAAAACTTTCCTGATGCGCAGCCATCGCTTCAGACACTGCGCGCCAAGCAGGTTCTCTACGCAAACTGTCACCGCCATACAAAATACTGGCAGCCTGAGATAACCCCATACGCTCTTGCTGACCATCAGGCAATTGCAACGTCACTTTCAGGCTTCCGGTAATATTGTCGTATAGTCGTCCCCATGCCAGCTTACCATCTACATCCATTGCGGTAAGCAGCTGCTCTTCGGCTACAGATAGCTGCTGGGGCTTGAGTAACCGCTCTCGCTCAAGCAGAAAACGCCATGGTGATAATGCTTCGCCTTGCTCTTCACCCATACCGAGCAAAGCATCAAAATCATCAACAGTAAGATTAACAACGGCCTGCATAAACGGGGTCATGGCTTGATCAAGCTCGGACTGCAAAACATTGACTTTTCCGAGTAGCTTTTTCGCCTGCTTATCCGCCGCATCTACCGACAAGATACAGTTTACAAAAGCACCAAGTGTCATCACTTTCACACGCTCGGCTTGCTGCATAACTAATGCTGATGCCAAACCATCTAGCGACGTTGAGTCCAACTTTGCCAATTCTGGAAACAGTGCTTCAACGGCAGCCAGATCTTGCTCGATCTGGGGATCATTCAGATCTTGGTAAGCAATAGATAAATCCCAGCTTGGTGTATTCATTCGAACTCCTTGATGAGCGATACGTTTAATTCGCAAACAGTTTTAATCAGTAAACAATAGGCAAGATTTACCTTCATGCTCAATACGCTGAACTTGAGTAGAAAAGACCGTTTCCAATGTCTCCACTGTCATTACATCGTGTGGTTTTCCCTTCACGACACATGACCCGTTGTTCAACAAAATCACTTTATCAGCTTCCCTCAAAGTCCGGTTCAGATCATGGTTAGCCATAACCACGGCTATCCCTTTGTTCGCAAGACGGCGAATAAGTTGATACATAATCGCTTCTTGACCAATATCCAGTGCCGAGGCGGGTTCATCCAACAGCAATAATTGGGCATCGGGGTTCAGCGTTGGCCAAACTTGAAGGCAGGCAGCAGCCAACCTTACCCTTTGCCATTCACCTCCCGATAATTGCTGGATATTACGGTTGAGCTTGTCGGTAATTTTTAGTGCTCCACACACCTCATCCAATGCTTCCTGAATATCATTGGTGGCGAGTTCACCAAGCGGTGATAGAGCTAGCGACAAATAATGATATACCCCCACGGCAAACGCCGGCTTATCCTGCTGCGACAAGTAACTACGCATCCGAGCAAGGCGTGGAAGATCCAGCGTAGCGATAACCTCACCCACTAAGCTAACTTCCCCTTGGGCTTCAACCAAACCAGACAGCATAGAAATTGCACTACTTTTCCCGCTACCATTCGGGCCAATCAAATGGACGATTTCACCACGCCGGACAGAAAATGAAAGCGGCAACAACCGCGGTGGCATGGCCAAATTTCGAGCTGCAAGGATCACTGGCTGTGATTCTGATAAAGTTTCCATTCACAACCTTCCTAATCAATGTGCGAACGCAAAAGCATCCAAATAAACACAGGCGCACCTAAGCTGGTGATCACTACTCCAACAGGCAGCTCTGCGGCGGGAAGCATGACTCTTGCTAAGGTATCAGCCAACGCCAATAGCAGCGCACCGCATAGCGCAGATAAAGGGAGTAAGTAGCGGTTTTCAGTCCCAAGCGCCAAACGCAGTAGATGCGGGATAACCAGACCAATAAAACCAATGACTCCAGCCAAAGCAACCGAAGCACCAACCAGCAACGATACCACTAAAATTAAACGCCAGCGGCTAGCTTCCACATCTAGCCCCAATTGTTTGGCCTGATGCTCACCCAGCATCAATAAATCTAATTTGCGCCCTTGTAGGCAAAGCCAGAGCAGTACCGGCAAGACAAACAGTAATAATGAAAGCTGCTGCCAGCTAACGCCAGCAACACTTCCCATCAACCAATACATTAGCATTCGAAGGTTCAAATCATCACTGAAGTAAAAAGCCCAGGTAACGGCAGCGCCCGACAAAATGCCTAGTGCAACACCGATAAGCAACAAACGTGCTGTGGAGACCCGCTTACGCCGTGATAAACCAACCAGAATAAGAGTAAATAAGAATGCTCCCGCCATCGCTGCCACCATCATCAACAGTGGCGTCGGCGCAAAAGGTAGAGCAAACAGCAAAATAACAAGTGCGAGGCTTGCACCTCCGGAAATACCGAGTACACCTGGCTCGGCCAGCGGATTACCTAGTAATACTTGTAGCACTGCGCCAGAAGCTGCTAGTGATGCCCCAACAGCAATCGCGGCTAATAGGCGGGGCATTCTAAGCTGAAGCAACAACTGCTGCTCAAGACCGCTTTGGGCAGACCACGGCCATATGAAGATTTCGCCAACGGAAAGGGAGAGAAAGCAAGCAACGATTAACGCGCTGACTGCGACAACAAAACCCATACGCCATCTCGTTTGGCGGCGAATAAGAAGATCATTTAAGAGCATGTATAAGAAGGCATAATAACTAAGGACGCCTTACCATACCGCCTCGCTCATAAAATAGAAAGCCAGCTTTGATAGAATGCGGCAACAAGTGTATTAAGCGGCGAATACGCACAGGGATCAGCACTAAATGTCTATTTTCATATCCTTATAGTAAAACTCTTTATCGCGATCGCTGATTTCTCTCATCACCCGGCAAGGGTTGCCCACAGCAACCACATTGGCAGGGATATCTTTAGTCACCACGCTGCCTGCACCTATCACAGTGTTTTCACCGATAGTCACACCTGGAAGTACAATTGCTCCAGCCCCAATCCAGACATTATTGCCAATCCGAACCGGAATATTAAACTGAGCAACCTTTTTACGCAGCGTTGGATCAATAGGATGTCCAGCGGTTGCTATCACGACATTGGGGGCAATCATTACATGATCACCAATATATATGTCGGTATCATCAACCAAAGTGAGATTAAAGTTGGCGTAAACAAACTTACCTAGGTGGGTATGCTTACCCCAATTGGCTCTCAGAGGTGGTTCGATATAGCAGCCCTCACCCACTTCGGCGAGCAACTCCGTCAATAAGTCTGCCCGCTTTTTTGTCTCAGAAGGACGAGTCTGATTAAAGTCATACAGCTTTTCTAAACACAGTGTTTGCTCAGCGAGCAAATCGTCATCATCAGAACAATAAATCTTCTGGTTTTGCATCCTTTCTCTTAGCGCCAAAGCTTGCTGTTTCTCCTGCTCGGTAGCCGACATTTTATCACTCCAGTTATCGAATACAGGCATCACTATGCCGAGATAACCTCATGAAGAAAAGCGAATCACACAATCAAAGTGCGCCTTTGTGATTCTAGTGAGTCTTATTCAGCATACATTTAAGAACAAGCAGTTAAGTAATAGCTTTAACTTGCCCATCAACACTAACTTGCACTTCTTTCACCAGTAGACAGGCTCGTTGACCAATAGCCACTTTCGCATTAGGAAAAACGACCGCCTCACCTTCTTCGAGTACATAGTATTCAATGTCTTTATCACGTCCTAACAAAGTGCCCTGCGAGTACATCGTAAAGTTAGCTTGGTCATCAGGGAAGTTCAGCATGAAGTGCTCGCTCTGCTTCATCAGGGTCCTGGTCACCTTGTAAACGGCCAGTTTTTCTTGCTGCCACTGATAGTCAGGACTTAACTGAGAGACCAATTCAACCATCGCTTGGTAAAACGGAAATAAACGCTGCAGATCATTGTGACCAAATGCAGCGACTTTGCCCAATTCGACCGTCAGGGCCTGGGCACCAAAATACTCAGCACTATACCAACTGAATGTCGGCGAAGGAGCATTTGACAGTAACGCCGCTTCGATTTCTGCCTGTTGTAGAAAAACAAACAAATCGCGTTGACGGGTCTGGTTGGTAGAAAATGGGCTGACAACAAACGTATAATGGGCTGAGCCTCTAATTGCGCAATGCAGATCAAGGTGCCAACGGGATTGCTCTGACTTGCCACCTTGTTGGTAAAACTCACTGACAGCGAGTTGCAATTGATTAGCTCGAACACAATCAGGATTTATTGCTTCGTTTCTAGCCCGGAACAATCTGTTCATGTTCTCATCGACAAATCGCCGATGAAGATTAATAGCCTCAGGGTGACCAATAATGACTAGCAAACGATGGGCTGGCTGTATTTCACCAGACAAGATTAAACCAACAAGCCGCTGCAATAACTCAATGGGGCTGGTTTCATCGCCATGTACTCCCGATGACAACACAATATCTTTAGAGCATGAGGATATATCTGTCGGCGTTAGCTGAAGAATACCCCGTCCTATAAGAGTGCACTCGATGCCTGACTCTGTCAGCCAACTACCCCACTCTTCAGGCAAGGCCATATCCAATGTGGCTTCAAGAAACTTCCCTTCCTTTACCAGCTGTAGCATTCCCATTAACCACCTCCGTGTTATTAGCTAATTTAGAGCTAATGGAATGCATTCATTTTACCGCTGCAGTATTTACATTGAAACCATATAAAAACATAAATTTAACACCAAACACACAATTTACAACTAGTGGCACCTATCTCATACCAATTAGCCCCAAATACAGGGTGATTAATGATAATGCTATTCAAGATATATTGCTGCTCAGAGGGGGGATCAAGTATCACTATGGGAAGATTGATAGGCATAAAAAACCCGGGTAAGTTCTACACACCTTACCCGGGCTCTGTTTTGTCAATGAATTCGCGATTACTGTTGTTCGATTTCGATATTTTCTACGCGAGCTTTCAATTTCTGACCTGGACGGAAAGTCACAACACGGCGGGCTGAGATAGGAATATCTTCACCCGTTTTTGGATTTCTTCCCGGACGCTCATTTTTGTCGCGAAGATCAAAGTTACCAAAACCTGATAGCTTAACCTGTTCGCCACATTCAAGCGCTTTTCTGATTTCTTCAAAGAAGACTTCCACCGTATCCTTGGCGTCCCGTTTGCTCAATCCAACATTTTCAAACAGGTTCTCAGCCAAATCGGCTTTTGTGAGCGCCATAGATAATTCCCTCAAGACTATATTGAATGGATTGTAGGATGACATCAGTCATGCCTACAGCGAATTAGTCGAGTCAGACAGAAGCCAGAAAACGCTAAAATAGCCTGCTTCTCTGCGCTCAATCCTAACTAGAGACAAGTTTATGCCAACTTGCTGATTTCCGCCAACTTTTTTATGTCAACTTATCTTTAAATAATTGATTTTTACTAGCACAAATAGACTCATTCCATGCACCCTGTTGTGCTTATTTCGAATAATTACTGGTAAAATTTGCTATAAACCACCCAAATCCCGACATATATTGCTGATATTTCATTCCATTATAGAAATTACCGCTATCTATCAGAAAGTTACAGTATTTAGATTCAGATCAAAAAAATTACAACGTTCAGGACGAATTTATAAAACAATGACTTAAAAACACATCATTTTCAGCTGTATCTCAATTCAATCGGAACATTATTTTGGAATAAGCTTCGGCTATATCATTATGATTTCTGTCATCCCCCCTCATCTGATTCGTGTATCTGACAAATTAAAGGCAAAAAAAACCCTGCCTAATTGGCAGGGTTTTTAGCAATCAACTAATTGAATTAGTCACGCAGTGACGCACCAAATTTTTCTGATACGTGGGCAACAATCGCATCTACAGAGCCTGCGATATCAGCATCTTCTAGCGTACGCTCAAGAGACTGAAGTGTCAGGGCAATTGCCAAGCTCTTCTTGCCTTCTTCAACGCCCTTACCAACGTAAACGTCAAACAGTTTAGCGTCAGTCAAGAATTCACCACCGGCTTCTAGACAAGCGTTAACGATGTCGCCAGAAGCAACGGCTTCATCAACAACAACCGCGATGTCACGACGGTTAGCAGGGAACTTAGAAAGCGCAACGGCCTCTGGGATAACTTTAGTGTTGATCGCAGACCACTCGACTTCGAATACGATAGTACGGCCGTTCAGGCCAAACTTACGCTCCAGCTCTGGGTGAACCGTACCGATAACACCCACTTCTTTGCCATCTACAACGATAGCTGCAGATTGGCCAGGGTGAAGTGCTGGATGCTTAACCGCTGCAAAGCTGTATGCCTTCTCGTTAGCAGAAAGCTCAAGAACAGCTTCCAGATCACCTTTAAGGTCAAAGAAATCAACCGTGTTGGTTTCGATGTCCCAATGCTCTTCACTACGCGTACCTGCAATAACACCCGCAAGCATAGGCTCTTGGCGCATGCCGTTCTCAGCGTTTTCACATGGGATGAAGCGTAGGCCGTACTCGAACAGGCGAACGCGTGGTTGCTGGCGCTTCTGGTTGTGAACAACAGTGTTAAGCAGACCTTGGATAAGGCCAAGGCGCATTGCTGACATGTCCGCAGAAATTGGGAATGGCAGGACTAACGGCTCAACGCCAGGAACGATCAACTTCTGCTGCTCTGGTTCAACAAAGCTGTAAGTGATCGCTTCTTGGTAACCACGATCAACAAGCAGGTTACGAACACGCTTAAGTGGAAGGTTCGCTTCAACGTGGTCGTGCATCTTAAGTGCTGCAGCTGGGTTCTGGTTTGGAATGTTGTCGTAACCGTAAATACGGCCAACTTCTTCGATCAGATCCTGCTCGATAGCAATATCGAAACGCCATGTCGGTGCAGTTGCAGTCCAGCCAGCTTCTGTTGATTCAACGCTCAAACCTAGACGCTCAAGGATCTCAACAACATCGCTATCAGCAATGTGGTGGCCAAGTAGGTTGTCTAATTTAGTGCGGCGCAGTGCTACAGTGTTTGGCTTAGGAAGATCTGCTTCAGATTCTTGGGCAACAACAGGGGCAACTTCACCACCACAGATTTCAACTAGAAGCTGAGTGGCACGCTCCATTGCGCTCACTTGCAGTGCGTAGTCCACACCACGCTCGAAACGCATTGATGAATCAGTGTGAAGACCGTAGCTACGGGCACGACCACGGATGTGGTCAGGTGCGAAGAAAGCACACTCCAGTAGTACGTCTTTAGTCTCAGTGGTAACACCAGACTGTTCGCCACCGAAGATACCGGCAATTGCCAGCGCTTTGCTGTGGTCAGCCACAACTAGTGTATCTGCGTTTAGCTCTGCTTCAGTGCCGTCTAGAAGAGTTAGTTTCTCACCCTGCTCTGCCATACGAACCACGATGCCACCTTCGATCTTCGCTAGATCAAACGCGTGCATTGGTTGGCCCTGCTCAAGCAGAACAAAGTTTGTGATGTCGACAACTGGATCGATTGAACGAATACCACAGCGGCGAAGCTTCTCTTGCATCCAAAGTGGTGTTTGTGCCTGAACATTAACGTTCTTAACCACACGGCCAAGGTAACGTGGACACGCAACAGGCGCTTTCACTTCGATAGATACAGTGTCGTCGATAGACGGAGCAACCGCTTCAACAGCAGGCTCAGTCACGTCAGCGCGGTTCAATACGCCAACTTCACGAGCAAGACCACGGATGCTAAAACAATCAGCACGGTTTGCCGTTAGGTCAACGTCGACAGTTACGTCATCTAAACCTAGAAATTCACGGAAATCAGTACCATTTACCGCGTCTTCAGCAAGCTCCATGATGCCATCAGACTCAACGTCGATGCCTAGTTCAGTAAATGAACAAAGCATGCCGTGAGAAGGCTGGCCACGTAGCTTAGCTTTCTTGATTTTGAAGTCGCCTGGTAATACTGCACCAACAGTCGCTACAGCCACTTTCAGACCAAGACGACAGTTAGAAGCACCACAAACGATGTCTAGTAGTTCTTCAGCACCAACATCAACTTTGGTAACGCGTAGTTTGTCAGCATCTGGGTGCTGGCCGCACTCAACAACCTGACCAACTTTAACGCCAGTAAATGTACCAGCGACAGGTAGTACGTCGTCTACCTCAAGGCCAGCCATAGTGATTTGGTGAGTTAGCTCGTCAGTTGTAACCGCAGGGTTTACCCACTCACGAAGCCAAGATTCGCTAAATTTCATAGTGTATGAACCTCTGGATTACTTGAATTGTTTTAGGAAACGAAGGTCGTTCTCAAAGAACGCACGTAGGTCGTTTACGCCGTAACGAAGCATGGTTAGACGCTCAACGCCCATACCAAATGCAAAACCAGAGTATTTCTCAGGGTCGATACCCACACTACGAAGTACGTTAGGGTGAACCATACCGCAGCCTAGTACCTCAAGCCATTTACCGTTTTTACCTTTAACGTCAACTTCTGCTGAAGGCTCAGTAAACGGGAAGTAAGAAGGACGGAAACGCACTTCCACTTCTTCTTCGAAGAAGTTACATAGGAAGTCGTGAAGAATGCCTTTAAGTTGCGCGAAGTTTACATTCTCATCAACCAGCATACCTTCCACTTGGTGGAACATTGGAGTGTGTGTCTGATCGTAGTCGTTACGGTAAACACGGCCCGGAGCGATGAAACGGAAAGGAGGCTTGCCATTTTCCATCGTACGGATCTGAACGCCAGACGTGTGAGTACGCAACATTAGATCAGGGTTGAAGAAGAAAGTATCGTGGTCAGTACGTGCTGGGTGATCTTCAGCAATGTTCAACGCATCGAAGTTATGGAATGCGTCTTCGATTTCCGGACCAGACTCAGTGTTAAAGCCTAGCTCGCCGAAGAACTGCTCAATACGCTCAACAGTACGTGTTACTGGGTGTAGGCCACCGTTTTCAATGCGACGACCAGGAAGGGTCACATCAATAGTTTCAGCCGCTAGTTTAGCTTCAAGCTCAGCACGCTGAAGTGCGTCTTTACGAGCGACAATCGCTTGCTGAACTGCACCTTTAGCCTTGTTAATTTCCTGACCAGCAGAGCGACGCTCTTCTGGTGGAAGTTTACCCAAACCTTGAAGTTGAAGGGTCAATTCACCCTTTTTGCCCAAATATTGGACACGCACTTCGTCCAGAGCGACTAATGAATCAGCCTGCTCGATAGCTGCCGTTGCGTTGGCAATAATCTCGTCTAGATGTTGCATCGTTTCCTCATCCACCTACAGGTGGCGTCCTTTAGGGAGATATAAATTCGCGTAACGATACATACTAAAGAAACATGCGTCTAAATCCAAACCCAATCGTAAGAAAACCGTTGGATTGCGTGAAAAAAACACCATTTTCTCTCAAGGCTGGGTTAATTGATGGTACCGGCTGTGACTCGTTGCTCTAGAGGGAAACTGGCAGCACACATTATCGCAACAACAATACCCTCAACCATATTCTCTAGCGGCATGGAAGGGAGGGACACCGAACCGGTTGTCTGCAGCTCTACTTCAACTTGTTCCGGCAATAACGGCACGTGAATAAAGTCACACATAGCATTACTCGCCTGTTGTTCGTGCTGTTCATATAAATAATGGCTGACCCCATAAAACAAGTGATTGCAAACAAAAGTACCTGCGCTGTATGAAATTTCTGCTTTAATGCCCTTATCTAATAAGGCTTTCATCATTGTTTTGATGGGTAACTGGGTAAAATAGGCAGCTGGACCTGATTCAACAACAGGCTGATCAATTGGTTGATTACCCGCATTATCTGGTATCCGGAAGTCATCAAGGTTTATCGCGACTTTCTCAAAACTGATTGCTTGGCGCCCTGATGCTTGCCCCATCATAATCACAATCTCTGGCCGAAAAGATTCAATCGCTTGGGTACAAGTACTCACTGACTGCCCTTTCACAACAGGTAGTAAACGTGTTTTTAGCGTGACCCCAGCCTGCTCCATACGCAGCTTAATCACGTCTGTTTGTAATTGTTCGACAATCGACTCCGTTGGATTGCTTGCTTGCCCGCCAAAGGCTTCAAACCCTGTCACTAATACCCGAGCCATACTAAGCCTCAATATTTCATGTGAAAACAATAAAATAACGTACCGTTCGCTACTGAACAAACGAAAAAATGAGTTACGACTCACTGACTCAACTCAATTTATCAACACCCTTTCCCCTAACCGCTATTCCTCGTTAATAGATAAACTTGTAACTTACCTCCAAAATACAAATCACCTCGCAAAATTAAGCTTTACGCATTCTTTATCTCTATTTTTATTGCATTGTTATTCATTGTGCTCTAACTTAATGAAACACTGTTCAATTAAATTGAAAGAGAAGAATAATATGGGTTCACAAGATAAGTATTGGGTTAACTACGCAAAATTGACATTCATTGTTGCTGTCGCAGCAATGATCATCAGCATCGTTATGCTGCCAGGTGATTTACTGATTAAGGGCTATTACAGCATTTGCAGCTTATTCCTAGTCAGCGCGACCATTACATTGAGCAAAGCTGTACGCGATGAGGCTGAATCTAAGAAGCTATTGCAAAAATTGGAAGAGGCAAAGACCGCCCAACTACTCAATGAGCTAGATGAGTAACTAAAATGATCGGCGATAAATCGCTTACCACAGCTTTCCTTCTACTAGTCGAGCAAATAAAGCAACTTGAGCGCTTACTCACGTTGAAACAGGAACAGCTAGCTGACCTTATAAAGCACCAACATGAGCTTGAGCAGCTGCATGCTCAATGTGAACGAAATATAGCGTCAATGATAGTTCCTTTACCATCAAGTCATGCTCTAAACAGCAAGGAGGCTCCAGCGTTCAAGGTAAAGCTACGACAAAGCTGGTCACTGAAAATGGCGTATGCGAAACAAAGAGCGAAAGTCTATCGCCTTAAACAGCGGATTATACGTCTAGAAAAGCGGGTTGAGACATCACTCGCATTAAAAACCAATGCGATGGCAACCATTAAAACACGTGAAGGGAGTCAGAAACTGCAGACAGCGATTGAAATACTGTTGGTGAAGAATCAATTATGGCTTACATAATATGATGCAAGATATGAGCTAAATGACTAGATACTGAAAAGAAAAAAGGAGAGCCGAGGCTCTCCTTTCAACATCAAACTAGACAGTAATAATTACTGTGCAGCTTTTGCTTTTTCAACTAGTACCGCGAAGGTAGCTTTGTCGAATACAGCGATATCAGCAAGGATCTTACGATCGATTTCGATAGACGCTTTCTTAAGACCGTTGATGAAACGGCTGTAAGACATACCGTTCTGACGAGCAGCAGCGTTGATACGTGCAATCCAAAGTTGACGGAAAGTACGTTTCTTGTTGCGACGGTCACGGTAAGCGTATTGACCAGCTTTAGTAACAGCTTGGAAAGCTACGCGGTAAACACGTGAACGTGCACCGTAGTAACCTTTAGCTTGTTTAAGAACTTTCTTGTGACGTGCACGTGCTTGTACACCACGTTTTACGCGAGGCATAGGAGACTCCTAACTAAAATTAAAATATAAAACTAAAAACGATTAAGCGAACGGAAGCATACGTGCAACAGCTGCCACTTCACACTTAGGAAGGATAGCGTTTGGACGAAGCTGACGTTTGTTCTTAGTAGTACGTTTAGTCAGGATGTGACGCTTAGTTGCGTGCTTAAACTTGAAGCCACCAGCAGTTTTCTTGAAACGCTTAGAGGCACCTTTGTTGGATTTCATCTTAGGCATGATGAGACTCCGCATTGTTGATAGTTAATAACATAGTAATAAGGCGAACAAAAAGCGCTGCGGTTAAGCAGCGCTTTTAGCTACTTGAATGCCTTAGTTACTTCTTCTTTGGAGCAAGCATCATCGTCATTTGACGACCTTCTACTCGATTAGGGAAACTTTCAACAACCGCTAGGTCGATTAGGTCTTCCTTAATACGATTTAGAAGCTCGATACCAAGACTCTGGTGGGCCATTTCACGACCGCGGAAACGCAGTGTGACCTTGCCCTTGTTGCCCTCTTCTAAAAAGCGACTCAGGTTGCGCAGTTTTACCTGATAATCGCCTTCGTCTGTACCAGGTCGGAATTTAACTTCCTTGATCTGGATTTGTTTCTGCTTTTTCTTTTGCTCTTTAGCAGCCTTGCTCTTTTCGAACAGGTACTTGCCATAGTCCATCACACGACAAACTGGTGGCTCGGCATTCGGGCTGATTTCAACTAGGTCTACGCCAGCTTCATTAGCAAGATTTACTGCTTCTTCAATAGAAACAACACCAACTGATTCACCGTCTAGACCAGTTAAACGTACTTCACGTACGCCACGAATTTCACCATTTAAGCGATGTGCATTTTGCTTAACTGGTGCTTGGGTTCTTCTTCCGCCTTTAATACCTTATTCCTCCACAACATTGAGCTTGCGACTGCTAACTTCTTGCTGCAAGTATGCAACAAGGTCGTCAATCTTAAATTTACCCAAATCTTTACCCTTGCGAGTACGAACTGCAATTTCGCCTGCTTCGACTTCTTTGTCACCGCACACGAGCATGTATGGTACACGCTTCAAAGTATGTTCGCGAATTTTAAAGCCAATCTTCTCATTTCTCAAGTCCGCATTTACACGAATTCCAGATTTTTGAAGTTTTTCGACTACTTGTTGAACATATTCTGCCTGGCTATCAGTGATATTCATCACAACCGCCTGCTGAGGCGCCAACCAAGTTGGGAAGAAGCCAGCGTATTCTTCAATAAGGATACCGATGAAACGCTCTAGTGAACCTAGAATAGCACGGTGGATCATAACAGGCGTATGACGCTCGTTATCTTCACCAACGTAAGTTGCACCTAGACGTTCAGGGAGTGCAAAGTCTAACTGAACTGTGCCACACTGCCAAGCCCTATCTAGACAATCATGCAAAGTAAATTCAATTTTCGGTCCGTAGAACGCACCTTCACCCTCTTGAATCTCGTAAGGGATCTCCATTGATTCTAGTGCAAGTTTTAGATCTGACTCTGCTTTATCCCACATTTCATCAGAACCCACACGCTTCTCAGGACGTGTAGATAGCTTAACAACGATGTTGTCGAAGCCAAATGTCTGGTATGTATCGTAAACCATCTCGATACAGCTGGTTACTTCAGCCTGAACCAGCTCTTCAGTACAGAAGACGTGAGCATCATCCTGAGTAAAGCCACGTACACGCATGATGCCGTGTAGTGCGCCTGATGGTTCGTTACGGTGACATGAGCCGAACTCAGCCATACGTAGCGGTAGATCACGGTAAGATTTCAGGCCTTGGTTAAAGATCTGAACGTGACCCGGACAGTTCATAGGCTTGATTGCGTATTCACGGTTCTCAGAAGAAGTCGTGAACATCGCTTCTGCGTACTTGTCCCAGTGACCAGAGCGTTCCCAAAGAACGCGATCCATCATTAGTGGGCCTTTAACTTCTTGGTAACCGTATTCAGTCAGTTTTTCACGGATGAATACTTCAAGGTCACGGAAGACAGACCAGCCATTGTGGTGCCAGAACACCATACCCGGTGCTTCTTGCTGCATGTGGAACAGGTCTAGCTGCTTACCGATTTTACGGTGATCACGCTTAGCCGCTTCTTCTAGGCGAGTAAGGTGAGCTTTAAGTGCCTTCTTATCGTGGAAAGCCGTACCGTAGATACGCTGAAGCATCTTGTTGTCGCTGTTACCACGCCAGTAAGCACCAGCAACGTTCAGCAGCGTAAAGTGCTGACAGAAGCCCATGTGCGGTACGTGTGGACCACGACACATATCGATGTATTCTTCGTGGTGGTAAAGGCCTGGACGATCATCACGAGAAACGTTCTCGTCTAGGATTTCCACTTTGTATGGTTCGCCGCGTGATTCAAACGTATCACGTGCTTCCTGCCAGCTTACCTTTTTCTTGATAACTTGGTACTTGGTTTTCGCCAGCTCTTTCATACGCTTTTCAATCTTTTCAAGATCTTCTTGCGTAAGCGACTCTTCTAGGTCGATGTCGTAGTAGAAGCCGTTGTCGATCGTTGGACCAATCGCCATTTTCGCTTCAGGGTAAAGCTGTTTAATCGCGTGGCCAAGAAGGTGAGCACAAGAGTGACGAACGATCTCAAGACCGTCTACTTCATCTTTAACAGTGATGATTTCAAGGCTAGCATCTTCTTCGATCAAGTCACACGCGTCGACGCGGTTACCATTAACACGACCGGCAATAGTTGCCTTCGCAAGACCAGGACCGATCGATTGCGCGACTTCCATTGTAGATACTGGGTTGTCAAATTGACGCTGACTGCCGTCAGGAAGAGTAATTACAGGCATGTAAATATCCTTTCACAGTGGTCTTGCACACCAAGCAAGACATGTTGAATTAAAAATATAAAGCTATGAGAGCTAAATAAAAGAAGCTCAGAAATCCGGAGCTGCAATACTGAGCAGACCAAAAAGGCTGAGCGAGGTAGCAACTATAACAAACGCCTGTGACACTTTGCAAAGCCACTCCTCAATTATTTTCTTATATTCCCAACTCACTTGGGCACAAGGCGAAAACTAACGACATAGAGCTGCTTGGTACCAGGATAAATGTCTTCAAGTACCTCTCGCAGTCGCTCAAGTGACATATTTTCTTGTACCGCATGGTTCTCATTCAATTCATCAAACAAAACAGGTTCAACGCTAACTATATCAAGTCGGCCAAATTGCCTGCCCTCTTGATAAATCACGGCATTGACGCGGCTCCCAACCTCATAGTGGCTATCCGCTTCATCACGGATCGTGATTGTTTTCTTTTCAGCCAGTACATCACTCTCAAAGCAAGCTAAAAAGAGCATCTCTTTCATCGTCATTCTGATCACCGTTAATGGGCTAGTCCTAACCAAAATGTAGTTATTTCATAGCTACTAGAGATCAAAACTTGAAATCAAAAGCAAAAGTTGCTTTTATTTGTATAGGCAATTAGGAAAAGCGTTATGGCTCAGTCACCTCGTTATCAGCAAATCAAAGCTTACTTATTAGAAAAAATCCAAACTCGGAAATGGCCACCCAGCTATAAGATACCGACAGAAATTGCGCTGTCTGAACAATTCTCGGTTAGCCGCATGACAGCCAACAAAGCCATTACCGAACTGGTCAAGGAAGGCTTCCTAGAACGTACCCCACGGCTGGGCACGTTTGTCTGTAACAAAAAAGCCGAATCGCCATTAATGGAAATCCGTAATATTGCCGAAGAAGTCAAAAATCGCGGCCACCGCTATTCGTCAGATGTGATCTCCCAGTCGACGATCCACGCGACCGAAGATATCGCGCTGCGATTAGGTGTGCGCCAAGGCACTGAAGTGTATTTCACACAAATTGTTCATTTCGAAAACAGCACACCGATACAGCTAGAGGAGCGCTGGGTTAATCCCGAACATGCCCCTGCTTACATCAAGCAAGACTTTAGCTCTCAGACGCCCAATGAGTACTTGGTCAAAGCCTGCCCACTTAGTGATATCGAGCATATTGTCGAAGCGCTGTTACCTCCGCAACGTATTGCGGAGTTGCTAAAAGTCAGTGTGCAATCACCCTGCTTGCTGCTAAATCGCCGTACTTGGAGCAACAAAAACTTAGTCAGCACCGCTCTGCTCTACCATCCGGGCAATAAGTACAAACTCAGTTCGAGAGCCCAAGTCGGTCTATAGGGCTATAGCCTCTTATTTTGTGCTGGCTAGACCAGCTTCAAACGTGCGATTCATCTCATAACCCAACGATTGTCAGCAATTAATTACAAGTACGATCACATTTCATTTACATCCCACCTTGAATTTCAACCTCTAATTGCCTATTAATTTGTATATACATTAATGGTGCTAGAAATAGTCAATAGCTGAAGAGTCACGAAATGGATAGAGTGCTGACAAACCTCAATATGGTTACCCTCTCGGGGCTGAATGGCTACCAGGTCGTCAAGGATGCCATGATTGGTATTCAAGATGGTAAAATCCTGTATGCCGGCCCCAAAGAGCACTTTGACTGCCATGGCCACCCAGCTGTTTTGGATTGCCATGGCGCATTGATCACGCCGGGACTCATTGATTGTCACACTCACCTTGTTTTTGCCGGCAATCGCGCATCTGAGTTCGAACAGCGCCTTAACGGTGTACCCTACGAGCAAATCGCAAAAGCTGGAGGAGGTATACTTTCCACTGTTCGGGCTACCCGCGAAGCCTCCGAAGAAACTCTGTTTAAGCTTGCCCATGAGCGTTTACAAGGCTTGAAGAATGAAGGCGTTACCACCGTAGAGATCAAGTCAGGCTATGGCCTGACTCTTGACGACGAACTAAAAATGCTAAGGGTTGCTCGCCGAATCGGTGAAATGCCGGATATAAATGTATCTACAACTTTGCTGGCAGCTCATGCTCTACCTCCGGAATATTCTGTTGATCCCGACAACTACATTCAGTTCGTTTGTGATGAAATTATCCCAGCCGCAGCACAGGAAAGGTTAGCTGATGCCGTTGATGTCTTTTGTGAGGGCATTGGTTTCAGTACACAACAGTGTCAGCAAGTATTCCGCGCAGCCCAAAAACACGGCCTTGCTATCAAGGGACATACTGAACAACTTTCCAACCTAGGCGGCAGCGTAATGGCAGCCCGAATGGGAGCCTTGTCTGTCGACCATATTGAATACCTAGATAACGAAGGCGTCGCTGCACTCGCCGCCTGTGGCACTGTTGCGACCCTGTTGCCCGGTGCTTTTTATTTTCTGCGTGAAAACCAAATGCCACCGATTGATCAGTTACGTCTACTAAATGTTCCAATGGCAATTTCCACCGACTTCAATCCCGGTACCTCACCCATAGCATCTATCCGCACCATGATGAACATGGCGTGCACCTTGTTCCGAATGACACCGGAAGAGTGCATGCGCGGCGTTACCACTAATGCCGCCCAAGCACTTGGCTTGAATGAGCTACGAGGTCAAATCCGAGAAGGAATGCAAGCCGATTTGGCAATTTGGAACCTGTCTCATCCTGCAGAGCTTTCATACCGCATTGGTGTGCCAGATCTCAAAGCGCGGGTAGTCAACGGTGATCTATTCACTCACCAACACTCAGAGCGATAAGGAGCATCATATGCCAATAGATATGACGGTCTGGCAAGGTCGTAGCGATCCAGAAGATGGTAACCTCGGACTACGTTGGCATGAAGTGATCAAGCCAGCTGATGAAGTGAATGAGCCCGGTATCATGCTGCTCGGTTTTGCCTGTGATGAAGGCGTTTCACGCAATAAAGGTCGCACTGGTTCCTTCGATGCACCGATCACCATTCGAAAAGCATTGGCCAACCTTGCTTGGCACCATACCGAACCCGCCTATGACGGTGGCGATATTCGTTGCAATGACGGTAATCTCGAGCTTGCCCAGCAACGCCTCGGGGAAGATGTATGCCGCGCCCTTCGTCAAAATCACAAAGTAATTGTTTTTGGTGGTGGGCATGAAGTCGCTTGGGGAACTTTCCAAGGGCTCGGTAACTATTTATTACAAAAGCAGCACGTATTGCAAAAGCAACATACCCTAAAAGATGGGATCGAACCTAAAGAGCTGGATGTGGCTAACCAAGCCCCGAAAATTGGCATTATCAACTTTGATGCCCATTTTGATCTGCGTAATCCTCCTTCTGGTTCATCTGCAGAACAAGGCAGTTCAGGTACCCCCTTCCAGCAAATCGCCCGCTTTTGTGAATTACAAGGTTGGCCTTTCAACTATGCCTGCCTTGGTTTGAATCGAGCCAGTAATACCCAAGCTCTTTATGACAAAGCCGACCAAATGGGGGTACTGTACTTCGATGACTGCGAGCTCACCCACCAGCGATTACCGCTGATTATTGAATCGTTAGAGCACTTTATTGCCCAGTGCGACTACCTCTACCTCACCATAGATATTGATGTATTCCCTGCCAGTACGGCACCGGGAGTCAGTGCACCCGCTGCGCGAGGTGTCCCGCAAGAAATCATAGAACCATTGCTCAACACAGTGCTTTCTGCAGAGACCACCACGGGAAGAAAGAAAGTACTGGTTGCCGATATGGCGGAATACAATCCGCGTTTTGACATCGACAACCAAACCGCAAGACTCGCTGCACGATTGGCTTGGACCATCGCCCGTGCCCTACGTTAATCAACACCGCTGTCTTCTTAAACCATTACATTGACAGCATTGCAAGGAGAGCCACATGACACAAGATACCCAACCACGCTTGGACGAAAGCCGGACTATCATTGCCCCAACAGGTACCACGCTAAATACCAAGTCATGGTTAACCGAAGCCCCGCTCAGAATGCTGATGAACAATTTGCATCCCGATGTCGCGGAACACCCACACGCTTTGGTGGTATATGGCGGTATTGGTCGTGCTGCAAGGAATTGGCAGTGCTATGACAAAATTGTTGAGGTGTTAAAGCGCCTTGAAGAAGATGAAACTTTGCTGGTGCAATCTGGCAAGCCTGTCGGTGTATTCAAAACCCACAGTAATGCGCCGAGAGTACTCATTGCCAACTCAAACTTGGTTCCACACTGGGCCAACTGGGAGCACTTCAACGAACTCGATAAAGAAGGTTTGATGATGTACGGCCAGATGACTGCAGGTAGCTGGATCTACATCGGCTCACAAGGCATCGTTCAGGGCACCTACGAGACCTTTGTTGCAATGGCAAAACAACACTTTAATGGTAACAGTAAGGGACGCTGGATCCTTACCGGTGGCCTTGGCGGTATGGGCGGTGCTCAACCATTAGCCGCAACTATGGCGGGCTTTTCAATGCTTGCTGTTGAGTGCGATGAGAGCCGAATCGACTACCGCCTGCGTACTGGCTATGTTGATTGCAAAGCAACCTCATTAGATGAAGCCTTAGCTATCATCGAAGAAGCCAAGCAAACAGGTAAACCCGTTTCAGTTGGCCTACTTGGCAATGCTGCCGACGTGTTCCCTGAAATTGCCCGCCGTGGCATTGTTCCAGATGGCACCACAGACCAAACGTCTGCTCATGATCCGCTAAACGGTTACCTACCACAGGGCTGGACCATGAATCATGCAGCAGAGATGCGCCAGCAAGACGAAGCTGAAGTAGTAAGAGCCGCCAAGGCGTCTATGGCCGTCCAGGTCGAAGCTATGCTAGCACTGCAAAAAGCTGGTTCAGCGACTGTCGATTACGGCAACAATATCCGTCAAATGGCCTTTGAGGTCGGTGTTGAGAATGCCTTTGATTTCCCAGGATTTGTGCCAGCCTATATTCGACCATTATTCTGTGAGGGTGTCGGGCCGTTTCGCTGGGCAGCACTTTCTGGCGATCCGGAAGACATCTACAAGACAGACCAGAAAGTCAAAGAGCTGATCCCTGATAACCCACATCTCCACAACTGGCTCGACATGGCCCACGAAAAGATCCAGTTCCAAGGCTTGCCTTCCCGTATCTGCTGGGTGGGACTGAAAGACCGTGCCCGCCTCGGTAAAGCCTTCAACGAAATGGTTAAAAATGGCGAGCTTAAAGCGCCAATCGTTATTGGTCGTGATCACCTTGATTCAGGATCTGTCGCCAGCCCGAACCGTGAAACAGAAGGCATGATGGATGGCTCCGATGCCGTATCAGATTGGCCATTGCTCAATGCCCTTCTCAACACCGCGTCCGGTGCGACTTGGGTATCCCTACACCATGGCGGTGGTGTTGGTATGGGCTTCTCGCAACATTCGGGCATGGTCATTGTTTGTGATGGTACTGATGATGCTGCTGAACGTGTCGGCCGGGTACTTCGCAATGACCCAGCAACAGGCGTGATGCGCCATGCCGATGCCGGTTATGACATCGCTGTTAACTGTGCCGAGGAACAAGGCTTAGATTTGCCAATGATCTCATCAACCCAAAAAAAATAATAAATATACCCAAGTAAATTCATGATGCTTGGTTCAGCGAGAATTACTTGGATAGTAGGCAAGGCAGCGATTTACAGGTCTAGTGGCGCTAAATCAAAAATCGCTAACACCGCCTAGTATTCAAGTAAACTCGCCCTTTGGGAGCTCATCAAGGCCCCCACTCCTGTGTCAAATAACCTTGAAATAGAACAACTATTCCTAGCGGTTATTTTCCTTGGATTGAAAGCCTTGATGAAACTCTGAATCATGCAGCATGAAATCACTTGGGTATAACACACTAAGGACGTTGTATGTACCAAATTGAAATCAATCCGGGAAAATTATCGCTCAAGCAGCTGCGACACATCAATCGCCACAAAGTGACACTGTCACTAAATAAGGCTGCCTATGACGATATGTTGGTAAGTACCAAAGCTGTAGAGCTAGTTATCACAGAAGACAGAGTCGTTTATGGGATCAACACCGGCTTTGGGCTACTTGCCAATACCCGTATCGCGGTCGAAGACTTAGAAACACTACAGCGCAGTATCGTTCTCTCTCACGCCGCTGGTATCGGCAAGTTAATGGAAGATCATACTGTCAGGCTCATGATGGCGCTGAAGATCAACAGCCTTGCCCGAGGTTACTCGGGGATCCGTCCTAAAGTCGTTGATGCACTAATAACACTGGTCAATGCCGAAGTGTACCCGTGTATTCCACAAAAAGGATCCGTCGGGGCGTCGGGAGATCTCGCCCCGCTGGCACATATGAGCACGGTTTTACTCGGTGAAGGCCAGGCACGCCACAATGGCGAAATCATCAGCGGTTCTGCAGCCCTCAAGATTGCCGGACTTGAGCCTATTACGCTGGCACCAAAAGAAGGGCTGGCTTTGCTCAATGGCACCCAAGCCTCAACCGCTTTTGCCCTTGAAGGCTTATTTGCCGCTGAAGATCTGTATGCCTCAGGCACCGTCTGTGGAGCGATGTCGGTAGATGCAGCACTGGGTAGCCGACGACCTTTCGATCCGCGTATCCACCGAGTACGAGGCCATCGTAGCCAAATTGATGCAGCAATGGCTTACCGCCATATGCTAGAGAAAGACAGTGAGATTGGCTTATCACATCAGCAATGTGACAAGGTCCAAGATCCCTATTCACTTCGCTGCCAACCACAAGTCATGGGGGCCTGCCTACAACAAATCCGTCATTCTGCCGATATTCTTGAAATTGAAGCCAATGCCGTATCGGACAACCCACTGGTATTTTCCGATGATGGCGACATTATTTCGGGGGGTAACTTCCATGCCGAGCCAGTTGCAATGGCTGCAGATAGCCTTGCATTGGCCATTGCCGAGATCGGGAGTTTGTCAGAACGCCGAATGGCGCTGTTAATTGATAGCGGCTTGAGTAAATTGCCTCCCTTCTTGGTCGATAATGGCGGCGTAAACTCCGGCTTTATGATAGCCCAAGTTACCGCAGCAGCACTGGCAAGTGAAAACAAAACTCTCGCCCACCCAGCTTCTGTTGATAGCTTGCCGACGTCCGCCAACCAGGAAGATCATGTCTCGATGGCAACTTTTGCGGGTAGAAGACTCAAGGACATGGCCGAAAATACCCGCGGGATCTTAGCCGTCGAATTGCTGGCTGCCGCTCAAGGCTTGGATTTCCGCTCGCCGAACCACAGTTCAGAGCGCGTGGAACAAGCCAAAGAAATGTTACGGGCTCGTGTGAGCTTTTACGATAAGGACCGCTACTTTGCGCCAGATATTGAAAAAGCCAACGAGCTCCTACTGGAAGCACATTACAACACCTTGATGCCTTCGCAATTATTGCCAAGTCTATAATCTCATTAAGGTGAATGACCCAGTGATATAAAAACGCCCCTTATTAAGATTCAATAAGAGGCGTTTTCTTTATTCATTCAGTTTAGGGTTCGGGTTCAAGGTATTAGATTTCAAGGTATTAGGTTTCAGCTAATTACACAAACAGCTCTCCAGCACCTTTGGCCGATGTTTCACTGTTCTCAACCAAGAATACCTTTGCTGCTTGCTTAAGCTGTTGCCAGCCAACGTCGTCAACCTCAATGCCTTCTTTCCACGCCGTGACATACGTTTCCCGCAAGCTTGTTGAATCAAGTCGAACAAAACCAGTAACACCCGAAGAAGACACGGTGAAATCAGCAACCGACAATTCAATTATCATGTCATGATGGCTTTCATCGCTGCTAGTTACTTCCTCAGACTGAAACAGCTCTGGGAACACACAGCCCTTATTCAATATGTAACGTGTCTGCTTGGCATCAGAGCCATTTTTCCACTGTGCTTTGCATGCTAGACCTTTGGCCGCTAACTTAACCAACTCACTATAAGCTAGCCAACGGTTATGACAATGGCGAACATGGATGGTTAATGACTTACTGTGTACCAATTGCTCAACAGCATAATCAAGGATGTTAGGTAAATGACAAACCAAGCTGGAACCATGCATATCGACATCAATACGGTCAGAGGCAGGCTTAGTTAATGTGATCGGGCCATCTTTTTCGCCGGCAAGATAAGGGAGCGCCTTATTAAAGTGTCCAACACCATTAAGGCCAACCATCTGCAAATCAGCCACCATATGGGCAATGACATCCGCTTCACCACAACAACGGCGTAATCCTAAAAATGCCTTGTAAACAGCAGTAACAAGCTCGTTATGGGATACAATCATTTTGCCTCTCCTGCTAGCTCTTGTGCCGATGGCAGGATAGGAAATAACCATCCACCATCGTGGATTTCATCCAAAAGTGGCGCACCTTGGAAAAAAGTCACTTGAACCCAACGATCTGAGCGCGGGTCGAATTTCGTCGCACCGAATACAGCTAACTTGCAGCGTAGCAGGTGCATAGGAAGTGAAGCCTTGTGCAGTACGTTCATCTGGATGTCACCCATCACTTTGTTGCCAAGTGTCCAGGCCCGCTTTGCAATACCACGATACTCAGGATTTGATAATAAGAACTCAGCAAGAGTGTGTTCTGAGTCGGCCTTAAGCAAAGCACCATATAAACAGTATACCTGACGACCGATATCCAAAGGCAGCTCACGCTCCTCCCCAGCCTCTACTCCACGCACTCCAAGTCGGGGCTCCTCTTTATCTTGTGAGCGATACCAGAACCAGTAATTGTTCTCTGGTTGTTGAAAATCCGTTTCAATGGCCCAGCGATACCTGCTTTCAAGCAGCTGTATGAGGTCCTGTACTTTCTTACCGCTGGTCAGTGACAAAGTTTCATCACAGTTCATTTTGTCTTGATAAGAATCTGCAATGTCAGGGTAAAGCTCCATCACACAAGAAAGGAGGATTTCCTGCGTTTCCAAACTCATTGCCTGAGATTGGGCGACAACAGCCTGCCAATCCGGTGTCTGATCAGACGCCAAGCCTGTAACTATATTGCGGAAAATCATCAACTCCTCTACTGCCAGCTTGTTCAACTCACGCTGATGTTCATCACTCGTTACTACCTGAGAAAGGTGGGTCTTGGCCTTCGCAAGCAGTTGGCATAATACAATTACTTTGGTTTCATCAAATGGCTGACTCAAGATCTCTGCTAATGCTTCTTCACGAGTCGTCATCCATTGATCAACGATACAAGGGTGATTGATCAGATATGGTGCCATACCCAATCCCGTTGCATTACCCACGCCAAGATAACGCTGCAACGAACGGTGAAGAGATACCGCTTTATCTCCACCGCGCTGCTTGGCTAGGTAATCGACCCAATCCAAGCTAAATTCACGCAGCAGATAAACTGCACACATCTGGGCACTGAAAGACTGGTTAAAATCCGGGTTTTCTTCCAGCAATTTGAAATCTGCAATACCAAACTTGCCGTTACCATACACCGCAGTCGTGCGCAGAATATAGCCAACATTTGCTAACTGTTGCGGATCAGGTTGCTGGCCTTGGGCAAGGCTCGAAACAAGGTGATCGAACACCCGCACACTCTTGTTGGCACGTGCCAATACCAAGGCACGGTTTGGATTGCGACCGGCCTCCTGCAAAGGCACATTTTCTCGAAGTTGCGCTAGCAGTTGCGGAGTGACATCACCATGAACCAAGGCTAGCGTCACGTCCCACTTTTCGGCAATCACACGATCGTTACGTTCTTCGTCACTGATTTCGTCACAGAACACCACAAGATGATATTGGTTTTCTTGTGTTTCAAGCCGATAGATAGCGTGGCCATAACCTTCAGGCGTCAATTGCCAAGCATGTTGGTTTACCTGCCAGTTTTTTTGGGCCATTTGGCGAACCAAGTAACGAACAAAACTAATACGGTTTTGGTGCATAGCCCCCAACCTTTCAGGCGCCATAACGACTTCTGGTTGACGTAGAGTGTTATCAGATTTCAAGGAACGATGTGCATCCATATTGCTCACCATCAATTTTATAATTATGTTTCTGGTTATAGGCGTCCAACTACCGCCCGGGAATAATGTTCATAGAGAACTTATGATTTCGTTGTTGCTTTTTCATGCCCCTTTCGAGGCATGATGAGCCTATACCTATCTAGAATATGTACTTATAACGCTTGGTATTAAACCCCTTGCTCTTTGGCCATCTTCATCGCAATTTTCGGTGCATCCCATAGCGACGGCAATAAAATCAGTGATACCGGTACGGCAGTAATAACGATAAAAGATTGCAGGGCCGATACCCCACCGGAGCCAAGGGAAATCAAAATTAAGGCTATTAAACCCATCATCACGCCCCAGAAAGAACGGATAAAGGCGTTAGGTTCGGTTTCTCCGCTGATCACTACGCTGATGGTATAGGTCATTGAGTCACCGGTAGTGACAATAAAAATAGTTGTCAGTATCAGGAACAGAATCGACACTATCGTTGGGAAAGGCAGTTGCTGAGTAATAGCCAGTAATGCCCCTGGTAAGTTAAAGCCTTCGAACCCCTTGCTGACAGTGCCTGGGGCGGAAATTTCGAAAGCCACCCCTGTACCACCAACGATGGTAAACCAAAAACAAGTCACCAAAGGTGCAATCACACCGAGGGTCAGTACCAATTGACGGATCGTGCGTCCACGGGATATACGTGAGATGAAAATAGCCATCATCGGGCCGTAGCCAAGGAACCAGCCCCAAAAAAAGACTGTCCACCAACTTAACCAACCTTCATCACCACGGTAAGTAGACATTGGTATAAAGTTGTCCAACATAGTACCCACTCCTTGCAGGTAACCATTGACAATAAAGCTCGTTGGGCCAACCAACAAAATGTACGCCATCAGACCGACAGCCAGAATGATGTTCCAACGACTGAGAATTTGAATACCTCGATTCAAACCACTCAGAGCTGAAATGGTATAAATGGTGATAGCAAACAATATGATGATTAACTGGGTGGTGAAGCCATCAGGAATAGCAAACAACACATTAAGCGCATAACTGATCTGCAAACCCAGGAAGCCGATAGGACCGATGGTACCGGCTGCCACGGCAATAATGCAGCATGCATCAATCGTGGCACCTATGCCGCCTTTAAGCGCGCGCTCTCCCAATAAAGGGTAAAGCAAGGTACGAGGCCTCAGTGGTAGACCTTTATCATAATGCAGGTGCATGAACACGATAGACGTCAAACAGCCTGTAATCGACCAAGCCAAAAAGCCCCAATGCATGAAAGATTGCGACAGGCTGTTAATGGCCTGCTGCCATGGCGTCGCCCCCTCACCATATAAAGGAGGAGCACTAACAAAATGCGCTATTGGCTCAGCCGCAGCCCAAAATACACCACCACCCGCAAGCAAGGTGCAGAGAAGAATTGCAATCCAGCGGAAAGCATCTATTTCAGGTTTATCTAAATTACCAAGCCTAACTTGCCCAGTTCTACCTACAGCTAAAGCGATGGCTAATAAGAAAGTCATTAACAGTAATATTTGCCAGTACGGGCCGAAGTATTTCACCGCCCATGAAAAACCCGTGTTGACAATAGTGGAAAGTAATTCGTGATCAAATATCGCCAGAGCGACAAAAAGTGCAATGAATCCGCCGCTTAGCCATAACACAGGATTGTTAACACCCAATTTCTCGATCAAAGATTCATGTTTATGTATTTCTGATTGTAAAGATCCAGTATTGGTCGCTTCTGGCTTTATGGTATTCGTGAGGTCAGACATCAAGTGTCTCCAGCTGTGAGTGGATTTGTCTGGGATAAAAGAATAAATAGCCTAACTAAGATCAGTTTGCTTTCGCCGAAAAAAGCAAACGGGCCCTTGAGATTATAGGAGTGATAGGCCCTTTCTGTTCTTACTGCGCAGGCTGTAAGCCGCTCTGCAAGAAGTTGAACCAGTTACCACCAATGATCTGGCCTGCTTCCGCTTCATTGAATCCAGTCTTGATCAGCCCGTTGTAGATGTTTTCCATCCCACAACTACCGCTAAACCAAGGCAAAGCATCAGGCCAGCATGCATTACCGGCCGAGCCCTCACCATAATCCATCGCTTTCGACCAACGGCCATTACGCATCCATTCCAACACCGACTGTGGCTGGTTCAGGCACAAGTCACTACCGATCCCCAAATGTTCGACCCCGACCATATCGGCAGTACGTCCAACCATTTGGCAGAAGTCTTCCAATGAGCACTGACTACCATTTGGCAAGTGGAACGGGTACAAGCTAAAGCCCAGCAAACCACCACGGTCAATCAATGCCTTGATAACCACATCAGATTTATTACGCAGCGCATCATGAGCAAACGTCGGGTTGGCATGGCTGATACAAATCGGCCGTGAAGATAAATCTATCGCCTCCAGAGTCGAACGCTCGGCGCTGTGCGACATGTCAATGACCATGCCGACACGATTCATTTCATCGATCACTTGTTTACCAAAACGGGTAACACCGTTATCGTTCTGCTCATAACAACCTGTCGCCAGCAGGCTTTGGTTGTTATAGGTCAACTGCATAATCAATAAACCCTGACGACGCATCACTTCAACTAAGCCAATTTCATCATCAATGGGAGAACAGTTTTGCGCCCCAAGTAAGACTCCGACTTTGCCTTGTGCTTTTGCCGCTTCGACATCAGCCATCGACATCACGGGCATAATTAAATCCGCATTCATCTCGAATAAAAGATTCCACTCGGCAAAACGGGTTAGCGTTTCTCGTGCATTCTCGTGATACACCAAGGTGGCATGCACCGCATGGATCCCACTTGCTTTCAGCGTCTGAAAATATTCACGATCCCAGTGACAGTATTGCAAGCCATCAATGACTATTTGCTGCTGATACATAGGCCACTCCCTAGTAAGGACGCTGGTATGCCGTTTTCACAACGGTGTAGAACTCTTTCGCGTACTGGCCTTGTTCGCGAGGGCCAAAGCTCGATTCTTTGCGACCACCGAACGGTACGTGATAATCCGTTCCTGCCGTTGGCAAATTCACCATCGCGCAACCAGTTTGAATCTGCTCTTTGAACAGCGCGCTGGTACGCAGGCTTTGGGTGATAATGCCGCCAGTCAGGCCAAAGCGGGTATCGTTGGCGGTCGCAATTGCCTCGTCCAGATCCGATACCTTGATAACACAAGCCATCGGGGCGAAGACTTCTTCCTGATTCACTTCCCAGCCGTTCTTAGTATCAAGAAACAGCGTGGGTGACATGTAGTAACCGTCATGCCGGAGGCTTAAACGCTCGCCACCGACGGCTAACTCGGCACCACTCTGACGGGCTTTTGCTACCCAATCCAAATTGGCTTCCAACTGCTTACTGTCAACCACCGGCCCCATAAAGATACCCTCTTCTAATGCATGACCCACTTTTAGCTCACTCATGCGTTTGATTAGCGCCTCTACGTAAGCATCATGGATGCTATCCATAACGACCAAGCGCGATGAAGCGGTACATTTCTGCCCAGCGCCAGAATATGAACCCGCAATAGTGGCTTCTACAGCGATTTGGATATCAGCATCATCAGCAATGATTAGCGCGTTTTTACTGCCCATCTCTAGCTGACAGCGAACAAAATTCGGCGCAGTAGCAGCAGCCACTTTACGACCCGTTTCAACTGAACCGGTAAAACTCACCGCTTGGATTTGTTTTGAATTAATCAGGGTATCGCCGACTTCTGCACCACTGCCCAATACAAGGTTGAATGTGCCTGCTGGCAGGCCTTGCCGGGCAATGATGTCGGTTAGCGCAACCGCACTGGCCGGTGTAAGATTGGCGGGTTTCCAAATCACACTGTTACCAAACGCCAATGCCGGAGCAATTTTCCAAGCGGCTGTTGCTGTCGGGAAGTTCCAAGGTGAGATAATAGCCACCGTCCCCACGGCTTCGCGGGTCACTTCAACAGAAACACCCGGGCGAACAGACGCGGCGTTATCACCCACCTGACGCAATACTTCTGCGGCATAGTATTGAAAGAACTGACCGGCACGGTAAATTTCACCGCGACCTTCTGCAAAGGGCTTGCCTTCTTCGCTTGAAAGTAAACGTCCTAGCTCATCACAACGGGCAATAAGCTCATCACCAATGGCTTGCAATACGGCTAATTTGCGTTCCAGTGGTGTTTTTTCCCACTCAGGCTGTGCTGCATTGGCCGCAGCAATTGCCTGCTGTACCTGGGCTTGGCTCGCTTGGGCATAATTCCCCAGATTCTGACTGATATCCGATGGGTTGATGTTAGCCAGTGTGCTTTGACCAGATTGCCACTCGTTACCGATAAAAAGCGATTGCTCTGCTTGAATAGTCATTGTTATGTCCTTATTCCTTTACTGCGGCGTAAACCACTAGCTCAACAAACATTTCTTCCCGTGCCAATCCGGCGACGACCATCGCTGCACGATTGGGATATGGGGCACTGAAATATTCGGCGTAAACCTTATTAACCGTGGCGAGAAAATCGCGATCCGTCACGTAGATCAGCACCTGCAATACAGAATCTAGCGACACTCCGGCGCACTCTAAGGTGTGAACCAAGTTGTCCAATGTCTGGCGAGTCTGAGCTTCGATCCCCCCTTCCACAACCACACCACTCTGATCAATCGGGATCTGCGCAGTGTAGAGCGTGCCATTATGGGTAATGGCCCATTCAAGCGGGGCTTTTGAGGCAAATAGAGAGGTTTTGACAGCTTGCTTTTGTTCTTGAAGGCTCACGCTCAACTCCACTTTGTAACCAAGATGTTTCAAGTTGGTTAAATCATGCACTACCTAGACTGATATATCTAACGGTTATTTTTTTACAATTGATAAATTTTATTTAACACTTGGTTTCAGGCATGATGAATAAAGGGCTCAAAAGGAGGCGAGCATGGGAATTAAACTTCAGCAAATGATCCATTTTGTGATGGTGGTCGAGGAAGGTGGCTTTCGCGCGGCTGCAAAACGGGCAAACCGCTCTCAAGCAGCACTCTCTACTTCGGTAAAAGAGCTGGAACGAACATTGGGGCAAGCCCTATTTGAGACTGGGCATAAGGCGCAACTCACCCCTTTTGGTAAAGTCTCCTACCCGAAGATCACCCAGTTTCTCAGCATTTATAATGATCTTGATAATGATCTGAAAGCCATTGCCTCTGGTCATCAGGGAAAGGTACGTATTGCATGTGTTCCCTCCGTGGCAGCCAAACTCATTCCAAGCGTGTTGGCCGCATTTTGCGAACGCTACCCCAAAGTCGAAGTCAGCTTGATAGATGATAATGCCGCTGGCGTAGAAGCCCGTCTACTGGCTGGGGAGGTCGATTTAGCCTTGGGAAATTGCTCGCATTTTGATGATGAATCTATCTCTTTTACCCCATTGCTTTCTGACCCACTAGGTGTGGTCTGCCTGCAAGACAACCCCTTAGCTAAACTTGAAGAGGGGATTAGTTGGGAAACCTTGCTCAAACAACCTTTTATCCGCAATGGAACCTGTACGCTGTTAGAACCCACCCCGGCTCGGGTACTCAGTGAAAAAGCACTCTATTCTGTAGAAAACATTACGTCGTTATTCTCAGTTTTGGAATTAGGCATAGGTATCACGACCCTGCCCAAATTAGCCTTCCCTACCAATGAGACCAAACTCGTCTGGCGACCGCTTATCGACCCACCGCTCAAGCGAGACATCGGCATTTTCCGCCTTACCGACCGCACCATCTCACCACAGGCCAATGCATTCTATTCGCTTTGCGTTGAATATCTTATGTACACAGGTGACGCCCTAAATAAATGAAAAGATAATGACTTTCCACTGCCTTTTAGCACACCAGCCAAGTGCAACAAAGGGGAGCCATATCATGCCGTTGAAAAATTAAACTTTGTTTTCGACACCCAAATTTTAGGGGAGATCTTTAAAACCTTGATAAATACCCAGTTATTTGTTCAATAAATAGACTACTATGTTGAAGAGGCAACGAGCCCAACTGCATATTGATGTGTCGTGGAGGATGCTATGTGGCAAGCAATTTCTCACCAACTTTCTGAGGTATTGGATAGACCATTCAAAATCAGCGAAAAGGAAGTTCTTGAAGGCGGTGACATTAGTGAATGCTACTGCATCGGAGACGGTAACGAACGTTACTTCGCCAAGGTTAATGACCGCGAACGATTGGTGATGTTCGAAACAGAAGCAGAAAGCCTGAGAATGCTCAATGAAACTGATTGCATTCAAGTTCCCCAATTTGTCCATCTAGGCGCGACCAAAGATCGTGCGTTTATTATTCTTAATTATCTGCCGACAAAAGTCATCGATAATCAATCTGCTTATACCTTGGGTGAACAGCTAGCACGTATGCACGCTTGGGGTGATCAAGGGGAATACGGATTTGACCTCGACAATTTTGTCGGCTTGACCCCACAACCTAATCAATGGTGCCGAAAATGGTGCCGCTTCTTTGCTGAGCAACGTATTGCCTGGCAGTTGCAGCTCTGTTCTGAAAAAGGTATCGATTTTGGCAATATTGATACAATCACCAGCAAAGTGATCGATCTGCTTGTCCATCACCAACCCAAACCATCACTACTCCATGGTGATCTTTGGCATGGCAATACCGCCCTTACCGTAACCGGGCCGATCATTTTTGATCCTGCTAGCTATTGGGGAGATCGCGAATGCGACGTTGCCATGACAGAATTGTTTGGCGGCTTCCCACCTAGCTTCTACGAAGGATACCAGTCCGTCTGGCCCTTAGATGATGGTTATGAAGAGCGTAAGATACTCTACAACCTATACCATGTGCTCAACCATTGTAATTTGTTTGGTGGCAGCTATATCACCCAAGCTGAACAAATGATGGAAAAGTTAGGGCTGCGATAAGTCTAGCTTTTCTCACTACACGCTAATCTGATTTAAGCTGGATGCAGACACCTGCTCCAGCTTCTTGCCTTTCTCTATGGCAATCCTCAACCAGCGGTCTATATCAATACTGTCGACCAGAAACTTAACTCGCCACTCGAAGTAAATAAGCAATTTATTGCATTGCTGAAGTAACGTCACACTTTCAATAAGGTCTAGATCAAACCACTATATTAATTGCACCTTTTTTGCCTTCCGTGTCATATTAAAAATGTTCCAGTTCTGACCTAATATTTATTTCATCAATATAAACAAAAATTTATACGTCCAGTCTTTTTTCGATATCGGATATTTACCTCACCGTTATTTTTCATAATTTTCTATCACTTCAAACTTTATAGTTAATTTGAGGCGAAAACGAATGCTTAACGCTAAAGTTAAAACATTGAATTGAACCTGTCACGTTCCCAGGAATGATTGCAACTTGGATGCCCATTCTTGTCGTAAGTTTGCAAGGAGTACAAAATGAATAACTTTACAGAGCAGACGGTAGCCTGCCCGCATTGCGGCCACAACATCCGCATTACCCTTGATGCCAGTGCTGGTAGCCAAGAGTTTTATGATGACTGTCCAGCCTGCTGCCACGCCATCCACCTCAATATGCAAGTTGATGACTTGCACAAGACAATCAATTTATTTGTCGATGCCGATGATGAGCAAATATTCTAAAACTGTCTCTCAGGTTGAGCAGCATAACAAATACTAAGAAACAAAAACCCCTACACATAAGTAGGGGTTTTCTCTTTAGAAGGAGCCTTGCTTTATATCTTAGATAAATTATTCAAGACCTTTTTCAGCCAGTACCCTTTCTACCGTATCGACGATTGCTTGGGTTTGCGGATCGATTTCAATATTAACTTTAGCACCTACTTGCTTCACACCGAATAGTGTTCGTTGTAATGTTTCAGGAATTAAATGCACGCAAAATCTGTTTTCTTCCACCGTACCAATGGTCAATGAACAACCATCCAAGCCAATATACCCTTTTCTTAATATATATTTATTGTATGACTCAGGGATTTCAAACCAAATCGTGGTGTTATTTGGCGATACTTCAATATCTACAATTGTCGTCACGGCATTAATATGTCCCGACATTGAATGGCCACCAATTTCGTCACCAAACTTTGCAGCACGCTCAATATTTACGCTATTTCCAGCAATGAGTTCGCCAAGGTTTGTTACCGCTAGCGTCTCTTGCATTAGGTCGAAAGAAACATTGTCTCCTTCAAGTTTAGTTACCGTTAGACAGCAACCATTGTGGGCCACAGAGGCACCGACTTCTAGCCCATCACGCATCTTGCCGAACAAGCGGACAACGTGAGTTTGAAACGCTTCTTTTTTATTGATGGCAATAACTTCGGCTGTACCCTGAACAATTCCGGTAAACATAACAACTCCTGCTGGTAAGCTAACTTTCAGCATGTTAACAGCAAACTAACCCGGTAAAAAGCAAGCCAAATTGCACTCTTAGGTTTTACCCTATATCCTCAGCACATATTCCCCCATTTATTGCAGATCACATTGAGTTGGACTCAACATGCTTACACACCTAAGACAGAATCTTAATCGGCACATACAGGTGTTAATGGCAATGTTGGTTGTTCTAACGGCACTACCTATCGGTTATCTTTGGCATCAAAGTGCTGAACGTATTGTTCATCATACGATTGAAAATATTTACAAACATGCTAGCCAAGCAGTGATAAACCACCTTGATGATTTTTTTTCTGATGCATACAAAGTTTACGACCATCAGGAGCGGATTGAGTCTAAGCTCAGCGGTACCATCAATGATCGAGAAGCAATACTTGGTCACATTACCAATGTTCTCAATCACCACGACGAGATTGATTATTTTTACTTTGCCAACATTGATGGCGGGTTAATATCTGTCGGTCACCAAAGTAACGACCGTTTTTACCTAATCGAAACCGAAACGGGAAAAGCCGGAAACCTTACACGCTTTGTTTCCGATCATAACGGTATCAAGGGGCCGTTTGTTGAATCGACAGCTAACTTTGATGCTCGAAATAAAAAGTGGTTTCAAGACGCTGCAGCGGTTAACTACCCCGTATGGAGCCATATTTATGCTGGTGCATTTGACCCAACCCTGCTCGGTATTACCCTGTCAAAAGCGCAGCGCGATACCAATGGTGAATTATTAGGTGTTTGGGGATTGGATTTAACCTTAAATACAGTCATTCAAGAGCTCAATAAAAGCAAACTAAGTAGCCATGGTGATGTTGTCTTGTTTTACAAGAACAATGTCATCTTAGCCAGTACAGCAAAAAACCATACTCCACATACTGGGAAGCTGAAATCTATCAACTACGAGATGACCCCAGTGTTAGATGAGTTAATAAGTCTCGACAATAACCAAGGCAATAACCTGATCCTTGTCGATCATGAAGGAAAACAATGGGCTGGATTTATTACCGACTACAGCCTAGCGCAGGTTGATCACGTTAAGATCGCTTTCTATTCGCCTATGAGTGATTTTGCCCCAGAGCTCAAGATTGCACAGAATGTTGGTATCCTGCTTACCTTAATTTTGGTTTTTATTGCTATCATGCTTGGTAAAAAAGCCGCCCGCCAAATTAGTCAGCCGGTTCAAGAGCTGACTCAAGCTGCAGAACAAATCAGCAAAGGACGGTGGGGACGAAAAATTACTGTAACTCGTGACGACGAGTTAGGTACGCTTGCTGAATCCTTCAATAAAATGCAGCATAATCTTGAGCAAACGATATACAAGCTAGATAGCGAACAACAAGAAACTCAACGCCTCAATGCCCTCTTAGAACAGCAAAACCAAGAACTCGAAGTACGCGTTGAAGAAAGGACCCTGGCCTTAAGTAATGCAAATACCAAATTACATCAAATGGCCTATTACGATGGACTTACTGGTATCGCTAATAGACGTTATTTCTGGCAGCAACTCGACGAAAAGAGTGAAGAGGACAGCGGCTGGCTACTCATCTTAGATATCGATAACTTCAAACAAATCAACGATGCTTACGGCCATATCGAAGGTGATAATATCCTAATGCACTTTACGGCAACCTGTCAGGAAGTATTACCAAACAGTTGCCTCTTTGGCCGTATCGGCGGAGAAGAGTTTGCCATTTGGTTAGAAGAGATGCCAAGACCGAGTGTCGAGGAGATAACAAATAAGTTATTATCGACGCTTGCCTGTTCGCCTTACATCAATGGTGAAACAACCGTGACAATATCAACCAGTATTGGCGCCTGCCATTGCGCCTCTCACCCACAGAAGGCGTATGCCATCGCGGACAAATTGCTCTATGAGGCGAAGCTAAGTGGAAAAAGTAAAGCAGTTATCGAAACTTAATAGCAGTAGTAGCACTAAAAAGCCTATACAAGCTACTGACTTAAAAGCAAAAGAATAAAGTTGTTCATTTTCATTCAATGTGAATTGTGTCGGCTCCCTTAACCGTTATAATTCCCGCGTTACTTCCCTTCTTATACCTGGAGCGCATCTGTGCATAATTATCGGCGTGAGACACGTCATCTACTCAAACTCGCGATTCCCGTGCTGATTGCTTCTGTCGCCCAAACCTCAATGGGGTTCGTTGATACCGTTATGGCCGGTGGTGTCAGTGCCACAGATATGGCCGCCGTCTCTGTTGCTGCAAGTATCTGGCTACCTGCTATCCTATTTGGCGTCGGCTTGCTTATTGCGCTGGTACCTATTGTCGCGACACTGAACGGCTCAGGGAAGCGTGACAATATTCCTTTCGAGGTTCAGCACGGCTTTATACTTGCCGCTTTAATCTCTGTTCCTATCATATTGGTGCTCTACAATGCAGGAGCCCTCATCGATATGATGGACGTTGAAGAAGCCTTGGCAGAGAAAACCAATGGCTACCTTTTTGCTGTCCTTTTCGCCGTTCCGGGTTTTCTCTTCTTCCAGACTCTGAAGAGCTTTACGGAAGGAGTATCGATGACCGTTCCTGCCATGGTGATCGGCTTTATCGGCCTTGCTGCCAATATTCCGCTAAACTGGATCTTTGTATACGGCAAATTCGGCGCTCCTGCTTTAGGCGGTGTCGGTTGTGGTGTTGCGACCGCCATTGTCTATTGGCTGATGTTCTTCTCGATGCTGGTTTATATTCGATTGAACAAAAAACTACGTAACATCGGCATTTTCGATCAGTGGCACAAGCCGCAATTCAAGGCTGTTATTCGTCTTTTTCGCTTAGGCTTTCCTGTTGCCGCGTCGATTTTCTTTGAAGTATCTCTCTTTGCGGCTATCGCATTGCTGATCTCCCCGCTTGGCTCAACCATCGTGGCCGCTCATCAGGTCGCCAGTAACTTCTCATCGCTTATCTTTATGATTCCAATGAGTTTAGGGGCCGCATTAAGTATTCGAGTCGGTCATTTATTAGGGCAACAAGACTTCACCGAAGCCAAAATTGCCAGCCGCTGCGGCTTGATTGTGGCATTTATTGTCGCCGCCATGACAGCCGTACTGACCGTTATACTGCGTGAGCCGATCGCCCAGATGTACACCAATAACCGCGAAGTCATTTTCATTGCTGGTCAGTTGTTGTTCCTCGCGGCTATTTACCAATGCACAGACGCAATCCAAGTTGTTGCCGCTGGCGCACTAAGGGGCTACAAGGATATGCGTGCAATCTTTATTCGTACGTTCATTGCTTATTGGATCCTTGGCCTGCCAATTGGCTACGTCCTAGGCATGACTGATTGGATTGTGGATCCAATGGGCCCTCACGGCTTCTGGATCGGTAATATTGTTGGTCTGACCGCTGCTGCTATCATGCTGGCGTCCCGCATGCTCTGGGTACATAAGCAAGATGAAGACGCACAACTGCAAATGTCATTGCGATAACCAGTTATTTACTGCACATTCAATAATTAAAGGCGGCCAATGGTCGCCTTTTTGTTTTGCCGCGTATACTTATTATATTCTTGGTACTGAATGGTTAGCATGTTTACCCAGTCTATTCTTTCACACATATCACGGTCTTTTATCCTAGAGCAATATACTGTGCGCGCATTCAAACTGTGCTGGTTACTTGTCTTTATTTTTGGGGTTACAGGTTGCGAACCCAATACCGCAAAACGAAGCTTTGAGACCTATAACGAAAGGCTTGCCAATGTGCTTGAGACTAAACCGATAAAAATCAAAGAAGGTGAACTCGAAACATTTCCCGAACCCCGCGAGCTACTACTGCCTATCGAAGATATTCGAATTGATCTGCTCGATGCCTATGAGCTGAGAAAATGTGGGTTATTTAATTTAATTGCCGAGCGTAACTCTATCCTAGGCAAAGTGCAGGATAGAACGCGTCAACTTCGCTATGAACTGATTCTGCTCAACGGGCTCAACCATTGCCAAAAAGTACTCCCGGAAGACTCAGACGTCCTCCCTTTACTGGAAGGGTTTAAGCAACAAAAACAATCCCAGATCCATCGCTATCTTTGGAATATGCTGACCAGTGAAAAAGAATGGCGGCAGCAGCTAACGATACATAACCACCCCTTTGAGCTAGGGGGCTTTTACGGATTTGATGAAAGTCTGAATGCATTTAATTTTCTGACTTTTATCCAACAACATCTCCAAGCAGGTACCAGTATCGAAGAAAAACAAGCCGATAGGATTATTCATCATCAAGAACAGCTCCATACCCATCATTATTTTGGTCAACTGATTTACTCAATACACCTTTCCACCCTGTGGCTGGAAGCTATTACCAGCATGCTCGAACAACATGAAAACACACTTATCTGTGGACCTAGTCGCAATCAGCACAAAGCGGAAATCTTGAGCAATGTATTCTATAAGTTCTTCGTTAACGAACTTCAACCTTACCTTGCCGAACTCGACTCCCAATACCGGCAAATTTCTCCCACACTCATCGAGCTCCTAGGCCCTGGACGACCTGGAAGCCCTGCCGTCACCTCTTATTTCGAGCAATACCTAGGAGGTAATTTGCATAATGATTTTAGGCAGTCGACGCTTCAGCATGTCGAATTCTGGAAGCGAACTTTCAAACGCTGCAACATAAAAGTAGGAATTCGCTAGCTTACCATTCGTTTTTATATAAATTCACAGACTAAGTGCAAAAAATTGTCCAGTCTTGCTATAAATGCAAAGCGACAGGCTCTAAGATGAAACGATAAACATCTAAAGGAGCCTAACATGAAGAAAAA
Organism: Photobacterium sp. DNB22_13_2; assembly: GCF_052873915.1. NCBI lineage: Bacteria > Pseudomonadati > Pseudomonadota > Gammaproteobacteria > Vibrionales > Vibrionaceae > Photobacterium > Photobacterium sp. DNB22_13_2. The sequence goes on from NZ_JBNNXU010000001.1 coordinate 62,805, forward strand.
CAAAAACGACCCAAAGCTTTTAAAAAAAGCGCTAGAGCTAGGTATGTCCTTTGCGAAAAAACAAGGGTTTGAGGATTTAGACAAATCTGTCTCATCGAAAGACAAAGTCGAATGTGTTTACCGTTTACTGGTTGAATTCAAACAAATCACACCACTCCCCGAAGACAAGGAAGATGGCCCGAACATGAAACATAAGCTCATCTTGTGGATTTCTCGGCTGTTACCGCCTGATCACGAGTTGCTACAATAAGCATTGCAGCTCATATAAGGCTAATGTATTCTTTTTTCAAATAGTTACCAAGGTAGGTTCAAGCATTATGCGTCGTGTTGTCTTCAATCAAAAAGGTGGGGTGGGAAAATCCAGTATTTCAGCCAACCTTGCTGCCATCAGTGCCGCTAAAGGCTATAAAACACTGCTGATCGACTTAGATGTTCAGGGAAATAGTAGCCATTACCTTGGCTTTGATATCAATGTCGACAACGACAAAAATGTTGCTGAATTGCTCAACCAAACCGTTGGATGGTTCTCTGTTTCAACGCCGATCAAATCCTATCCGCAACCTACCTCCTTCGAAAATTTAGATATTATTCCATCCAGTCCAAAGTTGGAAAAAATCGAATCTGAGCTGGAACGTCGCTACAAAATATACAAGCTGCGTGATGCCCTAGACGAATTGGAAAAGGAATATGACCGTATTTATATTGATACGCCACCAAATTTAAATTTCTTTAGTAAAGCCGCGTTGATTGGCTCCCATAAGTTGCTGATCCCGTTTGATTGCGACAGCTTCTCGCAGCAGGCTTTGATGACTTTGCTCAACAACGTGTCGGAACTACGTGACGATCATAACCCTAAGCTTGAGGTCGAAGGTGTTATTGTCAATATGTTCAATGCGCAAGCAAAGTTCCCTGCAAAAATCATTGAAGACCTGAAAGACATCGGTTTACCTATCCTTGAGCCTTACCTGCCGTTGTCGATTAAAATGAAAGAATCCCATTATCACCAACAGCCGTTAATTCATTTATTACCGAACCATAAACTCAGCCAATCATTTGTCGAACTTTTCGCCACTTTAGAGCATACCGAAACGGAAACAGCCACTTAGGTCCTTTGGCTTTCTCTAGCAAATTGAACATAAAGCCAGCAATAGTCACCTCATGACCTGCTGGCTTGATTGTATTTATTTGCTCAGAGTGGAAACAGCTATTAATAAAAAGTGATTGAAATCACACTTTTATTCACCTTTGCGGCGAGAATTAATCCGCCGCGCTCAAAGCATAAGCAAACAGTCACCATAACTTAAAAAAGCGAACTCAAATGCTTGCACGAGGGATCATCAGTCGCTAATATGCTCATCGTTCTCTGAGAGAACACAGTACGACCGTAGCTCAGCTGGTTAGAGCACCACCTTGACATGGTGGGGGTCGGTGGTTCGAATCCACTCGGTCGTACCAATTTCTAGCTTTTAACTAGAACAAAAATGCGCCTGTAGCTCAGCTGGTTAGAGCACCACCTTGACATGGTGGGGGTCGGTGGTTCGAATCCACTCAGACGCACCATCTTCTTTTGAAGATACAGTACGACCGTAGCTCAGCTGGTTAGAGCACCACCTTGACATGGTGGGGGTCGGTGGTTCGAATCCACTCGGTCGTACCAATTTCTAGCTTTTAACTAGAACAAAAATGCGCCTGTAGCTCAGCTGGTTAGAGCACCACCTTGACATGGTGGGGGTCGGTGGTTCGAATCCACTCAGACGCACCATCTTCTTTTGAAGATACAGTACGACCGTAGCTCAGCTGGTTAGAGCACCACCTTGACATGGTGGGGGTCGGTGGTTCGAATCCACTCGGTCGTACCAACTTCTTACTTAACCACTAAGAAGAACAAAATTTGGGTCCGTAGCTCAGTTGGTTAGAGTACTACCTTGACATGGTAGGGGTCGGCGATTCGAGTTCGCCCGGACCCACCAAATTCCAGTAAACGCACTACCTCATTTGAGGCTCCCTAGCGTTTATTCGGGCGATTAGCTCAGTTGGGAGAGCACCTCCCTTACAAGGAGGGGGTCACTGGTTCGAGCCCGGTATCTCCCACCATATTCTTTTCGTAAGAAGCAAAAGCCTGCTTATTGAGCAGGCTTTTTTGCGTTAGGCACTCACTCTCATCTGATTGATTGCAATCTCACGTCCATCACAGTCCCCTTTTAATCATTGCTGACAACGACACTGATTATGCTGGCCTAATCACTGCAAGAGCGGGATTTCATGCATATACTTATGCTACATAACCGCTGGTTTCGTTGTTCAAAGGAAGATTGTTCAACGTCTTGTTATCGCTAAAAGGAATTAGGCAAACAATGAATCATATTCTTGACGTTACCACCTCACTGCTGGCTTCTACTTACCGTTGCTGGCACGGTACAGTGGCTGACAAATTAACCGAGCAACCAGCACAAACCCTGATGTTGTTTGATCAAGAAAGCAATGCAGAATGCAGACTAGTACGTGAAGCACTGACCCAGCTGAACTTAGATATTCTCATTGTCCCCTGCCCCAAGGGTGGCAAAAACCTCAAAGCACTGAAAACCAAGTCAGGTAAGGGTGATGATATCCAGCCACCTGTTTTTGTCGATAACAACCAATCCAAAGCCATGTACGGTGCGAAAGCTATCCTTAAGCACCTTAACCAACATTATGGTGCGGTAAGTGTATCAACTTCCCTACTTGGTAAAGTCACCAACCAAGTGAGCTCAACACTGGCATCAACCGTTCGGTTAAATGCCGGTTATAAAGCGCAACCTTCACATCAACTTGAGCTACCTTTGATTTTATACAGCTTCGAATCCAGCCCCTTTGCTAGGCTAGTCCGTGAAAAGCTTTGTGAATTAGAGCTAACGTATATTTTAATCAACCTTGGCAAACAACAGATCTCTGACATGGGGCCAGCAAAATTACGTTGGAGCCTGAAACCCTATCAACCGCTTCCTAACACAAAACGAGAAGCCTTCTTCAAACAATACGGCAATGTGCAGGTGCCGTTCCTGATGGATCCCAACACCAATAAGGCCATGTTCGAGTCGGCAGATATTGTGGGATATCTTGAACAGAGATATGAGCAATAAAAGAGAAGCCGTGAAGGGAACTTCACGGCCTCATTGAAATAACTGGACTATGGCTTCTCATGGACAGTGGTTTACTTGCTACTGTGCTTTTTTCAGCTTTTGCTCAGTTACCGCTTTTTCCTTTTTGTCATCCGTCTTCGCTTTAGGAGTAAACTCGACAACATGCTGGGTTTCTGCCGGGAAAGTAGTACCAAAGAACTTACCACCACGATCAATACTCAAGTTATCACAGTAAATGCTGCCTGATACGACACCTTTATCCAAAATCTCGATGGAATTAGCATGGCAGATGCCTTCTACTTGACCATTAACGATAATCTTATCAGCCCACACCTCTCCTTTTATTCGACCAGTGCGGCTGACAACCAGGCTTTTTTCCAGCTTCATTGTGCCATCAATGATCCCGTCAACCTGCATATCACAACTTAGCTTGAGTTCGCCTTGGATATCACATCCCGCTGCGATGACAGTTGTAATTGTTTGCTGACCTGCTGCTCCACTTTCTTTATTAAAGATGCCCATTGAATATTTCTCTCTTTTTCAAAAATATGTTCAAAATTATCTAAGCTCCAATCGACGAATGGCCGAGGATTCAATGCCCGTCCAACGAAGCGTATTTCGTAATGCAAATGCGGCCCGGATGACAAACCTGAATTACCGGAGTACGCAATAAGATCACCTTTATTGACGAAGTCACCGGACTTCACAGCAAATTTTTGTAAATGGGAATAAGACGACGAAAAACCAAAAGTATGCTGAAGGCGAAGGAAGTTGCCTGAACCTTCATTACTTGGACGTATTGTTTCGACAACTCCGTCGGCCGGAGCATAAATCGGCGTACCGGTATTAACCGCAAAATCCAGCCCGCGGTGTAACGTTCGTCGACCCGTTATAGGGTGAGTCCGATAACCATACTGAGAGGACTGCCTCACATTCCCCACCGGAGACCCATTAGGCAAACCCTCAAGAATGGTAACCCGGACAGCTGAATTAATGGCTGCGACATCCAAACGCTGTTCAATCGCTTTGGTTTCAACGGTCACATCAACACCTAACAAGGTTTCGAGTTCGCGAAGCCTATCCGAAACCCCACTCAACCTGTTTTCACGGGCATCCAAATCCGCTTCGAGGTCAAATTTTAGCGAGTTCAGCTGATCAAGCTCTTCAGTCAACGAAGATGACCGGGCTTCCAATTCCATTTGTTTATATTTCGCATCATCGGCTTCAGATTTTAAATACATCATCCAACCAACCGTCGTCACAGTAATCGTCACAACAGTAATTGCTAACCAACGTAGATTACGTTGAGCCATATTACTAAGTTGAAAATGTTTAGACCCGTGGATCGAGGAAACCGATATCGTGATTTGTTCCTTCATAGAGAGACCGCTTTTGATAAATCACTTCTTTTGTAAGCGACCGACGTACGATTTTCATTAAGCGACCCAGTTCAAATTCTTCAAATTAACATTCAAGCCATTTATTGTTAGTATGCAATTAACTGTTGTTAAAGCACTTTTGGTTACCCATTTTTAACAATGTATACTGATAATTTGATTACTAGGGACAGTGACAGATGGTATCAATCAAGGCACTTTTTCAGCGTAAACCTTGGATAATCTCCGCATTGATTTTGATCGGATTAAGCCTTTGGTTATTCAGTGGACACCAGCCCCCCTCCGATGAAACACCGGAATCCCAAGCAGTCAAAAACAATGCATCGACTCCTCCACCATTGGCTAAGGTGGTCACCGAACAGTTTACGGTGCAGCCTGTAACTCGTACTCTTTCGCTATACGGGCGTAGCGCCCCTAACCGCAAGGCCACCCTAGGTGCAGAAGTTGCCGGAAAAGTTGATAAGTTATTAATACGTAAAGGACAGCGTGTTAAAACCGGTCAACCACTGATCCAACTCGATAAGGCAGACCGAGAGCTTCAACTTGCTCGTGCTAATGCCATTCTCAAGGTCAGAAAGCAGGAATTCAATGCGTCAAAATCACTGAAAAAGCGTGGCCTACAGGGGGAAGTCGCCTTTAGTCAGGCCGAAGCCAACCTGATTGAAGCCAAAGCACAAGTCAGAAGCTTGGAGCTTGCATTAGCCAATACCGAAATCTATGCCCCTTTTGATGGTGTTATCGAGTTGCTCTATATTGAAAAAGGCGACTACTTAGGTGTCGGTGATCCCATCATTTCTATTGTGGATTTGGATCCGCTGGTGATCAGCGCCGATGTCAGTGAGCGTCACATCGATAAGGTCTACAAAAGCCAGCAGGCTGAAATCAAACTGGTAACCGGTTTTTCCGCAACAGGTACCCTCAGTTTTCGCGGTGCAGTTGCCAACGAGTCAACCAATACCTACCCTATCGAGGTGGAGATCAGTAATCCCAATATGACGCTGACGGCAGGTACCAGTGCCAACCTCGAATTGATGTTAGCGACCGAGCCTGCAATAAAAATCACACCTTCCATGCTAGCGCTGGATGAAGCAGGTAATCTGGGGATCAAAACCTTGGCAACTGACGATAAAGTACATTTCGTGCCTATTTCAATCGTCAAAGTTGAGCCAGATGGTGTCTGGCTGGGCGGTACTGAGAATACCGTAGAAGTCATCACTACAGGCCAAGGTTTTGTCAGAGATGGCGATGTTGTCATACCGGTTCGACGCAATTCAGTTGACCTCGGCGGGAGTGAATAATGTTTGCCATTATTGACGCGGCGATAAATCGCTCACGCACCATGCTCACCCTGTTGGTTCTGATCTTATTAGCAGGTGCCATCACATACCGAATCATCCCCAAAGAGTCCAATCCAGACATCACGATTCCGGTGATTTACGTCTCTGTTGGCCATCAGGGGATCAGCCCGATTGATGCCGAGCGACTGTTGGTAAGGCCGTTGGAAAAGGAACTGCGCTCGATCGAAGGGGTCAAGGAGATGAGTGCCATCGCCGCCGAAGGCCATGCCTCAGTAACCCTTGAGTTTATTGTGGGCTCAGATATCAATGTTGCCCTAACGGATGTTCGCGAGGCAGTTGATCTCGCTAAAACCAAACTACCAGATGATGCCGATGAGCCGACTGTTCATGAAGTGACTCTAGCCAGTTATGAGCCAGTGCTGTCACTGGTGCTCTACGGCACCGTACCAGAACGGACCACGATTCAAATCGCACGTGAACTGCAAGACAAGCTAGAGAGCTTCAAACAAGTCCTTGAAGTAGATATCGCTGGGGATCGGGAAGACGTCGTCGAAGTGATTGTCGAGCCGCTATTGATGGAGAGCTACGGCCTTGACCAAGAAGATGTCTTTAACTTGGTTGCCCGTAATAACCGCGTGGTAGCTGCAGGGTTTGTTGATACCGGATATGGTCGTTTTTCGGTCAAGGTACCTTCGGTATTTGACTCGCTGAAAGATATTCTTGAACTGCCAATAAAGGTGGATGGCAACAAAGTTGTCACCTTCAGCGATGTCGCCACAATACGCCGTGCTTACCGCGATCCTGACAGCTTTGCTCGCCTCAATGGCGATACTGCCGTTGTGCTCGATGTCAAAAAACGCGCAGGCGAAAATATCATTGAGACCGTCAAGATCGTCAAGGCAGTTGTCGAAGAAGCGCAAAAGCTGGATGAATGGCCGGATAATCTGTTGGTGGAATACACCCTCGACCAATCTGAAGATGTAAATACCATGCTCAACGATCTTCAGAACAATATTTTGTCGGCCATTATCTTGGTCGTCATTGTCATACTGGCCATTTTAGGAACTCGTACCGCCTTTTTAGTCGGTGTGTCAATTCCCGGCGCTTTTCTAACCGGTTTATTGATGCTGGCCGTTAGTGGCGTCACGGTTAACATGATTGTTCTTTTCGCCCTTATTATGGCCGTTGGTATGCTGGTAGATGGGGCTATTGTCGTCACCGAGTATGCCGATAGAAAAATGCAGGAAGGAACCGGACGCAGGCAGGCTTACCGAGAAGCCGCCAAGCGCATGGCGTGGCCAATTACCGCCTCAACCGCCACTACCCTCGCCGCTTTTGCACCCTTGCTATTTTGGCCGGATACCACCGGTGAGTTCATGCGTTACTTACCACTTACACTGATTGCGACCTTGTCAGCATCGCTACTGATGGCGCTACTATTCGTCCCAGTTTTGGGGAGCGTTGTCGGTAAACCCCAGTACACCACAAAGGCTGAACAACAACGAAAAATCGCCTTAGAAAAAGGCGACTTCAGCCAAGCTAGGGGGATCACCAAGCTTTACCTTTCAAGCTTAGCGGTCGCCATTAAGCACCCGATTAAGATCCTGATCTCCGCATTTGTTTTTGCTATTGCCGTCGGGTTTGCCTACAGCAAAGCCGGACTGGGTGTCGTCTTCTTTCCTGAGGTTGATCCGCCCCACTTTACCATCAAAGCTCGCTCCCATGGTGACTTGTCTATCTATGAAAAAGATGTGCTAATGAGCCAAATAGAGCAACGGATTATGGGTACCGAGGGGATTAAAAGTGTCTATACCCGAACGGGAGGCAGCGATGAAATCGGCCAAATCCAGCTCAACCCGATGGATTGGCAAGACCGCCGCCCTATAAAAGACATCATTGCTGAAATGCGAGAAAGAACAGCCGATATTGCCGGTATCGAGCTCGAGTTCAAATTTCCGCAGGCCGGCCCGCCTAGCGAACATGATGTCGTCATTGAAGTATCAGGTAACAATACCGAAGACATGAATGATGCTGTTCGCCAAGTCCGTTACTGGCTGGAATCGCACCAAGCTTTCACCAATATTTCTGATTTGGCAGATAAAGAAGGGATCGATTGGGAAATCAATATCAATCGTGATGATGCCGCCCGCTTTGGTGGGGATGCAACCTTGGTTGGCAATACCGTACAGTTTGTGACCAACGGGCTCAAAATCGGTGACTTCCTGCCTGATGATACCGATGAAGAAGTCGACATTCTGGTTCGTTACCCAGAAGACAAACGGGATATTGGCCGCTTTGATGAACTGAGGGTCAAAACACAATATGGCATGGTTCCTATTACCAACTTTGCCAGTATTACCCCCTCTCCGAAACAAGGCACCATCAACCGCCTTGATGGTAAGCGGGTAACTGAGGTGATGGCCGATATGGCAACGGGCTACAACCTGAGCTTACAGTTGCCCATCATTAACTCGGCTATCACAGAGATGCCGCTCGCCAAGGGGACGCAGGTTATCGTCAGAGGTCAGAATGAAGATCAGGAAAAATCATCTGCCTTCCTGAAAAATGCCTTTTTGGTCGCCCTCGCCGTGATGGGACTCATATTGGTCACCCAGTTCAACAGTTTCTATCAAGCACTACTGATACTCAGCGCTGTGTTGTTCTCTACTGTCGGCGTTTTCCTGGGACTACTAATATTCCAGCGCCCCTTTGGCATCATCATGTCCGGTATCGGGGTGATCTCATTGGCAGGTATTGTGGTCAATAACAACATCGTATTGATTGACACCTATAACCAGCTGCGTCATAGCGGGTTGGATAAAGTCACTGCCATTATGCACACCGGCGCGCAACGTTTACGCCCTGTTATGCTAACCACAATTACCACCATCTTAGGCCTGTTACCTATGGTGCTTGAAATGAACATTGACTTGATAAACCGATTAGTCGAGTTTGGAGCGCCAAGTACCCAGTGGTGGTCACAGTTAGCAACTGCGGTATCAGGGGGGCTTGCTTTTGCCACCTTACTCACATTGATCCTAACCCCATGCCTACTCATGCTAGGGAGAGATCATAAACAGCAGTTAGATGAGCGAGACTCAATGCCAGTACAAAGAGGCAGCCAGCCGGTAATGGGCGATCCCGAGGATGTGGTCGAGCAGCATCTGGGCAAAGTTTTTTCTTCATCTTCAGTATCAGCAGCAAGTACAACGTCAGATGAGTTAGACAGGCAGAATTAAAGTATCATTGATGGTGAGTTAACTAGAAGCCGCCAAATTTGGCGGCTTTCGAGTGATAACGCTAACCTAATGCCCATTTGATCACAATTGCAAGCAAGCTAACGGCCAAGATGCCGCCAAGATAAAGCACCGTAAACCACAACCATCTTTTAAAGCACGGGTTGATCATTAGTGGTACCCCTCATCTTCTTTCAGTTTGCCTCTGAATACCCAGTATGAATAAGCCGTGTAAGCAATGATCAATGGCAACAAGAAAACCGCACCGCTGAGCAAGAATTTCAAACTGGTATCTGGCGCCGCTGCATCCGCATATGTTATTGCATGAGGAACAATGTACGGATAAGTGCTGACTCCAAATCCTAGGAATGCCAGAAAGAACAAGCCAAGCACCACCAAGTAAGCCTGCACGGGCTTATGCTCCATTAAGTCTTTAAATAATAAATAAACCAGAAAAGCTGAACAGCCTGGTATCAATAAAAATAACAGTGCTTGAGGGAAACTAAACCACCGGTCAGCAATGACCTCATTACCCAGCGGAAGCCATAAACTGAGGATCCCTACCATCACCACCATAATCAACGCACACCGCTTAGCAATCACGTAAAAACGCTGGTGCATGCCGTGTGGCATTTTAATCAATAACCAGCAAGCGCCCAACAACGTATATGCCGCAACAGTGACAAACCCGCAATACACGCTAAACGGCGTAAACCAATCAAACCAACCGCCGCTGTATGCTCGCCCCGTCACTTCGACACCCTGAAGTAAGGTTCCGAGGATCATTCCCTGGGTAAACGTCGCAATTAACGAACCGAGGAAAAATGAACTGTCCCACAAAAACTGAGCGCGCTTGGTTCTAAATCGGTATTCAAATGCGACGCCTCTGAAAATCAAACCAAGCAACATCATGATGAGCGGCGCATACAAAGCAGGCATAGCCACCGCATAGGCCAAAGGGAAAACAGCAAACAACCCTCCCCCGCCAAGGACAAGCCAAGTTTCGTTACCATCCCAAACCGGGGCGATGCTGTTCATCATCAAATCCCGCTCTTTGGTAGACTCCGCTGAGATAAACAGAATGCCGATACCCAAATCGAAACCGTCCAGAATGACATAAGCGAATACGGCAAACGCAATGAGGATGTACCAAATCAATGCATAATCCATAATCGATTCCTCACATTGTCAGTTTGTTAGAAGCAGCCAAAGATTGTTTTTCTTTACCCCCGCTACCTACATCAGGAAGATGAGATGTAGGAGGCATCACATATTTCGTCGGTGGTTTACGCATTAAGCGAAGCAGATAAAAGATACCTGCACCAAAGACCGAGAAATACACGACGACAAATGCGGCGACTGAGACACTTACCGCTGCCGCATCCACGGGGGAAATAGAATCAGCCGTTCTGAGTAAGCCATAGACCGTAAAGGGCTGCCGGCCAACTTCAGTGGTTATCCAGCCACACAACAGAGCGATAAAACCCGTCGGTGCCATCGCGACACAGCAACGATGGAACAAGCTATGGTGGTAAAGCTCTCCTTTCTTGCGTAGCCACAAGCTATAAAGCCCTATTGCCAACATCATGAAACCCAAACCGACCATGATCCTAAAGCTCCAGAACACAATAGAGACCGGCGGATGTTCATCGTCAGGGAAGGCATCCAACCCTTTCACTTCACCATTCCACTCATGAGTTAAAATCAGGCTGCCTAAATGTGGGATAGCAATCTTGTAATCTACTTCTTTCGTTTCTTCGTTAGGTAATCCAAACAAAATCAATGGCGCGCCTTGCTGGGTTTCAAAATGCCCTTCCATTGCCGCCACTTTTGCCGGCTGATGTTCTAACGTATTCAAACCGTGCAAATCACCCACCACAATCTGGATCGGCGTGACGATTGCCGCCATCCATAGCGCCATTGAAAACATGGTTCTGGCTAAATGATTATTTTGCGAACGCAGTAAATGGTATGCACCTACCCCACCGACCACAAAAGCGGTTGTTAGGAATGCCGCTAGAACCATGTGCACGAGGCGGTAAGGAAAGGAAGGGTTAAACACGACGGCCCACCAGTCTTCAGGAATAAACTGACCGAGTTCATTCATCGAATAGCCAGCTGGCGTCTGCATCCAGCTGTTAACCGACAGGATCCAAAATGCGGACATTAAGGTCCCGATAGCAACAATCACCGTCGCCATGAAATGCAATTTCTTGCCGACTCGGTTCATCCCGAACAGCATGACACCCAAGAACCCCGCTTCAAGGAAAAAAGCGGTGAACACTTCATAGCCCATCAGAGGTCCAAGTACTGGGCCGGTTTTGTCGGAAAAAACGCTCCAGTTGGTGCCAAATTGATAGCTCATGACGATACCGCTGACTACGCCCATACCAAAGCTGATGGCGAAGATTTTTATCCAGTATTGATAAAGCTCGATATATTTGTGCTTACCCGTCTTGAGATACAGCCCTTCAAGCACAGCGAGATAACTGGCGAGCCCGATAGTGAAAGCGGGAAAAATAATATGGAACGAGACGGTGAACGCAAACTGGAATCTAGCGAGATCGACCGCGAGTTCATTCATGGTTTCTCCTTAGTACCTATCCTGAAAGCCTTTTACCGAATAGGCATGGCTATGGAAATAATGAAAGGATTGCCTTTTGTTTTACGCGTTGCTTAACAGTATGGTTCATCTTGCTCAGCTCGAAAGGTACGTTATAGTTAGATCATTGCTAATCGAATTTCCCACTCAGCCCGTAGCAGTAGTTATGCTGGCATACACCTTGCCAGACATTCGTGAGGGCTAAACAATGAGTCTGAAATCGACATTAGAGAAATTTGAGCACGCCTTTGAGCCAGGAGGCAAATACCAAAAGTGGTTCCCGCTCTATGAAGCATTCGCTACCTTGCTTTACACACCGGGGCAAGTGACCCACCGCCTAACCCATGTCAGAGACGGTATCGACCTGAAACGGATCATGATTATGGTCTGGTTGGCTGTTTTTCCTGCCATGTTTTGGGGGCTTTACAATGTGGGACACCAAACGGTTATTGCCCTAAATACCTTATATTCCCCAGAAGATATTCAGCAACTGGTCAGTGAGAACTGGCAATATTCAGCAACAATTGCCCTTGGCGGAAGTCTTGCCGAGTCTGCCGGTTGGGCTAGTAAGATGCTTCTCGGGGCATTCTACTTTTTGCCACTTTATATCACTGTGTTCATCGTTGGTGGCTTCTGGGAAGTCTTGTTTGCCATCATACGAAAACATGAAATCAATGAAGGGTTCTTTGTCTCTTCCATCCTATTTGCACTGATATTACCGCCAACGTTACCCTTGTGGCAGGCTGCGTTGGGGATCACCTTCGGTATAGTCGTTGCCAAAGAAGTGTTCGGCGGCACTGGTCGAAACTTCCTCAACCCTGCACTTGCCGGGCGAGCTTTCTTGTATTTTGCATACCCGGCTGAGATCTCTGGGGGAATGGTCTGGACCGCAGCAGATGGTTACACAGGAGCAACCGCATTAAGCCAATGGGCCGAGAGTGGTTCAACCGCCATGGTGCACAATGCAACAGGGGAAGCGATCACTTGGATGGATGCGTTTGTCGGCAATATTCCAGGCTCCATCGGTGAGGTTTCGACTCTGTTCCTATTACTTGGCGGCTTGATGATCATGCTGATGGGGATTGCTTCTTGGCGTATCGTCACTGGGGTTATGCTGGGGATGATAGTCAGCGCAACGCTACTCAACCTGATCGGCTCCGACACTAATCCAATGTTTGCCATGCCGTTCTGGTGGCACCTAGTATTGGGTGGCTTCGCATTCGGGATGTTTTTCATGGCCACCGACCCCGTTTCGGCAGCATTTACTAATAATGGTAAATGGGCATACGGGATCCTCATTGGTGTCATGACGGTGTTTATCCGGGTTGTAAACCCCGCCTACCCAGAAGGCATCATGTTAGCTATTTTGTTTGCTAATCTGTTTGCCCCACTGTTTGATAATTTGGTTTCCCGATCCAATGCTAAACGAAGACTGAGTCGGCACAGTTAGTCATTAATTAAACCAGACAATCGACAAAGATCATGGGTTCCTGATAGCGTACAGGAACCCCCTCTTCGATCAAGTCGTCGATGACATCATCGGCCATTTCTACAAACGCCTCACTGAGTAAATCGCAAATCGCTTCACCACCTTGGGTGATTGCCAATGCTGAAAACCACAGCTTCAACTGAATCGAACGCTGTGCCAATTTGCGAAATAAACCATCACAATCGGTTCGGGCAATATTGATGATCATCTTACACAAACAAGAAGCAAGCCCTTGCTCCCGAAACGCCTTTTTCACATAAATAGTATGCAAGGTCATTTCATAGAACAGCTCTGTCGACTTACGAGGATTTCGATAGTCTTCCAGACACCGACTAAATGTTGCCACGGCAGCTATCTCACCGTCCGCATAGACTTCTAGGGCAACATCGCTTGCTTCATCCAATTGGCGGCTATGAGAAACAGCCATCTGATTATCGTCAATCACAGCCTGCACCTGATGATAATCATCATCGAGGCTTTCGACCTCTTCTGTCAGCTGAGACAACGGCTTAATGATTAACTGCCAATCTTGCTTAGGCAACGGCGGTGTAATACCTAACAATGCTAATTCAGCCGTAGTAAGCAGCGCTAAGTTCAAGGAGTCAGAATGGATTGGTGAAGATACGTTGCGTGAAAATTCCATATAGTAACTCCCTTACATTTTGCAAAACCGGAGTGTACCAAAGTGCAATGAAACCAAGGAAGTGGCTTCAAGCTTCTGTGAGCTGGGTTTTATTCTGTAGGCGTAGAGTGAGAATAATTTCGACAATATACTCACTTCATATAGACATGCTGCACAACAATCAGGTTGCGTCTGAACTTGTAGAAAACTGATAACCGTTTCGCCCTGATGCTTTCACTTGGTACAAGGCCCTATCAGCAGCGATCAATAAAGATACCCACTCCCGGCTAAGTTGTTCGGCGCTAGCTGTAAAAATCCCGCCCATAGAAACTGTGACACAATGCGTACCGCAACTTAACACAAAGTCAGCATCCGTAATTTGTTGCTGGATACGCTTGAGAACCCGCTCGCTCTCACTTTCTCTGCATGCCAAAACCATGATAAACTCTTCACCGCCCCAACGAACAACAACATCTTGCTGCCGCACTACTGATTTTAAACGCTTGGCCATTTCCACCAGCACCTCATCACCGACACTATGGCCAAATTCGTCATTAAACCGCTTGAAATAATCAATATCGATAACAACAACTAAACCACCATTACGATACTCAGCAGTCGGTATTTCCTTGAGCCAATGCTCCAAATAACGTCGATTGTGCAATGTGGTCAAAGGATCTCTGTTTGATTGGGTCATCAGGTGGGCATTGGACTGTTCAAGAACCTGTTTGTCTTTGTTCAGCATGCTATAGCGACGATAGAACCAGTAAAGCAAAATAATCACCAGTGCAGTGCCGAGCTTCAGCATATTCTCACTGGCTTTTTTTTCTGCCAGGCGCGAACGATTCAGAGCATTTTCAGCCTTGAGTAACTGGATTTCCTTTTCTTTGACATGCGTGTCATAGCGCTCTTGCATATCAAAAAGCTCTTTTCTTCGAATATCAAATAAGTAGTTTTTACCCAACCCCGAATACTTCTTGTAATACAACAAAGCCTGCTGGAAGTTCCCGCTACTTTCATAGATTTTTGCCAATAATTCATACATATAAATCATACGATGTTGGATACGGTTATCTTCATAAACAGACAACGCCAATTGAGCATAATACAAAGCTTGATCTATACGCTGCGAAGATAGAAATGCTTCAGAAAGACTTTCATGACAGTTCGCTTCTGTGATGCCATTTGTGCCACCAAAACGTCTCGCCATGGTCAAGCATTGCCCGGCTGTCGCCAACGCTGCTGGCTCATCACCATGATCCAAGTAGTAAGAAGAAAGGTTAACCAAAGCAATGGTCTTGATCCTCACTGAGCGTGTTTTGTCAGAAAGTTTTACCGCCTTGTCGACATGAAACTTTCGTTGCCTTTCATTCACTAAATACTTATCAATCACGCCAGCGTTAATATGAAGGATAGATTCAATATAAGCGTTATTCAGATCACTTTTTTCATACAATTCGAAAGCGCGCTGGATATACTGTGAGGCTGTATTCCATTCTTCCATATTGATATAAACCGATGAAATATTGGAAAGCAACCTTGCCAATTGCTGATTATCAGAGTGCACAGAAAAAATCTCGTAGGCTTCCTGATATTTATCTAGAGCCTCATTATAATTAGAAATATCAACATCAATATTCGCTAACCACTTTAAACTTCTAGCACGCAACAATTGATACTCTAGTTCCTCAGCAGTATGTTTAACGGACTCAAGTTTCACTTGAGCTAGAGCGTACTCACGCTTATCCATAAGCATAAGAGCATCAAGAAACATGATTTCAGCCTTTATCCATGCCTCTCCGGAGCGCTCTGCAACAATCTCCAAATGGTGAATAAAGGAGGTAATATCAACTTCTGCTCGGTCTTCAGCCTGTTCGATGTTATGTCGTCCCAACCAATACAAGGCTTCCTCATTATCTGTCACACCTTCTTCAATTCGCTTTTGTAAGTACACCGTTTGCTTATCAGCAAGATAAGGATTATCTAAAGAGAGGCTATGGTACTTAATAAATGCATTATCTTTACTGTCTACCTTGCTGAATAAATAACACTGTTTTGAAGCAATAAGACCTGCTGCATGCACCACTGGAGATAAAACAGCGCCAGAGATAACGAATAGTAGCCCAATAACGAGCGCTTTAAGTGGAAAAGAAATAGGCATAGAACTACAGGTATAAAAATTCAACATCTTCATAATCACGTCACATCGAACAGTGTTTTTAACAAAATTTCAGATAGAAATACAGCAAAGCTATGCCACTAATGAGATTAAAATGTAAACCCTCTTATGCACCACTGGAATCTTACGTTTCCCACACACTCACTCATGAGCATACCTCACATTACAATGTGATCTTGTTAACATTTTTCACTTTTTCCCATCAAAAATAACTATTCGCTTTTACTGATAAGCTATCTGAATTAAATGTGATAATAAAACAAAGATCTAAATAGCCTCGGATATTTACTCACTATTACATTCTAGATGTACGGTTACGTAAAATTAATAGAAATTTAATATTAGAGAGTTATCACATTTCACCATTGATAATTTCCTTAATCTACAGCTAACCAAGCAAATTTATCAGCTTGGAAATAAATAATTATTAAATACAAATAAATACATATAAATACAAACTCTTTAATGGAGATACGATCATGCGCATAGTTCTAGCACTCGGCGGTAATGCCCTATTGGCACGTGGCCAAGCCCTAACAGCAGAGAACCAAAGAGAAAATATCCAGAAAGCAGCAGCCAGCATTGCTGCTATTGCTACTGATCACGAAGTAGTCATTGTTCACGGCAACGGTCCTCAGGTTGGCTTGCTCATGGAGCAAAACAGCGCTTATCAGGAATACTCTCCTGAAACGACTCCCTACCCAATGGATGTACTGGGCTCTCAAACCTGCGGTATGGTAGGTTATATGCTGCAACAAGAGTTGCGTAATATCGATGCTAATTTATCTGTTGCTACTTTGGTCACCCAGACTGAAGTTAGCAAAGATGACCCTGCTTTTGCCAACCCGACTAAGTTTGTCGGCCCGGTTTATACCGAAGGGCGCGCCAAAGAGATCATGGCAGTCAGTGACAAGGAATTCAAAGCAGATGGCGATTACTTCCGTCGTGTTGTTCCATCTCCAATGCCGAAAGCTATCATCGAACAACAACAGATTGAAACCATGCTGACAAGCGGTAATGTCGTGATTGCATGCGGTGGTGGTGGTGTGCCTGTGTGTCGTGAACAAGGACGTCTGGAAGGTGTAGAGTGTGTTATCGACAAAGACCTAACTGCCGAACTTCTTGCTGAAACCATCAATGCCGATTTGTTTGTGATCCTGACTGACGGGTCTATTTACCGTAATTACGGTAAAGAAGATCAAGCCGAGATGAAAGTTGCGACACCTGAAGGACTGTCTCACTTCAACTTCCCAGCCGGCTCTATGGGACCAAAAGTGGATGCCGTATGTCAGTTCGTCAACAGTGGTCGTGGTAATGCCGCTATCGGCTCTCTGTTCGAGCTTGATAAGATCTTAACCAACGAAGCAGGTACCTTGGTTAAAGCTGGCGAAGGCGTCGAGTACTACTAAACCAAATAACATAAAGTAGCCTAAACTAAGCCTCTGATGAGGCTTAGTTTTTTATAGGTATCAATAATGTTACCTGCGAACCAGTACCTTAGCGGCGAACTAAACTCCTCGCATTGGCGGCAACAATCAGGCGGTTCACCAGCACTTTCTTCTTCGTCTCAGAGACCGATTGTAATTCCCTAACAATACGGTTTATCTCACCATCTAGGTATTTGGCATTTTTGGTTTTCACCATTGCCCTGATCACTTTTTCTGCGTTATCCGGCAAAGGTTGCTGCATAGCCCATTTGTAGCTGTAGTCACTACTGGCGCTTGACCCCACATCACTTTGCATACTACCGCTGATACTCACCGCTTTCGCAACAGGCTTTTTCTTTATCTTCTTTACTGGAGGCTCAGCAACATCTTGCGTCCGTCCCATACGACGACAGTATTCTTCGGCAACAGGGCTTGAGTAATACGGTAACTCACCTTGCTGGTATAGCTTGGCTCCCAAATCCTGCGCTATATTAATCTTTCCTTCCAATACAAAACGGCTGGCATTGGTTGCTTTAGCCGAAGGTTTATCTGGCGCGGTGTAATACACTATGGCTTTCTCTTTGGCTCGGGTTAAAGCCACATACGCCAATCGGCGCTCTTCTTCCAAATCTGCACCCACGGTACCGGACGAACGATTGACATACGGGAAAGCCTCTTTGTCCCAGAAAGGCAAGTGGACATGATGGTATTCGCAGCCCTTGGCACGAAAAATCGTTGTCAGCTGAATAGAGTCTTGTCCTTCACTCTCTGAAGATCTTGTCTTTGTATTGTCGTTTTTCTGACCGGATTGCTGGGTGTAATACTCGAAGTATTGCAACGCTTTTTCACAGCTCTGATCCATCGCTTCCAGTACAGTTGCCACACTGTCTAGTCGCTCAACCGCTTCTTCGATTTCTGATGCAGTCGCTTCGGTTTTCCAAATCCAGCTATCGAGGCCACTTTCATTACGGTATTGCTTGTAGACCTCGACCGCTTTAAAACTCCCCTTGCGCATAAATCGCTGCAGCAATTCTACACGCTCGATCAGATTATCCAGCTTGAGTGTCGCATTGGCCTTTTCATAGCGACCAATAAACGTTAACCACTGTGAAGGCTCCATACCAGCTAGTTGCTCGCAAAGCGGCTTCAATGATTTGTTGGGTACGTAACAGTGGGGGAAACACATCAGACTAAACAACAAACCCGATTTTTGCGCCACAGGGAGATCAGCGAAACGTGGAGTGACTAAAGTGGCTAACTCCATCAGCAGTTTCACTTCCCGGCTATGGGCAAGCACTGACGGTACAGGCATGTGATAAGGCAATTGCTTGCTCAGAAAAGCCAGCTCGAACAACAAAGTTTGCGACCAACGGCGTACCAAAATAGCCACATCTGAAGGTTGTCCACCATCAGCTAGATACTTGCCTATTGCATTGGCAATTTCACCAACCTGGCGTGAAGAACCGCACTCTATAACTTGAGTGTCTGAAACCCCTTCCCCCGAAACCGTCAAAAATTCACTGAATCGCTCTTTATTATTGGCAATCAAATGGCTTGCTGCCAATGCGAGACTATGACCAAAGCGAAATGTTTGTGACAGGGTGTAAGTCTTTGCTGGGGCAAAGTCCTGTTCAAAATTGAGCATAAACTGCGGTGCACTGCCCCGCCATTTATAGATGCATTGGTCAACATCGCCCACCGCCAGCAACTGAGTGTGTGGCCCCAGCAACTGTTTCAGCAAGCGGTACTGAGCAGTATTAATATCCTGGAACTCATCGACCACGACCAGTTTGCAATGCTGATGAAAGTGCTCACGAATCACATCATCATTTTCGAGTAGCTTGACCGTTTCCACCAGCCAATCATCAAAAAACAACAAGCGCTGCTTTTTTCTCAGCGTCTCGAACTGCTCATAGGCATCAATAATAAACAGATAGTCACGATTAATTTCAGCAATCTTGAAAACTTCATGCGGCGATAACATGTAGGCTTTTACCAAACCAATAAAACTCAGCAATAGCTCAATGGTTTTCGGGTCTTTGATCATCTGCTGGCGCTGGTAGGTCTTTTCCAATCCAGAAAGCTCTCTCAAGATACTCTTCACCAGCGCCTTATCGCTTTCTCCGCTTTGAAAGTTAACCCTATACCCCGTATTGCGGATAAACCCGGTTTGATTAAGAAACTTGAGGCAGAAACTGTGAAAAGTATGCACCGGAACCTGAACTTGGATGCCGGTATCGCGCAGTTTTGCCTGAAAATCAGTGCGAATATCGCGGTTGAACATCAGTACCAGCATTTCTTGCGCCGGTATTACCGCCATTTTTTGCTCGATCAACCCTACCAAGGTGGTGGTCTTACCCGTCCCGGCCCCGGCAATACAAAGGGCATTTCCGCTCTGGTGGTGAATAAATGCCAATTGTTCACTGGTATAACGGGTCATGATGGGCCTTGCATCGAAAAATGGAGACTGATTTTGCCATACTTATGCCCCGTCCCCTGAATAAAATATGACCACTTGAAATCGCTTCACAAAAAATCACTCTTAGAATGGAAAATAAATTTGCGCAAACGTTTGCTTTTCTAGCTGAAAGGCCATGCGAGTTCTGTTATTATCGCCCCCATTATAGGTCTTACGACCTTGGCATGAACAAGTATTCTTGTCATGTAACTACGGTTTACCTTCGTTTAACTTTTGAAATAGGAATTCGCCATGAGCCTTGCTGATCAAGTTCTCGCTGTAAATGATGACCTGCCAATCCGAACCGATAAACCCGTGCATAGCGGTAAAGTTCGTTCCGTCTACTGGTTAACCGAAGAAGATAGCCGTCGCTTGATCAAAGAGAAAGGCTACAACGTTCAGCCTGATGCACCACTGGCTATCATGGTGATCAGCGATCGCATTTCCGCTTTTGACTGCATCTGGCATGCCGAAGGGGGTTTAAAAGGCGTACCGGGTAAAGGCGCAGCTCTCAACGCCATTTCTAACCATTGGTTTAAACTGTTCCGCGAAAATGGCTTAGCCGACAGCCACATCCTTGATATTCCGCACCCGTTTGTGTGGATTGTACAAAAAGCCAAGCCTGTTATGGTTGAGGCAATCTGTCGCCAGTACATTACCGGTTCTATGTGGCGAGCCTACAGCCAGGGCGAACGCAACTTCTGCGGTATCGAGCTGCCAGAAGGGTTAGAGAAAGACCAGAAGCTACCTGCGCTATTGATGACGCCGTCGACCAAGGGGATTCTTACCGGTATTCCAGGCGTGCCTGAAGTCGACGATGTTAACGTCACACGTTCTGATCTTGTGAACAATTTTGAGGCATTCAACTTCCGCAGTACAGACGATATCAGCTGTTATGAGCAACTACTGAAGGAAGGTTTTGATGTGATCAGCAAAGAGCTGGCATCTCTGGATCAAATCTTCGTCGATACCAAGTTCGAATTTGGTTACGTGACAGATGCCGAAGGCACTGAAAAGCTGATTTACATGGATGAAGTCGGTACGCCGGACTCTTCACGAATTTGGGATGGTGAGGCATACCGCAACGGTGAAATCGTTGAGAACTCGAAAGAAGGCTTCCGCCAGATGTTGCTCAACCACTTCCCAGATCCGGACATCATGCTGAACAAAGATCGTATGGACGAGCGTTTCGCCCTAGCCCGCGACAATGAGCTACCAGTTGAAGCCCTAATGAACCTATCGAAAGTCTATACAGAGATTGCCGAGAAGATCACTGGCGAGAAAATTATACTGTCTGAAAACCCGAAAGCTGAAATCGTCTCAGTGCTTCGTGAACAGTACGATTTGATTGACTAATCATCCGTTCATTATCTTGATAATAAAGGCAGCCCCTCAAAGGCTGCTTTTTAATATCTGCTATATTGGCTCACGACAAACTGATTTTCCTTTTGAAATTGTATATGCTTGAAATTAATCTCAGTTTTTGGATAGGTGAACCATGGCCGCTTTACGGGTTAGTATACTCATAGCGACAGTATTGATGTCAGGTATAGTCGGCGCAGAGGTAAACAGCTACTGGCAATTTGATAGCGATAATAATGGGATTACTATCTACACACATAAGCACACAGATGGCTTGATTGAAATTCGTGCTCAGATGTTCACTCCAACCAGTTACAGTGCTTTTTTATCTCTATTGGAAGATAGTGAGAATGTGCCTAACTGGATTGATAAAGCTAGCCACAGCCGAGTTATAAATCAGATATCTGCCACTGAAAATATCGTATATACCCAATTCACCGCCCCATGGCCTGCAAGAGATCGTAATATGATCACTTACTCTAAGTATTGGCTTAATGAACTAGGGTTCACGATAAACATTAAAGACGCTTCTGACTACACTCTTGTTGAACAAAGTGACGATATTCGCATCCGCTCCGTTGATGCCAGTTGGACACTAAGAAAGCTCCCCCATGGCACAACTTTGATTGAGTACAAGGCATTTGCTGACCCAGGCGGTTTACTACCTGATTGGTTAATAAACAAGCTTTCTAAACAAAGCGCCCGAACAACATTTGGCAACTTACGAGACCAACTACCCAAGTACCAACAATACTCTCATCCACAGATAGAAGAATAGTTTCAGCGCATTTTTAGACATTTCTGATTTAGATTCATTTATCCATACGTAAGGGATTTTCCAAAATTACATCGTCAGCATACTAAACATGTAACTAACACACTCACCGTCAGGCATACTGACGACTCCAACATCAGTATTGTAAACGTGTTAAATAACTCATCAATTACATTGTTCATAGAACAAGCTTAAACTCTAGATATAGCCAACGGGATCTGCTGTTTACCTATTGGCTTCGAGAAAGCTCATATTGATTATGAGCGAGAGGAAGAGTGTGCTTTGACGTATTTCTTGACCTTTTTCATTGCCATTTGACGCTTAAGAGGCGAAAGATAGTCAATGAACAAGTTACCAGATAAGTGATCAATTTCGTGCTGCATGACAATAGCTAAAAATTCATTACTTTCAATGGTGATTGGCTTACCTTCGCGATCTAATGCAGATACTACGACCGACGTAAAACGCTCTACATCCGCATAGTAATCAGGTACAGACAGACAGCCTTCTTGTCCAAATGCTTTATCACTACCACTGATTACTTCAGGGTTAACCAAAATTAATGGTTCATCTCGATTCTCTGAAAGGTCGATAATAACAACCGCTTCTTTACGACCAACCTGAGTTGAAGCTAAACCTATACCATTGTCAGTCGCATACAACGTTTCCAACATATCGTCGATTAACGTTTGTATCGACTCCAGGTCTTGCACTTTCCCCGCTTTGACCTTAAGCCTTGGATCGGCTGCTGTTAGAATTTCTAAAACTGCCATATTCACCTTAAATTATTGGATGTTTATATATATATGTATTAGCCGTAAGCAATGATTAATAGCGAAAATAACACAGCGAAGTGTCATGTCAACAAAGCCACTGTAATCACTAAACTTAATCCAAACCAAAAATGCCGACTGTTATACCCAAGCTACTTCAAGAGGTAGGTTCAGCGAGAATTTATAAGCTTATAGACAAGGCATTGTTTTGAAGATCTAGTGGCTCTAAATCAAGAAACAATAACGCTGTATATGAGCTTAGAAAACTCGCCCTTCGGGAGGGTGTCAGCCCATTCACTCCATCGTTGAAGCTTTTTGAAAGGGACTGCCATTCCTGCAAACCTTCGCCTTGTATTGAATGCGCTGACAACCCTCTGAATCCTGCACCTTGAGGTAACTTGGGTATAGAATCACTCTTGAACAGTTTTTATGTGCGCGCTAATTGAGGTACTTTTGCCAATGTTGCTGACCTTTAAAAACGACTCTGTAGTCTTCGTAATCGCATGAACTATAGAGATTTTTAGCTGCAACATTGTCATCACCCACCTCTAGTGTGATTTTGAGGTAACCATTATCACGGCAATACTGTTCAATACCATTCAGTTGCGCCTTTCCGACACCTTTCCCTCGAAAACAATCCAAAACCATAAAGACTCAAATATGCCCTTTCCCTCAATGCTTTCTGTTTCGATACGCCTAATTGTGATTTCCATATACATTTCCACCAAAGCACATAACAGCCTCACACAAAGACAATTTCATCTTTACAATTCATCATATCAACCAATTTACTCACGCATCGCCACACTCATAAACATATTAAATAATTACTTAACACCCAAAAGAGACATAACCTGCAGATTAGTGAAGAAGGATTATTCATATCCAAATCATCATTTTGATAATATATCTGCGTCTAATTTCTTTGTCATTTTTGAAGCAATAAAGGCATGTTTGCTATCCTGTCATTCTTGATTTTATTGCCAACCTTTATGACACAGAAACCTTATCATTCTGTGGCATATAATTCTTCAATCTCACAATAAAAAAGCAAATAAATGCAACCACAGATCACAAAACAAGTTAATTAAGATTAACAATTCCATTACCACGCCGACATTATAACTACTCTAGTTTCTGTGCTTGTTGAGGGATCTAATGAAGTTCAGCCATAAAGTTGTCGCAACATCGTCGGCAATCCTGTTGGTGGCACTCGCGCTACTGTCTGCCAACCAATATTTCAATACTAAAAACCAAATCCAGTCTTTGGTTATGCAAAGCATGGAGGAAATCATTTCCGGCATGAGCAATACGGTTAATGCCGAATTATCCAGTAAAACATCACTGGCAGCTTATACCGCCAGTCTGGTAACCATTGATATGTCTCTGGACAATATCCACACCGTCATTGAGCAACCCACTATCAAACACTCTTTTTTGCTCACTGGGCTGGGATTTGAAAAAGATGGTAGCTTTACCAGCAATGATCCTAACTGGAACCCTGGGGAGTCTTGGGAGCCACGTGCTCGCCCTTGGTATATGGATAGCAAACAAACCAGAGACATTGTTATCACTGCACCTTATGCCGACTCTGTCACCAATGAAATATTGGTTTCCATCGCTAGCCCATTGATTTCAAATGGACAGTTCCAAGGTGCGATCTTTTTCGATATGAGTCTGTCGAGCTTAGCCGAACTGGTTAACCAAGTGTCTTTGTTTAATGCTGGTTACCTCTTCATCGTAGACGGAAATGGGACGACCATTGCCCACCCCGACACAAAATATAACGGTAAGCCAATGGCCGATTTTCTTGGCAACCACCCCATTTCAACAGACGCCGTGCACGCTGAGCTAGACGGTAAAGGCGTGACATTATCATTTACCCAAATCACTGGCCAAGAATGGTATATAGGGGCAGTACTGGATGAGAGTGTCGCCTTTGCGGCCGTCAATCAATTACGAACAGATGCGATTATTTACTCCCTGATCGCCTTGGTCGCTGGGGTTATAGCTCTATTGCTATTGATCAAGGTACTGATGCGTCCACTTACCGACCTCAATACCGCTATTCAAGATGTGGCTTCCGGTCAAGGTGATCTCACCCGCCGCTTGGACACAAATACCGATCAAGAATTTGCCGTATTAGCCAAAGGCTTCAATGCTTTCACTGAAAAGTTGCAAAACCTGATCCTGCAATCTAAATCACTCAGCAGCGATATCTTGTTAGGCACCGAACAAACGGCTGAAGGGGCTCAGCATTCGGCGCAAGCGATGTCGAATCAGTTGAAAGAGCTTGATCAGTTAGCGACGGCAATGCACGAAATGGCAGCAACCTCGGTAGAGGTCGCCAATAATGCGCAAGGTGCCGCAACGGCTGCGCAGCAGGCAGATGAAGCTGTGCAAGACGGTGGACATACCGTCTCCCAAACCGCCAGTGCTATCTCTGAACTTTCAGCACAAATAGACCAAGCAGTCGACGTGGTTAAACAGCTGGAAGTCTCTACCGGTAACATTGAGTCGATTCTTAAAGTGATCAATGAAATTGCGGATCAAACGAACCTACTAGCACTCAATGCCGCCATTGAAGCCGCTCGCGCCGGTGAATCAGGACGAGGCTTTGCCGTGGTAGCCGATGAGGTGCGGACTCTGGCGCAACGAACACAACAATCAACCACCGAAATTCGCCAGATGATAGAACAACTGCAATCTGGAGCCAGCTCAGCGGCCAACGTGATGGGCATGAGCAAAGCAACCGCAGTCTCCACCGTAGAAAAATCGCAAGAGGCCGACGAAGCGCTGGTCAGGATCAGCGGGGCGATTCAGCAAATCAACGACATGAACTTACAAATCGCTTCTGCCGCTGAAGAGCAAAGCCTCGTGGCTGAAGAAATCAATACCAACACGCTAAACATAAAGGAGTTGAGTGTTCAGGTGTCTGATGCCGCTTCGGGTGCAGATCAAGCTTTAGAAGAGCAAATAAATAAAGTTCGTGAGCAAGACTCAATCATGAGCAAATTTGTCGTTTAGTTGAGCCTAAGCAAGCAAGGCAGCCAGTAAGGCTGCCTTTTTTAGATGATAGAATGAAGCTCATTTAAAAATAAAGCTGTACAAAAAACATACAGGTGTTAATATCTCGCTCGCTCTATTGTTTAGATAGTTATTAAATGCAACATCAAGTACAAGTTAAGCCTTTAGCTACACTTACGTTATCGTTTGTACCTCAATGCTTCCCTTATATTTATCGTAACATTAAATAATTCAACCATTTAGCACATCGCATTCTGGCGGTTTATTTACTAATTAATTTTATAAGGGGCATCATATGTCTAATTCAAATACTGGTATCGTAAAGTGGTTCAACGAAGAGAAAGGTTTTGGTTTTATTACTCAAGATAACGGCGGTGCTGACGTATTCGTTCATTTCCGTGCTATCGCTTCAGAAGGTTTTAAAACTCTTTCTGAAGGCCAAAAAGTTTCCTTTGAAACTGAACAAGGTCAAAAAGGACTACAAGCAGCGAATGTAGTTGCTTTGTAAGTCAAAGAATCTTATTCAGAAAATGCCGGCTATCAGCCGGCATTTTTTTATATCAGAGTTTTCTGCCGAGGCGTTTTTCAATTTGACGCTTTTCCCACTCTGCGCCAAAAAAGTTGAACACTTCAAAAGCACTCAAACCGTGTGACACAATCCCAATCCCCCATCCCATGGCAGGCCACCACGCCCAGATATAACTCGGATCAGTCATGAAATTAATCACAAACAGCATGGCAATAACCAGCACATAAGTGATCAAGTGAGAGTAAAAGCCTTTGATCTCTCTCACCTGCTCAATCACTTTGCTTTCCTCTGATGTAATTTGTGTTTTCTCGTTCATCTCTGGCTCTCCCTGAAGATCGGTAACTGAAATTTCGAATACAGCAGCCAGTGATTTTAAAGACTCCAACCCGGCCTTTTGGCCTCTTTCTATCCGCTGGATAGTCCGTACACTCAAACCCGACAGTTGTGATAAGTGCTCTTGAGACCAACCACGCTGTAGCCTTAATTTCCTGACAATCATCGTAGATTCCTTTCTGCTGTTTGAGTTAACTGTACTTTCCTTCACGAAGAAGGAGAACGACACAAGCCCGACATACAGATGACACGATTACTTTTTAATAACTTACATTCTACTGTGTCAGGTAAATGGCATATGTCACTGACACGACAAAGCCTGAACCAATTACATGGTAATATTTTGCCATTAATCTCTACACTACTGTAAAACCTCTACTCATTACCCAGTACGGTTCACAAGTTCTCCATGGTATACAAAAGCAAAAAAGCCATCGGATACTATCCAATGGCCTTTTACTTATTTAAATATTACTCGATTAGATGGTTGTCTTCGCAGGCTCTGCGTCTTCAACTTCTTCCGATGTCACCTTTCCGTGGAGTTTCTTCTCCCAGAAGTCAGCGTTCTTGATACCAAGCTTAACAGGGTCAAACGTAAAGTCTGTCACGCCCGCTTTTTGCTGTTCTTCATAATCTTTTAGCGCTTTTAGAGCGGGTTTAGATAGGAAGAAAATAATCAAAATACCGACGATGTTCAACCATGCCATCAAACCCACGCCCACATCACCCATTGCCCAGGCGAGGTTGGCTGTCTTCACCGTACCGTAGAATACCGCAACAATCAGCACTGCTTTCAGGACAAACATCATGCCAGGCACTTTTACTGAGCGGCGAATATACGCGATGTTAGTTTCAGCAATGTAGTAGTAAGCAAGAATTGTCGTAAAGGCGAAGAAGAACAGAGCAAAGGCAATGAATGGTTTACCTATGCCTGGCATTGCGCTCTCAATAGCCATCTGGGTAAATACCGGGCCGTTAGCACCAATGTCCGCCGCCAAGTTCTGAACAAGGAACATGTCCTCTGCACCACCGTGTACGTTGTATGCACCAGTAATCAAAATCATGAATGCCGTTGCCGAACACACTAGCAAGGTATCGATATAGATAGAGAACGACTGTACCAAACCTTGCTGAGCTGGGTGCTGTACATCTGCTGCCGCTGCTGCATGGGGACCTGTACCTTGACCTGCTTCGTTCGAGTAAACGCCCCGCTTAACACCCCAACCGATTGCGGCACCAACCCCTGCCATTGGCGTAAAGGCATCACCTACAATCATCATAAAGATACTCGGTACCATGTTGATGTTCAGTAGGATGATAATAAAGGCAACCACAATGTAGGCCAGCGCCATGAAAGGTACAACTATCTGAGTGAAGTTAGCAATACGCTTTACACCACCAAAGATAATGAACGCTAGGATAATAGAAACAAACGTACCGGTAACAATTTTCGCAAGGCTAATTGTACCTATGGTCGTTTCAATCATCTGACCAGGGCCAAAGGCCGCTTCAACCGCATTACCAATACTGTTGGACTGGACACCCGGAAGAAGTACACCACAGGCAAAGATTGTCGCGATAGCGAACAGCCACGCGTACCATTTCTGACCCATTGCTTTTTCAATGTAGTAAGCCGGTCCACCACGGAACTGACCATCTTCATCTTCTTCTTTGTAAATCTGAGCCAACGCAGACTCACTATAAGCGGTTGCAGCACCAAGGAAAGCAACAACCCACATCCAGAACACCGCACCCGGACCACCAAAACCAATAGCCGCAGCAACACCTGCAATGTTACCTGTACCTACACGCCCAGAAAGTGAAACGGCTAGTGCCTGAAAAGAGGAGATACCCTGAGCGGAGCTTTTACCAGATAACAAAAGACGCCACATCTCGCGGAAGTGACGAAGCTGAACAAAACGCGTAGTAATGGAATAAAACAGACCTGCACCCAGACACAGATAAATCAGCACTGGGCTCCAAATTATTCCATTGAGAAAATCGACTAACGACTGCATTAAAAAACTCCCTGTATGATTGGTTAATGCTTCGTCAGTATAATAATCACATTGTAACCTGATTGTTAAATATTTTATTTCATCATTCAATTTAGCGTGATCTACAGCTCATAAATCGAGGGTTATAAGCAAGTAGCAGTTAAAGCCCCCACCTTGCAACGTGATCTAGGTCGATTAATCCAAACTTGTTGCTATAGAATTGTTACCCCACTGTTTAAAAACCGAGCAAACAAACTTAAAACCCTCCTTTGCTCACAATTTTTCTCTGTTGAACCGTCCAAAAATCATTTATCGATAAGATAAATTAGCAATTTGATCAAAACCAACAAAGCAACCAATTGCGTTAAAGAAAAAGCAGTGATTTGTCGTTCAAGTGATTCTAAATCCTATAACTCAAATCTCTGAGGCATAAAAAAGACACTGAATCATCAGTGCCGTTGTTCTTTGCTTCGCTCGAACTCTACAAGCTAAAGCTGTAATTTAACCCCAATGAAAATATATTGGCTGAACGGTCGGTGATATCTGACACTTGAGGCGGGGTGAAGCTACCGCGGCGATCTTCCTTGGCTTTGGTATAGTGCCACTCACCCACTGCCGCGAGGTTAGGTAATATGTCATAGCGTACACCTAAACTAACACTGTCAGAACCATCTTTACTTCGCCCTTCCCCACCACTACGTTTGCCGTAGACAACATATGGTGTCCAGTCGTTATAGTAATAGAGCAAAGAGATATATCCGCCCCAAGGGCCATCTTTACTGATTGTGCCTTCAAAAATAGTGGTGAAATCTTGCCATTCATATTGCAGGCCGTACGACCATGTTTGGCTATCGATGGGTACCGACAATTTTTCGAATCTTATAGGAACATTAAACTGATTAAATTCAACCGGAACTATTTCATCAACGGTTGTAATATCAAGTCGGCTCTCAAAATAGTTGAGATAAATACTCCACACATCACTTTCGAGATCCAATCGCAAACCATATAGTTCTTTTAAGTCGACATCGTAATAGACATGATTAATTTCATTGTCATCTATTGAAGTTTTAAAAGCCGCATAAGGTTGAACTTGGAGTAATAAGCTATCGCTTAGCGTCCAAGTGTAATAAGCGTCAATACCATCGTATCGCGTAAAACCACCCGTTGTATCGTAAACCTCAGCCGGTAGTCGTACCCAAGGGTAAGCTTGATTAACAAAGACAACTTGGGAGTACATAAAAGTCGGTGAGCGTAATCGCCCTGCGCGGATTTTCAAATCGGTAATAGGCTCAACGGAAATATACGCCCACTCAAGATCAGGATCGCTAAAATCATCCGCAGGCCGTTTAACAACTTGCACTGAAGCATGAAGCCAATCGGTAGGGAATACATCAGCCTGCAAACCAACGATTGTATCGCAGTCAAAACACCAATCATCGGTAATGTTTCGAGTGTAATAGTAAGGTGTTTCATTATCACTTTTTGCTGCGGCGACAGAGGCAAAGCCTGAGATGGCAAGCCAATCAGGTAACTCAACGGCCTTTACCGTAACTGAAGATAGCAGCATAAAAACAACACTAATGGATCTCAAGCAAAACATTAAGTCCTCCTATTTCGCTAAGAGGCAAATAACCAACCGCAAAGGGTTTTTGACGCAGCCACTGGTGAACCAATTCTATATCATCTGATTTCATCTCCACCGGTGGCTTAGCCCGCCCAGAAAATGCAATGGATGACCAAATCCTTTTCATTTGTCCTTCACTCTTCCTTAAGATTTTATTATAAAACTCTTTTCTGTATTCACTTCCTGAAGGGAAATCAATCAACTCTATTTTTCCTATCCCCGGGAGTGTTTGCACTTTTCCAGAAAATAACAACCTCGCCTTAACTTTTGTCAGCTTTTCTGCTGGA
The DNA here is from genome assembly GCF_052873915.1 of Photobacterium sp. DNB22_13_2. Classification (NCBI taxonomy): domain Bacteria; kingdom Pseudomonadati; phylum Pseudomonadota; class Gammaproteobacteria; order Vibrionales; family Vibrionaceae; genus Photobacterium; species Photobacterium sp. DNB22_13_2. The sequence continues at coordinate 93,342 of NZ_JBNNXU010000001.1, forward strand.
GGGATAGCCGTTGAAGTGACAATGGCATACCCTTCCGCCATTGCGAATGATGAGAATAAGGCAAGAATCATTACTATGTAAACAGCAGTTCTATGAAATAAAAATGTCACATTTCCCTACCCACGATAATTTATTATACAAATATCCTAGGCATAATTTATCAGTAAGATGAATTATTAATTATTGATTTTGAATATGGTCACAAAAAATCTATTTATTAATTTATAATTATAGTAATGACTATTATTTGACACGCCGAAGTGTTTTATTTTGACGCTAGAGGAAAATCAGGTAACGAAATTTTACTCCTATTTTCATGTGGCATAAAAAAGGCGCTGAATCATCAGCGCCTGACATTTACGTCATTCTTCTTTAGGTTACGAATTACACATCGTAGGTTGTTGAAGAAATATCACCACCAGTACCGGTCCAGTTGGTGTGGTAGAACTCACCACGTGGCTTGTCAGTACGCTCATAAGTATGAGCACCGAAGTAATCACGCTGTGCCTGCAGCATATTGGCTGGTAGACGAGCGGTGGTATAACCATTTAGGAACGTCAGCGCAGAAGACATACACGGCATTGGCAGGCCGGTCTCGAATGACTTAGCCACAACTTTACGCCATGCTGGCAGGCAGCTTTCTAGGATATCCTTGAAGTAATTATCCAAACCAAGGAAAGCCAGCTCTGGGTTTGCTTCAAACGCATCGCGGATATTGCCAAGGAATGCACTGCGGATGATACAGCCACCACGCCACATTAGAGCAACATTACCGTAGTTCAAATCCCAGTTGTTAGACTCAGATGCTTCGCGGATCAGCATAAAGCCCTGTGCGTAGGAAATGATCTTAGACGCAAGCAGTGCCTGACGAAGGGCATCTAACCACGCAGATTTATCACCTTCAACAGCAGTAATTGGGTTGTTGAATAGTGACGCTGCGTGCTCACGCTGCTCTTTCAGTGAAGACAGACAACGAGCAAACACAGAATCAGTGATCAGTGTTAGCGGAATACCGTGGTCTAGGGCGTTAATACCGGTCCATTTACCAGTACCCTTCTGTCCTGCAGTATCGAGGATTTTTTCAACGAGCGGCTCACCGTCTTCATCGCGATAGCCAAGAATATCTGCTGTTATTTCAATCAGGTAGCTGTCCAGCTCGGTTTTGTTCCAGTCAGCGAACGTCGCCTGCATCTCGTCATGCGACATGCCTAGACCTTCTTTCATGAAGTGGTAGGCTTCACTGATCAGCTGCATATCGCCATATTCGATACCGTTGTGAACCATCTTAACAAAATGGCCTGCACCTTCGTTACCGACCCAGTCACAGCACGCTTCACCTTCTTCGGTCTTAGCGGCAATCGCTTGGAAAATTGGCTTCACATGCGGCCATGCTTCTGGATCACCACCCGGCATGATAGACGGTCCGAAACGAGCCCCCTCTTCACCACCTGATACACCGGCACCGACATAACGAATGCCTTTCTCGCGAAGCGCTGCCACACGGCGGTTAGTATCTGGGTAGTTAGTGTTACCACCATCAATGATAATATCGCCTTTGTCTAGCAGTGGTACTAGGTTGTCGATAAACTGATCAACAACGTCACCGGCACGAACCATCAGCATCACCTTACGTGGTGATTCCAACTGGCTAACCAGATCTTCAAGAGAAGTCGCACCGACAATGTTGGTACCTTTCGCCGGACCTTGCAAAAACTCATCGACTTTCGCAACAGTACGGTTGTAAGCAACGACTTTAAACCCGTTGTCGTTCATGTTTAGGATCAGGTTCTGACCCATTACGGCCAACCCGATAACACCAATATCTGCTTTCATTTACTTCTCTCCTTATGCCAGCTCTTTGGCTGCCTCTGAATCTAAATACCACTCGGTCGTGCCAGCCGTTGAGCTGACTTTGGCTGCGGGATATGTTTGTGCAGCCGGTGCGTTGTCAGCGATTTCTTTAATGACTGACGCTTTACTTGCACCTAGAACCAAGTAAGTAATACGTTTAGCGTTTGCCAGCAGGTGCGCCGTTTTCGTCACGCGGAGCTGGCGAGTCTCTGGATGTGCTGCGATAGCAGCAACTTCAGTTGTTTCGTAGTCTGTTTGCCCTGGAAACAAAGAGGCGGTATGACCATCAGTCCCCATACCGAGCAAGATCCAATCAAACTCTGGGGTCCCATTGTGCTCAGGGATTTCCGAGATCATCTCTTCAGCAAAGCGAATCGCTTCCATTGCTGCAAAGTCTTCACCACGAATACGGTGGATATTCTCGGCCGGGATCGAAATATGGTCAAACAACAAGGCTTTGGCTTGTCCGTAGTTACTCTGCTCATTATCCGGAGCCACGCAACGTTCGTCCCCCCACCAAAAGTGAAGGTTCTGCCATTGGATGGATTGGGCAAATTCCGAGGATGCCAAATAGGCAAACAACTGAGATGGCGTACTGCCGCCGGACAGTGAAATATGGACTGGACGCCCAAGCTCACTGTATTCCTTCAAGCTGTTCGCCAAAGCCTGGACAACTAGCTCTGAGCTTTCAAATTCCTGATAATTCATGTTACTCATAGCTCACAATAGTCGGTATTAGTCAGGTTCTTACAAGGGAAGCGCCATTCGCGATCATCACGAGACAGTAGCTCATCAGCTTCTTTAGGGCCCCATGTACCTGCCGCGTAACCATATAGGTGCTCGGGGTTTTCTTTGTAATCAAGGATTGGCTGAACAAACTGCCAGCATGCTTTCACCGCATCGGTACGTGCAAACAGGGTTGCATCACCCTTCATAGAATCAAGCAGCAAACGCTCGTAAGCGGTTAGCATGTGCGTTTCTTCAAGGCTTTCGTAATGGAAGTCCATGCTCACTTCCTTGGCCTCAAATCCTGCGCCTGGCTGCTTAAGACCGAAGCTCATCAGAATCCCTTCATCCGGTTGGATACGGATGATCAGTTTGTTTTCAGGTGCATTGGCACCAAAGACAGGGTGCGGCGTCTTCTTGAAGTGGATGACAACTTCGGTAACACGGGTAGGCAAACGCTTACCGGTACGAACATAAAAAGGGACACCGTTCCAACGCCAGTTATCGATAAACATCTTCAACCCGACGTACGTTTCAGTACGTGAATCTTCTGCGACACCGGGTTCTTCACGGTAACCTTTAAGGTGGTTACCACGAACATCTGAATCAGTGTACTGACCCAGCACCAAATTATTCTGCAGGTCTTTATCTGATAGCGGTTGAAGGCTCTTAAAGACCTTCATTACCTCATCACGCATAGAATCGGCGTTTATTGCAGCCGGCGGCTCCATCCCCACCATTGCCAATACCTGTAGCAAATGGTTTTGGAACATATCACGAACAGCACCTGCGCCATCGTAATATCCACCACGCTCCTCAACGCCAAGAAATTCAGCGGCAGTGATCTCGACGTAGTCGATGAAGTTACGGTTCCACAGGGGTTCAAACATGGTATTAGCAAAACGGAACACCAGTAGGTTTTGAACCGTTTCTTTACCTAGGTAATGATCGATACGGTAGATTTGGTGCTCTTGGAAGTGTGCGTGTAGGTCTTTATCAAGCTGCTCGGCGGTTGCCAAATCATACCCAAAAGGCTTCTCGACAATCAGGCGTTTCCAGCCATTGGCTTCGTTGTTCAAACCATGCGCAGCAAGGCATTGTGGGATCACGCTGTACAAGCTCGGCGGTGTTGCCAAGTAGAAGGTGGTGTTACCTTTGGTTTGATACTTCTGCTCGATGTCATCCAAACGAGTTTTCAGCTTGGCATAATCTTCAACACTTTTGGTATCAATGGCTTGGTAATGAAGACGTTGGCAGAAAGCATCTAGTACCTGAGGGTCAACTTTTTCGTTGGCAGTCAGCGACTCTTTGAGCTTCTGCTGGAACTCAGCGTCAGAGTAATGAGTTCGGCTTACCCCTAAAATTGCGAATTCTTCTGAGAGTAGTCCATTCGCAAAGAGGTGGTAAAAGGCAGGGATCAACTTGCGATGGGTCAAGTCACCCGACGCCCCGAAGATGACGATACAATTATTTTCAGGCTTAACCATAATGCTTTCCCACTCGCCTGAATCAATCAGGACAAGTTATTCATTTTATTGTGTTGTGAATGTAATCAACACGACTCAAAAGCACCAGAAGGTTTTACCTATCGCAGCGATAGGCAAAACCGTCAACTGGTCACATTCTAGTCGATAATGAGAACCATACCTTTTGGGCGACTCATTATGTAGGAGAAGCACATCACATCCCAGCTACAATTATCTGGTACTACCAGACGGCTCTAAACAACTGAAAGGGATACTAATTGCTTGGTGTAGTCTTGTTGTGGCTCACTAAACAAGGTTTGAGTTTCACCTTGTTCGACTACCTGCCCTTGGCGAAGTACCAAGGTATAGTGACAGAGTGATTTCACCACATTAAGATCATGGCTAATGAAAAGGTAGGTTAAGTTATACTTCTGCTGCAAATGCTTAAGCAGTGTAAGCACTTGAAACTGAACCGTTCTGTCCAGTGATGATGTCGGTTCATCTAATAGAATGAATGACGGTTTTAGTACCAGCGCCCGCGCAATCGCAACACGCTGTCGCTGGCCACCGGAAAATTCATTGGGATAGCGGTGACGTGTTTCAGGGTCGAGTTCCACATCGCGCATCACATCACAAATCATTTTGTCTTCTTGCTCTGGCGTTAAATTTTGATGAACTCTTAACCCCTCACCAATGATTTGTGCCACTGACATTCTTGGATTCAAAGCAGAAAACGGATCTTGAAATACCACTTGAAACTTACTGCGTAGAGGTAACATCTGCTTACGATTAAATGCCGAAATGTCCTCACCGCAAAACACTATTTCCCCAGTACTTTCTAGGAGCTTAAGAATAGCCATACCCGTTGTCGACTTTCCCGACCCACTCTCCCCGACTAAACCTACACTGTGGCCAGTACGCAGTAGAAAACTCACATCAGTCACTGCCTTGATATGATCTTTTACTCGCTTGAGGATACCGCCCTTAATAGGAAACCATACCCTTAAATCCTTAACTTCAAACATCGGACTTGCCGCCATATCAACAGGCACCGGCTCGCCACTTGGATCCGAGTTGATCAGTTTAATGGTATAGGGATCTTGAGGGCGATCAAATACTTCGATCATTGTATTGGTTTCAACCAACCGCCCCATTTGCATAACGGCAACACGGTCGGCAATCTTACGGACAATACTGAGATCATGGGTAATAAACAGTATCGCCATCCCCATTTCCCGCTGTAGATCGTTAAGCAAATCCAAGATCTGCGCTTGAACCGAAACATCCAATGCGGTGGTCGGTTCATCGGCAATCAATAATTCAGGCTCGTTGATCAGCGCCATTGCGATCATCACCCGCTGCCGTTCGCCACCTGAAAGCTCGTGAGGGTATGACTCTAAGCGTTGTTCCGGGTTTCTTATCCCGACTTTTTTCAACCATTCGAGCGCTTTTTTCTGCGCTTCCCGCTGCCGGGTTCCACGGTGTATGGCCAGTGTTTCACAGAGCTGACGACCAACCTTATGCAGCGGATTGAGTGACATCATTGGCTCTTGGAATATCATACCAATTCGATTCCCCCTCAGGCCACGCATCTCACGCTCGCTACATCGCATCATATCAATGCCATCATAATGGATATGACCACTCAAATAGTGCGTGGAAGATTTAGGCAACAGACGCAAAATGGCATTAGCCGTCACAGACTTCCCAGAGCCACTTTCCCCCACCAGCGCCAGTGTTTCACCGCGTCGGATATCCAAACTCACGTTGTAAGTCACCTGATTGACAGCTTTTCCGCTTTGAAAGCCCACCGACAGATTTTCAATGGTAATAATAGGTTGCGACATGGTTACCTCTGATGGTGGGGATCAAATGCATCACGCACGGCTTCACCAACAAACACCAGCAAACTCAGCATGATTGAAAGAACGACAAAGGCAGACAAGCCTAACCATGGTGCCTGCAAATTGGTTTTACCTTGCGCCAGTAATTCCCCCAATGACGGCGAGCCGGCAGGCAAACCGAACCCAAGAAAGTCTAACGACGTTAATGTTGTCACCGAACCGCTGAGAATAAACGGCATCATGGTGAGTGACGCCACCATGGCATTCGGCAACATGTGACGTAGCATAATACGCCCATCACCGACTCCCATTGCTTGCGCAGCCCTCACATAATCAAGATTTCGACAACGGAGGAATTCAGCACGGACAACCCCCACCAATCCCATCCAGCTAAATAACACCATAATCCCCAGTAACCACCAGAAATTAGGCTCGACAAAACTCGACAGAATAATCAGCAAGAACAAGGTTGGCATACCTGACCACACTTCAATAAAGCGCTGTCCGAACAAGTCTACCCACCCGCCGTAATACCCTTGGCAAGCACCGACGATGACACCAATAACGGTAGAGATAACAGTAAGGGCAAAGCCAAATAGCACCGATATCCGAAATCCGTAGATGATCCGTGCCAAGACATCCCGCCCTTTGTCATCGGTACCCAACCAGTTAACACGGTCTGGCGGTGAAGGGGCAGGACCTGATAGATCATAATTGATGGTATCGTAACTAAAGCGGATGATCGGCCAGATCATAAATCCGTCAGCCTCGATCAAGTCAGCGACATAAGGATCGGTATAGTCGGCTTCGGCATCGAACTCACCGCCAAATTCAGTCTCGGCGTAGGGAGTCACAATCGGGAAATACCACTGTGAATCAAATTGGATCACCAGCGGTTTATCATTGGCAACAATTTCTGCAAACAAGCTGCAGAAAAACAATAATGAGAAGATCCATAGCGACCAATAGCCCCGCTTATGTGCTCGAAATCTTGCCCAACGTTCCTTTGTTAATGGGTTAAGTTTCACTAACGTGCCTCAAAATCTATCCGGGGATCGACCAATGTGTAGGTAATATCCGAAATAATATTCATCACTAGCCCCAACAGGGTCATGATATACAGGGAGCTAAATACCACAGGATAATCGCGCTGTATGGTCGACTCAAAACCCAGCAACCCTATCCCTTCTAAAGAGAACATCACCTCAATCAACATTGCTCCGGTAAAGAAGATACTAATAAATGCAGCCGGGAAGCCCGCAATAATTATCAGCATGGCATTACGGAAAACGTGACGGTACAAAATGCTGCTCTCATCCAGCCCTTTGGCACGAGCCGTTACAACATATTGTTTATTGATTTCATCAAGAAACGAGTTTTTGGTCAGCATGGTCAGGGTCGCAAAACCACCGATGACCATTGCCAGAATAGGCAACGCTAAATGCCAAAAGTAATCGATAATTTGCTGGTACCAGTTCAGTTGATCAAAATTCGATGACACTAATCCGCGCAGCGGGAACCAACTGAAGTAGTTACCGCTGGCAAAGAAAATGATCAACAAAATTGCGAATAGAAAACCGGGAATCGCATAACCCACGATCACCACAGCACTACTCCACACATCAAAGCGCGAACCATGCTTGATGGCTTTACTGATACCCAGTGGAATAGAGACCAAATAAATGATCAACGTACTCCACAGACCAAGTGAAATGGAAACAGGCAAACGATCGATGATCAGATCAATAACGTTACCGCCCTTGAATAAGCTCTCGCCAAAATTAAAGGTCGCGTAATCTTTGAGCATATCGAGATAACGTTCGAGCAATGGCTTATCAAAGCCAAATTGCTTCTTAATAGCGTCGACCACTTCAGGGTCTAGGCCACGGGAGCCACGATAACCCGAGCCATTATCCGAAGGTTCTAGCGAGCCGACTTCCTGCCCTCCGCCAGTAAAGCGCTCCATGATCCCGGAGCTATGACCTTCAAGCTGGGCAACTGCCTGCTCAACTGGCCCGCCGGGGGCAATTTGAATCACAAAGAAGTTGATGGTGATGATCGCCCACAAGGTGGGGATCACCAACAACAGACGCCGAATGATATATGCCGACATAATTACCGCCGTTTCTCAGGTAACTTGGCCGCTTTTTCAGTATCAAGCCACCACGTATCTTTACCTAACGTATATTTCGGTCGTAACTCGGGACGGGAAAACTTGTCCCAGCTCGACACCCGGAACATGCTGATATGCCACTGTGGGATCACATAAAAGTTCCACTGCAATACTCTATCAAGCGCCCTGCCAAGGCTTAATAACTTATCGGGATCTTCCTGATTTTCGGCAATTTGCTCGGTCAGGTAATCAACCGCCGGATCTTTTACACCAGCCGTATTGTAGGTGCTGTCTATAAAGTTACTGTTCCAGGCGATCATTAAATTCGGGCTTGGATATGGATTGGCACCGTAGCCTGCAGACACCATATCGAAATCTCTGTCTCTCAAACGCTTGATATATTGCGTGGTATCTACCGTACGTAAGCGCATATCAATACCCAGCAACTTCAGGTTCTTTTGCAGCGGAATCGCTAGACGCTCGGTGGTCGGGCTGTACATCAGCAATTCAAAGGCAAAGGTTTCGCCAGTCTCGACATGGGTCATTACCTTATTCTGCACTTCCCAACCCGCCTCTTTCATCAAAGCCAGCGCTTTTCGAAGTTGAACCCGGATACGACCAGAGCCATCAGACTTAGGGGGTTGATATTCTGTAGTAAACACTCGTTCTGGCACTTTGTCTTTTACTGGGGCCAATACCGCTGCTTCTTCTTCAGATGGTAGCCCCTTAGCTTCATAATCGGTGTTCTGAAAATAGCTGCGAGTGCGGGTATACTGGTTATAGAACAGACTTTTGTTCATCCATTCAAAGTCCATGGCATAAGACAAGGCTTCGCGGACTTTAGGATCACTGAAGTAGCTTCGCTCGGTATTAAATACAAACGCCTGCATTGATTGAGGTATTTGATGTGGGATTTCTTCTTTTACTATATAGCCTTTGTCAAAGTTGGTTCCTTGATACAAGGTCGCCCAAAACTTGGCCACATTCTCTTCCCTGATGTCATACTCGCCAGCCTTGAACGCTTCCAGCGTTACCGTTTCATCCCGATAGTAATCGTATTTGATGGTTTGGAAGTTATGTCTGCCAACATTTACCGGTAAATCTTTTGCCCAGTAGTCCTTAGCGAGAGAATAAGTCACACTTTGGCCGGGTTTATAATCGGAGATTTTGTACGCACTGCTGCCAACAGGTGGCGTATTGAGAGGCTCGCTCAAATTTTTGTCTTTCCAAAAGTGCTCAGGCAGTACATTCATTCCCTGCACTAACGCTAACAGTACCTCGCGATTTGGTTTTACCATTTCTATCCGCGCGGTGCGCTCAGACTTAGCCGTTACCGATTTAACATCCTTGAAGTACACCTTGTACTGGGCGACCCCTTCTTTCATAAATTTATCAAAGGTAAAGGCAACATCAGCGGCGGTGATTGGCTTACCATCATGGAATTTAGCATCTGGATTGATATCAATTTCCATCCAGGCGTAATCATCGGGATAACGAACCTTTTCGGCAATGAGTGGATAATAGCTGTCGATTTCATCTTCTGACGACACAAACAAAGTGTCATAGATAGCCTCACTGCCTGCGACCGAGACTCCCCGCGAGGCGAAACGGTTAAAGCTGTCGTATGTACCAACCTGAGCATAAGTAACCTGACCACCTTTGGGGGCATCAGGGTTTACATAGTCAAAATGGGAAAAGTCAGCAGGATATTTAGCACTGCCAAACCCGACTAACGAGCGACTTTCAATCACCTCGTTAGCAGAGACAGAACCAGCTATAACCATCGCCACCAATAACGATGAGACGCATTTGTACATCTAGGCCTCCATGCTTGAATCTATTTTCAGGTAGCGTTTGCTGTACGCTATCTTACTCGTTGAATTAGATATAATTATTTTATGGTATATGTTTACGATAGGACACTAATGACAAATGAACAACCACTCAATAGGTAATATGAAAAGCTGTGATCACTTGCGGCAAGCTGTTGAAGTCGTTAATATCGCCCGCTTTCATGCTTTCGAGCTTGAAACTATCTTATTTAAGCCAGGAGCATCATATGTCTAAGTTCTTCTTTAAAGGCCGCATTGAGAAAAAGCCTAAGCACGAAAGCTACGGCTTCAATACCAATCAGGCCAAAAAGTTGGGAACTGAAATTAACCCGCTACAACTTGTTGTGAATAGCGATGAGAAAAAAGCTGAGACTGAAGCTCTACTCAAGCAACACGAACTATTTGCTACGATAACAGTAAACAGTGAGGCAGAAGAAAACCTGGTTGAACTTGAGACGCTGATCAACAAGCCAAAAACGACTGTTTTTGAGAAGACACCGAATCGTAATGATCCGTGTTCATGCGGTAGCGGCAAAAAATTCAAGAAGTGCTGTGGCTAACGTGCTAGCCCAGCAAGCAGGGTGATTGAACCCGGTGCCCTCTTTGTGCCGGGTTGTCCCTCTTTCATACGCTTCTATACTTCATTAGCCTTCCCCCTGCCATTTTCCGTCAGAATCCGTATAATCTCGCGCTGTTGAAAATTTCGGAAAGATACGAGTTATGAGCAAAGGTTACGCCTGTGTTGGGCTATTTAATCCCAAAACCCCTGAAAATGTTGGTTCTGTCATGCGTGCCGCTGGCTGCTATGGCGTCAATAGTGTGTTTTACACAGGCACACGCTATGACCTTGCTAAGAAGTTTTGTACTGACACCAAAAATACCATTCTCGATATCCCGCTAATTGGCGTCGAAGATCTCAAAAACATTATTCCACACGATTGCGTCCCGGTTGCCGTTGATCTGGTTGAGGGAGCAAAACCGCTACCTGATTACAAACACCCACAGCGGGCTTTTTACATCTTTGGCCCTGAAGACGGGACGTTGAAAAAAGAAATCACCGAATTCTGCCGTGAAACTATCTACGTGCCAACTAAGGGTTGTATGAACCTGGCCGCAGCAGTCAATGTCATTCTTTATGATCGCATGGCTAAAGGTGAGGGGTTTTCTAACCACTAGCACTGCACATCAAAACGGAATATGGACAAGTCCTAATCTTGGGGGGTAATTTCTGCGCCCCATTTTTCAACCATTTCCCTAAGCTCGGTACTTTGATAAGGCTTGCACAGAATATCATCCATACCAGCAGTAAAACATTCTTCCCGCTCAGCTTTAGTCGTGCCTGCCGTGAGCGCTATGATCGGTTTAGTATATCCTGCACTGCGTAAACGCTCTGTGGTAGCATAACCGTCGAGTACAGGCATGCGGCAATCCATCAACACAATGTCGAAATCCTGCTGCTTTAAGATCTCAAGTGCCTTTTGTCCATTGTCTGCAATCGCAGGGGTGATACCAAACTTACCTAGCATCAATTTGATGATCATTTGATTGGTTTTTAAATCTTCCACTACCAAGATAGTCAAATCATCAATTGAAGTTATACCGCCTTGCTGGCCACCTTTCTCGTCAGCCGTTGAGAGACTCACGTCTAATGGAAGAGTAACGGTAAAAGTAGTACCTCGGCCATCTTCACTGTCTATTTCTATCCTGCCCTTCATCTGCTCAGCGAGCTTTTTACAAATAGCTAACCCCAAGCCAGTACCTTCATGCTGCCGATTACTAGAATTATCGACTTGAGTAAAAGGCTGGAACAAAGTCCCCACTTTTTCTTTGGGAATACCACACCCAGAATCTCTCACTACAAACTTAAGAGCTTCGTCTTGCCAACCAATAGTGACGGATACATACCCTTTCTGGGTGAACTTAATCGCATTACCTATAAGATTCACAAAGATCTGCTTGATCCTATCTTCATCGCCCAATAACCATTGCGGCGTATCAGGCAGAAAGTGAATAGAAAAATCGAGTTGCTTTTCATTTGCAGGATGCTGGAAGATATCTTTCAACATATTGGTCATCAAACGGCTGTCGAAAGATTTAACCGTTAATTCCATCATGCCAGCATTTATCTTACTGTAATCCAGCAAGTCATTGATGATGGCACGGAGCAGCTCTCCAGAATGATGCAAGGTAGATAACAGTCCCCTCTGATGACATCCCAGTTCAGTATCCGACAGCAACTCCGCGGTACCCAATAAGCCATTTAGCGGTGTTCTCAATTCATGATTTATCATCGCCAAAAAATCACGGGTCGACTTCTCCGACTCCTCAGCCGACTTCCTCGCCCTAATTGCTTCTTCCAGTTTCAGTTGACGGTCGATAGATGTACGAAGCATTTCACCAATCAAGTTCATATGCTTGCGTATCGTAGTGTGCCACTCTCTCCTTTCATCGATTCTCGTTACAAAATACCCTTTAACAACAGAGTTACTGAGTGAAAACCAATGCAATTGATGATGCTCATCCCAACACTCACCGATTGAAGTCAGCTTTGCTGGGGGGGCTAACTTTTCATCAATACCAGAAAAATAACTAATATTGAGTGCCGGAGTAGAATCACAACCTATGTTTATCCCACATGCACTGGCTGCGTTACTCGTAATCAATGTATCGAGAAGCTCTTTAATGATACCTAATGAAGGCTGATATTTTAGGAACGTATGACCAAAGCGGAGCAGTAGGTTGTCCATCTTCTGCTGATATGACAAAAAATCAGACCCACTGGCTACCTTGTCTCTCATCTGTTCAAGGTTTTGCTCAACCAACTGTTTAGTCTGAAAGAGCTCTAAGCTTTTTGACTCCAATAGCATTTCTGCCATTTTTCTGGCTTCTCGCTCACGGTCAATTTTCTTCTGCATTAATGCAACGTGACGTTCCAGATCCATGCGTTCAAGGCCCATAGTTACTCCGCGTTTAGCGTCAGCGTAAATCGTACATGACTCTGGTCCTGATTAACGGGTTCCATTTTAATATCCATTTCTTCGTTGAAATGATGGGTACAACCACGGATCAAACCCAGGCAAACATGGGAAAAGCAACGAGCTGAAATGTAGTCGAGCACCATTTGGGCGGATGTTTTTGAAATGAAGTCAAATTGTGGTGGATTGGCATTGGGGTATAGCTTTTTCACTTCAATATGAATATGGCGCTCAACCCGCTCAATAAAGCTAAAGGTACCATTTGGTTTTTCACCATTATCCATTGGCATGGTGGAAAGTAAACGAGCAAACAATGCCTCACCGTAAACTTCCTGAAGTGCTTCTGGGGACACACCCGTAATTTTGCTCAGGCAGACAATCAATTTCACCAAAACCCGGTGGTCATAACTACCTACTGCTGTGTAAATGCCGTCAACACCGGCATCATCGAGCATCTGCTGGCAAACCTCTAACCCAAAGCGGTTTTCTACAACATCTAGAAACTCAGCAAAAATAATTCCTTTCATACACTTAATCTCCCTTACCCGTTGATTTTAGTATGGGAAACGAATCTCTAATGGTCAAAATTATTGCAACCTATTTCATTTGCTAAAAAGGGACTTATTTATTGAGTACATACTTGTTAACGTCAGATTTTCGAAAGCCATTAACTAGCATTATTTTGAGGCTAAATAACACAATATTGTGCGAACAATGAATCGTACTTTTCTATTCACCCTCTTTTATATACTCAGCGTACTTATCAGTACCTCTTCATGGGCCAATTCCATGCCTCAAGGCAACAACGAATCTGGCAAAGTAAAATCATTCTCCTGCCAGTTCTGCCACAGACAAAATGGCATTGCCAAGAAAGATGACTATCCCCCACATCAATAACTAAAATGACTTGTACCTTTATAACTCGATGAAATCCTACCAAAATAGAGAACGTAGTGGGGTATATGGAGAAATAATGAAGCAGCAGTTATCCGTCCTCAATGAACAGGATTTGGCTGACATCACGATCTACTTTTCCGCGCAGCCCTAAGCCTCTGCTCAACGCCAAGTTCAAAGCAATTTGCAGCATGCCACTGGTAGCTTTTATCTATTGATACTAGAATTAAGCGGATTTAGTGGCTTGCTAGCTACTATGAATCCATTAACATCGTTCACTGTTAGTGAACAATGAACCGGCAAAAAGCCGTTATGACTGTTCCTACGTCACCTTTCAAAGCGTAATTTAACGGTGATTGACGAAACAGATTGTGTTATGACAGGCTTGTCTTGTGGGTTTATTGAGCGTTTGTGCCATAAAACCCCAAAAGACGGAGCAAAAACAAGCAAATGTTCATTTTATCTTAAATGACCTATGTAATGTTTGTTGGAATCAGTGATATACTCCCCCACCGAATAGTGACACTAATTGTTTATAGAGAAAAACAATGGCAGATTTATCTAAATACAGAAACATTGGTATTTTCGCGCACGTTGATGCGGGTAAAACCACTACTACAGAGCGTATCCTTAAGCTTACTGGTCAGATCCACAAGACTGGTGAAGTTCACGACGGCGAATCAACTACTGACTTCATGGAGCAGGAAGCTGAGCGTGGTATTACTATCCAGTCTGCAGCAGTTAGCTGTTTCTGGAACGACCACCGCCTAAACGTTATCGATACTCCTGGACACGTTGACTTCACAGTTGAAGTATACCGTTCTCTTAAAGTACTTGACGGTGGTATCGGTGTATTCTGTGGTTCTGGTGGTGTTGAGCCTCAGTCAGAAACTAACTGGCGTTACGCGAACGAATCAGAAGTATCTCGTCTGATCTTCGTTAACAAACTAGACCGCATGGGTGCAGACTTCTTCAACGTTGTTGATCAAGTTAAGAACGTTCTTGGTGCTACTCCTCTAATCATGGTTCTACCAATCGGTCGTGAAGACGACTTCGTTGGTGTTGTTGACCTACTAAGCCGTAAAGCTTACGTTTGGGACGAAACTGGTCTTCCAGAAAACTACGAAATCAAAGATGTTCCAGCGGACATGGTTGACGAAGTAGAACAGTACCGTGAAGAGCTAATCGAAACTGCTGTTGAGCAGGACGATGACCTGATGGAAGCTTACATGGAAGGTGAAGAGCCTTCTATCGAAGACATCAAGCGTTGTATCCGTAAAGGTACTCGTGACATCGCGTTCTTCCCAACATTCTGTGGTTCTGCGTTCAAAAACAAGGGTATGCAACTTATCCTTGATGCTGTTGTAGATTACCTACCTGCTCCAACAGAAGTAGATCCTCAGCCGCTAACAGATCCAGAAACTGGTGAGCCAACTGGTGAAGTTGCAACAGTATCTGTTGACGAGCCACTAAAAGCGCTTGCGTTCAAAATTATGGACGACCGTTTCGGTGCCCTAACGTTCATCCGTATCTACTCTGGCCGCATGAAGAAGGGTGACACCATCCTTAACTCTGCGACAGGTAAAACTGAGCGTATCGGCCGTATGGTTGAGATGCAGGCAGATGACCGTAACGAGCTAACTGAAGCACAAGCTGGTGACATCATCGCTGTTGTTGGTATGAAGAACGTTCAAACTGGTCACACTCTATGTGATGTTAAGCACGAGTGTACTCTTGAGCCAATGATCTTCCCAACTCCAGTAATCTCTATCGCAGTTACGCCGAAAGACAAAGGCGGTTCTGAGAAGATGGGTATCGCTATCGGTAAGATGGTTGCAGAAGATCCATCATTCCAGGTTGAAACTGACGAAGAAACTGGCGAAACCATCCTTAAAGGTATGGGTGAACTTCACCTAGACATCAAGGTTGATATCCTTAAGCGTACTTACGGTGTAGACCTAATCGTTGGTCAACCTCAGGTTGCTTACCGTGAAACTATCACTCAACCAATTGAAGATAGCTACACGCACAAGAAACAGTCTGGTGGTTCTGGTCAGTTCGGTAAGATCGACTACCGTATCAAGCCTGGCGAAGTTGGTTCTGGCTTCAAGTTCAGCTCTGTTGTAGTTGGCGGTAACGTTCCTAAAGAATTCTGGCCTGCAATCGAGAAAGGTTTTGCTGGCATGATGGACACTGGTGTTCTAGCTGGTTTCCCTGTTCTTGACGTTGAAGTTGAACTATTCGACGGTGGTTTCCACGCAGTCGATTCATCTGCAGTAGCATTCGAAATCGCAGCGAAAGGTGCATTCCGTCAGTCTATGCCTAAAGCAGGTGCACAGCTTCTTGAGCCTATCATGGCTGTAGACGTGTTCACTCCTGAAGATCACGTTGGTGATGTTATCGGTGACCTTAACCGTCGTCGCGGCATGATCAAAGATCAGATGGCTGGTTCTACTGGTGTTCGTATCAAAGCTGATGTTCCTCTATCAGAAATGTTCGGCTACATCGGTCACCTACGTACAATGACTTCTGGTCGTGGTCAGTTCTCTATGGAGTTCGCGCACTACTCACCATGTCCTGCAAACGTTGCAGAGCAGGTTATTGCTGACGTTAAAGCTGCTAACGAGAAGAAGTAATTCTTTCTTAAGCTTTAATGGCTGATAAAAACCCGGTAGCTTGGCTATCGGGTTTTTTTATACCTTTAATATCAGACAGAATCATCGCTCCCCCGCCGCCCTGCGTGACTTACCTGCTTATACTAATCTGGATCAGTAGTTGCTCAAGTACTTATGTTGGCTGATATTAGTATTAAGAGTGACGGCTACAGTTGGCTAGGTAGTTCATTAGTCCATATTGCTGAAGCCACTCTAATTGCTCAGCCTGCTTAACCAGAAAACGTCCTGAATAGTTTATCCCATTGGCAAAAATACCCTCGATATTATTTGTGCTTCGGGGAAACAATAACATCCAACGTTCGGTGAGTAAGAGGTTATAAGGGGTACAATCCCCACCCTCGGTATCAGCTAGAAGCCCCAACTGCTTCATCATCGCCAAGTAATGTTTATACAGTACCTCAGCATCCAGAGCCTGTAATGGAAGTAAGCAATGTACGAAAGGCAACTCCCCTTGTGAGATAACCTGCTCCAATGGTAAAGGCGATCGCACTAACTGCATATGGCGGTGAGTTTGGCTCGCCCCTGCCTGCGGACCACTGTTATAAAAGCCAAAGACGTCGGGATGGTCAAAACCTGTCAGCCAAGCGTGGAAATCACTTAAAGTTAAGCGAGATTGCTGTGGGATAAAGCTTTTAGAGCAGATGAGTAAGTGTGGAGACAAAACGGGAAACTTATTCAACAGACAAACATGCTCTTGACCGGCTTCATCAACATAAAGTGATTGCTCATAGGGCAAGAACGGATTGCCTTGGACCGAGGTTGCCTGGAACTTTTTCGTCGCGTTGGCTGTAACAACATGGGCAAAGTACGAAATCCCCTCTTCTTCTATTAGCTGAGCATCAGTGACTATTGGCATCAAGCTCCCCGTAGCTAATGCGCGTTCAGAAACACGACTCGCCTTATCCCAAAGTGTTTCAGTTTCACCAAACATATCTATCTCCTCACCAACGTCTTTTCTATACCTAAGCAACATCAAGTCGCTCATTACGAAAGCATTCTTTCGCCATATTACACCTTATGGACGCCGTTATATTTGGTGTACACTATAGTTTACAATAATCGCCCTTTTCGGCATAAGTAGGATGAAGGCTAGATATAGCTGCCAACCACGAAAGTTTGTATTATCAATGCCATTGGAAAACACTGCTTTATCCTATTCCCAATAGTACTCCATAAAGCAGTTAGAAGTTTTTGTTTGGTCGCTAAAACTTCAACAGGTAGTTTTGTTTGGTCGCATCCTGCCTATCCAGCCTGCTTGCCTTGTGCATAAAACAGGTAGAAACAAAAAGGGCGTTTACTTAGTAAACGCCCCTCTTCTTATATTGTTTATTTATTGTTATTCACTGCGCTTAAATCAACTCAGCCGCAAGCAAGAAGCATCCGAACAGGAAGCTAAACCCCATCGCCAATTGACCACCAGATGCTTGATACAACACGCCCGAGGCATCAACTTCAAACGCGCTATCATCTTCTTCGCGAAGCTTTATAGTCATCGCCATTGGAATGAACACCGCAAGGAATACCAAGATAATACCTGCGTACCCTAATACTGACAGGAATTGATCGGCAGCGAACAAAGCACCAGCAAGTGGCAAAATAAAAGTGAGTACATAAGTGACAGCACGGTTTTGGCGGAATGTATCAACGTTCTGGTCAAACAACGCCATTGCAACACCCAAGAAAGAGGTCAGTAGCGCCAGACCAGTAAATACTGACAAGATAAGGTTAATCATACTGTGGTTTGAACCCAGCACAGCGATTAGCTCAGACACATTCTGGAAATCGACCATCTGCTCGGCACTTAGGTTACCCATTGCTGCATATAACCATAGTAAGTAGCTAAACAGTGGGACAAGAGAGCCAATCACAACCATATTCCGCAGTTGCTGGTGTGTGGCTTCTTTGTTGTATGTCACCAACGATGGGATCACTACCATAAAGCCGAAGCTGGTGAACAACACCGAACTGGTTTTGATCAGGTCAATCTTACTGTCGCTGGTGGCGACCATTAGATTGTCGATTGAAATGGTAGGAACCAAAGAAAGCAATGTCAGCACAAGCATGACGACCATCACTGCAAATAGCGCACGGTTTAGTTTATCAATAACTGCCGTCCCCGCAGCAACTACACCGCCCGCAAGCAGAGTAAAGGCTATTTGGCTTTGCATTAGGCTCAGGTCTAGGCCGATACTGGATAAGAGTTTCATAACCAAGTCACCTGCCCCAATGATGTACGCCATTAGTAGGCAAACCAATAGCGCGTAAAGTAGACCGTTAGTCACCAACTGGCCCCCCTTTCCAAGGGTTTTACGGGCTATCGTGTTCATGCCTAGACCGCCACCGGCCTTAATACTGGCTTCTAGCAACAACAGTGCCGCATACGTCGTACCCAGCCAGATCACTAGCATCAACAACGTCCCCCAGAGTAGGCCAAACTGGGCCAATACCATAGGAATAGCCAACATACCGGCACCCAGTGCCGTACCCGCAATAATGAGAGAACTACCAAGCAGTTTTAAATTCACAATTTTGTCTCGAAATAATGTGTATCCGCCACGTTTGAGGGCAGAAAACGAAAAGGTTTAAATAATCTATATATCAATGCGCTGCAGACGAAAAAGCAGCAATAGAGATTAGTGACTAAATCGGAATGCGGCAAAATAGCCGTAAAACTGAATGTTTGCGGAAGGTGCAGCGGGATAGGAATGGCAGGCACAAGCGTGCGTCAAGGTATCAGCAGAGGATAGATGGATCTTCCCCGTGGTTTTATGGTTCATTAATCGTACTCCAACAACGATAAATCCCTATAATCAAGGCAACCATCCATTGATTACCCTAGTTTTGTTTGGTCAGTTAGCAACTTATATGGTCGTTAGGAGCACTTCAACACTCGCAACTGAAATCTTACTTTCCAAAAATGGAACGCTTGGTTTTAAGTAAATAAAAACCCTTTGGACATTGGCCCAAAGGGTTCATTTTCACTCTGAAAGAGGGCTTAGGCTGACACAGCGACGCCAGACTTAGCAGCAATTAGCGTGAGTTTGTTAAAAGATGCTGGATAAACGCTGATGGTACTGCCATCGTCAAATAGAAGGCCATCATAAAAGTTACCACTCCATTTCACACGGGTAAAACGTGCATAGCGAGCTTTACTGTAAACCTCTTCGAGGGCATTAATGGCACCTTGTTTTTTCACTTGCTCCAAAATTGCCGAACTTAGTAACTTTTCTGCCACTGACTTGGCTGATTCGTTCATCCCTGTTTCTCTGTATCACTCAAATATACTTTCGTTTTACCAAAATCATGCCGAGTTGCAAGGGGCAATCACTCACATGGTTGCCCCATGGCTATTTACTCATCACTTTTGGTGAATATTGTGATTAGTGCACAATGGCGCTGTCTTCAATTTCAACTGTTTTACCACCAGACTCAATGAAGCTAACAATCGCTTGCTGTTGCATCGACATCGAAGCCTCAATATCACCAATATGCTCCATAAAGCCTCGATCACCTAGCGTCATAGGTCGGCCTTCAGGGTATAGTGGATCTGTGTAGATGACAGGCCCTTCATAAGGGAACAGGTACGTACCATGACCGCCATGCTTGGCTCTTACGACACCGCGAATAACTGCATCTTCAGATACCGTCGTATCGTCTGAAATAGCGGTCAGCTCTAAATGTCTAATCAATGGCTCAGTACCTACCAGTGGTTTACCCGGTACATTGTTTACGACAACATTATCAGGTATGTAGTCCACTCCTTCTACACAGGTCTCTGGCTTGTAGTAATCACAAGTCCCTGCGGCTTCAATTAACAAAATCGGCTGCTGTTTGTTTTCACGCTGGCGCCTGATAAAGTTAGCTGGGTCGCCTGCATCCACTGCCGCCTGCACCCCTGGGAACATATCTTTCGTCACCATAGAATAAACCGTATCTTCTATACTGGCAGCTTTATCAGCGTTTTCTGTACTCTCCGCCTTGTACACTTCCAAAGCATCTAAGCCTTCAACCTTGGTTTGCGTCTCTTCATCATACACCCCGACCATCGCAGCAACAGCTAGCTGAATATCACTTGAGCTTCGGATCTCTCCTTCAACTTCACCGCCAAGCAAAGGTGAATTCATTACAAGATCAGTTAGATGCATACCCGGCACTGCAAGAGTGGCCGTGCTAAAATTAAGCTCTGGATAATCCTGAGATAAATCACTCACCATGGTTGAGATAATGCCACCTAAAGAGTGACCGATTAAGCTCACATCCGATGAATCTACAAAATCAGTACGATTCAGGGCTCTCCTCAAGGTAAGCTGATCAAGTACAGCTTGACGCTGGTTATCACGTAAAGTTAAAGCACTAAGTAAGTTGAGATAGACTGATTTTTCTTGGTTTACTTCGCCACTTGAAGCCGTGATTTCCGGTTCAGGGTCTTCATCTAGGTTCACACCTCGCTCACCATGCAATGGCTGGTCGATAGCAAAGACTAGGCGATTGGTTTCTGTTACTCGCTTTGTCATAGTTTGCGCTGACTCTTTTTTGCCAGTAATACCATGAACGAAAATAGTGGCAGGCAAAGCAGTGATCTGAGAAGGTTGCCAGCCGTTTGGAGCATAGATAATAACCGGGATTTCCAGTGCTTCAATTGTCGCAGCAGGCTCTGGATTGCCACCATGTACAAATTCTCCATTACCCCCCTTCCACCAACTATACAGTGATTCACAGTGGCTAATTTTGTCAGCAGCAACCGTTTTATACTCGATACTTTCAGTGTCATCGTATAATTGTGGCACTTCACAGGTACCGTTCTCACCATTTATCTCTGGTAGCTCAAGATAGTAAGGAACCTTAATCGTCGCCGAATATGTCCATACGTCTGCGTTATCTGACTGATCGATCGGACTAACATTTATTACAGCCTGATCTGGAATATTGTTAATCGCAGCATCCATTACTGGATAGGCACTCAGAGTTGTAAAGCGTGCACTATAGACAATGCTGTCTTGAACACCTGCTGCTACTAAATCGTTGTGGTTACTTTGAATCTGACTCGCAAAAGCATCGCCTTTAGCATGATCTAAATTGTCACCTTCAACTAGGCTTTGATAAAAGTTAGACCGTCTTAATGTATTACCAGAAATGTCAGTAATACCATCCGAAAGCGCAAGAACGAAGGTTGTCGATTCTGGCAGCACAACTTTCGGCATCACCTGAATATCACCCGACTCGGTGACCTCAACGACATAGTCCTGATTGGGTTTGAGTAGCTCGCCAGTTGCAACATTCAAGATATAGGTTTTCTCAGTCAACGTCGTCGTATCAAGCGCATCCTCAGGGCCAGAAAGTGGCAGCAGAATGGGATAGCCGGTTGACCAACCATCGAGAGCACCGTAGACATTTTCGTAGTTCCTATAATCGACTTCGCCGCCATTCGCTTCTTGTTCTAGCTCTAAGGTACCATCACTATCGGTTAGTAGAATGTCGTTCGGATAGATCACCTGATCCAGGTTATAAGGCACATACTGCCGAGGATCTTCTGAGGTATCAATTTCATTACAGGCTGTGAGCGTAGCTGCAATGGCCAGAGCCAAGCATAGAGGTTGTGTATTTTTTATCATTATCGGTTCCATGAGTTTATTAAACTACTTTCAGACGCTCGGCTATCCTAAATGAAAATCTCATTCCCTCTGACGATAAACCCCGATTAAACGATTGATTTAATAAAATATTTATGTTTTTTATATGTTTTTTTGCCAAGTTATCATTACATAACCACACCAATTAAAGACCGGCGTCACATAGAATTATTTTTCTGTCACACAAGCTTCATAATCTGTAAGAAAACAACACAACTACAACGCTATCTCTTTCATATTTATTGTTTAAATCCCCCATATTTATTCTTGTAATACAATATTATATTAGTTAAATCATTGATTTACAAAAGGGTACCTCTTTAGGGTTATTCAAAACTGTAATTGATTTACGTCATATTTATTCACACTCTGTCTCATTAAGATTCCATTCAGAATTTATGACTTTGTAGTAGAGGATCTTATGAGCAAAGTGAGATTGGCCATCATCGGCAACGGAATGGTGGGCCATCGCTTTATCGAGGAATTAGTCGATAAAGCCAATATGGACAATTACGAGGTAACGGTATTTTGCGAAGAACCTCGTGTCGCCTATGATCGGGTTCACCTTTCATCGTACTTCTCCCACCATACCGCCGAAGAACTTTCGCTCGTTAAAGAAGGCTTCTACCAGAAACACTCCATCAATATTCTCCTCGGTGAACGTGCCATTAACATCAACCGAGAAAAACGCATCGTCCACTCCAGCACTGGTCGTGAAGTTCAATACGACAAGTTAATCCTCGCAACTGGCTCCTTCCCGTTTGTTCCACCTATCAAAGGCAATGAAAGCAAAGACTGTTTTGTCTACCGTACTATCGAAGATCTTAAATCGATTGAAGCGTCAGCAAAAAATAGCAAAGTCGGTGTTGTTGTCGGTGGTGGCCTACTTGGCCTTGAAGCCGCTGGTGCTCTAAAGGCACTAGGTGTACAAACCCACGTTGTTGAATTTGCGCCAAAGCTAATGGCTGAACAGCTAGACATGGCAGGTGGTAATCAGCTTCGCCAGAAGATTGAACGTATGGGCGTAAATGTCCACACCAGAAAAAACACGCTGGAAATCGCTCCGGAAGGTACTAATGCCCGTAACGTAATGCGTTTTGCTGATGGTACTGAGCTAGAGACTGATTTCATTGTTTTCTCAGCAGGTATCCGTCCACAAGACAAGCTAGCTCGTCAAATGGAGCTTGATGTTGCTCCTCGTGGCGGTATCGCTATCAATAACACCTGCCAGACGTCAGACGACAACATCTATGCTATTGGTGAATGTGCCTCTTGGAATGAAATGTTCTATGGCCTAGTTGCACCGGGTTACAAAATGGCACAGGTCGCTGTTTCACATATTATTGGTGAAGATAACCAATTTGAAGGCGCTGATATGAGCGCCAAGCTGAAACTGCTTGGGGTAAAAGTTGGCTCAATTGGTGATGCCAATGGTCGCACACCTGGCTGTAAAAGCTTTGTATACCAGAACGAAGAGCAAGAAGTTTACAAGCGCATCATTGTCTCCGAGGACAACAAGAAGCTACTCGGTGCTGTAATGGTGGGTGATACCTCTGACTATGGCGACCTACTTCAGTTAATGCTCAACGAAATCGACCTGCCAGAGCATCCGGACACATTGATCCTGCCTGCCCACGCCGGTGCTGAAAAACCCGCGTTAGGTGCAGATTCGCTACCTGATACTGCCGTGATCTGTTCTTGCTTCGATGTGACCAAGGCAAAAATTGCCCAAGCTGTCACTGACGGCAACCATACTCTAGCTGATATCAAAGCCGTTACCGGTGCCGGTACTGGCTGTGGTGGTTGTATTCCGCTGGTCACCTCAGTGCTCAATGCTGAATTGGCTAAATCAGGTATCGAAGTGAAAAACGATGTGTGTGAGCACTTCGCCTATTCACGCCAGGAGCTTTTCCATCTGATCCGCATCGAAGAAATCAAAACCTTTGATGAGCTCCTAGAGAAATACGGTAAAGGCTACGGCTGTGAAGTTTGTAAACCACTAGCAGGCTCTCTTCTGGCTTCGTGCTGGGGTGAACATATCCTCAAACCTCAATTGGTTAAGCTGCACGATACCAACGATAACTTCCTTGGTAACATCCAAAAAGACGGTACTTATTCGGTTATTCCACGTATGGCCGGTGGTGAAGTTACCCCACAAGCCCTTGGTGCACTTGCTGCGGTTGCCGAAGAATACAACCTGTACACCAAAGTAACCGGTGCTCAGCGTATCGGCTTATTTGGTGCTCAGAAAGATGATCTTCCAGTGATCTGGCGCAAGCTAATTGACGCTGGTTTCGAAACAGGCCAAGCCTACGCAAAAGCACTGCGTATGGCGAAAACTTGTGTGGGTTCGACGTGGTGTCGATACGGTGTTCAAGACTCTGTCGGTCTGGGCTCTTACATTGAGAACCGCTACAAAGGGATCCGTACTCCTCACAAGATGAAGTTTGGAGTCTCAGGCTGTACCCGTGAATGTGCAGAAGCACAGGGTAAAGATCTTGGCATAATTGCAACCGACGCCGGCTGGAACATGTACGTATGCGGCAACGGTGGTATGAAACCTCGCCACGCCGATCTACTGGCCAGCGACTTAGACCAAGAAACGCTCATCAAGTACATCGACCGCTTCATGATGTTTTACATCCGCACAGCTGCGCCACTGCAGCGTACCTCTGTATGGATGGACAACATGGAAGGTGGCGTTGACTACCTGCGAGAAGTGATTATTGATGACAAACTTGGCATCAACACCCAACTAGAACTGGACGTTGCCAAGTTAGTTGATGAGTATGAGTGTGAGTGGACAGCCACGATCAACGACGAATCGCAACTAACGCGTTTTGCCCACTTCATCAACGCTGATCTTCGTGATGACAACGTGGTATTTGTTGCCGAGCGTGACCAGCACCGACCTGCGACGTTCACCGAAAAACACCCCGATGCCGTTGGCGATATCCTGCACGTTGAATTGGAGAATTAATCATGGCTTTTGAGCTAATTTGCGATATCCAAGATATCACCCCAGGGACAGGCGTTTGTGCGCTATTCAACGGCCAGCAAGTTGCCATTTTCCGCCCCAGTGTTGCCGAAGAAGTGTTCGCTATCAGCAATATGGATCCGTTTGCCCGTTCAAACGTACTTTCTCGCGGCCTAATTTGTCAGCACCAAGACGCGCTTTGGGTTGCTAGCCCGCTGAAAAAGCAGCGCTTCAATCTATCTACCGGTGTGTGCATGGAAGATGAACGTTTCAACATTAAAGTATTTAATGCCCGAGTCACTAACGGCAAGGTTGAAATCGCAGCGTAAATCAAGAAAAAGTTAAGCCGCAAAAAAATTAAATAGCAAAAAGGCTCACTGCCCGACACTGGTATGCGAGCCTTTGACTATTCAATTTTAACTTTAACTTTTTGGAGTGACATGATGTCCTATTCAAAACCGATGGAATTCGTTCAGACAATGATTGACACTGGCGAAGCGAAAATGCGCACCTCTACACGTGACCTGATATTACGTGGCACGATGGCGGGTATTATTCTCTCGTTAGCCGTTGTGGTGGCGATCACCGCTATCACACAAACTGGGATTGGCATTGTCGGCGCGCTAGTCTTCCCTGTTGGCTTCTGTATTTTAAGCCTAATGGGCTATGACCTGGTTACCGGTGTATTTGGTCTTGCCCCACTGGCAAAATTCGACAACCGCAAAGGCATTACTTGGCGTCACGTTCTGCGTTGCTGGGGACTGGTTGGCCTTGGTAACCTGGTCGGCTCACTGATCGTTGCTTTCCTTATCGCTCTCTCATTCACCATGAACTTCAGTGTTGAACCTGGTGCAGTAGGACAAACTTTTATTAAGGCAGCAACAGCACGTACCGTTGGTTTCGAAGAACTTGGCGCAAATGGCTGGATCACCTGTTTTGTTCGCGGCATTCTTTGTAACTTAATGGTTTGTTTGGGCGTAATTGGTAACATGACGGCCCGTAGCGTAGCCGGTAAAATTGCAGCAATGTGGCTACCTATCTTTATTTTCTTCGCATTAGTATTTGAGCACGCAGTGGTGAACATGTTCCTGTTCCCACTCGGTATGATGCTGGGTGCAGATTTTGGTATTGCAACTTGGTTGAACTTCAACCTTATCCCAACCATCCTAGGTAACCTTGTTGGTGGCCTGCTATTTACGTGTATTCCGTTATACCTAACGCACGCAAAAACAGCGCCGGCAATTAACGTAGAAAATGATTCAGCGGTTAATGCAGAGCCTGCACTAAGCATTAAGTAATCCTTGCAACAGGCCCTGAATAGAATGTTCGGGGCCTGTATCTAACTTACACCACGTATTGTATTGTTTTGGCTATAAAAAGTAATAACTCCTTAAGGTGAATTTAGCCGGACGAGTGCTACTTTTTATATCCAAATTTTAAAAAGGCGTTGCTTATGACCACCAACCGCGCATTACCAAACAGCGGCTTTGTCTCCCTTGTCGGTGCCGGACCGGGTGATCCAGATCTACTGACAGTAAAGGGCCTAAAGGTTATCCAAGCTGCAGACGTCGTGGTGTACGACCGTCTGGTTTCAACAGATATCCTTGCACTGGCAGATGCATCAGCAGAGATGATTTACGTCGGTAAAAAACTCGATTTCCATTGTGTCCCACAAGATCAAATCAACCAGATTTTGGTTCAAAAAGCGCAAGAAGGTAAGCGTGTTGTCCGCCTGAAAGGTGGTGACTCATTCATCTTTGGCCGTGGTGGTGAAGAACTCGAAGAGTTAGCCAAATTTGGTATCAAATATGAAGTCGTACCGGGGATCACTGCCGCAGCAGGTGCTACCGCCTATGCAGGTATCCCGCTGACCCATCGAGACCACGCTCAAAGCGTCCAGTTCATCACAGGTCATGTCCAGAAAGACGGCCGCGAGATTAAGTGGGGCTCACTGGCACAGTCCAACAACACCCTAGTCTTCTATATGGGTTTGAAACAGAGCGGCCATATTTGCGACAAGCTGATCACCCATGGCCTTGCCGCAGAAACACCTTGTGCCATTATTGAAAACGGCACACGCCATGACCAACGCGTGCTTACCGGTACACTTGCAACGTTGCCAGAACTGGCAAAAGACGCTGTTAGTCCCGCATTAATTGTTATTGGCAGTGTGACGTCATTGAGTGAAACCTTGCAATGGTTCAATCAAGAATAATGTAGCCAGCCCAAAAAGGGCACTTATAGGTGCCCTCCCTTTAATCTGTCCCCACCCTTGTGCTCATTAGCGTTTGACCAGAGCAGCACCAGCCCCCATCCCTATCAACATCATCACAATAAAGACTAACATCGACGGGTTAAGCCCAAAGGTCGAAGTCACTGCCGGGCCGGGACAAATACCGGCAATCCCCCACCCTAAACCAAACAATACCGCGCCACCGACAAGCTTTTTATCAATCACTTTGTTGTTTGAGATCTCGAACGTCTCAGCACATACCGGAGCTGAACGTTTTTTTATCACCAATAGATATACCGGCAGAAAAACAGCGAGTGCGCCACCCATCACAAACATCAAACTCGGATCCCAAGCGCCAGCAATGTCTAAAAAGCCCAGTACACGATGGGGATCGACCATGCCAGATATCATCATCCCCAAGCCAAACAGTAGCCCTGTCAATAAAGCCACTAATTGAGATAACCCTTTCATCTTTGAGCTCCTGTTACAGCACATGCAAGCGAACAAAAACAGTGGCTACCGCCACGCCCATGAAAATGCAGGTTGCGACGATTGAACGTTTGGATAACCGTCCCATTCCGCAGATACCATGGCCACTAGTACAACCGTTACCGATTTTGGTACCAACGCCAACCAATAAACCGGCTATCCCAACCCACAAGAATGAAGATACCGGCAAGGTTTCAGGCAAAGAAAACCCTAATGCTGGTGCCAATAAGCCGCTGGCCAGCATGCCAATAACGAACAATAGCCGCCACGACACCTCACCTTCTTTAGGAGCCAATAAACCCGAGACAATACCGCTGATGCCTGCAATCCGGCCATTCAGCAATAACAACATTGAGGCAGATACCCCTAGCAATATTCCCCCGGCCAATGCATCCCATGGGATTTCAAATGCCATATCTTCTCCTAGCAGTTCACCTACATCATTTAATTAGAGAATACTAAAGTATAGGTTTCAGTCAACACTAATTTAGCACAAATTAAATTAGCTTTTTCTAATTTAATTATTTATATTGGAAGCCATCATGAATCGAGATACTGTAGCCCCCTAATTTTAGGGCAGACGGAGAATGCAATGACCAAGATTTTGATTGTGGGCGGTGTCGCTGGTGGCGCATCAGCAGCCGCACGTGCTCGCCGATTGAGTGAAGATGCTGAAATCATCATGTTTGAGCGAGGCGAGTTTGTCTCTTTTGCTAACTGCGGCCTGCCCTACCATATTGGTGGTGATATTACAGACCGCAGTAAGCTGTTGCTTCAAACACCAGAAAGCTTTCTTGCCCGCTTCAATGTCGATGTCAGAGTGATGAATGAAGTGGTCGCAATCGATCGTAAAGCCAAAAGTGTTACGATAAAGAATCTGTTCGATGGCTCAGAATACAACGAAACGTATGATTTTCTCCTGTTAAGCCCAGGGGCTGCGCCCGTGATTCCGCCAATTCAGGGCATTGATAATCCGCTGACACACTCTCTGCGCAACATCCCTGATATGGATAAGATCCTTAAAACGATCGAAATGAACAAGCCTGAACATGCGACTGTTGTTGGTGGTGGCTTTATTGGCCTTGAAATGATGGAAGCCTTCCACCAGCTAGGGATCAAAACCACACTGGTTGAAATGGCAGATCAAGTCATGACGCCCGTTGATCGTGAGATGGCCGGTTTTGTTCATCAGGAAATCCGAGACAAGGGCGTTGATCTTCGCTTAGGGGTTGCGCTTGAATCAGTCGAATACCGCCCTAGTACCTCTATCGCCAACGAAGATGCAGGCGAAAGCGCCGACCACCAGCACCTATGCGGTGAACTTAGCCTCCACCTCAATAATGGCGAGACGTTGAATACCGATATCCTGATTATGGCCATTGGCGTCCGCCCTGAAACAACGCTGGCTGCTGAAGCCGGCCTACAAATTGGCGAGCTTGGCGGCATCTACACCAACGCAAGTATGCAAACCAGCGACCCGTCGATTTACGCGGTCGGTGATGCTATCGAAGAAACTGATTTCGTCACTGGTAATCAAACATTTGTTCCTCTTGCCGGCCCAGCGAACCGTCAAGGGCGCATGGCTGCAGACAACATGCTTGGCCGCAGCGAAACCTATCAAGGTACTCAAGGTACCGCGATTTGCAAAGTCTTCGATCTGGCCGTTGCCTCAACAGGTAAGAACGAAAAGCAGCTAAAACACGAGGCTGTCGAGTACGAGAAAGTCTATGTTCATACGGCAAGCCACGCTAGCTACTACCCTGGCGCAGAAACGGTTTCACTGAAGCTCTTGTTTTCGCCAAGTTCTGGCAAGATTTTTGGCGCACAGGCTGTAGGTAAAGATGGAGTAGACAAGCGAATAGATGTACTTGCTGTCGCCCAGCGTGCAGGCATGACCGTTGAACAACTTCAGCACCTTGAACTAACCTATGCACCACCATATGGCAGTGCCAAGGATGTGATCAACCAAGCAGCATTTGTAGCGAACAACATCATCAAAGGTGATGCTACACCGATTCACTACGATGAAATTGGTACTCTTACTGATAACCAACTGCTGCTAGATGTTCGCAACCCAGGCGAGCTTAAGAATGTTGGTTATTTGGAAGGCGCGGTGAATATTCCTGTCGATCAACTTCGCCAGCGTTTAGGCGAATTGCCTAAGGACAAAGAGATCATCATCTATTGTGCTGTCGGCCTGCGAGGCAATGTGGCTTATCGCCAGTTGGTTAATAACGGCTACAAAGCTCGCAACTTAATAGGTGGATACCGCACCTACACGTTTGCTCAAAAATAGTGATGAATACATCTACGAAATAGAGTTGTTATAACAGTGAAGCCTGACGGTAACGTCAGGCTTCACTGTTTTCAATGTTCAATTCTATGATTTAATAAGATTTATTTCCTCGACCGCTGCTGTTGTCATAACGATCTTTGCCATATTGATGGCCATTGTTATAGCTATTATCTTTATCGCTCTTCTCGTAGCTGTCATCAGAACCATAGCTGTTATATGAGTAATCATTGTCATCATGACCGCTATCATCATGCTTACCATAATAGTTATCACTCTGATGCTCTTCATAATAACTATTATGTTCATAGCGATAGCGATATCTATCATACCAAGAGTTAAACTTCGGCTGATACTCTTCTAGTTCAATGATAAACAAGCAGTCAAAAAAGATTGGTGAGCCTTCCGAGCCGTCAAAGTTTGATAGGTCAACCATACCTGATAGGCGGGCAGTACCTTTGTGCCACTGATATTCACCGGAGGCTTTGATTACCGCATTTTCATCGCTAGAAGCACCGGTAATATGGGAAATAGATTTACCTTCGGGTGTCACTATCGTTGTCAGCACTGGCCGGACCGTGGTATCCCCTCTGGTCACTATCAACCCATCGGGTAGATAAAAAAACGTGGTACCAACTAATTGAAGCCCAACTCCAGGATCCCCGATAATTTCAGATAAACAATCCGTCGCCCAACCAATGTGCTCTCCATCGTGAATATTCTTCAACTCGACATCAAAGCATTCTGCATCCAATGGTGGCCCATATTTTTCTAAAGGGGGGACTGTCGTTGTGTACTTTTCACCAGTACCGACAAGATTCAACGCCAAGCGCTTTTTAGTATCATCACCATCGTCTTTGTCGTCACCCGAATCACCGCTATTGGAGTAGCCATCGCCATTAGAATAACCACCATCATTGGAATAGCCACCACTAGAATGACCTCCTCCACTGTTTGACTGATAGCTTGATGTGTAGCTATCACTGTCACTTTTCGAATATGAATCATCATCTTTTTTACTTGAATAGGACGAAGAATCATCACTGTCATCATATTTTCCTGACGCTAAGGTCCCCGCAGAGAACCCAACACAAACCGCCAATACCGAGAGTGCTATCTTGTTCATTCTCATCATGCTACTCCACGTAACGCTGTGGTTTTACTTAAATTAATAGCCAACCAATATGTCGTAAAAGATTTACCACCATCTGTAAAAAACATGCAATCCAGATGAAATCTCTAAATATTGGATTTAATTGTAGAGGATTTGGAGGATTGCTTTGGAAGGGCATTTAAAAGCCATAAAGGGCTAAACTATTAAATGAATTGGGTTTAGTCGGAAATACCGCATATTTCAAATAAGAGAAATCTGTGTCAGTTCTTAAAAATAATACAGTCCCATAAGATTGTGGCAGCCTGGAATGCTTATCCAGCTGCCACTCAAAACTTAGATCGAAAGGTTTATCGAGGAAGGATCTTTCGGGTTCGGACCGTATTCGTTGACCACGGGTTGGCTGTCTTGCACAAAGAAATACATCAATACCAACACACCGATTAGCGGGATCAAACCGAGCAGCATCCACCAGCCAGTTCGACCAGTATCATGCAGACGGCGCACACCAACCGCGATACTCGGAATAAGTATAGCAAGAGAATAAATTGTACCGATAAGCCCTGCACCTTCACCGGCCCCAGGGTTCCCCAGAGCTGAATCAATCATTGATAATGCGATGCTGATGATGATGTTAAACAAGAAGAAATACCAATATTCTTGGCGTCTAGCCCGACCTTTAAAGACGGCATATTTTTTTAATACGTGGATATACCAGTTCATAGCTGACCTTAGTAGAAACAGATTGAGATTATAATATTGTGTTAAAAATCAATTTTCTGCCAACCATCGCAAAAATATGGCCAAGAAAATTGTATGGCTTTGTAATAAAAATAAATTACTTGAGAATACACACTGCAACTTGGGAATTGGTCACATCTGAGCAATACTAGTTGAAACCCATTTCGGCAAGGTGCCCGTCATGAAACCGCTCCTGCTTTCACTCAGTTTATTGCTCGCTAGCCAATCATCACTTGGGGAACAACATACTATACACGAGCCGATCTTCTCCCCAGATAAAGGCGTACTCTGCGATCGACAAGCTGGGTTCTGTGTCGATAACTACGGGATCTCGATGGCCTTTACCAAAGAGTTCTTGGGTCAAGAAGCCCAAGACAACATGATGGAATTGATCAATAGAGTTGGCACCAATAACTTCGATACCACCCGCTATTCGTTCAGCAATAAGGTGTATTGTGACTCTGAACAAAAAGCCTGTTTTGTCGACCGGTTCTCTGAAGAGCAATTGGCTGATTATACCAGCATCTTATTTGACTAAACTCATCTCTTCATTTGAGCAAGTAGCTTTCTAGAAGACGTGCTGAATATCGAGATAGCGGGCTCTGATATGCTCTATCAGCAGCTTTATTTTTTGCGAAGGCTGGCGAGTATAGGGGTATACCGCATAAATACCTAAGCGCTTGCCCACCAACTCAGGAAAAAGATCAACGAGCTTCCCTTCCATGAGATCGTGATAAACCAAGCAACGCGGCACATAGGCTATTCCATACCCACCCAATGCCGCTTTTCTTAAAGCCGTTGCGTTATCGGTTGAAAAATTACCGCTAACACGAAGAATATAGTTACCCTGCTTACCGATAAATTGCCACTCCGAAGCCCCTGTCGTTTGATAGGCATACTGCAGGCAGTTATGATCGACCAGATCTTGTGGTACATCCGGCTTTCCGTTTCGGGAAATATATTTCGGCGCAGCACAAATCACCCACTGTGAGTCGAGGATATGCCTAGCAATCAGACTAGAGTCTTCCAAATACCCAGTACGGATCACCAAATCGTAACCGTCTTCAATGAGATTAACAAAACGGTTATCAAGTGACATATCGACCGTAAAGCCGGGGTGGTCGGTACAAAACTCTGCAACCGCATCTGCCAGCAGCAAGTCGCCCGAGATGGTTGGTACAGACATCTTGACATGACCGCTGACTTTTTCACCAAACCCACTAACCGCATCCAAGGCTTCCATCGCGGCTTGCTTCACATTTTTTGAACCCTGATATAACACTTTCCCAGCCTCACTGACCGTAAGTTTACGGGTAGTTCGGTAAAGTAGTTGTACCCCGAGATCATCCTCCAGACGGGCAATTCTCTTGCTAACCACGGAGTTTGTAAGGGAATTCAACTCTGCAACCTTACTGAAAGAGCCATGCTCTACTACCTGAGCAAACAAGATCAGGTCATCTGCTTTCGCCATTATTTATCCATTTTTGGAAGAAATGTTTTTCATTATTTCCCTATACCAAATAAAAATAAAGCTATATCGTCACACTCAGTTAACAAAACAAATATAAATCAAAAACAAATATGTTCATTGATGCATAGGTTATGCATTACAAAACAGCACTCCGAAGGATTGAAAATCATGAACGACACCCTACTTGCACTCGTTGCATTCTCACCGATAGTGGTTGCCGCTATCTTACTGGTTGGGCTGAACTGGCCCGCCAAGAAAGCAATGCCTGTTGCTTTCTTGCTAACCGTTGCCATCGCCCTGTTTTGCTGGGACATGTCTGCAAACCGTGTTTTGGCTTCTTCTTTACAAGGTCTCACCATTACCGTCTCAGTATTGTGGATTGTATTTGGTGCGATTTTTCTCCTCAATACGCTGAAACACACCGGAGCCATTACTACCATACGTAACGGCTTCACAGACATCTCCAGTGATCGCAGGATACAAGCCATCATCATTGCTTGGTGTTTTGGCTCGTTTATTGAAGGGGCATCCGGCTTCGGTACCCCAGCAGCAATTGCAGCCCCACTTTTGGTCGCTATCGGTTTTCCTGCACTTGCCGCTGTACTGATGGGCATGATGATCCAGTCTACCCCGGTTTCATTTGGCGCGGTCGGTACCCCTATTATTGTCGGTGTTAACAAGGGCCTTGATACTCACAACATCAGTGAAACCCTGATCAGCCAAGGTTCAAACTGGGATATTTACCTGCAGCAGATCACCACCAACGTGGCATTAATCCACGCCACTATCGGTACTATGATACCGGTGCTAATGGCAATGATGCTGACTCGCTTTTTCGGTAAGAACAAAAGCTGGACTGAAGGCTTGGACATCTTACCTTTCGCCCTGTTTGCTGGTGTCGCCTTCACCGTACCATACGCCTTGACCGGTATGCTGCTTGGACCTGAGTTCCCATCATTGATTGGCGGCTTGTTAGGTTTGGCTATTGTGGTTTCAGCCGCGAAGAAAGGCTTCCTTGTACCGAAAAAGCAATGGGACTTTGAAAGCGAAGATAAATGGCCTGAAGAGTGGCTAGGTTCACTGAAAATTGACCTTAAAGCGACCGATAAACCAATGAATCTAGTCATGGCTTGGACACCGTATGTCTTGCTTGCTGTTGTCTTGGTTGCAAGCCGGGTCAGCGCAGACTTTAAAGCCTTTTTAGTCAGTGTCAGTCTTTCATTTTCGAATATTCTGGGCGAAACAGGGATCAGTGCTTCTATCCAACCTCTATACCTACCGGGTGGCATTTTGGTGTTTGTTGCGATTGTGGCGGTATTGATGCAATCACGCCAGCTCAGCCCATTATCCGAAGCGTTCAAAGAGTCGAGCAAAACATTAATTGGAGCCGGTTTCGTCTTGGTCTTCACCATCCCGATGGTGCGTATCTTTATCAACTCAGGAGTCAATGCGGCTGACTTGGCCAGTATGCCAGTCACAACAGCAAACTTTGTATCTGATTTGGTCGGTGATTTCTTCCCGGCATTGAGTGCCACTATCGGGGCTCTAGGGGCTTTCATCGCGGGCTCGAACACCGTTTCCAACATGATGTTCAGCCAGTTCCAGTTCGAAGTAGCACAAACCTTGACGGTCTCGAGTGCAGCGATTGTCGCCCTACAAGCCGTTGGCGCTGCAGCAGGGAACATGATTGCAATTCATAACGTGGTTGCCGCATCCGCTACGGTTGGCTTACTTGGCCGTGAAGGTGCAACACTACGCAAGACCGTGATCCCTACGTTCTACTACCTCGTTATGAGCGGTATTATCGGCCTTTTCCTCATCTATGGCCTGCATATTACCGATGTACTTATGGGTTAAATGTCCCTAATCAATAAAACGTATCAGGCCAGCTAATTTCTGGCCTGCATCGCCAAACAACTACAGCAAGTACATTAAGTACGGCAAGTACATCAAGTACATCAAGTACATCAAACAAAATTTATAGCCCTAACTCTCAATCCCAACCAAACATTCCAACAATAGTGATTGATAACAGTAAGATAAATACAGCATTCAACCATTCAGTAACACTGACTGATGCAGGATCAGCAATGGAAAACAAATATCAACAGCTAGAAACCCTACTCGCGACCAAGATCGATCAAGAGCGGATCATCACAGAAGAAGCCAAGCGGCTTGCTTACGGCACTGACGCCAGTTTCTACCGACTCATCCCTGAGCTTGTTCTGCGCCTGAATCATTTAGATGAAGTCATTTTCACCATTCAAACCTGCCGTCAACTGGATGTGCCTTTCACTTTTCGAGCTGCAGGAACCAGCTTATCTGGCCAAGCCGTGTCAGATTCTGTGCTCATTACCCTGACTGATGACTGGCGCGGACATACCATTCTTGAACAAGGTGACAAAATACGCCTTCAACCCGGTGTTATTGGTGCCGATGCCAATCGCTATCTTGCCCCATACCAACGGAAAATAGGCCCAGATCCAGCGTCAATCAACACCTGTAAGATCGGCGGTATCGCCGCCAATAATGCCAGTGGCATGTGCTGTGGTACCGCACAGAATTCCTATAAAACCGTCGATAGTATGACCATCATCTTTACTGACGGCACTGTGCTCGATACGGGCAACGAAGATAGCATTGGCGCTTTCAAAGCCAACCGGCCAGATCTAATTGATGGTTTAACGCAGCTTGTACTGGCCACCCAACACAATACCGAACTGTCAGAAAAAATCCGTCACAAATACCGACTTAAAAATACCACCGGTTATGCCCTCAACGCCTTAGTTGACTATCACGACCCAATTGAGGTGCTTGAGCACCTAATGATTGGGTCAGAAGGTACCTTGGGCTTTATTGCCGACATCACCTATAACACCGTTATTGAACATCCGCACAAAGCTTCTGCTTTATTAGTTTTCCAAGATATCGAAACGGCCAGCCAGGCAGTGTCAGTGATTGCCAAAACCAATGTCTCAGCTGTTGAGATGATGGATGGCAGAGCATTGCAATCCGTCGCAGATAAACCGGGAATGCCGGACTATATTCAAGCTCTTGATCTGGAATCGGCCGCACTGCTGGTGGAAACCCGAGCCAGTTGCAGCCATCAACTAGAACAGCAATGTCTTGAGGTAATGACGGCGCTAGAAGGCTTCACCATTACGCATTCCACACCGTTTACCATCGATGCTAATACCGTTGCGAGTCTATGGGCTATCCGAAAGGGAATGTTTCCTGCCGTCGGCGCTGTTCGGGAAACAGGGACAACGGTGATCATTGAAGATGTCGCATTTCCTGTCGAGCACCTTGCAATGGGCGTACGGGAGCTGCAGCAACTGTTTGACAAATACCACTACAGCGAAGCGATTATTTTCGGCCATGCCCTAGAAGGAAACCTGCATTTCGTTTTCACCCAAGGGTTTGATGACGAATCAGAGATCAATCGTTACGGCAACTTTATGGATGACGTTGCCGAGCTTGTGGCGGTCAAATACCAAGGGTCACTCAAAGCGGAGCACGGAACAGGCCGTAACATGGCTCCATATGTTGAACTGGAATGGGGCAATGACGGCTATTCCTTGATGAAGCAAATTAAAACCCTGTTCGACCCAGAAGGGCTATTGAACCCGGGCGTAATCATCAATGATGATGAGCGAGCACATGTTTCCAACCTCAAGCCTATGCCTGCAGCTGACGAACTGGTTGATCGTTGTATAGAATGCGGGTTTTGTGAGCCGGTCTGCCCATCACGAGCACTCACCTTGTCACCACGCCAACGAATCGTCCTTTACCGCGAACTGCAACACCGAGAACGTCAATACCTAGCGGGTAACATCAAGCGACCACCGGTCGATGAATTAAAAGAAGTCTTTGAATACCAAGGCGTCGATACCTGTGCAGCAACGGGGCTTTGCGCTGATCGTTGTCCGGTAGGCATCAATACTGGGGATCTTGTTAAAAAGCTCCGTATCGAAAAATACCAGCGCTTTACCCCTATCGCTCGTTGGACTGCCGATCATTTTGGCACTACGACGACCTTGGTGAAAGCTGGACTTAGGAGCAACCAGATTGCCCGTAAAATTGTCGGTGATAATGCAGTAGGAGCGATGACCAATGGCTTTCGTAAAATCACGGGTGGTAAGATACCGGTCTGGATGCCAGAAATCCCGCAATCCAATACACATACAATCAACAGCGAGCGGTCTATAACATCAAGCAACAAAGTGGTGTATATGCCCTCTTGTGCCAGTCGCACCATGGGGCAGCAGGATTCCGCCAAAGACCAACGTCCGTTAACGGAAGTGACGCTGTCCTTACTTGAAAAAGCGGGCTTTGAGGTGATCACCCCAGAAAAACTCAACAGCCAATGCTGCGGCATGCCCTATGACAGCAAAGGCATGAATGATATTGCTACACAAAAAGTACAAGAGTTAGAAACCCTGTTGTGGCAAGCCAGCGAACAAGGCAAATATCCAGTGTTGATGGATACCAGTCCTTGTGCCAAACGCAGCATTGAAAACTTTACCAAACCATTGGAAGTACTCGAACCCGTTGGTTTTGTGTCGCGCTATTTGCTGCCGCACCTCACTCTATCTCCTATTCAGGAAACCGTTATGTTACACGTCACCTGTAGCTCACGCAGGATGGGGCTTGAAGCGGAGATGTTAACGCTGGCAAAAGCTTGCGCTGAAAATGTAGTGTTACCAGAGCATATCCAGTGCTGTGGATGGGCTGGTGACAAGGGGTTCACTACCCCAGAACTCAATGAAGCCGCTGTTTCACCGTTAAAAGAGCAAGTACCGACAAACTGTTCCCGAGGCTTTAGCAACAGCCGGACCTGTGAAATCGGCTTGTCGCACCATAGTGGTATTACGTACCAATCAATCCTCTACCTTGTCGACGAGGCAGCTGCCTAACTTACGGTTTCCAAAAAAGCCCATTCAGCTAATGCCGTTTGGGCTTTATTATTACGCTTATTTATTTACCCATTAGAGAAATTATAAAATACCTTCCAAGGCGGCTTGCTTTTGTTCCACTAGCCAATGTTCAATTTCTCGCGGAGCAAAAATCAGCGGATCACCGATGTCAACATCTTCAATATCCTTAAGTTGCTCAGGCAGAATATCGATAATCAACTCAAGATCTTCATGACTACGAATATGCTCCTCAAAAATCCTGACCATCTCATGGTTATGATCAATATCTCGCGCTTTAGCCGCGGTCGCCAAACCACTTAGCAATGTATACCAAGTGGTCATTGGCCCCTGTGTTATTGACGCAGATTCAGCATCAGAATCAATAAAGGCAAATGGTACTGTCAATAATGGATATTCACCTTTCATCGAGGCAAAGATCCAATCGGTATCAAATGAAAAATCATATACTGATGGCTTGATGAGAATATCTTTTATCACATCACGATCATATAACTTAAATGCAGCCTGAGTATCTTTAATATTATTACTAAAAATTGCCCGACCAATCATTCTCTGCATATGGCGCAACGTTTTAATGCCTACCCCCCAGCGCTCTTCTTGCTTCACCAAAATAGAATCCGGATGCTTACGGTTACCTAAGACGACTTTAGCGTTTTCTGATACATAAGGTTTAAGCAATAAGCCCAACTGGCCTAAATGCACCGAATTATCCGCATCGGTATACATGACACAATCTGCTTTATCAGCCATCGCTTGCTGACAGCCCAGAATAATTGCTCCACCTTTACGGGAGTCATCCGCCGATGCCAAGTTCTTCAATGGGCCAGTAGAAGCAGGTAATGCATCAGTAAGCCTTAATACCGTAACTTTCTCTTTATCCGGATTATTTTCGAGAATATTCTCTGCAATACCCGCACTATCATGTGGACATCCATCGTCGACCGGATACAAATGCCAGTCCACGACAGAGCCTTGGGCAATCCAGTTGAGCTGGTCCATTTTCATCCGTAGCGAATCTTCACCATTCGGATTCATCGATGTTTTTTCATTTAAGCGGTTATGCTCCCCCCACATGGCGAAAACCACGCCAACCATCAATGGCCGTTTTAATTTGAGAACATAACGCTTGGACTCCACTAATTTAACGGCTAATCGAAACTCAAGAGGGCAATTATCTGAAGATGCTAGCTGTTGATAGTAGTGAGTAGTGATATCAGTTAAACAATATAATGTATTGGCAAGTTGTAATAATCGTTTTTGATGTTGTTTTTCGGTCAAATCAAAAAAGTCGCTGGCGCCATTAAAAGCTTGTTGTACTATTATTTCTGATGCTGTCATTGCTTATCCCTCTTCGTTACTCCTTAAATACTCACCCACAACGACAACAGGGCTTAAATAAAGCTTAGTAACGGTAATAACAATGACAAATTTTTTACGCAATCAATTGCATTTAAGCGTGATTTTAAGGTGCTTTATATCACAGAGTGAACATTTACTTGTATCTATACCCCTATAGCTTCAATCGACAGGTTGGGAGACCACTCGTCCTTAAGTGTGCTAACCTGTTTTCGGGAACATTATGCTGGAAATATTTACTGAGAAATAGGAGCAAAACTTCTACGCTGTAAAGGGATAACCGTGTGTTTGTCAGGTTGTTCGAAGTGTCCAGAGGGAAGAGTAATTTGTTCCGACTCAATGCCTAACTGGTTATTATTACTCTGTTTTTTCGGCATAGCCATTTGCTTTAAGTCTTGCTCCTCGTACTCAATTGCTTCAAGAGGAGTAACGATCACCCTATCTGAGGCATCAACAGGAGGGGGGACTTCAGGTTTTTTTATTTCTATAACAGGCTCAGTGAGCGGCACAGTAATAGGGACTGACTCAGATAACGTTTGAGTTTTTTGGGGATCAGAGGATTGCGTCACTTTTACTGGGGTTGACCCTGATATATCGATCCCTTTGCTCATCACCGGCGCAGTTTCCAGCTTAACTTCGGTATCTGAGACAACCAAGTGTCGGCTTACCGATGACTCTGTAGGTACTAGAGCCTTCTTGCTACCTGGGTCAATTCCACTTCCTTCACGACTATGACCGCGGTCAGCTTCTACCACTTGGGGTGTGGTTGCTTCTGAGACACTCACTGAAGGGGCTGTGGATGACAGAGCTTGTTCTCCCGTTGGGATAACATGAAGCTCTTTGCTGTGTGACGTATTCAATCCGCTTAACTTCTTGCCACCCTGCGGCGGTTGATAAACAGGGCTCACTTTAGGTTGGATGCTCGTTGCCTGATTGAGAATGTCCCTCTCTTGTCGATCGGCTAAACCCAACTTAGGGCTTTCAAAGCTGAATATCGATAGTTTCTCATCCCAGCTTTGCAATACTGCTAACTCTTTTTCCCACTCGCTATCAATACTAGACGCTAAATCAGCGACCTGAAGCTGGGTGGAAAGTAAGGTGTTAGCATGCTCATAGCGCCGATGGAGCTTCTTCTTCATCTGCTTCCAGTTAGTCCCTCCTGTCATCAAATACCGGGTGCTATCAGCCCAATACTGGTAAGCCATGGCATCATTATCTTTGTCTGCCGATATGGCCGCTAATGCTTCTGAAAGCCCAGCATATTGCCACATCCGCTTACGCCCCAATTTTGCTTCTGAACTCAAAAACAGAATGGTCAACCGATGCCACTGTACTGATGCCTGCTGGTAACGGCCAGCGTTAACCAAATGGCTTGCTTTAGAGTAGTAGTTTAGTTCTACATCAACCGCAGAAGCCATGGCCTTGATTGGCATGAAAGCAACTAAACACGCTGTAATAACAAGTTGAAATAACCTACTCATCTAAATGTCTCCACCAAGCATTTTTGTGGGTGGTAAAAACGAGACTCAAACTGGACATCACGGTATTCACGCGCTTTTGTCGGTTGATACAACTTGCCATTGGCTTTGTAGAGCAATGCTTCAAGTACACCAGCATTGGTTTGCAGGGAAATGCTCTTTTCATAACTACTGGTTAATTCATATCGCCCTTCATACCAGCCACGCTCGGGATCATAAAGCTCACGAACAAGTGTCAACAAGCGATCGGTATAATCAGTCTTCCAAAGTGCCCACATTTGAAAAGCAACTCGGGTAGACACCAGCGCTTTTTCATCATGATCACTGCCGTCTTCCGCCACCGAAATCCACGGCGTACCCAGCGCATAGATAGCGTCGTAGACAAAATAAGGTTCGCCACTGACGACATGCTCTCCCCGAGCGGTATAGATACGATCAACATCCCAGCGAGACTCCTGAATACGGTAAACAGAATCTGCCATGGTGGCCAAGACCTCGTTGGTGTGATCAGAGTCGGATGATCGTCCATCGTCAATATCATCCCAGTTAAATTCCAACCCCAATAATAGGTACGGTGTACTATAGACCGGACGTAGAACATCGTAATCACGGGGATCACGGCCATCGAACAACAAATCGATACCGTTTATCGTCACCACTTCGTATGGATCTAGCATCATTGCCTTTTCAGGTACGATTTGCCAATCAAGATAACCATAGGCGGTATACTCTTCGATACCCAGTCGCCCTTCTTTATAACGGTGGACATTACCGTCATTGATCGCCGCCCCATAGAGTTCACCCTCTTCGGTCACTAATTCACAGAAGTTCCAGCGCAGCACCGCTTTATCTACATACTCAGAAAACTCAGGATTACGCTGCTTGACCATCGCCAGAGCGATAAGCAATCGACCAATATCGATTGAGGACCAGCCGAGTTCACCCGGCTGATTAGCATAATCGACCATCATTCTGGTGCTAGTGCTATAGACCTTATTCGGTACACCCGTCAGCCCCAAGGGCATTTCATTAAGAAACGAGAGCACTAATGTTAATCGCTCATCGTGCTCCTTACTGGTGATAAACCCAAATTCCCGTGCAGCTATCAAGG
The DNA here is from genome assembly GCF_052873915.1 of Photobacterium sp. DNB22_13_2. Lineage (NCBI taxonomy): Bacteria > Pseudomonadati > Pseudomonadota > Gammaproteobacteria > Vibrionales > Vibrionaceae > Photobacterium > Photobacterium sp. DNB22_13_2. The sequence goes on from NZ_JBNNXU010000001.1 coordinate 135,545, forward strand.
CGATAAGGTAATCGGCCAAATTCGAAAGATTAGTCGTTGGGTAGTTATCCAGCGCATTCACCAACCCGGTAGTGAGGTTGGTATTGTTTTCAACATAGGTCCAAGCAATTTGCGCCCATTCAAGTTCTTGCTCGGTTAATGAGCCGTAACGGCCCTGACGCAGCATCTGCGACTCATTAACCGAAGTCATCCCACTTTGAACTCCTTGGTACACCACCCCACAAGAAGTAAGGCAGAACAAAGAGGCCGCAATCACCATATTTCTCAACATCTATTTCCTTTCAACGGCAGTTAGAGCTTACTATTAAAAGCCCCTTTACGAGGTAAGCACTGCCCCTCATAGCCAAACGGTGATTCAAGCGCTTTTTCCCACAGACTTGGTGCAACATTATCTTTATACTTCAGCAGCTTTCCTTCTTGTTTATAAAGAAGGATCTCTAAGGTGATACCATTGTTGTTAGACGTGAATGTATTTATCAAGCCAGTCCCATTCTCAAAGATCCCTTCATAGAAACCTTTTTCACGATCATATAAATGAGCGATATGGTCAAACAACAAATCGGTGTACTCGGTATCCCATAACACCCACATCCCCATCGCACCTTTAATAGCGACCGCGGAATATTGAGGAAGATACTCACCGGCTTCCGAAATGGTATTCCACGCAAAGCCATCGGTATAAATGGTGTCATAGACAAAATACGGAGGCCCAGCCAACTGATGTTCAGTACGTGCAGTGATAATACCCGTTTGCTTATAACGCTCTTCTTGAACGCGATAAATCTGCAAGGCGAATTCCGCAATCCAGTCATTAGAATAGTTATAGTCATGGCCAGAACGGTCTTCGACCAAATCCCAACCTAACTCGATACCATCCAATACATAGCTTTCCGTTACCACATAACTGTGAGCTTTCAGCTTACGAGGATCACGGGTATCGTAAGGGACATCATAGCCATAAAGGTTAATCGTGCTGTAGGGTTCAGCCATAGAGGCTTGAGTGGTATCAAAGCCCCATAGCTGGAAGCCTTTGGCGGCATACTCTTCGTAGCCTAAACGCCCTTCTTGCAGATACTGCACAGGCTTGTCTTTCTCCAGCAGAGCGCCAAACATGGTGCCGTTTTCGTCGACAACGTTACAGAAGTTCCAGCGTAAAACCGCGGAATCTACACTGGTTGCATATTCTGGATAACGGTGCTTGATGATATGTAACCAAATCAACAAACGACCAAGGTCAAGAGCCGAATAACCAATCTCACCAGGTTGGTTACCGTAATCAACCTTAGCCGCAGTTTGGGTGTTGTAAGCCTTATTCGGTAACTCATTCATGAACAGATCTAGCGTGTTCAAGGTTGTCAATATACGAATAAGGCGACGGTTAAATTCCTCTTTTTCAATGATCCCTAACTCATATGCACTTACCATACCCGCCATATAAGACGCTGAATCCCACCATGTTACTGAGGGGTAATTATTTACCGCATTAACAAGCCCGGTTGGTTCCTGGTAGTTATTTTCAAAATACTTCCAGGCAATACGAGCCATATCCATTTCTTGCTCCGTCAGCGTGCCCTGACGCGCCTTTGGAACACTCCAGTGACTTTTCCTGTCTACGACATCTTCAGAAAAACTATTGTATTTGTTACCGCAACCGGTAGCCAAAACCCCTAAAAGGCCAACAATGATATAACGCATTCGATACTCCCTATCATAGTTGCGGTTTACTTCACGCCTACGCTCAACAAGGCTCCATTTTCGATATAAGCAAGTGATTCCAAAACAATCCCATTGGTGTTAGCGGTAATTGCTTTATTAACACGGCCATCGACTTCATAACGGCCTGAATACCAGCCTTTCTCATCCGAGAATAATTCTTTCGCATCTTCAATCAGCAAATTGGTATAAGCCGTTTCATACAAGGCATACCACCCAAACGCCGCTTTTGTTGATAGCGTTTTAAGGTGTGAGGCATCATCACCTTGGTCGGTGATCGCATTCCACTCTTTACCGTCAGAAAATACGGTGTTGTAGACAAAGTACGGTGCCTCATCGACATTATCCTCACTGACCGCCGTCAGAATACCAGTACGTTCGTAACGGTTTTCCTGCGCTTTATATACACGATGGGCAAAAATCTTCGACACACTGTCGGCACCAAATTCCAAACTATCAAGAATATAAGATTCACTCACCACATAGTTGTGAGCATGGAATTTCGCAGGATCACGCAAGTCAGTTGGGATCTCGACACCATCGATATTTCGCATCTCAAGGTAGTCGATATATTTCATTGCATTGAAAACATCTCGCCCCATCAATGACATCGCTTTCGAAGCATATTCTTCGTAACCGATACGCCCTTCCTGAACCAATTCCATCTCAGTCCCACCATCTTTGTGGGGACGAGAGCCATACAGGTAGCCGTCTTTAATCATCACACCAACATCCCAGTGATTGAGCACTGCATTCACATGGGAATTAAATGCCGGGTACTGCCATACCATAATATTCAATGGTACAAGAATTCGGCCGATATCAATGGCTGACCAACCAATGCCATTTTCAACTGGGTTGTTCTGGTAATCCACCATTTGAACCGTTTGGGTGTTATACGCTTTATTAGGCAGTTTTCCATCAATCAACGGAAGGCGCGCAAGGGTGTGCAACACTTTTTCCATGCGCAATTCAAATGTGCTCTGACTGATTATATTCAGCTTTTCCGCCGCCAGTAGGCCCATTAGATAAGAAGCTGTATCCCACATTGTGGTCGACGGATAACCATCAACTGAATTCACCAAACCGGTATTTTCCTGATAGTTATTCTCAAAGTAAGTCCACGCCGTATTGGCCCAAGCAAATTCTTCTTCAGAAAGCACGCGGCTTTCTCGCACCGGGATCTCTTCAGTTGCTTCGAAAGTAATGTTGCCCAAAATATGCCCGTAGTCACGAGTTTCAATATTGAACGCAATGACCAGAGCCGTTAAAAGTCCGAATAAAAAGACAATATGATGCCGTGCATTTACGACTGCTTGCTTAAATTCCATATTCTAATTCCTCAGATTCCTGTTCTTGCTTCTTATCTGCTGGTGGTGGCGTCCAATAAGCGGCAGCAATCATTCCCCACATCGCCATCATGTTGTTAATGGTCCAAAAACTATTGAATACCAGCCCGCCGATAGAATAACTGCCAAACATGCCGGTGAAATAACTAAACCAAGCAAAGCACATGCTAAAGAAGCTCAAGCCAAAGACGAGTATCTGCGGTATAACCAAGTGGCCAAAAAAGCCATCCTGCCTTTCTTTTGGTGTCGCTGGAAAACTGATCTTACGACCACGTAGTACCGTCCACAATGCCCTCATATTGACTGGAAAAAAGGAGAGGAAGTTGGTTTTCCCTTTGTAGCCTGCGACTCCCCAGGTACCAACCATCATGGCAAGTTCAGCCGTTAATACGAACGGAATAAAGTGCAAGTAGAAAGTAACGTCATAAGCACTTACTGGTGCGATACTGGTTAGGAAATAAATGATCGGGCAAGTAAGGAAAATGATATTCCACACTGCCGACAAATTTGACCAGAAACTGGCACCGTACATCATCTTTTGTTTCAGGTTCATCCCCTTTCTAAACAGAGGATTATCATTCATGAATATATCAATTGAGCCACCGGAATACTTGAAACGCTGCACTGTCCAAGTCTGGAGATCCTGTGGTGACAACATTTTACTTTCCACCTCAGGGTGCTGAACCGAACGCCAATTTCTTTCGGTATCAGAATGCAAAACAATAGAGGTATAAATATCTTCTGATACATGGAATTTATACGGGGTAAATTCGGTATCGAAGATAATTTCTTGGCGAAGGTTATCAGAGACATCTCGATCAACGGCTTTCTCTTTGGTGATCTTACGGATCTGCTTTTCTATTTCATTATGCTCTTTGCTGATTTGCTCACTGTAACTACGAAGCGCCGCTTCCATTACTGCCTCACGTCGGTGGATCGAGCCTGCTCCACAACAGAAAGAAGCATTTACCCAGTTTCGACGACGCTGAATAACGTCATAGAACATTTGTGGATCATTTACATAAGGATCTTCACCAATTTTCACCGGCCCGTAGAATTTCTCGAACCCACGACCAAGCGGTGCTGCCCATTTACCCAGTTTACGCTGCAACCAATTCGGTAAACGTTCGCCTTCAGGTAAGTCAAAGAACCATTGTGGTGTTTGAACCCAAGCAACATCAGGATCGCGGAAGTAACCCATGGTATGTTCAAGAATGGTTGGGAATGGACGGGTATCAGCATCACAGATGACAATAAAGTCACCATAAGTCTGCTCTAGGGCGTTACGCAGGTTACCAGCCTTAAAGCCAATATTATTTTCCCGGGTTATGTACTCAACGCCCATCGCTTCCGCCAGCGCCTTCATTGCCGGACGCTTGCCATCATCTAGAATGAATATCTTAATTTCTATGTCATGGGGATAACGAATTTTCTGAGCATCTTCAATACTCAATCGTACCAATTCCGGCTCTTCGTCATAGCTTGGGAAGAAGACATCGATGCTGATAGGTCTTGTTTCATTACCCTCAGGACTGTCTTTAGCGACGCATTCATTAATCGTATGTGGCGGCGCTTTTTTCGGCTCGTCCTTGGTCTTCCATAAGTTGAAGGTAAATAACACCGAGCCAATAAAAGCACAGGACTCAGCGAAGACTAACGGGAATGAAAACCACATCGCGTCATAATTCAGTGCAAAAGACCAGCGCCACCACAGGTACCAAATACCCAACGTGAGATTACAAGTTGCAAGGTACTGGTAGAGTAATTCTCTCGGCATACTATGAGGCACCGGCTCCGGTGGCTTACGATGTTCGAATTCCTTGAAATAAAAATCCATGAGCTTTCACTCCGGTTAATAATGATTAAAGTAAGCGTGATGCACGGCAATCAAACCAATCAGACTGGCGTTGTAGTCAATAGCGAATTCATTTACTGCATACGACTTCTCACTATCTACGTAACTCAGCATCCCCATATTTTTCGGTGCTACTCCGGCTTGCGCCATTTCATTAGGCCCACCGACTAAGTAGCCAGGCAAGCTAACTCCAGTCGCAATGCGGTACAAATGGTGAAGGTTACGAACCGAGTAAGTACCACTGTTAGTGACAAAACTCATATCAAAGGCATTTGCCCCTAATAGATAATCTATTTGAGACTGAACAGACGAGCGGTTGTCCAATCGTCCTTTGGCAAAATCAGCCCACGCAATTAAAATCCCAGCTTCTGCCGTCATCTTATTTGAGCCCCAGATGAAACGCTGGTTAGCTACCCGAAATGGAGACTGATGGGCCTGCCGGGCATATTGCGAAGCCACTTGGTCCAAGTCACTGGCAAGTTGCTCCCTAAATTCACCTTTTTCTTCAGCCAGGATAAGGTGCCAAACCCCCATTACTGCAGGGTTTTTCCATTCAAAAATGTCTATCCATTGCGAGTCATAGTTTTCTTGGAAGGCGTGTTTAAACTTCTCTTGTCCTGTCGTGATATAGAGTTCTGCGTAAGCCCACAGACGATCATCAACATCAGTATCCAATGACGCTTCCGTATCGAATTTGTTCGCCATATAAGGGCCAGAGCCAGAGTCATCACCTTCCTGCCAATCAAAGTACTGACCATCCTGGCTTTCAAGGTAGTTCGCCGCATGGATAGCAGCACTAAGATATTGTCGGGACAGATCAGTATCGAATGGCTTTACTGTTCTTGCCGCAAAAGCCATGGTCGCAGCAAATTTTGCTGTCTCTGGTGTACTCACACCGTAGATATAACGAACCTGGTTGTCTTGCCATGGGCCAATTTTTGCCGGCCAACTCGCACCTGAGACTTTACGATACACAGCCCCATCTTCACGCTGCATTTTCAGCAGCCAATCCAGAGCATAAATAGATTCATCAATGATGGCTGGCTTGTCACTACCCGGTTGCTTGGTATCAGAATACAGCTGAGGGGTTTGTCGATAAGCTTCCAACAACCTCGCCACTGTTATCGTTGTTGTGGCAACATATTTGCCGAAGTCGCCGGCATCATACCAACCCCCGACGACATCCAAGTGGGTGCCGACTTTATGGAAGGCATCCGTTCGGTAAATTTTGCCATCTTGTATATGGCTTTGTGGACGATTCATACCTGTCGAACTATCTTTAACCGCCATACCTGAGCGTTGTAGATATAGAGCATGGACCAAACGTTTATTCAACGGCTCATAAGCGCCCACTTCGATGGGAAACGGAACGGATCGTCCGCTATCAGTCACCAACTGATACCAGCCCGATGCCTTTATCTGGCTGAAATCAACAGAGGCAACTTTGCGCTCATCGGGCAATGAAACAATATCAACGCTATCTAGCTTTGCTACTAAGCTTCCATCGGCTATGGCAACCAAGTTAACTTTGGAAGGCTCTTCTGCCAAGACATAGGCATATTTATCCCCACTCGGCAGATATCCCATTTGATTGACCATGATGTCGGCACAATGTACAGAAAACGATACACTTACAGCCAAAAGATAGCCAAATATCTTTGTCATAATTAACCTTCCAAGTCCTTAGCAAGGTAATGGTTCACGCTCAACGTCTCACCTTTGCTATCCTTCACTTCAAGTGACAGGTACGACCCAAGACCACTTAGAGGTTGATCAGTAGCCACAACCAATTTCGAGTTTGCTTCTATCAACAAGTCATTAAACTCCCAGTTAGCTTGGTTATAGCGGTTCGTAACAACCAAAGTGGCATCTTCAAATTGGTTTAGGGAGTCATTAATGATCGTCAGGGTCACTGATGAACGTCCTGAAAATAACTTTGCCTCGGCTACCGCCAACAAAGGCTGATATGACATCTTTAACGCCTGGTAGCCCGGCTTAGGGGTACGTTCTACATCCAATACAGACCAAGTAACCGATGGCCAACTATCAACAAACATAAATTGATAAATTGCAGCGACCCCTTCACCTTTATTCAACCTTAGATGCTCAGCTGCAAATTTGGTTACTAACCTTTGATATTCCTGAGAATTATTCCAAAAATGTGATAGAGATTCACCTTGTTGCACATGGGCGATATTCAGTGTTTCATGATGCTGGTAATTGTGATAATCGAGTGTGTTTAAAACATCTTCTCTCAGGGGCCACCCCATCTGACCTTGTAGGATCTCATCCATCAAGGCCCAACTCGGCATGGCCTGAGCCCCGAATTCACTGACAATCATTGAGGGCTGGTAAGTGCGGTAATCTTTATATGAACCTGAATACCAGCCCAACCATGGATGCTCGTGGGTGTATGAAGCTTTGCGCACCACCCTTCCGTCTCCTGCTCTGGTAAGTGCTTGATAGACGCTATCAGTTAAATGTTTGTTTTGATTCAGCTGGTATGAAGGGTATTTATACTGCATCCATGATGCATCCCAAGGCGGTTCATTATGCCCAGACCAGAATGCTATTGACGGATGGTTATACAATAAGTCAGTCATTGCTTTGGCTTGACGAACCGCTTCCAAGGCAAAACTCGGTGTATCGCTATAGCCCCACTGCAAAGGAAAATCTTGCCAGACAACCAAACCCGCTTTATCGGCTAAATCATAAAACACTTTGCCTGCAACGTGAGCATGTACCCGAACACTGTTGATATTGGCTTCTTTCATCAAGGTAAGATCTTGCTGGTATTGCTCAGTGGTTACTTCGCCAAGCCATTGGCTAGCAATATAATTGGTTCCCCTGACAAAGTAGGGCTGCCCGTTTACCAGAAACTGTTTATTCTCACTATCAAGTTTCGTCTCCCTAAAGCCGACAGACACTGTTTTCTGATCGGTCAGTTGACCATCAATAAAAACAGAAATTGAAAGATCGTACAGATTTGGTTTGCCCCAATCCCAGGGCCACCACAGCGCTCGAGGCGCTTGAGGTAAAGCAAGTTCAAGCGAAGTTTGGCCTGACTTAATGTGTTCATCAATAACGTAATGCTCAGAATCGTGGCCGTCTTGGTGCTGTAGCTCCATCTCTATGGTTGCCGGCACGTCACGGACGGAGTCCACGTCGAGCTGGATGCCTGCAGACGTGATACTTTTTTCAAAATCATTCACTTGGGAGCGTACTTTCACTGCCTGTAAAGCAATCGGGCCAGTCTGCCTGATAGTTACATCTCCCCATATCCCCCCAGAGTTCCAATCTTGGCCTTTATCGGACCAAGCCCCACCAGGGCGGGTATCATGATGATTCAATACACCTTTTATAAGTGTTTTATGCAGTGACCAGTCGTCTGTTTGTTGTTCATTGGGGCTATTAACCCACACATTTAATGAATTATCGCCAGACTCAATTAGGTCGGTGACTTCCATCTGGTGCGGGATAAAATAGCCAACTTGACGTGAAGTATATTTGCCGTTGAGAGTTACAGCAGATTCATAATCTACACCAGCAAGTTCAAGCCAATAACGTCCATGGCTACTTAGGTCGTCAAGCTCGAATTGGGTGTCATAATAAACAGCGCCCGCATAATTGATGCCCGACGTTTTCCAATGCCCGGGAACAGTGACATTATATTGTCCAGCCCAACTATCATTTTCATCAATTATCTCTAGGCGCCATTTCCCATTCAATGATTGCATATTAACAATCCAATCATTATTACCTGAAAAAGAAGCACAAGAAGATAATGAGAATAACGTCAACAAAATTATTATTCTCATATTTCCCTTTTGAAAGTTCTACTTTGCGCGCTTTAAAATTTTAAAAGTGTTTTTATTACCACTTTGAATATATTCAAGATCATCAGTCAACTGCACCACGATAATGAACCCTCGTCCCGATGTCGTCCACGTTTCCGGGTCTTCAGGGTCAGGTTCAATAAACTCGCCATTAACAACTCGGTTAAACTCATCTTTGGTCATCGATTTTCCATAATCAGATACTTCGAAGACCAATTCGTTATCCGAGTTAAAAAAGCATGAGCATTCTATCGGCAATTTATCCGAATATTGATAAGCATGCTCATACGCATTATTGACCACTTCCACAAGACATAGCTCAACTTGATCTATGATCTCTTGTGAGACTTGATTACTCCGCAGGTATTGCTGCATATCATCAGCAATATCACGGGATACATCTGGAGAACTGCTGTACTGCTTACTAAACCGCTCAGTGACTAAATCCATCAGGTAAGCCCCACTTAACTAGTTGAGAATCTGTTCCTCTTTATCAGGTGCAGAAGGCACATACGTAGAAATACTGCCTATCGCCCCCATCATTGACTGCACTTGACGTCGATCATTGAGCATGTTTACAGCATTCAGCTCACTTAAAGATTGTGTGTACCCATCATGGCTAATGAAATAGTCACCAAACACGGTTTTCTCTTCAACAAAGGCTGCTGAAGCGACATGAATGTATTCACTCACCAAGCTCTGTTTGATAATTGCGCCCGATTCCACTTTACTATTTGCCCCAATAACAACTGGACCTTCTATAGTTGCTCCAGGTTGAATTTCACACCCGCTGCTAATAATGATTGGAGGCGTAATATTGCAGCTGTCAAAATCAAAAACTGTATTAATACCGACCCATACTCCCGGCTTGACTTGTGTCCCCGGTATTGGATACCCCGGCACTTTGCCTTTCATTATGTCACTGGTTACCGTCCATATATCACTGATATTACCGACATCCAGCCACTGAAATTCCATACTGGTTGCAAAGAAATCTACATTGTTTTCGACCAATTTGGGGAACAGCTCACTACCAATATCGTACTCTTGTTCAGTAGGAATAAAATCAAATATGGCTGGCTCAAAGATATAGATACCCGTATTAATTTGCGTCGATAGCGCTTCTTCTACTGAAGGTTTTTCTTGGAAGCTCGTGACCTTTCCGTAATTATCGGTAACAACCACACCATACTTAGGCACCTCCTCCAAATCGACATCGCGCGTCACGATGGTCGCAATACCGCCGTTTTGCTTATGGCGTCTTACCGCTTCGGTCAAATCAAGATCTATCCATGCGTCCCCACACACAACCACGAAGGTTTCATCAAAAAAGCCAGAAAAGTCCTGAATCTTTCTCATGCCACCAGCTGAACCCAGCGCCTTACTGACAAAATTGCCATCCACAATTTCACCTTCATAGGAAAATGAAAGTTGAACATTAAAATGATGTCCATCACCAAAGTAATTCTCGATCACTTCAGCTAAGTGACTGGTATTGACAACAATTTTATCAATCCCGTGGGCAGAAAAAAGCTGGATCATAGACTCCATGACCGGCTTACCCAGTATGGGAATCATCGGCTTGGGGATTATCTGAGTTATCGGCCTAACTCGTGTTCCTTTCCCTGCGGCGAGGATCATACCTTTCATGCCATACTCCTTTACGCCATGGTTGCGACTGCATCTTCAATGGTATCGTAACTGGTGATCAGCTTATCCATACGCGTTAACTTCAATAACTCTTTAACGGCACGTTGTGGGTTAACCACACTGATTTTTTTACCTCGCAGCATTTTATAAACAGCCATTACAGAGCCCAAGCCACTGCTATCCATAAAACGAACTTCGGATAAATCAAGCACGAGATGACTACCAATATCCTCCGACAGTTTCTCGACCACTTCTCTGAAACTTGGTGCTAACTTCGCATCAAAGCGCTCTTCTTTTATTTGAAGAATTGTGCATTGACCTTGGTTGATAGTTTCATATTGCATAGCTGCTCCCTTTCTGGATTGCCTTTCCATTCAACAACAAGCACGCTGACATCATCATCAAACTGCTCAGCCTGCTGCCAATCTCTTACACTGTTGACTAACAACTCTGTTTGTAACGTTGTTGGTTGTTCATTTAATTGAACCACCGCTTTTCGGAAACCTTCTTCCGAAAACATTTCACTGCCTTTTTCTGCTTCCGTGATCCCGTCGGAGTACATCCACACTTTATCGCCCGGCTCTAGCTGAATATAAGACGTTTCATACTCAACGAAATCAAAAGCCCCAACCACAAAGCTTTCCTGGCCAATAAATTCAGCATCTCCACGCAAAGAATGCAGCCACACCAAAGGTGGATGGCCAGCACTAGAAAACGCCACCTTTCCGGTTTTAATATTCAGCACGGCATAGACCATGGTGAAATACAGTAAATTCTGATCATTACTTAGGTATTGCTCATTCAGATGCTTTAATACCTCATGGGGCTGGTTTATCCGGTAATATGGCGGCTCATCAATAACTGTTTTCACTATCGAGCTGTGCCCAGAGCTCACAGCAATACTCTGCTGCACTGAAAATGATAACAGAGCCGATGAAACCCCATGCCCTGCAACATCCAGCAGATATATAGCCACATGTTCTTCGTCCAGATTCATGTAACCCAACATATCCCCACCGATTTGCGCACTGGGTATAGAGACATAACTCAGCTCAACACCTGACATGGACTTTTCTGTCGGCAGTAGCCTCTTCAATAGCTCGCCGGCCGATTCCAAATCTTTTTTAATGGTGGCGTAAGCATTATCTAGAGCATCATTCTTCGTCGTTATTTCATTATGCAATGCTAGCGTTCGAAACCCGGCCTGAATGCGAGCAACCAACTCATCAACATGAGTATCTTTCACAACAAAGTCATCAGCACCGGCATTAATACCACTGACAATAGACTCTTTGTCGTCTTTGCCAGACAGCAGCATGAAAAAAAGATATCGTCCATAATCTGCCGACTTCACCCTTGAGCACAATTCAATACCGTCCATTTCGGGCATCATCCAGTCACTCAGAACAAACTGAATATCTGGACGCTCCTCCAACACTTGCAAAGCATGCATACCATCACTGGCCGTAATGACGGTAAATCCTCGCTTGGATAAGACTTTCTCCATAAATAAAAGCATGGTTTTGCTGTCATCAACCAGTAAGATTTTTTTCATTACGTCACCCGCAAACCATGCTACTCAGGTATAAACTCATTGTTGCACAACAATTTTTTTTTCATCAACTGATATGCAATCACTTTTATGTACAACTACATTCTAGTAAGGTTTATTAGACACAACAAAAAATTGTTCTTTTTCTGTTCGTTACCTCAAACATTTACTCGCAATCGATTTACTTTGCATATGAAAAGAGCCACTAATAGTGGTTGATACACCTCAGCACACAAGGATGATGGGCTTGCGTTGTTTCTGTATTGTTTTTTCGCTTCTATTCTTTTGTGTGCCCTGCGTGGCAGATGAGTTTATGAGTGAAACGCGCAAGCACGCTCCTGAGCCCAGCTCTCCTTCACTGACACCGTCAAGTCAGATCCCTGTTATAGGAAAAGACGAAGAACCAACAGAAGCGGATTTGATTTGGAAAGGCGTATCCAGTTCATTTTACCTGCCCTTCGAGGAATGGGGTGAGAATGAAGATAAGTCTTTTTTACATGGCTTAAGTGGCAACCTCGGCTTTGGGTACCCTTTACTGGAGACACCAGCAGCCAATATACCGGCCAACGCAACCAATGGGCCGGCCAATACCAATATGACCACTACCCTTTCCCTCAAATACACCATTCTAGGCAACTGGTTTGTCTCTGGAACCCTCTATTATTATTGGGATCATGACCAACAGCAGCCTTGGAACCCTGACTTCACTTATGTGTTCGGTTACAGCGACTGGCGCCCTTATACCTTCAGCCTAATGTATGCCAATTACGGGGGTAACCGTTTCAAAGCAACAGACGAGCAACCTGTCACCAATTTTAATCAGGGGACATGGTCATTGGGTTGGAAGTTTCCGGTGGTCGACCCGATCAAAAGCTGGCTAACGTTTACTGATGAAGGAGCCATTGGCTGTCAAGTTGACTTTAATTACACGCCTGAGTATTTCGACCTTGCCAGCACCTCTTATATGTCAGGCCACCAAACCCTTAGCCTTGGGTGTAAGTACTCCATTTTTGGTAATTGGTATGTCAACGGTACTGCCTTTTATTACTTTGACAGCTCCCAGAAACAACCATGGAACCCTGATTACACCTATGGCTTTGGCTACTTTGACTGGCGGCCTGGAACTATAACCATTCAATACAACAACTATTCTGGTAACCGTTGGAATTCATCTGATCGGGCCGAGGGAACCGGACGCTTTAAAGATGGTTCTATCTCTATAGCCTACTCTTTCTCTTTCTAAATCACATTTCGCAATCTGCAGCTGCAGATTGCAAAAAATCCATATAGCAATGCCTATAAATCCGTCTATTCTTGATGTTACAGCAACATATAAACTTCATTGCATAATGATTTGATTTTATCATTTAAGATAAATGTTTAAAAACAAAAAGTTAACTACAAATAATTTCTTTGCCACCACCATAAAATTAATTGGCATGCAATGTGCTGTATATCTAGTAACCATTACCGAGTTACCAACATTCACAGTGAGGTCAATATGGAAGGGACTAAGTACGACGACAAAGTAACCGGAACAGAAAACGATGATAGCATCGATGTCCTTTCTGGTAGTGATGCAGTGGAAGCAAAAGGCGGTGACGACTTTGTTGTTGGTGGTGAAGGTAGCGATAAACTATCCGGTAACGAAGGCTCTGACACCATCTTTGGTGATCTGCAGTACGGAGAGGAACCACCTGCTGAACCCGCTCCAGATGATAATTGGGGAAATGCACAATCTGTTTACCAGTATACCGCATCAGATGAACCAGAAGAGACCATCACTCACAGTGTCCGTTTAGGTAACTATTTAGTTGATAACACAGGCTCAATCAACGCCAAGTTCACCACCAACCAAACCTATGATGCAATTTTTGTACAGCTTGTAGACAGCAATGGGAATGTGGTTGATAAGGTTCCTGCTACAGTCACCGAATCCGGTGAGTTTGTCTTGGAATACTCCTATAACAGTGACAAATTCAGCTCTGACGAATTGATTTCTTTTGAGCTTGTCGATCCCGATGGTAACCCTGTTTCTGACATCGACTCGGTCGAAGTGATCGCCAACAATATCTACGACGACACCATTAGCGGTGGTAGCGGCAACGATATCCTTTTCGGCCAACAGGGCTCTGACACCATCTACGGTGGCGAAGGCAACGACTTTATTGATGGAGACATCAACGACGATACCCTGCATGGCGGCACTGGCGGTGATGTATTAGTCGGCGGCAACGGTGATGACGTCCTTTATGGTGATTCAGGCAACGACACACTACTTGGGAGTGACGGCGACGATACGCTATATGGTGGTGACGGAGACGACACCCTACTCGGCGAACTGGGTGATGACACCATCGAGGGCGGAGCCGGTGCTGATATCCTTGTCGGTGATGATGGCAATGACACCTTATCTGGCGGTACCGGAGACGACAAACTGTTCGGCGGCTTAGGTGACGATGTCATCTCAGGCGATGAAGGAAAAGATGAAATCCACGGTGATGCAGGTATTGATAACCTCTCTGGAGGGGCCGGTGATGACTTTATTATGGGTGGCACCGGTGACGACATTATCAATGGTGGTGCGGATAATGACCTCCTGCTCGGTGGGGATGATAACGATACTCTTACTGGCGGTGAAGGTAATGACCAACTATTTGGTGAAGTCGGAGACGACAATCTTGATGGCGGCACTGGTGACGATGAAATCTATGGCGGGATAGGCAATGACGTACTGGCTGGTGGTAATGGCCATGACAGTCTATTTGGTGGTGAAGGCAGTGACGTATTAGATGGCGGAGCTGGCAGTGATAACCTCCATGCCAATGAAGGCGATGACATCATAAAAGCCGGTGCGGGTGATGACTTCGTTTATGCCGGAGACGGTAATGACATCATCGATGGTGGCGAAGGTAACGACACTATTTTTGGTGAAACCGGTAATAACCAGATCACCGCTGGAACAGACGATGATACCGTTTATACCGATGCGGGTAACGACACCATCGACACCGGTGATGGCCACGATACGGTGTATGCCGGTGCTGGTGACAATGTCATTAGCACGGGAGCGGATAATGACACGGTCTACGCCGAAGGCGGTAATGACCAAATTGATGCTGGCGAAGGACATAATATTGTCTACGCCGGTGATGGCGACAACACGGTAACAGCAGGCAGCGGTGATGATGATATTTTCGCAGGAGCTGGCATCGACAACATTCAGGCCGGTGCGGGCAATGATGAGATATTTACCGGGGCTGGCAACGATATTATTGATGCCGGTACAGGTAGCGATAAGGTCTACGCTGGAGACGGTGACGATGTCATTCAAGGCATCAGTGGCAATAATGATCTATTCGGTGAAGCGGGTAATGACACCATCAATGCCGGCCTTAATGCCTCTACCCTTTATGGTGGTCAGGGCGAAGATACACTAACTGGTTCTGATGAAAATGATTACCTTCACGGCGGCACAGACAACGATGTGTTAATCGGCAATAAAGGTGACGACACCCTTGAAGGTGCAGCAGGTAATGATGAGCTTTCAGGTGGTGAAGGTCATGACGTTTTGCTAGCTGGTGCCGGAGACGACAACCTCTCTGGCGGTACAGGCGACGACACCTTAATCGGTGGCACCGGTAATGACACCCTACTGGGCGAAGACGGTAAAGATATATTAGTCGGCGGCGCAGGTAATGATGTGCTTGATGGCGGTACAGGTGTTTCGGAACTATACGGTGAAGATGGTGACGACACCCTAATCAGCTCGGGTGACAATGACTTACTCAGTGGTGGTGCAGGTAATGACACCATTAACTCTAATGCTGGAAACGATACCGTTTTTGCTGGAGCTGGTAATGATGTAATCGATACAGGTACAGGTGACGATACGGTCTACGGTGAGTCTGGAGCCAACACCATCAATACCGGTGAAGGCAATGATATGGTCTACGGTGGTATTGATACCGACACAATCACCACAGGCACTGGCGATGATCAAATCTTCGCTGGTGCGGGTGCTGATACCATTCGTGCGGGCAGTGGCACTGACCACATCGATGCTGGTGCGGGTAACGATGTCATACATGCCGGGGACGGAGATGATAGTGTCTTCGGCGGTGCTGGCAACGATACCCTTATCGGTGGTGTGGGTGCAGACTACCTAGCCGGTGGTGATGGTGACGATACCATTACCGACGATGGGGCCGATACAGTTCTGGGTGAAGGCGGCAACGATACGCTTACCGCTGCGGTTGGTGGTAGCCATCAAATTTATGGTGGCGAAGGTGACGATACCTTAATCGGTAGCGAAGCCAGCGATACCCTTTATGGCGGTGCCGACAACGATACCATCACTGGTGGCGGTGGGGCGGATATCCTTTACGCCGGTGAAGGCAACGACCAAATTGACGCAGGTGAAGGTGACGACACCGTATACGGTGAAAATGGCAATAACACTATCACCTTGGGTGAAGGCACCAATACCTTGTTCGGTGGTGCAGGCAATGACACAGCTACCGCAGGAAGCGGCAACGACACCATGTATGGTGCGGCGGGTAATGACAATCTATCCGGTGGTGCGGGTGACGACCTTCTCGAAGGTGGTGAGGGCAAAGATACCCTATCCGGTGGTGAAGGTGTTGATACCTTGGTGGGTGGCGCTGGAAATGACCAAATCAGTGGTGGCCTAGGTAATGACAAGCTGTTTGCCGGTGAAGGTGATGATACCTTGTCAGGCGGAGAAGGTGACGATGAACTTCACGGCACGGCAGGTAGCAATACCCTATTTGGCGGTATAGGCCAAGATACCATCTACGGCGGCACCGGTAACGATACCGTCGATGGCGGTGAAGGTGATGACAAAATTGAAACCTTTGCTGGTAATGACAATATCCAGGGTAATACGGGTAATGACACGATAGATGCTGGTGAAGGCAACAATATTATCGATGGTGGTGAAGGTGATGATGTTATCGTGGCAGGCGACGGCAACAATACTGTCAACGAACTCTCCGGTGGTAATGACAGCATTAACCTAGGCAGCGGTAACAACACGGTTGCTGCTGGCGCAGGTGCAGATATCATTACAACGGGATCGGGCCATGATGTCATTGATGGCGGCCTAGGTAATGACACCATTAATGCCGGTGATGGTCACAACCAAATTACTGCAGGTGACGGTAACGACAATATCACATCAGGCAGCGGTAATGACCAGATTGATGCAACTCTGGGTAGCAACACCATCAATGCAGGCGATGGTGACAACACCGTTAGCGCAGGCGCTGGCGATGACAAAATTACCGCAGGTAGCGGCAATGACCAAATCGATGCCGGTGACGGTGACGACACCATATCTGCTGACAACGGTATCAACACGATTCTTGCTGGTGCTGGTAATGACACGGTCACTGCAGGTACGGGGAATGATTCTATCGATGGTGGTGAAGGTAACGATACCATCAAAGCCGGTAGTGGTGATGACGTCCTAAAAGGCGGGCTAGGCAACGACAAGCTTTATGGTGAATCCGGCAACGACAGCCTTGAAGGTGGCGAAGGTAATGACTCGATGTACGGCGGCTCTGGCAATGACTTACTGCGCGGGGAAGCCGGTAATGACTTTATCAAAGGTGACGGTGGTGATGATACCCTCTATGGTGGTGGCGGTGCTGATACCCTAAGGGGCGGTGGTAACAACGATACCCTTTTCGGTGAAGCCGGTAATGATACCCTAGACGGTGATGGGGGTAACGATACCTTATTCGGTGCCGAAGGTGACGATAAGCTCATCGGTGACGGCGGTAACGATACTCTGTCTGGCGGTGTAGGCAACGACACCCTGCTAGGTGGCAGCAACAACGATAACCTCGATGGTGGTATCGGCAACGATAGCCTTGATGGCGGCAGTGGCGACGATATCCTGTTTGGTCAAGAAGGTAATGATATCTTGGATGGCGGTACGGGCCTTGACCAACTCTACGCAGGTAGTGGTAATGACATTTTGGTCTTCGATAAAGAAGATATCGACAATACCGACGGTGTCAGCGTCCACTTCAGCGGTGGTGAAGGCTTTGACTTGCTGCAAGTCGGTAACGCGGGTGATGGCCAGATCATCGATATGACAGCCACAGCCTACCAAGAGCTGGAAGCCGTTGTTATCGATGCCACTGACGCAGAGCTTAAAGTGGGCCTCGATAAGATCCTTGCCAATAATACGGCAGATGATACCAGCAACGGCCAGTTTGTCTGTACAGGTGCAGGTAAATTAGATCTTGAAGGGTACGGTTGGGAAATGGCCACCGAGGCGCCTGAAATGTCAGCAGATCTCCGTGCGGCCTACGAAGCCAGCAATATCGAGACGGCGTCACTTCAGGGCTATACCTTCTCCAATGACGAGGGTAAAGAGGTCACTATCTGGAGTGACAATGAGAGCGACCAAATCAGCTTCAATGGCTCTGAACTCTAGGATCTTAAGCGACTAATCATTCCAACAATGCTTAATCTAAACCCCGGTATTGCCGGGGTTTTCTTTTATCCCCCCGACATAAGCTGTCTATTTCATGAAGCAATTTGTCTCTTCTTACAGGCTTAGGGACATAAGCATCCATACCAGCATCGAAACATGCTTGAATATCATCGTCGACCACACTGGCCGTTAGAGCGATGATCGGTATTTTCGGCAGTTGGCTTTGACCTCGAACTCTCTGATCTCTTTCGTTGCTTCAAAGCCATCTTTTATCGGCATCATGCAATCCATTAGAATCAGTGAGAAAGTACGGTCAGATGAAAACATTTCGACAGCTTCCTGACCATTATTCGCAATGTCGTAATCATAACCCGCCTTCTTTAGATGAAGTGATGCCACTTTCTGGTTTACCAGGTTATCTTCCACCAGCAACACATGCGGTATTTGATTCTGGTCGCTAGATGCATCTAGCTTGACGTTGACTACCGACCGTCAGTTCATAGAAATGTTGGAAAGCTTTCAACAAACGATTGCCAAGTAATGGGTAAGTGAGTAGCGAATCGATACTGTTACCAAAATCAACTGCC
Organism: Photobacterium sp. DNB22_13_2; assembly: GCF_052873915.1. Lineage (NCBI taxonomy): Bacteria > Pseudomonadati > Pseudomonadota > Gammaproteobacteria > Vibrionales > Vibrionaceae > Photobacterium > Photobacterium sp. DNB22_13_2. The sequence goes on from NZ_JBNNXU010000001.1 coordinate 154,556, forward strand.
TCGCTATTCATGTTCCTAATTAGGCACAGTGTCCGATGCTCACTTTTAAGCCCTTCAACTAACTCGATAAGTGTACTCAAAGGCGTAAGGCTATTCTCACTGACTATCACAACTTGCTTGTTATTTTCTGCAGCCAGTGCAAGTTGTGATGACGCATCAAGCCGAGTATTTATACCGATGCCAAATAGCGCCCCAACATCATTACGTAAATCACTTGCAAGGCTATAATTGCTTTGTTCTTTATTTTCCACAATAGCAAGTCGGTTTGAGAAGTGATACTGAGACAAGTCTTCTAAAAACTTAACAGCATGTTGAGCTTTTTCAAGAGAAGCAACCTGAAGAATAATGTGTGTAAGTTGGCGATTAACCAACAAAAAGCGAAAGGCACAATGGCATCCCAACCAGAAAAAACAATTTATGCTTTATAAGTAACCTATTCCAAAACTGACTAAACACGGTTTTCATCCTGAATTATTGATAAATTCAGTAATTTTTTTCGCCACTTGCCCTGTTGTATGAGGGGACAAAATATCCCCCACTAAAACATGTTGAAGCTTGTCACCACTACCAGAAATAACAACTGATTGGCGATAATTTTCAGGTAAGCGTTCAAGCATAGCTTGTGTTTTTGCTATATCCACAATACGGTCTTGCTCTGAGTAGAAGGTCAAAACCGGCGTTTCGATTTGCTCAAGAGGTTGATTGCGCGTTACCTCAACCACCCCCATCATGGTCACCAATGCCTCAACAGGATAACGTGTCGTCCAGTACCGAGCTTGCGCGTCATTCACAGGCTTCCATTCACGGTAGTCACCGATAACTAACTTGGCAATTTCATTTCCCATCGGCATCAGCAGTAGCTCGGCGTTGCTATCGGCAGGCCCCATATTAGGAGAAATCAAAACGGTGTGGCTGAGTTTTAACAATTCAGGTTGAGACGCTAACCATAAAGCAAGTGTCGCACCGGTTGATAAGCCTATAACAATAACCTTATCCCCGAGCAACTCTCCTATCTCATAGGCATGTCGAGCATCATTGAGCCAATCATTCACCGTTACCTGCTTCATGCTATCAGCTGGGCGACCATGTCCTCTCAAGCGCGTTTCAAATAAGTTCGCGCCAAGCTCACTGGCGACCAATTGCGCTAATGGCGCTGTATCTTGCCGTGACGATGAAAATCCATGTAAGTAAACAACCGCATACTCTGTCGAACGATTCAGTTCACCAGCCCAAGTGATCTTTTTTTCCGTACCTGGAGTGATATCAGAAAACTGCTGCTCCTTCGTAACAATAAAATGATCAACTTGTTGAGGAATCGAAACCTCAACATAAGTATATGAAGTATCAACCCGAGGGCTAAATACATAAAGAGCAGCAATGACCGCAAAACAAATGATAACCCACTGCGATTTTTTCATTCGGTCCCTCGTACTTCATACACCTTCAATACGCTTATTAGGTATAACTAAAGTAAGCCTACCTAATCAACCACACATAACTTACGATTTTGTGAGTTAATCATGCTGTCGTTGGAAATCACGTAATAATAAAACTCTTCACGCATTTCGTACTTTTGAATAAATGTTCTTATATGGTTGAGCAAGCTTTTTGCTTCATTGTAACGGTACAAGTAATCTTTATCGCATTCATTGACCACGCCCAGATCAACACGCAGCTCATTAAATTGATCCATTAAGTTATTCACCCGCTCTTCATTCTGCTTTTCAAGCGCTGAACTTGCATACAGTTTCTCAAACTCTGCACGTTTTCTTTCCCACTCATCGACATCAGAAATCTTGGCACTGATTTCAGCCTCTTGAGATTGGAGTTGAGCAAGCTCTTGGTCCACCATCAATTGAGATTCCGTCAACTGCCGGCGCTCTTTTGCAATAGCACTGTTCACGTCTCGCTCAAAACGCCGCTGTACACTATAAAGCTGTGAGCTTTTCTTCTTCAGCGCTTGTTGAGAATCAGCATACTTTTGTTCAAGGACTGCAATTTCACTGTTCTTGTCAACCAGAATGGTACTGACAGTACTAATCTCCTGCTTTAAAGACACATATTTTTCATCCAGCACGATTAAACGTTCATCGAGCTCATCTATCACTATCTGCTGCTCTTCTAGCTGCGCTTGCTTAGATACTAGTTGCTGCTGAAAATCATCAATCAGCCGCTGCTTATCCAATAATTGTTGCTCATACTCATCAAACTGCCTTTGCACAGACTGATAATCAACCAACCCTTGGTTATATTGCCAATAGAAGTAACCGACTTGAGCGAGCAACACCGTCACTATAATGCCTGCAAAAGCCACTACTCTACGCTGGGAAAACATTGATGTTATCTCAGTCTGAACCAATGGAGATAACGATGTAGTCAATCTTTGCTTGGTTCTTTGCTTTCCTCTGTTCATATCATCCTTCTTGCACAGTTGTTGCATTGACACCAACTTTTACATGGCACTTTGGACAGATATATGACCGCTTGTTAATCTCAGCATGACATGATGGGCAGGTAACATGCCTTCGATCCTTACTCAGATACATCAGCAGTGCGCCAATGGGACCTAAGACATATCCCAATAAAATACCTGCGATCAAATTGCCTTTTTGATAGCCCAAGTAGGTGGATAAACAGAAAAAAGACAAATAAAAAAAGAACCAAAATACGATATCAAATTCCATATGCTCACCACTGATTATGACTCTCTGAATGCCCGGTAATAGGAGTTGAATAACGGTGCCGTGAAGTAATCCCACATCGTTTGTGCTTCCAACAAAATAAACACTTCTGTAGGCATACCCGGATATAGCTCTATGTGGCCAAGGGAGGCCACTTCGTCTTTATTCAGTTTTACCCGAACCAGGTATCCTGTGGGGTGCTGTTGTGATTTAGGCTGCAATCGGTCAGCCGCAACATAAATCACCTCGCCCTGAACTGGCGGAGTACGTCGCACATTGTAAGCACTAAGCCTTACTCTTGCTTCTAGACCATTGTGTACCACATCGATATCTTCCGGTTTGACCAAAGCTTCGACGATCAGCTCATCGCTGTCTGGTACGATTTCCAAAATAACGTCACCAGGATTAATAACACCACCAATACTGTGTACGTTTAACCCCACCACCGTACCGGTATGCTCGCTGCGGATTGTCACCCTAGAACGAATATCACTGGCAGCGTTCAAAGACTGGGCCACATCCCGCCATTCCCGCTCGACAGTAGCTAGTTCAACCGCACGCTGTTGCTCCCACTCTACCTTTTCTGACTTGTAATCCTGCTCAAGGGAACGTAGCTGTCCCTCTAGCACATCAATTTGAGCCGTGAGCTCTGCTACTTGGGCCTCAATACCGGCTTGATGCCGTTGAAGTTCCAGCATACGAGTCTTCGACACATACCCTTTCTCCAATAGCCCTGCTGTCATAGCTATCTCTTGGGTAACAAGGGATAGCTGCCGATTAATGGCTTTAAGTTGAAAACTGGCCCCGCGCAGTTGCTCTTCCAATACCAAGTTTTTCTGCTGATACTGCCCTTCAGAAAGATCGCGACGCAGTATTGACTGTTGAAACTGCAACTGCTGAGTATTAATGATATTGGCCAGCTCTGTTTCATCGACATCATGGCGCCCCTGATAGGTCCAATTGATCTTACGCTCCTGGGCTAGCTCAGCATTCAAACGATCATGGCGTGCATTGAGGGTTGCAGAGCGAAGCACCAAGCGTCGATAATCCGATTCAGCCTTGGTATTCGACAGCTCTAATAGCACATCGCCAGCTTTTACGTGCTGACCTTCCTGTACATAAATCGCCTTTACCCAACCGCCTCGCAAATGCTGAACCTTTTTCCGTTGCGACTCAACGACCAGCGTACCTTGGGCAATAGAAGCCGAATCAAGCGGGGCTGTTAACGCCCACCCCAAGAAGCTGCCAACAGTTAAAAATAAAAAAATACAGCCAAAAAGTATGATGCTCCGGGTATCAAAGCGTTGTTTATCCATGTTGTACTCCTTGCCCTGAAGCTTTTGTGGCCGTTTTCACTGCAGCTTCAGCACTATTGTCAACACCAGACATCGCTCCCAAAAACTTGTCGCATGTCCCTGCTTTTTCTATTTTCCCGTCCTTAAGAACGATGACCCAATCCATCTGTCTCAGAAAGCCAGGGCGATGACTGATCATCACCACCGTGATCTGATTCTCCTTGCAGTACTGAAGTACAATGGCTAAAGCCACCTCCCCTTCCGGGTCGAGGTTGGAGTTAGGCTCATCAAGCACCAGTACACTCGGATTGGAAAAAATCGCTCTCGCCAAACCTATTCGTTGCTTCTGCCCGCCTGAGAGTTGTACCCCACCTTCCCCCAAATAGGTGTCATAGCCTTGCGGCAGAGAAATAATAAGTTCGTGGATACACGCTAAGCGAGCGGCATGAATAATATCTTTAGCGGGTGCTTCTGAAAAACGACAAATATTCTCGGCCACCGTGCCCGCCAACAAGCCCACCTCTTGCGGTAAATAACCGATATGCTTGCCGAATTGCTCTTCCGGCCAAAGATCGATGGCAGCACCATCGATCTTGATGCTGCCCATACTGGGTTTATGGATCCCCATGATCAAAGCAGCCAGGGTTGATTTACCCGACCCACTATTGCCCATAATGGCCAAGGCATTACCCGCACCAAGTTTGAAGCTGATATTCTGCAGGACAGGCTGACCTTGGTGCTGGAATTTAAGCCCGATATTATGGAGTAAGAGCTCTCCTTTAGGGTCTGGTAGCTCTGTCTGCGGCTCAGACTGTTGACTGTCTTCGTATTGGTTAAGCCGTTTATACGCCTGCAAAGCACTGAACCAACTCTTCCAACCACTAACAGCCTGCTCAAAAGGTGACAATACCCGTGCCATAATAATTGAGCTGGCAATAATAGCCCCGGCTCCTATCTGGTTTTGTAATACCAAGACCACACCTGCGGTTAAAATAATGGCTTGAAGCAAGGTTCTAAAGTAGCGGCTGATTGACAGCAACTGACCTGTACGGGCATTGAGTCGCCATTGCAAATCCAATAGCTTGACGTTACGGCGATTCCACAGCGTACCAACACTATCAGCCATGCCCATCGCCCTCAATGTTGGAGCATTTCGCAAAAAGTCATTCAACTCCATGCTGGTTTTGATACTTAAGTCATGGGCTTGCTCACTGGGTTTCTTCGCCGAGAGCATCATGATTACAGCCAGTACGCAAAAGACAAAACACCCAACTAGCGCAATAGTGCCAAGCAACGGATGTAATACAAATAAGATAAGTAAGAACAGAGGCACCCAAGGGATATCGAAAATCGCGGAAGTCGAAGGGGTCACCAAGAACTGGCGAATTTCAGTCAAATCTTGCAGCCCTTGCTTTTCAATCCGGTTCATTTTGGAAGAACGGCGAATACTATCAGCTAGCAATGATGAACTCAGAGAGACATCCAGTTTTAATCCGGAGCGCTGTAGCAGTAGTGTTCTGACATGTTCAATCACCGCTTGAGCAGTCAACAAACCAACCGCGACGACCATCAAGGCCATAAGGGTATCTAAGCTTGCACTACTAAGCACCCGATCGAATAATTGCAAGCTATATACAGGCAGCGTCAATACCAGAAAGTTAATCGCCAGACTAAACAAAGCGACAAAAAACAAATCCTTTTTACACGCTGTCAACGCAGTTGCTAACGTTTCCTTAAGCAAGATCCTTCCCCATACGCCACTTGTGGTATATGAATTATAGGACAAGTAAAAAATTTACAATAAAGAATTTTCAGATAATTAATTAAACATCAAACAGTTATCTCCGAGAGCAGCGTCACAGTTTTGCTCTGCATCCATAGCAAACTATCCCAACGCATGGATTAAACCGATATAACTTATTAAGTTGTCACAAAAAGGAAAGAAGAGGTAATGCTGAAAGCGATGCTACAACACAAAAGCCTGCTGAAAATAACACCAGTATTGACTGCATTACTGATGCCGCTGTTTGTGTTCGCTGCTTTCAACACTGAAACAGAAGAAGCCGAGCCCAGCTTTTATGGTGGTCGCAGCGTAACCCATAACAATACGGATGTAGCGTCGAGCGATATAGAGTTTCAGCGCCGAACAATTGCTCCCCCTATTATCATTAAAGAAACTGAACTCGAAGAGAATCTCTCAGAGATTGAAACCGCTTCTCCAGCCATGGCGGCGACATCAGGCACAGAAATATCCACAGACATACAAGCCCCTGTCGAACTCACCCGCAACGAAAAGTTGTTAGCCAAAAAAGCTTATTACTATGTTGAGCAAAATTGGAACGATGAAACTGGCCTCATTAACTCAGTACAAGGCTACCATCACAGTACGATGTGGGATGTGGCCAGTGGAATAGCAGCGATTCTCGCCGCTGAGGGCCTTGAGCTGATCTCATCCGAAGAAGCTAACAGCAAACTGCAAAAAACACTCAATACCCTATTGGGTTTACCTCTCTATCGTAACGCCCTGCCAAACCGCGAGTACAATACTCATACCGCTGACCCCTCTGGCCGGTTCAGTTCTAGCCGTTCCAACGGCAATGGCTGGTCTGCTTTAGATATCGGCCGGCTCTTAATTTGGTTAGAGATTACCCAACGGAAAAAACCAGAGTTCGAAGCCTCTGTTGTACGTATCTTAGAGCATTGGCAATTGGATAAATCAGTATACCAAGGTACATTGTACGGCGAGCTTAAAACGTCCAAGAAAAAAGATTATCGCCAAGAAGGTCGGTTAGGATATTTGCAATATGCCGCCTACGGATTCGATCTCGCCGGATTTAACGTTTCTGCGGCCTATGAACAACAAGATATAGAAAAAGTCTTAGTGGATGGGATCCCACTGTTAGTTGATAAGCGTAACTTACCGTATTTCACGACGGATCCCTATGTTCTTGCTGGTATAGAAATTGGTGCTGAAGATCAATGGTGGAACCAACTGGACACCTTATACCGGTTACAAAAAAACAAATCCTCGCAGCAAAAAGTCCCATGGATTTTTGCTGAAGATGCCATGAGCCGTTCGCCTTGGTTTTCGTACAACAATATCTATATTTATGGCAGTGCTTGGCTGAGTATCGCGCCTGGTGGTAAGCCAGTGGAGAATCCTCAAATTTTTAGCAATAAAGTCGCTTTTGGCTTGAGCGTCTTATTTAATGATGATGACTTCAGTCAACAACTTGCTGACAGAGTCATAAATAACAGCCTCACACACCGTTCTATCCCTACCGGTATTTATTTAAACGAAGGCCCGAACAGTGCTTATAACATCAACACTAACTCACTCATTTTAAGTGCACTATGGTACAAAAAACGGAATTTTGTCCCACTTATTAGACCTGATTAATTTGCATTCTAGACACAACATTACAAACTGCGTCGCATAATTTAATTATACGTCTCAGAACCAATACAGCTTTACAGCTCTAGGGCAAAAAAATCCTGCTAATTTAATAATACCCAAGAGACTTCATGTTACGTGGGCATTGTGCTGGCTCTATTTTCCTAAGGATCTGTATTTATGTTGTTGCGATCACTCACCCAAACGGCAGGCTTTATCACCATGCTATCGTTTACCCCTCTCGTGCTTGCCGATACCTCTATAGAAGACCCCTTTACCGAACTCAATTCTGAACTTTGGTGGAAATCCGACGGCTGGAGTAACGGCTTTCCTTTCTTCAACCGCTGGGAAGGAGAAGCGATTTCGCATTCCACTGACGGCATGGCAATAACATTAAGCCATGCACCTAATGGAGCGGATGACTTTGAATTTCAATCTGGTGAGTTAAGAAGCCATGGATATTATGGCTATGGATGCTATGAAGTGGAAATGAAGCCTATTGCCGAACCCGGAGTCATCAGTTCATTCTTCTTATTTTCCGGCCCTTATGACAAGCCTGAAGATGGCAATGGTATGCACAACGAAATTGATGTTGAATTTCTAGGTCACAACACCAATGTCATGCAGGTAAACTTCTGGACCAATGATGACCGCTATACTCGTAGTCATGAGCAACTTATTTATTTGAATTTCGATGCATCACAAGACTTCCACCGTTACGGCATCAAATGGACCAAAGGCGCGATCAAATGGTATATCGACGGCAAGATGGTTTATAAAGTGAAAAACACGAACAATGATCCCATCCCGTCAGTCACCGACAGTCGTCTGCGAATCATGGCCAATGTCTGGGCAACGGATGAGCGGATCTCAAATTGGGCGGGAGATTTTAGCAAAGATCCAACCACCTCAGTCACCGCCGAATACAAAAACTTCCGCTTTATCCCTGGGCGGAAGTGTTCGTTAAGGAACTAGAGCAGGCTTATGCCCGCTTAATTCGCACGACCTTCATCACTTCAAAGCTCAATCCAGCCACAACCTCCGTGGCTGGATAATAGGTCAAGTTCACCTTCGCTCCAGCGAGCGATTGATACTTTTTCTTGCGCTTGAATTTAAATGGGACATCGTAGCCTTCGAGCATTATGGAGTGCATAACCCAATCCTCAGCCTCACGTTGGGTATGTGATGCGACCTTCTTATCTTCAGAATGAACAAGCTTGTTATGTTGATTGAGCAACTTATCAACGTCAGATTTCATCTCATCGCCTATATCTGAATTTATATCACTTGTGAGACAGACACTACCGGATTGGCTACATATACTCAAATGGTCCTTAGGTCTTATATCGCAGTACAAGTGATCGTAGTGTGGATTCACTACTGATACATACAAAAACAGAGTGCATTGCACTCTGTTTTTTTGTTCGAGGTATTATTTTGCCACCGTTAAAAAGACAAGAAGACACCAGCAATTGTTGCGCTCATCAAGTTTGCCAAGGTCGCAGCAAAAATGGCCTTGAAGCCTAAGCGAGCTATGTCAGGGCGTCGGCTAGGGACAACACCGCCCAAGCCGCCCATTAGCATGGCAATGGATGTAAGGTTTGCAAATCCACACAGAGCAAATGTCACAATCGCCTGCGAGTGGCTGCTCAGTTGATCTTTCACCGCCATCAAATCGGCAAATGCAACAAATTCATTAACTGCGATCTTCTTACCAATCAAACTCGCAGCAACGGTAGCTTCAGACCAAGGCACGCCAATCAACCATGCCACAGGGGCAAAGAGATAACCGAAGATAAATTCCAGGCTTAGATTGTCAATACCGGTCCAATCACCGACATGCGCTAGGCCGCCGTTGATCATTGCAATCAAACTGATGATGGCCAATAAACTCGCACCGACAGCCATGACGATCTGCAAACCGCTCAATGCACCCTGTGTCGCCGCATCGATAATATTAACGGGTTCATCATCGCCACCATCATCGATAGCGTCATCTTCATTGATCGTTTCAGTCTGAGGTACCAGGATTTTAGCCATCATCAAACCAGCAGGAGCAGACATAAAACTGGCTGCTATCAAGTAACTAATATCTACCCCTAAACCTGCGTAGCCCACCAAGGTACCACCAGCGACAGAAGCTAGACCACCAACCATAACGGCAAACAATTCAGAGCGGCTCATTTTTGCCAAATAGGGACGTACAACCAGTGGTGCCTCAACAGACCCCACAAAAATATTCGCTGTTGCCGACATCGATTCGGTGCGGCTAGTACCCAGAAAACGCTGTAGCAAACCACCAATACTGCGGATGATAAAACCCATCACGCCCAAATAATAAAGCACAGATATTAATGCAGAGAAGAACACGATCGTCGGTAGAACGTTAACCGCAAAAATGAAACCTAGTTTGAACTGAGCCAGTTCACCAAACAGGAATTCAGTGCCAACACGGCCATAGTCAATAATGCCTGAAACTGCCGATGAAACAGAGTTGAGGATCTCACGCCCTACAGGCACATATAAGATAAAGCCTGCAAAAACTAGCTGAATGGCAAATGCGCCACCCACGGTACGCCAGTTAATTTCACGACGATTTTCAGAGAATAGAACTGCAACCGCAAAAAGCGTAATAACGCCTAGTGCACTGACCAGATAGCTCATGGTCAAACTCCACAAATTTGTTAGTAAACGATTGCGGAGGCATTCTATTGAGAAATAAAACTGTGACAAGGATCAACTTGTTACACATATTTACACTTTTGACACATAGAACAGAGATTTTGCTTATATAAACGCCAATTCATGCCAGCTATCCATGATTGGTGCACCAGGGGGATACTATTGTCACCATAGTTGACAATATTCCCCCCTAATACCGACATAAAACGAAAACGATTTCGTGCACTGAGGTTAGTTTGGTGATTAAAGCACCTTGTCCCAGTACACCGGCTCACCAATTTTGTCTCGGATGAAGCTGAGAAAGGCTTGTACCTTCTTGGGCAAATACTGATAACGAGGATAGATTGCATATAAAGGCATATACTGTGTCAGCTGCCAGTCCGGCAATAAGCGAACCAACCGTCCTTCCTGAAACTCCTTATCAAGTAGATAAGTGGCCAGATAACCGATCCCATGGCCTGATAAGGTGGCATCAAGGATCGCATCCGCCGAGTCTACCCGGTAATTCCCTGCTACCTTTATATTTTGCTGCTCGCCATTTTGCTGGAAACTCCATACATTATCTTTTCGCTCACGACTGTAATAAGTAATGCAGTTATGGATATCAAGATCTTTAGGCTTATAAGGCACACCACAGCGCGCAAGGTAATCCGGGCTAGCGGCGAGGACAAAATGACAGTCAGCTAAATGACGGGCAACAAACCCTTCAGGAGGAGAGTCTGTCATCCCTATCCACAAGTCCAATTGCTCAGCGATGAGGTCGACCTTGTGATCAAACAAGCTCATCTCTACATCCAACTGAGGATATAGCTGATGGAAAGAGGCAAGATAAGGGGCGATATGGTGACGGGCAAATGACTGGGCGCTGCCCACCCTCAAGATCCCCTGCATGCTATCACTATTCTGCAAGAGCTCACTTTCTGCTTCGTTCATTTCAGCAACGATATTGGCGCAATGTGCAGCAAACCGCTCTCCCGCTTCGGTCAATGCAAATGAACGCGTTGTGCGCTGCACCAACTGTACACCTAGCCTTTGTTCCAATTGCTTAACCAGTTTACTGACTTGGGTGCGTGAAATATCAAGCAGCTGTGCTGCTTTGGTAAAACTGCGCTGATGGGTCAGCGCGTTGAACACCACCATCTGTTGGGCTTTCTTAATCATTCTTTGTGTGTTTCTACGAACTCTGTGGAGTAATTGTACCAGAGCCAAGGCCAAGTATTGCTCTCACAATGCTTTTCTGTCTCGGCCACTCTCTATGATGTTTCTCATACCTGGCCACTGTCATAAAACGACAGAAGCACTCATCGCTTGGTGACAAAAGCAGCAAATGAAGCAATCAAGCACTGCTCTTGAAAATAATTAAGAAAAAATCAGCAATAAATTTTTTAATAATTAAAAACTGCAACTTTTATCAAGGATTGCAGCCTTGTAACATTACCTTCATGTACTAGCATTTCCGCAGACCAAATCAAACAGAAAAACAACGCCAGACAATTAAACCAACAAAGAATAACAACTAAGCATTAAACACCGCAAACCATCGTCACCGACACTCCAAATCGACCTTATAACTACCCAAAATAAAAAAGATATGCACAATGACGCACCAAGCGAGAAAGCCACTATATACCCATTCGCTATACATGTGATTCCTTTGGGAATTGCCAGGTTATAGCAATACGCACAAAATAAAGAAGTGGAATCAAGATCAAATTGGACACTTATTAAACATTTATGAATAGCGTCATAGAGTGTTCAAACTACTGAAACATTACTGTCATACTTCTTCCCTAATCTTTGCCTCGTTCATTCAAAACCTATTGGCAATCAGGCCAGCTTTTTAAGGATTAGGAAAATGAAAACAAAGGTTATTGGTGCTCTAGCCCTAGCAGGTTCAATGGTATTCAACACTGCAGTAGCAAATGAAACTATTTCAGTTGTAGGTTCTAGCTCCGTATCACCAATCATGGAAGTTCTCGGTGAAACCTACGCACAGTCAAACAGTGTGACAGTCGAAGTTCAGGGCCCTGGCTCTTCTGCGGGTGTTCGTGCTGCTCACGATGGTTCTTCTGACCTTGGTATGAGCTCTCGTGATCTTAAAGATTCAGAGAAAGCTAACAACATTCAAGAAATTGTTATCGCTCGTGACGGTATCGCAGTCGTCGTACACAACAACAACACAGTTGATGACCTATCTATCGAAGAAGTTTCTAAAATCTATAAAGGCGAAATCACTAACTGGAAAGAAGTGGGTGGTGAAGACAAGCCAATCGTAGTTGCGACTCGTGATACAGCTTCTGGTACTCGTGGTGCTTTCGAAGACATCATGGACCTAAAAATGAAAGTTAACGATATTTCAGTTTCTGCCATTTCACAGCGTGCACAAGTTGCAAGCGGTAACGGCCAGCTGAAAACGATTGTCGCGAACAACCCATTTGCAATCGGCTATATCTCTCTAGGTTCTGTAGACGAGTCTGTTAAGCCTCTATCTATCGACAACCATCAGCCATCTGTTGAAGCTATTCAGGCTGGTGATTACGGTGTACAGCGTCCATTCCTAGTTGTTTACAAAGATGGCCGCCCTTCAACTGCCGCTCTGGACTTCCTTAAGTGGGTAAAAGGTCCTGAAGGCCAGAAGATTGTTGCTGACAACGGCTTCATCGCTGTTAAGTAAGTTATAAGTTTAATTTACCGGTCGTCATCAGTTGATGACGACCGGGTTTTTGTTGATTCCTTGGTATTCGGATAAACCTTGTTTAACCAATATCTGGAGTAAGAATATGACCATCGCAAATAACATTGAAAGTTCAGCTAAGCGCTCTTCGCTAAAAGCGAAAGATAAAGTCGACTGGCGTGAACTGTTTTTTAAATATCTATTTTTATCGAGTGCTGCACTTGGCATTCTTTCGCTAATTTTAATTGGCTATTTTATCTTCCGTGAAGGTTACGCTGCCTTTGCCGAAGCTGGTGTTGGCGGTATTGTTCTAGGTACAAACTGGCTACCACCCGCGCTATACGGTATTGCCCCAATGATTGTGGCATCGGTGGTATCAACCGCTGGCGCAGTTGTTATCGGTGTGCCAATTGGCGTACTAACTGCAATTTTCATTTCGGAAGTTGCACCGAAACGCCTTGCAGATATCATTCGTCCGATGATCGAACTACTTGCTGGTATTCCGTCTGTTGTTTACGGTTTCTTCGGCTTAGTTATCATCGTACCTCTAATTCAAGATGTATTTGCTGTACCAGCAGGTAACACCATCTTAGCTGGTATCATCGTACTTTCGGTGATGATTCTGCCAACCGTTATTACGGTATCAGAAACATCCATTCGTGCTGTACCGCGTACTTACAAAGAAGGTTCGTACGCACTGGGTGCATCGCAAATGTTCACAATCTTTAAGCTGCTTGTACCTGCAGCACGCTCAGGCATCATGACCGGCGTTATCTTGGGTGTTGCCCGTGCGCTTGGTGAAACCATGGCGATTATCATGGTCATGGGTAACTCACCGGCCATGCCGCGAGGTATCTTGGACTCAGCCCGTACGCTAACGGCAAACATTGCGATTGAGATGTCATATGCAACTGGCCTCCACGCAAGTGCACTATACGCAACGGGTATCGTTCTTCTGGTGTTCATTATGGTACTAAACGGCGCGCTTCTTTACTTGAACCGTGAGCGTGCGAGGTAATTACGATGGCTTTACAAGGTACAAATACACAAAAGCAGCAGATGAAAGATAAAATTTCACTCGTGCTTATCTGGTCAGCCGCATCTATCACTGTCGGCTTTCTACTCTGGGTTGTTTGGTACATTCTGAGCAACGGCCTTTCACATGTTGATTGGACGTTCATTTCCAGCGACTACACCACCATCGGCCAAGAGTCAGGTATCTGGCCAATGATTGTTTCCACCCTGTACATGGTTGCCGCTTCAATTGGTGTGGCAGCCCCACTGGGTATTATGACCGCTATCTACCTAACCGAATACGCAAAGGTAGGTAGTAAGCTAGTAAAAGTGATTCGTTTCTGTACAGAATCACTGGCCGGTATTCCGTCGATTATCTACGGTCTATTCGGTATGACTTTCTTCGTTGTTGTTATGGGCTTTGGTTACTCTATCCTGTCAGGTGCCCTGACCCTGAGTATCCTCATCCTGCCGGTTATTATCCGTACAACTGAAGAAGCACTAATGGCTGTACCTCAGACTTACCGCGAAGGTTCATATGGTCTGGGTGCATCTAAAATTTACACCATCTGGAGACTGATTCTACCAAGCGCAATGCCAGGTATTGTTACCTCCATCATCCTCAGTGTAGGTCGTGTTATCGGTGAATCAGCACCGGTCTTCATGACTGCAGGTATGGTTGCCCGTATTCCAGAGAGCATGTTCGACTCTGGCCGTACGCTAACCGTTCACCTGTACAAACTAACGCAGGAGCTATACACGATTCACGAATGGAACCAGGCGTACGCAACAGCCACCATTCTGATCATTATCGTTCTTGTTATTAACTTGTTAACAAAGCTTATCGCTAGCCGATTCAATACTGCGACTTACTAATCTTTGAGGAAGAGAACCATGAATAAATTTAATATTGAAAATCTAGACCTATACTACGGCGAAAACCAAGCACTTAAGCAAATTAACCTGCCGATTCCAAACCGTCAGGTAACCGCACTCATTGGTCCGTCAGGCTGTGGTAAATCAACGCTTTTACGTTGCCTTAACCGTATGAACGACCTAATTGAAGGCGTAAAAATCGAAGGTCACCTTTCGATGGATGGGGAAGATGTTTACGGCAACATTGACGTTGCTCAGCTTCGCATCAAAGTCGGCATGGTATTCCAGAAGCCAAACCCGTTCCCAATGAGCATCTACGAAAACATCGCTTATGGTCTTCGTGCTCAGGGCGTTAAAGACAAGAAAATCCTAGACGAAGTTGTAGAGAGATCACTTCGCGGCGCAGCACTCTGGGATGAAGTAAAAGACCGTTTGAAATCACACGCATTCGGTCTGTCGGGTGGTCAGCAGCAGCGTCTGTGTATTGCCCGTACAATTGCAATGGAGCCAGAAGTGATCCTGATGGACGAACCAACATCAGCACTTGACCCTATTGCCACCAAAAAAATTGAAGATTTGATGGAGACTCTGAAAAAAGACTTCACCATCGTTATCGTTACCCACTCAATGCAGCAGGCACGTCGTATCTCTGACCGTACTGCTTTCTTCCTAATGGGTGAACTGGTTGAGCACGATTCAACAAGCGTGCTATTCAACCAGCCTGCTGACGACCGTACACGCGGTTATGTAAACGGTGACTTTGGTTAATAGACTCTTTAATCGCTTCCTCAAATCGTATGCAGAATTTTGACGAATAATAACAGCGATGGTAAATATTGCCCCCTCATGTAGGGGGCCTTTTTTTGCCTGGCTTTCACATAACAAATCTTGTCGAGTTAAACTAAACTGTTGAGTAATATTTTGGAGTATTAGTGGTCTCACCCGCCCATTCGGTACCAAATTATTTAAAATTCGATCATATTTTGGTTGATTGGCCTTAACAGGAGCCTCGACATGCAGATCGCTATAGCAATAAGAATACACACTTACCTGATTTTGCTATTTGCTGCCATGGGGTGTTTCGCCAAGGACGATACCCGTTCCGAACGGGTACAGTTCCAACCTGGCACCAACAATGCGGTTATTGAATCTTCTATCACAGGCTATGAGACAGTAGATTACCTGTTAGGGGCGCAGGCCGGTCAGATAATGAATGTCAGCCTCGCCACACAACATAGCGCGACCTACTTTAATATTCTCGCTCCTGGCGAAAATGAAACTGCCATGTTCAATGGCTCTATCAATGGAAATCAATTCGAAGGCACCCTGCCCTCAAGCGGTGACTACAAAATTCGAGTCTATATGATGCGCTCAGCTGCGCGCCGCAACGAAGTCGCTCAATACCGGTTAGAGGTGATCATTGATGGCGAAGGAGCCAAAGAGTGATTTGTCCCCTGCACCTTGTTAACACTGGCACATGACCATTCAACTTTCAGCCATCTCGAACCTTTGGCTTTATCTCTTTTCTTCCAACATTTAAGCCACCTTCACCCCAAATCATCTCTATGTTTATTGTTAGGTAGTTACATCTCGGAGTCCGTTCTCTATGCGCTGGCTAGTCATCATTACTCTTTTCTTCTCACTGTTTTCCTTTGCCGAGGAAGCCGAACAAGTACCTGAACCCAAGCCAGATGAATTTGCTCAGATAGAGCAAATGGAAGTGGAAATGGCGGAGCTCTATAAAGACTCACAGGGTAAAACCGGCACTGCTAAAAATATCATCGATATGCAGATGCTGAAGAAAAATGAGGATATCCGTGCAGAACTGCAGAAACTCATCAGCAAGCGTACAGAGGAAAACACACCAAGAGTCATTGGGTTTGTGCATGATCAAATCGAATACCTCACCCTGGCCATTGACTTTTTAGCCGATCAAATCACCAAGCTACAAACTGATTTAGACAGTGCCGATCAAGAGCAAAAGCTTATCATCCAAAAAACGCTCCATGAAACAACCGCTTTCTATCATACGATTCTCAAAGAGCAGTGGGTGAACTTTGGCTGGTTGGAATTGCTCGATAAACCTGATGATGAAAAAAAGAAAAGTTTGATCAAAGACGTCGTTCAAAGACTAGACTTCCTTTCTGCCAAGCTTTCATTCGATAACCAACAAGAAAGCATGTTAGCAGGCCAAATCAAGTCTGCTACCGAGGAGGAAAAAGCCTCCTTGCAACTGCAATATATCCTTGCCCAGCGACAAGTTGTCGGTGATATCGAAGGACTGCAGTTTATCGTCGACCTTGCCAGCAAAATGGGGATCGACACCACTGGCTACACCAAACAACTATTCGTCGTATCGGGCAACCTCACCAATGAAATCCTCAATATCAAAGTACTCTGGTCATTGCTCTCAGATGGCCTGAAGGACTTCCGTGACTGGCTGGTACAAAACACCCCAGCAGCCCTGTTCAAGCTCTTCATCTTTCTCGTTATTATATTTATCTTCAAGATTTTCAAGAATATCACCCGACGTATTGTCACCCGTGCGGTCTCCTCACCTACCTTGCGCATGTCACAGCTGATGAAAGACTTCTTCATCTCAATCAGTGGCAATACCATCTTGTGCATCGGTATATTGATTGCCCTGTCGCAAATTGGGCTTAACTTAGCACCTGTCCTAACCGGTTTCGGGGTTGCGGGTGTGATCATTGGCTTTGCTCTACAAGACACCCTATCTAACTTTGCTTCCGGTATGATGTTGCTGATCTACCGTCCATTTGATGTCGACGATTTTGTCGAAGCCGGCGGTACCTCGGGAAAGGTCAGCCATATGAGCTTGGTCAGCACCACGATCAAGACCTTTGATAATCAAATCTTGATCGTGCCCAACAGTAAGATTTGGGGAGACACCATCAAAAATATCACCCATGAAAGGGTACGTCGGGTCGATATGGTGTTTGGCATTGGCTATGGTGATGACATTGAAAAAACCGAAAAGGTCTTGGAGGCCATTTTGGCGGATCACTCGATGGTGCTTCGCTCACCTGAACCAACCATCAAACTTCATGTCCTCAATTCATCCTCCGTTGATTTTATTGTTCGCCCCTGGGTCAAAACCGAGGATTATTGGGATGTTTATTGGGATGTCACCCGAGAAGTGAAAATGCGCTTTGACCGTGAAGGTATTTCTATCCCATTCCCGCAACAAGATGTCCATTTACATATGATAAATAAGGAAGACATACCCAAGTAACGTCAAACTGCAAGATTCAGAGCCTCATCAGTGGCGAATATACTTGGGTATAGATAAAATGACGTAGGCTTAACATTTTTTCTTTTTGTCTCGATTAAACTACTCTTTGTTCTGGGTAAAACCAAATCGAACCTGAATTTTGCAGTGTAAGTGAGTTTTAGATATTCCTTCACACCAAAATCTGATATATATTGTAAAATAACATAAAAAACAACGTACAATTAATTACCCAACCCTAAGTATTCAGGGTAGTAATACTTTATTGGGTAATTATCACGACTTCTGGGAATTTATAATGATGAAGAAACGTATTCTTGCTGCATTGGCCGTACCTGTCATTCTGGCCGCTTGTGCATCTAACACTGAAAGCGAGCCAACGACCGCTATGCTCACCAATACTGACCTTGCTTCTTTCAACTGGGTACTTAACAAAGTTGACGGGAACGCTCTTGAGATCACAGAACCGTTCCAAGCACCAAACCTACAACTCTCTGCAGATCTAGCTGCCAATGGCCATGCCGGCTGTAATCGTTACTTCGGCCAAGCCGAACTTAACGAAAATAAACTGCGCATTGAGAAAATGGGGATGACCATGATGGCATGTCCTGAGCCAGCGATGGAACTAGAGCGCGTAATGAGCGCGACCCTTATGGATTGGAGTGCAGCGACTATCGCAGGCAACCAACTAACTCTGACTGGTGCTGAACACACGCTAACCTTTACGCGTACAGAAGCGAATTAAGACCTCTTACTGAGTATAATACTCCTGCTTTTTGCGGGAGTATTTATGCCCCCAGATGCAGGGGGGTATATATCAATATCCTTAATTCACAAAACTTTCATGTTTTGTCAGATAAGTTATCTCTAGCCAATATCCCCTTCCTTGATTGTGACCAACTCGACACTTTTTACTATTTTTTCAATT
Organism: Photobacterium sp. DNB22_13_2; assembly: GCF_052873915.1. NCBI lineage: Bacteria > Pseudomonadati > Pseudomonadota > Gammaproteobacteria > Vibrionales > Vibrionaceae > Photobacterium > Photobacterium sp. DNB22_13_2. The sequence goes on from NZ_JBNNXU010000001.1 coordinate 173,350, forward strand.
GGTTATATATTTTTAATACTGAGCCTAAAAATATATAACATGTTATATACCAGCTCTTATTGATAGATTTTTAAATTAAAGTTTTGTAAATCATGCCATTCGCGTTTTTTTATCATCTAAGCTTACTATGTCCAAGTCAATTGGGCATATACAACTCGGTAAACATTTCACTTTTGCTAAGGTAGGCTGCCATGAAAAATATCGCATTAATTATTGTAGGGCTATTTGTTGCCAATTCAGCTGTCGCTTACGAGCTCCAAGGCCGCAATGACAACAGTGAAGTATCACCACAAAAAGTAATATATCAACCATCCAATTTTGTCCCAGCAAGTAATGAATTACAGGGACAAAACGATAGAACGCATTTCCCTAAGTTAAAAACCAAATATACCAAATCAGAGTACAAACCTAGCTTTGATGACATTAAAGGGCGTTCTTAATAGCTAAAAAGTCCTGGAGTTAACCCTCCAGGGCTTTACACTTATCAAATATCACGAGTTGGCATTATTTCTACACTACTTTCGCTTTATACTGCTCACGTAGTGTTTTCGCCGCTTCAACCATGTTCGTCAGGGCTGCCTCTGTTTCTTCCCAACTTCTTGTTTTTAGTCCGCAATCAGGGTTGATCCATAACCTTTCAGCCGGAATTTGCGCTTCAGCCTTTTCGACCAAATCAATAACCTGTTCAACTGTTGGGATATTCGGTGAGTGGATATCATATACACCCGGACCGATCTCATTGGGATAGTCAAATTCTTCAAAAGCTTTAAGCAACTCCATATCAGAACGAGATGTCTCAATGGTGATCACATCAGCATCCAGCGCAGCCACGGATTCAATCATATCGTTGAACTCGCTATAGCACATATGGGTATGAATCTGTGTTTTGGGCTCGGCACTGGCCGCTGATATCTTGAACGCTTTCACCGCCCAATCTAAGTACGCTTGCCATTGGCTGGCTTTGATCGGCATCCCCTCGCGAATGGCTGGCTCATCAATCTGGATGATCTTAATTCCCTTGTCTTGCAAATCTTCCACTTCATCCCGTAATGCCAGTGCTATCTGATTGGCGATGACTTCACGGCTAAGATCTTCACGTGGGAACGTCCACCCCAAAATCGTCACAGGACCGGTAAGCATCCCCTTCACAGGCTTGTCCGTTAACGACTGGGCATATTGCGCCCAAGCAACCGTCATTGGTGCCGAGCGATAAATATCAGAGACAATAACGGCAGGTTTTACGCACCGCGAACCATAACTCTGCACCCAGCCAAAGCGGGTAGCAGCAAAGCCTTCAAGCAGCTCTGCAAAATATTCTACCATGTCATTACGTTCTGCTTCGCCATGCACCAATACGTCAAGGTCTAGCTTGTTCTGGCGCTCAATCGCATCACCTATATGGCCCTTCATCGCCGCGATATAATCTTGTTCATTCAGGCGACCAGCTTTGAAATCTCGGCGCTGGGCTCTGATTTCATTGGTTTGCGGAAATGAGCCAATGGTTGTTGTCGGCAGCAAAGGTAATCCCAAAGATTGACGCTGCTGACGGGCACGCTCTTCATAAGGCTGCTTTCGCTCTGCCAATGCATCCGTGATTGTTGCGCTGCGTTGACGCACCTGTTCATTATTTACCAAAGAGCTGGTTGCGCGGGCTTTGATCGGAGCACTGTAGTGGGCACACTCTTCAATGGCGATTTCGTTGCCATCAATAGCTTGGGCCAACAGGGTTAGTTCACGACACTTTTGCTTGGCAAAGGCTAACCACTGTCGTATTTCTGGGTCCACATCCGTTTCTAAGTCCAAGTCCATTGGACTGTGAAGAAGTGAACACGACGAGGCTAACCACAGTCGCTCTCCTAGTTTCGCTTTGACAGGTTTAAGGCACTCCAACAGCGCGCTCAGATCAGCACGCCATACATTACGCCCATTGACGACACCTGCGGATAGCACCCAATGCTCAGGTAAACGATCTACCACTTCATCCAGCTGCTCAGGAGCCGCTGAGATGTCCACATGCAAACCATCAACTTTGAGTTTGGTGATGGTATCCAGTTGATGAGTAATATTGTCAAAATACGCGGTCAGTAACAGCTTAGGTGCACCATGCAGTACTTGGTAAGCAATGTTGAATGCGTCAGCCCACTCTGTTGGTAGCTCTAATGCTAGGGACGGCTCATCAATTTGTACCCACTCAACGCCTAGTGCCGCTAATTTATTAAGGATTTGCTGATAAGCCGCCAGTAGTCTTGGCAGTAAAGACAGCCTATCGAAATCCGATTCTTTTTCCTTGCCAAGCCATAAGTAAGAGATCGGCCCCAACAGCACAGGTTTCACCTTGTGGCCTGCTTTTTTTGCCTCGGCGATTTCCTCAAACAGTTGCGGCCAGCTAACAGTGAATTCATCATCGGCGCTAAATTCCGGCACAATGTAGTGATAGTTAGTGTTAAACCACTTGGTCATATCGGATGCTGCACACGCACACCCTGTTGGTGCTTTACCTCTAGCGACACGAAACAAGGTATCTAGGTCAGGGAAACCGTTACGGTGACGCTTGGGTAAATGACCCAGCAACATACTGGTGCCCAATACATGATCGTACCAAGCAAAATCACCGACAGTGACGACATCCAGCCCCGCTCCTGATTGCTCTCCCCAATGGCGGTGGCGCAGCAAACTCCCCACTTCCTTCAGTTCAGCTTGTGAAATTTCACCTCGCCAGTATTTTTCTTGGGCAAACTTCAGCTCACGCTGGCTGCCAATACGCGGGTAACCCAAAATATGTGTTGTTGTTTTTACCGTCATTGCTGTTCCGTCCCTGCATTCTTTGTCGTTGTTGTCATCACAATGACCTAGCCTCTGAGCATGAGCAATTTCTTATCACTAATGTTTATCTTGAATAAAATTCATATGACAAGCTATGCTTAAAACCCTATTTAGACGTCTAGATGTTTACACCGCCATGTTTTACAGATACAGTAAAACCAGCATGTTAAGGAAAGCATGGCCACAAAATGGTAGAGGAAAAGATTTGATTGAGATTAAGCACTTAAGAACACTCACTGTATTACGGGATACCGGTTCACTGACAGCAACCGCCAACACGTTGTGCCTAACGCAATCAGCCCTGTCTCACCAGCTGAAAGATTTGGAGCAACGGCTGGGCAGCCAGCTTTTCCTGCGCAAAACCCGCCCGGTAAAATTCACTGCAGAGGGTGATATTTTACTACGGCTAGCCGATGACCTCTTCCCTCGCCTTGCCCAGGCTGAGCATGAACTTGCCAGCCTCAAAGAAGATACCAATGGCCGACTCCATATGGCTATCGAATGTCACTCATGCTTCCAATGGCTAATGCCAGCATTGAAAGAATACCAACATCATTGGCCTAATGTGACATTGGATTTTTCATCCGGCTTTGGCTTCGAGCCTTTACCTGCACTCGGTGCTGGTGAGCTGGATCTCGTCATTACTTCAGACATCCAAGCTCGCAGTGAAATTCACTTCGAACCTCTGTTTGATTTTGAAATGCGCTTGATCGTTGCCCCTCAATCTCCATTGGCATCTAAAGACATTATCTCCCCAGAAGATTTAGCCCATGAAACCATGCTCAGCTATCCCGTTCAGCGAAACAGGCTGGATGTCGTGAAGCATTTCATGCAACCCGCTGGTGTAGAGCCCGCCAATTGGAAGCAAGCAGACAATACTCTCATGCTGATCCAAATGGTGTCAGCGGGCTTAGGTGTTGCAGCACTACCTAACTGGGCGGTATTTGATTTTGCTCGTCAAGGACTTATTGTCAGCAAACCATTAGGTGATGGTCTTTGGCGACGTTTGTTTGCAGCAATAAGGGCTCAAGAGCGTGAAAGGCATTATTTATCGGCGTTTTTTGCGACAGCAAAACAGCAGTGCCAAACTCACTTAGAAGGGATCAAGGCTGCATAAAAGGCCATTTACGCCAAAAATGCAGCCGGTAAGATAATCAGAAGGGATTATTATTACTTGAATTGATTATTGATAGGATCGTAGTGATAACCTAACGATTCCATTTTTTGGTTCAGCTCATTGAAGTCGAGTTCATATCGGCTGACCAACTCTTCGACCGTCGAACACTCAAGGCGTAATCGCTCATTCACGATACCGAGAACGATGTTGCCATCCATGTTCAAAAGGTTACTAATCTCCATACTGCCTGCCCCTCGGTAAGTATTTACTCATGAATAAGCATAGACAGAATGAGGCGGAAAGAAAAAGCGCCGCCTCACATTTCGATAATAGTGTCGCAGCTTAAATCAATGCCACCTGCATGTTGACAGACAGAACTAAAATTCCCGCCGCAATCACTAACTGCCAACGATTGACAGTTTTTCCTGTCAATAAGTGCATTGACCACACCAATAGGCCTGCAACCAGCAAGACCAGTGACGCCACAATGTTGGTTGTTAGCAAGGCCAATTGGCTTTCATCGAACTGGTAAGCAAGCCATAACAGACAAAGCACGCTCACCATCGCGCTGACAAAACCAGCAAAAGGCAACAGCCGGTGGAAAGCCTGAAGACGCGTTCTAGCTTGGGTGAGGAGAAGGTGCGCGAGTAATGAGCCAAACAGCGCAACACTTACCAAGCTCATCACTGCCACGGGCAATGTCAGGGTAAGTAGCATTGAAAACCATACGAAGAAAGCCAGGACATTAGCCACATAGAAAACGTTTAGGGGGCCTGCATCACGTGTTTTGCCCGTCTTGACCTTAAGAGTGAAATACCCCAAAGCCGCTAGTGGTAAAAACGCATATGGCTGGAATAGTGCAACCACCAACCACCCTACAAGCAATACAGGTAGGGTTTTATGTACCCTTCCCCGCTGCCCCGGACAAATATCTCCCTTGGTGAGTACCAGTGTTAACACCAGCTGGGCGCCGAGCAAAGCTGGGATCAGATAAATTAAAGCTGTGTTCATAGGATAATCTTGATAAGGCAAAACAAAGTGCGGGGATGATAGCAATTACCCGGTTCGATACCAACAATGAAAAAACCAAAGTCACTAAGCGGCTTTTTTATGTCACTGGATTTGTTAGCTCGACTAGGCACAATCGCCTTATTTTTTGGATCAACATCACTGAATAGCAAGTGCCACCATGGCATAATGACAACTTATAGCAACCAAGAATCGATAGCGGTTTAGATCTGTGACTAACGGGAATTAGCAAGGGCAAACGCTATTATGATGTCTTCATTGCACTCACTACTGAAAAAGCTCAAGCTTTACATCCCTGATCTTTGGAGCGCCAGCGCCCATTCCACCAGTTTTAAAAATACCCGCAGTGGCTACCTTCGCAGTCGAATCACTATGCTGTCTTCAGTATGGGGGGGCTTGGTGATCTTATGGTTACCATTTGACTTATTGTTTCTAGATCAAACGTATACTCTCCCAATCGCCTGCGCCCGACTGCTATTAGGCGGATTGCTTCTCTCCCTTGCATGGCAGAACCATCGGCATACTACCCTTCAGCGTGCTCAATGGTATATGGGCTTAATGGTTGCCAGTATTAATCTGTTCTACCTGTATACCTCTTGGGTTCTTAATTTCCCAACGGTATATAGCGGCTTTATCTATGGCTATACCCTGTTGCCTATTATCCATGTCGCTATTTTGACCATTCTTCCTGTCACGCTGAAAGAAAGCCTTGGTATGCTGGCTGTTACTGCTCTGACACAGCTTTTAGTCGATTATCTGGCAGGCCGTCTGATGAGCCCAGAGAATATTGCCAGTTATTGGCTACAAAACGTCTTGGCACTGATGGTCATTTGGTCTCAATTGTCAAAGCTGCACATGCTTATGCGACTTTACCGCCAAGCCACGCTAGATCCCCTTACCGGTATCTATAACCGAAGGATGCTATTGCAGCTCGCCGATAAACACTTGGTCGCCTGTGTACAAAAAAGACAACCTTTCTCAGTGATGTTGTTCGATATTGACCGCTTCAAGCGGATTAACGATGCCTGGGGACACGGAGTTGGCGATAAGGTATTGAAGGAATTTGCCAACTTCATGCAAGAGCGTATTCGCAAAACTGACCTTTTCGGTCGTTTCGGCGGCGAAGAGTTTATTCTTTTTTTACCCAACTGTACTGCTAGCGATACCGAACATATTGCTGAACGAATGCTATCGCGCATTCGCGCCTTGGAAGTAGCGACCGGTATTGATAACACCGCCATCTCATTTACCACCAGCATTGGGATAGCCAACTATAGTGACAGTGACTCACTATCATCACTCATCGAACGGGCCGACAGAGCGCTCTATGACTGCAAAGACGCAGGTCGAGACTGCTTCCGTTTCCATCCTATCGACTACCTTCCCAACCTCAGCGAAAGGCGAAAAGCCATCGCCTAGCTAATCGGTCCCCAAAAACGGGATATATATCCGCTTTCGTTTATCCACATCTTCACTGATTTACGGCCTATCCAGCACTGCAAGTGACTTCCTTTCTGTAAAGGTGTTCCTTTTTTAATCAAACAACCACATTTGAGCGCATTCGAATGCGCGAACGCTCATAATTGTGTAGCCGATCAAGTATTACCCTTATAAAAAGTGGCATATTACAAGGTATAAAGTAGAAGGAATTTCCCATTTCCTGATCCACGGACCAAAACAATAAGCGAAAACGAACATGAATAGTTGGTTTGAAACAGATGTTGTGATCATTGGCGGCGGCGCAACCGGTACTGGTATTATGCGTGACTGTGCCTTGCGCGGAATCCCATGCATCCTCGTTGAAAAAGATGATCTTGCATCAGGGACAACAGGAAGAAACCATGGCCTCCTCCACTCCGGTGCAAGGTATGCCGTTACCGATCAGGAATCGGCCAAAGAGTGTATACAGGAAAACCGTATCCTGAAAAACATTGCCCGCCATTGTGTAGAAGACACTCAAGGGCTGTTTATCTCTCTGCCAGATGATGATCTCGATTTTCAAAAAACCTTTATTTCATCTTGTCAGACAGCAGACATCGATGTTGAACAACTGTCCCCCAAAGACGCACTTCGTCTTGAACCAAACTGCAACCCTGCAATGATTGGAGCCGTGAAAGTCCCTGATGGCACCTTAGATCCATTCCGTCTATCGGCTTCAAATGTCTTGGACGCTGTCGAGCATGGTGCTCGCTTATTTAATCACACGCATGTCACCGGATTGATCAGAGACGGAGCGACAGTTCGTGGGGTGTATTGCCTGGATATGAAAACCGGGAAGTCATTCGAAATCCGCGCCAAGCAAGTGATTAATGCAGCGGGTATTTGGGGACAGCAAATTTGTGAATATGGCGATCTATCCATCAAGATGTTCCCAGCCAAAGGATCACTATTGATCCTTGATTATCGGATTAACAACTTGGTGATCAACCGCTGTCGTAAGCCTTCCGATGCCGATATTCTTGTTCCCGGCGATACCATTTCACTGATCGGCACCACATCCGAGCGGATCGATTACGACAAGATTGATGATCTTCATGTTAGCAGCAAAGAAATCGATATCTTGTTGGAAGAAGGCACCAAGCTGGCGCCTATCATGGCTAATACACGTGTATTACGTGCCTACGCCGGTGTCAGACCCTTGGTTGCGGTCGATGGCGATACCAGCGGTCGAAATATTAGCCGCGGTATCGTACTACTTGATCACGCCGAGCGTGACGGCCTAGACGGCTTTGTCACGATTACCGGCGGCAAGCTGATGACCTACCGAATGATGGCCGAGTGGACGACTGACCTAGTCGCGAAAAAACTGGGCAATACCGCACCGTGTATTACTCACGAAAAGCCATTACCTGGTTCCGAGCAGACAAAACCGAAAAAACAGGCGACAGCCAGTCTTGCCAAGCCCGTTTACCAATCCGCTTTCTATCGCCATGGCGAACGAGCAGAGAAGTTCCTCGGTAACGACAAGAAAAGCCAAGCGGTGATCTGTGAGTGTGAAATGGTGACCTGTGGCGAAGTGGAATATGCCATTAAAGATCTGGACGTCCATAACCTCGTCGATCTTCGTCGCCGCACCCGTATTGGTATGGGTCCTTGCCAAGGTGAACTTTGTTCCTACCGCGCAGCAGGGCTGTTCTCTGAATTTGGTAAAACCTCAGGCACGGAAGCGAGCCATTTACTGGAAGAGTTTCTTGAAGAACGCTGGAAAGGGATCAAGCCCGTTTTCTGGGGCGATGCGTTACGTGAAGGCGAATTCACCTATTGGATCTACGAAGGACTTTTCGGCGTCAGCGATCTCCCTGAGCAACAAGCAAAAAACACCGAACTCCCACTCCAAACAAGCGGACAAGCTGTACCGACAACGACTCACTCAAAGCCTGCTGACGAGGTAACACAATGAAATTTGATAGTATTATCATCGGCGGCGGTGTCGCAGGCCTGAGCTGCGCGATTCGCTGTGCTGAAGCGGGAATGAAAACCGCAGTGATTGCAGCCGGACAAAGCGCCCTGCACTTCTCTTCAGGCTCAGTGGATGTTCTCAGTCGCTTACCAAATGGTGAGCAGGTTAGCGCACCGTTCTCATCATTTAACGACCTAAAAGATCAGTGCCCTTCACACCCATACAGCAAGCTGGGTGAACTGCAATGTCGCGAAGCTATCAACTGGTATCAGGATGTAATGGCTAGCTGTGGGGTTTACTTAACCGCACAAGCAGATGAAAAGAACCATTACCGAGTCACCCCAATGGGGACCTTTCGTTCTACATGGCTATCACAACAAACCGTACACCAATTCCCGCAAGACAGATTAGCTGAAGGGTTCACAGAGATCGCCTTGGTCACCGTTGATGGCTTCCGTGATTTCCAGCCTCAACTGGCTGCGGATAACTTGTCAAAGCTCAGCGCTTTCGAAGGGGTCAACATCAAAACAGCGGCCGTCGAACTGCCTGATTTTGACAACATGCAGCGCAATCCATGTGAATTCCGCTCAATCGATATTTCACGGGTTCTGCGTGATGAAACCAAACTGCACGCCTTTGCCAAATCCATGATACAGCAGGTAGGCAAAGCCGACCTCGTCGTACTGCCAGCCGTCTTTGGCAATGGCGACGGTGCAGCAACCATTAAACTGCTTGAAGGTCTCACCGGTTTCAAAATTTGTGAACTGCCAACCATGCCGCCGTCACTGCTGGGGATCCGCCTTGAAGAGGCGATGAAGTCTCACTACAAACGTTTAGGTGGGTTGATACTGGCAGGCGATGAAGCACTCAACGGCGAATTCGACAATCAGCGCTTGGTGAAGATATTTACCCGCAACCATGAAGATATCCCATTGATTGCAGATCATTACCTGCTTGCAAGCGGCAGTTTCTTCAGCAAGGGTTTATCTGCTCAGCGTCATGAAGTCCACGAGCCCATTTTTGGCTTGGACATGGCCGGCAGTACCCATCGTGATCATTGGTATCAACCACAGTTTTTCACCCCGCAAAGCCATCCGTTCATGAAAATGGGGATTGACTGTAATAACCAACTGAACCCGTCAATCAACAATAAGGTGATCAACAACCTGTATTGCGCCGGTGCCATTTTGGCCCATTATGATCCGGTACAGGAAGGTTCGGGCTCAGGTGTAGCCATTTCAACCGGCTACTATGTCGCCCAACAGATGATCAACGCACATCAGCACCAACAACAACACCCAAAAGATACACAGCCAAAACAAGAAAGGACTACCGCATGAGCCTTCTTCAAAAAGACACCAGTTTCGACCAATGCATCAAATGCACAGTCTGTACTGTCTATTGCCCGGTTGCCAAGGCTAATCCAGAATATCCAGGCCCTAAACAATGTGGGCCTGACGGTGAACGCCTGCGGATCAAAAGCCCTGACTTTTATGATGAAACACTAAAGCTATGTACTAACTGTAAGCGTTGTGAAACAGCCTGTCCGTCGGGCGTTAAAATCGGTGATATGATTGCCGTTGCCCGTGATGAACACGCCAAGTTGCCGATGAATATCAAAACCATCCGTGACTTTGTACTCAGCCATACCGACTTGATGGGCTCGGCCGCCACGCCATTTGCACCGATCGTCAATACCATTACTGGGCTAAAACCGGTTAAGAAGATCATGCACAAGACCATTGGGGTGCACGATCACAAGAGCTTGCCAAAATATTCTCACGGCACGTTCCGCCGCTGGTACAAACAAAATTGCACCAGCCAGGCTCTATACCCTAAACAAGTACATTATTTCCACGGTTGCTTTGTCAATTACAACCACCCGCAGTTGGGTAAAGACTTTGTTAGCGTGATGAATGCGATGAGTATCGGTGTACAACTGATGGACAAGGAGAAATGCTGCGGCGTTCCTCTTATCGCTAATGGCTTTTTCGACAAAGCAAAAAAGAATGCCAAGCTGAACATTCAGAACTTTTCCGCGGCAGTCGAAAAGCATGACGCCCCAATTCTCTCCACGTCATCGACTTGCTCTTTCACCCTAAAGGAAGAGTATCCAAACGTATTGAAAGTCGATAATAGCAAGGTAGCGAATAAAATTGAGTACGTTACCCGCTTCTTGCTAAAAGAGTTCATGAACGGGCGTGCACCGAAGATGAAGCCAATCAATAAGAAAGTGGTCTACCACACTCCATGCCACCTAGAAAAAACCGGCGGTAGTTTGTACACCATCGAATTGCTGAAAATGATCCCAGGCCTTGAGGTTGAAGTGCTTGACAGTCAGTGCTGTGGTCTAGCTGGAACCTATGGCTTCAAAACCGAAAACTATGACACATCTATGGCCATAGGCAGTAATTTGTTCAATCAAATCAAACGTTCTAAAGCCGACTTTGCTATTACGGACTGTGAAACCTGTAAATGGCAGATTGAAGAAAATACCAGTCTAGAGACCATTCACCCAGTATCACTATTGGCCATGGCCTTAGCATAAGAATAAGCGTCAACATAACCCTCGGTCCCGAAATTTGCCTGTTCCCCACAGTTAACGCAATTTTCGGGATTTTTTCATTTCTGATCCTATAGTTATAGACAGCAAAGCAGACTTGTATGTCTGCTTTTACTGACAGGCCTCGGTAGTTATTGGCAATAACAGGGAGAGTGAAATGCAGCCCCATTTGTTCAGGACGATTAAAGCTAAGCTCTATCTCACCAGCCTATTCTTGATTAGTGCAATGGTGGCGTTTGGTATTTTTGAAAGTCTTTCATTTATGAAGTTGGATAACCTCCAGCTTGCTGCCCAAGAAACGGCTCATAGCAATACCGACCTACTCACCTTGCGTCGTCATGAAAAGGACTTCCTTACCCGTCTTGATGCTGACTATGTTGAAAAATTCAATCACAAGCAAATTGAGCTAAACGCACGGTTAAAAAAAATAAAAGAAACATTAGCCCAGTATAGCGACGCCAACAACGCTGAATTTGAGCAAGTAATGGTATCGCTTAACAGCTACGCTAACCAATTCAACATCATTGCCGATCAAACGATTCTGTTAGGCCTAACCCCTTCGGAAGGCTTACGAGGCAACATCCGCTCAGCCGCTAACGATACCGAAGAGTTACTTCTCACCAGCAACGACGAAAAACTCTACCGGTTATTACTGACCCTGCGCCGAAATGAAAAAGATTTCCTGATCACCAAAGATCTCAACCATGTAGCAGCCTTTAACAACAATCTAGATTCCTTTTTATCAACGTTAACCACTAGCGAACTGACCTCATCACAACAACGAGCGTTGAGGCGAAGCTTGACTATTTATCAAATGATGTTTGATGAACTTGTCCAAGGCTATACTGACATTGGGCTTAAATACTCTGATGGGTTATATGGCAAGCTCAGAGTCAATGTGCAGCTTGTTGAAAGCCAGATCAACCAATTAGAACAATCGATCACCCACAGCATTGATACCATGCAGTCACAGGAAAAAACTATTCTACTTATTGGTGGTGGTGCGATAACCCTGATCATGACGCTGGTTCTGTTTGTGATAAGCCGCACCATCAGCCATCGTCTAAAAGCGGTCAACGACATGATGCAGGACATCGCAGAGGGGAACGGCGATTTAACCGTGAGGATGAATGACCAAGGTGATGATGAACTGGCACAATTGAGCCGTTCATTTGATCTTTTCACCAGCAAGCTCCAAGCCATCATCAATAATATTGCCGATATTTCCCAGCAGCTATCTCGAGCCGCCAATGAGTCAAAATCTGCAGCCTCGGGCAGCCTGGCCAATGCAGAGCAGCAGCAAGGTGAATCAGCCAATGTTGCAACATCCGTCAATGAATTGCTGGCTACCAGTAGTGAAATAGCCAGTAATATCAACGACACTGCCACCGCGGCACGTAACGGGCAGGATAATGCGGTAAGAAGTTTGGAAATCAGCCAGCAAGCCGCTGTGTCTATCGATACACTAGCCAATGAAATAAAGACAGCCCAAAACCACATTTTGACCCTTCAGACTCAAAGCCAAAATATCAACAAAGTGACATCGGTAATCAGAGATATTACCGATCAAACCAACCTACTCGCCCTCAACGCCGCGATTGAAGCAGCTCGAGCAGGCGAACAAGGCCGCGGATTTGCCGTCGTCGCTGACGAGGTCCGTCAGCTGGCACAGCGTACCCATAGTTCGACACAAGAAATCGAGCAAACTATCGAGCACTTACTCGAAACAGTTAGCCAAAGCGTGTCTGCTATGCAACACAGCCAAACATTGGCAAGCGATACTGTGGCGCACACCAAGCAGGCAAAAGAATCCGCAGATTTAATTGTGGCGGCTATTACCGATATTTCAGACAGAAGCCTGCAGATTGCCTCAGCATCCGAGCAACAAGCGGCGGTGTCGGCAGAAATCGATCAAAACATCCACCGGATTGCTGAGCTGGCAACCCATACCGCAGCGGCAGTCAGCCAAACCAGCACTAGCAGCCAAGACGTTGCCAATATGGCCGACCAACTCGATACCGTGGTCAGTCAGTTCAAATACAAGTGATATCTTCGTATACCCATGTAACGTCAAGGTGCTTGGGGATATCTATCGAAGCGTTGTAAAAATTAGCGGGGTTCAGATGGCAAAGCAGTGGCTGAACTCCCTATTATTCTGGCGTATAGCCGGTAGCACAGCCCCCCCATCACTATATATAAGACAGAGCCCCCAGCTATAACCCCGGTCCAACCGAAATACTGCCAGCAGCCAATCAAATAGAAACCGCCTAGACTCCCGCCAGCGTAGTAGTGCACCAAATACAAAGCCGTTGCTGTCGCCTTCGCCGTTGTGGCCCTTTGGCTGACCCAGCCATAAGCCAAGGAATGCGTAAAAAAAGAGCCAGAACTGATCAGTAACAACCCTAGTACCATAGCGTAAACAGACTCGTACCATGCGACCCACATCCCCATCGCACTGATACACGTACCCAGTACCATGCCAAGGACTGCCGAAAAACGCTGGGTCCAGCGCCCACTCAATTTTGCTGATATCGTACCGCTGAGGTAACACAGGAATATCATCGATGCCCAACTGACCGGGACAAAATACGGTTCAGCGACTAACCGGAACCCCATAACAGAATACAGATTAACGAATAACGCAAAGTTCACACCACCAATCATCATCGCTTGCCACAACTCTGGTGTACGAAGGTGAACCAATACGCTGTAGCTTTGTTGCCGCAACTGCCCTTTTGCTGGCTTGAAATTTCGTTGCTCAGGTAAAAGAAAATAGATAGCAATGGCAACCACAAGGCTGAAAATCGCCATGCAAATAACCGCACCTTGCCAGCCATAACGCTCGGATAGAAAGCCGCCGGAGATCCTACCAACAATACCGCCCAACGAATTGGCACTGATATAGCCGCCCACCGCCAGCATTAATGCCCTCGATGTAAACTCCTCGGCCATATAAGCCACGGCCACGGCAGCAAACCCTGCCAGCGCAGCCCCCATCAATGCCCGGCTCAAGCTGAGCATGAGCAAGCTCTCTGCAGTCAGCATCAGAAAACCAATGATTGGCAATAAAGTCAGGCTGATTAACATCACCGGTCGTCGACCAATGCGTTCAGACCACACCGCCCAAGGAACAAGGGTGACTGCCAGCGCCAAGGTAGCCGCAGCCACCAGCCAATTCACTTTGGTGGCTGAAACGGCGAAATTCTCTGCCATTAAAGGCAGCATTGGCTGGAATAAGTACAAATTGCAGAAAATCAGAAAAGAGCCTAAACACAAGGCGAAACTGGCTCTTCGATACTCGGTCGTTTGAATGTCTATCATGTCGGTTATCAGCAAAGAAATCTGATCCAACCGTAGCAATTCAATAGGAATAGTGAAAATATATTAAAACTATAGAAGCTATAAAGGAATGATATAGCATATGGATATTCGCCAACTCAATTACTTCGTTACGTTGGCCGAGACGGCCAATTTTACCCGGGCAGCAGCTAAGCTTCATATTGCCCAACCGGCGCTGAGCATCGCCATTAAAAAGTTTGAAGATCAGCTCGGTATCGTCCTGTTCGATCGCAACGAGCGCCGTGTCTCCCTCACGCCGGAAGGCGAAGTATTACTGCGTCATGCGCGCTTGATCTTACAAAGTGTCCACGACGCTACTATTGCGATGGAAGAATTGAAAGGGCTAACCAAAGGGGAAGTCAAACTCGGAGTGCCAAGCTCGCTGGGATCGTACTATTTACCTGATATTTTGATGGGCTTTAAAAGCCAATACCCTGAACTCAAATTGACCATTGTCGAAGCAGGTACTGAGACCATCCGGCAAATGCTGCTGGAAAAAGAACTCGACTTAGGCATTATCCACTGCGATCACATACCCGACAGGCTCGCTACAGAGCACCTACTCACCACCCACATGGTCGCTGCCGTTCACCCAGAAAATGACTTAGCCACTCTCGATGTAATCGACTTCAAGACATTCTTTGAACAGGACCTTGTGATGTTCAAGCCGGGCTATTTTCACCGCGAATACATCGATAGGATTTGCCAGGAAAATAGCTTCGAGCCCAACATCGCTTTCGAAACTAACTTGCTGCCAATGATCTTAAAGATTGTCCGCAATGATTTTGCGGTTACGGCATTGCTGGATATGGTTACAGAAAATGAGTCCGGTTTAGTTCCTATCCCATTCGAACAGCCTGTGATTTTGAATATTGCCATTGCATGGCGAAAAGACGGTTATTTATCCGTCGCCGATAAAGCCTTCATGGAGTATGTAAAAAACAATCGCTAAATGTAATTAAATTTACATTCTGTAACACGGTAAATCAGTTATTAACAAGCATAAGCAATACATTCTCTGTGTTTAAGCAAAGGCGCTTAAAAGACAAGCACAATATAATCATTAACCTCATTCAAACAATTGATACCGAGCAGCTTTTCATGTTTGTAGCGCAATATTAACACATTACTTTAAATTCTGTTTCAGATCATAAACTGCTCCAATTATTGTCGTTCCTCCACCACTTTTTAGGTAAATTTAGTGCAAATAATGTGTAAGTAAATTTAATCAATTGACACATTATTTCTTAATTTTGTGGTTTAAGAGGATTTTTTCCATGTTGGAGCTATTGATTGGCTTGGCAGTTACGGTTGCTGTTGGCTATTTCATTATTAAAGGATACAAACCTGCGGGCGTTCTACTAACAGCAGGTTTACTGTTGCTGCTCATTACCGGCGTTTTGGGATATAACGTACTGCCTGAGAAGATTCAGGCTACCGGTAACTTCGTCACCGATTCATTAGAGTATGTAAAATACATGCTGCAGTACCGTGGTGGCGGCCTAGGTATGCAGATCATGCTGCTTTGTGGCTTTGCGTCCTACATGACGCACATTGGCGCCAACAACGTGGTGGTAAAACAATTCTCTAAACCACTTTCTGTGATTAAATCACCTTATATCCTACTCGTAGCGGCTTACATCGTTGCTTGTTTGATGTCGCTGGCTGTAAGTTCAGCAACAGGTCTGGGTGTACTATTGATGGCCACCCTATTCCCAATGATGACCGCTATGGGTATCTCCCGTCCTGCAGCGGTTGCTATCTGTGCATCGCCAGCGGCGATCATTCTGTCGCCAACATCGGGTGACGTAATTGTTGCAGCAGAAAAATCAGGTCTACCACTGCACGTATTTGCGGTTGAAACTGTACTTCCTGTATCTATCTGCGCCATTATCGTCATGGCAGCTGCGGCGTTCTTCTGGAACAAGTACTTGGATAAGAAAGAAAATATCGTCATGGAAAAAGTCGATATTTCTGAAATCGAAGTCAAAGCGCCAGCTTACTACGCTATCTTGCCATTCCTACCAATCATTGGCGTATTTGCTTTCAACGGTGAAACGATTCCAGGCTTAACACTGGATATCTACACCATCGTAGTCATGTCCATCTTTATCGGCGCTATTGTTGATTTCGTCACTAAGCGCTTCAAAGGTAAAGAAACACTGGAAGATCTAGAAGCGTGCTACCAAGGTATGGCTGACGCATTCAAAGGCGTTGTAATGCTTCTTGTTGCGGCAGGTGTATTTGCACAGGGCCTAATGTCTATTGGTGCCATCGACAACCTTATCGGCCTTGCTGAAGCAGCCGGTGCCGGCGGCTTCGCGCTAATGTTGCTACTGACTGGCCTGACGGTTGCGGCTGCTATTGCAACGGGTTCTGGTAACGCACCGTTCTACGCATTTGTTGAACTAGCGCCAGCACTAGCGGGCAAAATGGGCCTAAGCCCTGCTTTCCTTATTATCCCGATGCTACAAGCGTCTAACCTAGGTCGTACGATTTCTCCGGTATCAGGCGTAATCGTTGCAACATCTGGTATGGGTAATGTAAGCCCATTCGAAGTAGTTAAACGTACTTCAGTACCTGTCCTATTTGGCTTACTGACTGTTATTATCGGTACCGTTGTGTTGGTCCCAATGTATAGCTAATTTAGAACACTTTGTATGATCAAATAAAATCCCGGTATGGCGAACGTCATGCCGGGATTTTTCATTATCAGTTGCATAGATAAAGCGAATGTAAACACCGAGCTCATCACCCCATTTTATCCAGCCTAAAAATGCGTAGTATACTTGTAATTATTTGCTTAAGATCTGGCCGTTATTGACAGAAAACTAACGGTAGGCCCTCGCTTTTGCTCTATATTGGTTAGAGCCTGATGACCTTTTGATTCACTACAATTACTCAAAAATATGCAAAATAACCAGCAACCTAGCTCGCCCTATATCTCGTTGCAGACGTTGGAAGTCTCTGTCAATGAGCTAACGATCAAGCACTCTCAAACCGGTGCGCTCAACAAGCTCCGCATCAAGGAAATGGATCTACTTAAAATCCTTTGCCAGAACTACCCTGAAGTCACCCTGCGGAAAGAATTGGCAGAAACGATCTGGGCGGGAACTTACGCCTCTGACTTCACGATCAACCAGACAGTTAACGGCCTTAGATCGAAATTGTTTGATTTGGGTAAAGCCTACATTGTGACAGTACCGAAACGAGGATATAAATTAACAATCGAACCTGAATATCACGACGCAGAGCCTAACTCTTCAGGTATTCAAGATTCTCCGGCTGATACACCTCTCTCTGGACAACCTACAATTTCATCCGTTGATACATCAGCAGATGAAAACTCGAGCCAAGCAATACCAAATAGTGATGCACAACAAAACGAAAACTCGTTCGCTCACCTCAAGTCTATCCGCTTTTACCTGTCTGCTTTGTGTATCAGCTTGATCATTGTGGCCATGTTGCATTGGTTACTTCCTACCGATACGGCATATACCATGGGTGACACAACTGTTCTGTTCATCCCTGATGACAATGAAATCGAAATACTTGAAGATGTAGTTGAGCAAAATACCTTCCAATATATCGACAAGGTAAAAGAAACACTCTATGGCTGTGACGAGAATCTAGTATGTTCAAAAATAAAACAGTAATCATTCATTTCTTCATTACTATACTGATTCTTTCTGCTGCCTTGATCACAGCAAAAGAAAGGTTACAGCCAACATTCAATCAGCATGAAGGGATGTGGTATACAACGACAGAGAATGGCTTGCGCTTCTACGTTGAATTAAACGGTAACCAGATGAATGTATACGGACAGGACAGCCAAGATCAGAAATTTGAGGTCAAGTACCTTAGCCACTACCAAAAAGACATCGACGGTCGAATTGTGATCCGTCAAATTGATGCCAATGCTGATGATTCGATATTAAAAGACAATCTTGATAAAAACACCAACGTCGTTAGTTCGGTACGTTTGATCTCCGGAGAAAACAGATTGCTCACTAGCTTTTATAATGGATACGAACTCAAATTATATAAACTGAAACCGGTTCAATAGTATGCCTCCAACCTGTAGAGCTACACGATTGCGTAGCTCTACAGCTATCAATATCGCTTAATCCAGTACTTCTTCAACAAACTCTTCGCGCCGCTCCTCCTTTCTCTCTTCACGGCGTTCTTCTTGTCGATCATCACGCCTGTCTTCGCGGCGTTCTTCACGACGTTCTTCCCTGCGTTCCTCTACACGCTCTTCATGCCAATCTTCTAAGTCGGCCACCACTATAGGAGAAAAGCTCAATGATGCCATTAGGCCGCCAAAAACTAACAATTTTCTCATGGAATAGTTCTCCAACAATTTCTCGATATCTTTCAAGGTATGGTTCGTTGGAAAACAGTGTGCAGTTTTTAGCGGAGGGAAAGATAATTCAAAATTTATATTTTATATCAATCATATAATTGATATTTAACATGATATAAAAAATAAGGAGGCCTAAGCCTCCTTATTCTGTAATGCGGAAAACGTTTCTCTTAGGTAATACCCATCGCCAGTTCCATTGCTCTGTAAATCAACCCCTTCAACTAAATGGATGACTACAGTTGAATGCAACACGATCATTGTGATGGCATTCAAGGTCATTTGTTTCCATTTTAAAAAAGTTGATTCCTGGATACGTCCAGTCTTGACCAAGTAAATCAAGACTACCCATTTGAGTAACGAAAAAATCGTGTACATAGTATCCTAAATTATTACGCTTTAACCCATTCAGGTTATCAATGAAAGCAAGCATCTGCAACCACGTTAACGGCTGTAATTTTTCTAACATTTTAGCTTTCAATGAGTTACTGAGAATAACTCATGACTAGCAATGTGACAAATATCTCACAAGGCGTCATGGATCACATTTGTCAAAGCGGCAATCGCTGGCAACGGTGTACTTCTAATCCAAGTACTTGATACCGGCTGTTAAGTATATATCGATACAAACAGCCGCCCTTTTAAAAGAGCGGCTGTCATCATTGAAACAGCGAAAACTATTGGCAGGCAACAATGTCTAATGTGTAACTCTCATCTTTACTGCTCGGATGAAGATAGCGTAAATAACAGCTATTATTTTTCAGCGTCGGAACTCGAGTAGTATCACTGTAATCAAGGTTTACTGTATCCGTAATAATTAATGCACCATCGCCATCAAATTTCGTGATACCCCAGTCTTTTTCCTGCTCATAGTCTCTATTGATACCATCAACCAAGGTGGTAATCGTGTAAAAGTTTGACTCAGGGTAACCATATCTAAAAATGCAACGATCACGTTTATTTTCGTTTAACTCACACCCAGTAATCGGGATCGATTCCCCTACATACTTGCCAGTATCATTTTCTGCTGAGTTTAGGTTTGTAATATGGGCTCTACTTTCTAGCCCTGCCATCGCCATTTTGCCATAACCAATCTCTAGCCCAGACTCCACAGCGCCTTTTAGCCCTTCTAACGCAGAGTTACGGGCATCGACTTGCAAGTTTAAGAAACGAGGGGCAGCTGTGACGGCGAGAATACCGAGGATGACGATCACGACCACTAACTCTATCAATGTAAATCCATTTTTTTTCATTATAAAACCCATTGAGTATTAACTCTAATGGCGTCAATTTAATGGCGAACACTCAATGAGTCAATGTCCTTATCACTTTAATGAGCATATTTTTATTTGAATTTAGCATACAACCAAATTTTATTAGATACCGCACAGCCATTTCATTATTGAGCCGGTTGAAATATATCCGCCACTTATGACTAAATATTCACGCTTAACTTGTACATATTTTATCCATCATTTGAATTCTACTCCTCCAAATGACTCTTCCTAGGTAATTGATGAATTAACCAATATCCGACACTCATACTCAGTACAACAGCAGCAATGCCATATAGATAAGCAACTTCCATTTCTTCAACATCAATAATAATCACCTTCCTTGCGATTGCCATTAAAGCTGTTGCCATGACAATTTTCACATGAATAACATTCTCCCGGAGATAAATAGTGATATTAATGAATATTTCGATTGCAATTAATACGGCCATGAAAGCGCCAAATGTAGCCAACATGTCAGAGATAGTTAAAATATACCGAGGTGGACTAACAAGCCGCTGGTACAATATCCATGCAACATCTAATACCCCCATTACAATGACGAAAACCATAATCAGAGAAAGAGTTCTTACTGACCAATGAATGACAACTTGTAACTTTGCCGATAGAGTGTCATTGCTATCAATTTTCATCACTACCTCCTAGTTGATCATTTATCACCCCAACACTGGCGATTTAAAGTCATCCGGTTTGAGTGTAATAACTGAACAATTTATTTCGTTAAGCAGTGACTCTGCCGTATTACCCATAAAAAAACCAGCAACACCCGTACGAGATAAAGACCCCAACA
Source organism: Photobacterium sp. DNB22_13_2 (assembly GCF_052873915.1). Taxonomy (NCBI): domain Bacteria; kingdom Pseudomonadati; phylum Pseudomonadota; class Gammaproteobacteria; order Vibrionales; family Vibrionaceae; genus Photobacterium; species Photobacterium sp. DNB22_13_2. Next base: position 194,069 of record NZ_JBNNXU010000001.1, read on the forward strand.
CAACTAAATCAATGCCTTCATTATTTACAAATTTTGGCAGTATATGCCGAGTTTCCCCTTCGAGTACTTTAATTGAAGTCCCAATCGGCGTGTTTTCATATGGCATAAGCAACGATCTCAATCTATCTAATCTCTCCTCTCGCATCTTTTTAGACAGTAGTGCGATATCCAGATCATCATAAGCACTCCATTTCCTTAAAAACCCTTCAGAATCAAGGCGCCATGCATGGCAAAGCGTTAGTGATGCGCCTGTGACAGAACAAACCTCCACTGCCAAGGCAAGGATCTGCTCATTAAAGTCATGGTAGTCTTGGTTTGAGATGTCTAATGCGGCAACAATATTTCTAATTGGTCGAACATCAGTACTCATAGACCAAATTGGTATCTCAGACTTACGCATAATATGTAAGGTTGTACTACCTCGCTGACAAACCTTTTGCTTCTCCTCTCTATGCGTATCGAGGAACACCATGGTTGCATGACTATCTTTAGCTTCTTTAATGATTTCAATAAACGGTATCCCAATTCGGATTTTCGTTTTGAACTTAATATTTGAATACTCTTTCTTCAGCGATTGGACCCACTCTTTAAGCAGCCCATGGTATATTTTGGTTGCTTTATCAAGAACATCCAAGGTCGTACATGAGTATCGAGATATCTCCTTCAATTCAGCTAAGTCTTCTATCACCGTAAGAAGAGTCACTTGTGCCGATATGTTATTAGCAAACTTAAATGCTTGATGAAATGACTCATCAATTTTTTGTTCAGGTGCGATTGGGATAAGTAACTGATTTAAAATCATATTGCCTCCGTAATAGCAGGAACAAAGACTGTACTCTTGCTTGGAGACAAATATGCAGGATTAAATGTATAAAGTATAATTAATAATAAACATGGCTATCATAGGTTTTTATCTATATATGACACAAAACTTACGGTCTCGAATTAACAATATTAGAAACTTACGTGTTTTTTTAGCCGTGTACGAATTAGGCTCGATCACCATCGCTGCTCAGTCATTGAATTTGACCCAGCCGACGGTGTCTATTCAACTGCGTCAACTCACCGAGTTAATCGGCATGCCTCTTTATCATGTCATTGGTAAAAAGATAGTTTTCACCCAAGCTGCTGATATATTAGCTAAATATTGCAACGAACTATTTGAGACTATCGACAGGTTAGAAATCGATTTAGCCGATATCAATGAAATAAAAGCCGGGACATTAAAAGTCGCTGTCGTTACCTCGGCAAAATATTTCATTCCACACTTACTCGGTAGTTTTTGCCGCACATACCCATTGGTCGATATCGTTTTAAAAGTGGGTAACAGGCAATCTATTCTGCAGCGATATCACCAAGGGTTGGATGACATCTACTTATTTAGCCATTTAGAACCGCAAATGGAAACACATTCTATCCAGTTTCTGCCAAATCGCCTCTACCCCATCGCCCCCAAAGATCATCCACTTGCTAGCCAATCGGACATAGAGCCCAAAGAGCTACTGAACTACCCTTGGCTATCGAGAGAGCCAGGCTCAGGTACACGCTATGCCATAGATGCCCATTTCGCAAAAAGAAACCTCCCGTTCAAACCAAAGTTGGTCATTGAGAGCAACGAAGCGATTAAACACTGTGTAATCGCGGGTATGGGGGTAGCTATATTGTCTGAATATGCTTTGGAGGACGAACCCAGTTCACAGCTAGTCAGGCTAGCAATTGCTGACTTCCCAATTGTCACCAATTGGCACATAGTAAAAGCCCCCTTAAAACACCAGACACCACTTAGTGAAGCCTTCATCCACCATGCGACCCAAAAAGCAACACTCGGTGAAAGCCTAAACAGCCCCTCTCCGTTAGATAACATCCGATAACCCAACCTCCTTTCTCCCTATAAAGCCAGGCTACAACTGCTGATTATGCAAAAAAGATGTAATACACAGCGAACGTGGTAAACTGCTTTCCTTTTATACGCCCTATACTACTCTCTAGCGCTGGATATGACTCCGGCGCTGTTTAGTTGGTATAAATAAAAGATACAAATGATCAAAAAGGTTGGTCATCTGTATGCCCAGCAATGCCTAATTTTGAGGAAGAGTTGTAAATAGCCTGGCTAAATATGCATACAATTTATTTATGTATAATAAAGATAAAGTACTTTTTCATAGGCTCGATAACATACTTTCTAGGTAAGAATGTTTGCGATTCAATTATTGAACGTAATGAAAGATAGCCCTTTTTTTCATGCTTTATTAATGTTTGAGTAACTTGCTTATCATGTTTTCTATATAATGTTCGATTATCGCATGGTATAATACTTACCTTTATATTGCATTAATTCATAATTCAACTAACAGAATAAAGTGAAACATAAACTAGAAAAACAAGACAAAAACAATTTAAATAATACCGCAATAGCACTTTATTTTTAATTAAGAGCATCTATAAATTCAACCTCACAATGGAAAATTTATAGAGAAATGAATATAGAAAAGCAAATTTTTGTTTCATCCTCCTGAAGTTATAACTCCGAAAGCCAAATTATATTATTTTCTAAAATTCACTTAGGTAAGTGAAAATCAATGTTAACAGTAAAAAATCCCTTATAATGTTCGAAACAAACTGTATATTAAAATAGTATATTTGATATATATAATGATTATATATTGAGCCTGGTATAATCTAACAAAAAAGTCCTTTACACTCAGGAAGAGAGAACGTCCCCTTGACAGAATGAAACTCACCAATACCAAGTGTTACAGCAATTGAATCAGGGAATTGCTTATCATGCCCCCACTGCAGAAGACCAACACTACCAGAAGAAAACAGAATTAAAGTACGTTTTTATTTTCCAGGTTATACTAAATTTGGATTTAAATGAGTAACCCCTGTAGCACTTACGCCCCAACTATCATGAAGTACTGCTTTTAACTTTAGTTTGTCATCATACGCTATACCATCAAAACCACACACTAGATCAAGTCTCCAACATACTGAAAAAACTAAGTAAAAATATGACCACATCGGCCAATCATCATTTTCATTAAAAATAAAAACTGTCTTCTGCCCATTCACCCCAATTAACAAATTTTTTCTCTACTTCTTGATCAAATACTGAACTTACAATCTCACTATGACTAGCATCAACGTCATTGACCCGTATAGTATATGCATTACCATACTGAATATTTAACTGCCAGTCCTCTGATAGCGTTTGATAGCCTTGATTATTAATATTTATTTTAACCATTTTAGGATTATTTTGATTGCTTGAAATACTAGAGTGCCTATCGATAGCATAATATTTATCCTCCTCCACTAAAGACATTGATTTAGAGGCTAAAGATAAAGAAGTGTATAATAAGCTACTAGTGATAAAAGCAGTGTAAAATTGGTTATTCATAGATTACATCCCAATTATATAGAATGGATATGCTATAAAATCAGTTTTAAAACGAGCACAAATTATAATTAAAGATTGTATCAGAACATATAAGGTTGATTATTGATGCTGATTTCAACATGTTCAGAAAAATCCTTGTTACTTGAAGTGAAGAGATGTCTATCTACAGCATAGGCTTTCATTCCCTCTTCTACTGAAATTGAACTATAAGCAAATAACACTGGTGTGTATGAGATTATAGTGGCGATAAAACAGTATACTATTTCCACACCAGTATTAATGACAAATGGAGGGCCGTATGCAAGCGTGCAGGTGTAACATACCGCAAACCATACCAAACCCGTCATACCTATGCATGCTGGATGCTTTCAAACGGTGCGAACCCTACATTCATAGCTCGTCAGATGGGAGATTAAAGCGCAAAAAAAACATACATAACATATAGTTACTTGCTGCCTGATTTTACCCAAAGTGAAATTGATAAGCTTAATCAACGTTTTGAATAGTCGTTACAACTGCATATCAATCAAATATTAATATCAATACACTTCAAGGTATACCATTTATTCATGAGTTATAAACCCCAAATCGGCTTTCTAATAAAGCCGATTATAATCAATACGATAAAGAGAAATTATCATTGTTACCCTACACTACAACTCCTTGCCTTGTAAGTTCTGACCTAACTGGCAAGTACTTTGTCTTTCTCAATGAAGCTCCCTCATCAATAGACATAGCCGCACATACACCAGCACCTTGCCCAATGTTCAAACAAATTGCCATTGCCCGGAAGTTTGAGTGAGCAACGTGAGTACCACCAATAGAACGTCCGGCAAGTAGTAAGTTTTCAATTTCGAGTGGAATTAAGGCTCTCATAGGCAAAGTATACTTTTGTGTCTGGGTAAACTCATTCTGTTTACCGTTTTCATCAAGGCCTGCTCCCTCAATATTGTGAATATCGAAATTGAAATAGCACCGCGTAGCAATCCAGTCATCGAAGATCCTAGCCTCGGCGATATCTTCTTCTGTCACTGTGTATTCGCACTCAAAGTGCCTTGTCTCCCTCACTCCAATCATTGATGCAGTTCGATATAAATAGCACTTTTCATATCCAGGAGCATACTCTTGAAGGAAAGGAACGATTCTTTCAATTTGCAATCTTAATTCTGCTTCTGAATTTGATATTTGATCAATGTCAGTCCCATCTACCCCCGTCAAATTGGTCATGTTTACCGTAACAACCCCTTTGGTCGTAGATGGGTAAAGTAATACATGCCCCATGGGATTATCAAAGTAGTCATGAGCCAGATCCTGGATATAGCCTTTAGGCACTTTGACATTATCTTCAAATTCACCAGGGAAAATTGCCCGATCGTAATCAACTCCTGCAACTTGCATCATTAATGTGACAGGTTGCATGGCACTATCACTTTCTCGACCAATATAAAAAGGTGCACCAGCTTTAGCAGCAACATCACCGTCACCAGTAGCATCGATGATGCGTTTGGCCAAAATAGCTTGTCGACCTGACTTACTTTCGATGATAACACCTTCAATATGGTTTTCCGCCATGATGACATCGCTAACTAAGGTGTAGAACATGACATCAACACCGGCTTCCTTAAGCATCTTTATCATGGTCAGACTTAGTTTCTCATGGTCAATAATAAACTTAGCCTTCAATACCTTGTCGCCGAAATAATTGTAATCGTTTTCCGCGGTTTGAGCTCGCTCCAGTAGCTCATTCAGCACTGGTCCTTCAGTATTGCCAGTCCAGTGACTCATCAAACCGGCTGTAGCCATACCGCCTAACACGTTGTTTCTTTCAATCAGGACAACTTTTTTCCCTGCTTTTGCTGCCCCCATCGCGGCACCAAAACCAGCCGGCCCACCGCCACAGATCAATATATCGCACTCTTTATTTACAGGAATTTTCACTTCAGGCTGTGTAACAAATCTCATATTAGGTCCTATCAGCATCATCATAGCTCAATATTAATGTATCTATAATAGTTACACTTTGAATTAGAAATGATCAATCAGTAGAATTATGAATGTTCTGAAAATGTGACCGATGTTTGTAATCGGCATAACAAATAAAAGTACAAAAAAGCCATGTATAAAGGGGTTGAGGACTAGATCACGTCACGAGAGAATATTTAAGCCAAAGTCATGCGAAGGTCACACTTTTGTTAATAACCACATTAACAGGGTTGAAAACAGACGAGCCGAATGGGAGTGTATCTATTATAGATTCATTTAGGTGGTAACGCAGGATGAAAAACCAACAGGTCGAAGTGATCACAATACGCCACACTTCAGGCGTACATGCGTCAATTTGTACCTACGGTGCTCGACTGCATGCATTGGGATATTCAAAAGATAGCAATGTTATTGTTGCCCCTAATGAAACAGAAAAATATTACCAATTATCTGGTTATGTAGGTGCGACAATCGGCCCTCTGGCAAACCTCATTCGAGATGGAAAAATTGAAACCTCATATGAGACACAAATTTTGGATGAAAACTACGGACGGCACCACCTTCACGGTGGCAGGCTTGGGTTAGACAAGCAGCACTGGTCGGTCGCCTTGCTGTCAGAAGAATGTGTTTGCCTAACGTGGGAAGAGCAAAGCCTTGGCCGATTCTCCGTGGAGTTTCAAATATTAGAAAATGGGCTTGCTATCTGTTATCGCGTTGAAGCTTTTAGGGATCTCGTAGTGAACATGACAAATCATGCTTACTTCAATCTAGCTACAGATAGAACAATATACAGGCATGGTTTGCACTTAAACGCAAAGCAAGTAGTTTCCACAGATACCCTCAATATTCCTTTAGATAAAGTGGAAAATATTGAAGGCAGTGAGATCGACTTTAGCCAACCTAAACGATTGGATTTTTTACAGTCAGCAACTTCTTTCCGTAAGTTGTCGAACTGCCGTGGCTTGAACCATTGCTTTTTGTTCGAACAAGGGGCGCAAGAGGTTACCCTTATCTCCCCTGAAAATAGTTCACCTAACCTGACAGTAAAAACGACTAAGCCGGCAGTTCAACTTTATTCAGCGAACAATGAGTTATCAATCAATCAAGAAAGAAATGAAACTCATGGCGCGTTATGTATCGAGCCTATGTATTCAACGGCTGATCAATTCCAAGGAGATCACATGTGCTCCCTAATTAAACGGGGAGAAAAGTATTCTGAACAAGATCATTACTTATTTACTTATTAAAAAGAAAACAAATGAATAAGAGGTATATAGCGTGAAACTGAAATTAGAAGGAAAAAATGTCGTTGTGACTGGAGGAGCACAAGGTATTGGCCAAGCTATTGCGGAAACCTTCCTTGCTGAGGGGGCTACAGTCATTATCACCGACATACAACCTAGACCTGAAGACTTGCCTAGCGAAGTACACTACTTTCAAGTCGACCTCACACAAGAAGAAAGTATTTTGTCACTCGCTGAAAACTGCCTAGCCACAGTTGGAAATGTCGATGTGCTAGTGAACAACGCTGGTATAACCGAACCAGCGGCCTTGGAAGAGCTTACATCTGAGAGTTGGCAGAAAGTAATGAAAGTAAATACGGATGCTGTCTATATGGTATCTAGAGCTTTTTATCCTCAATTAAAAGAATCGCAAGGTAATGTAGTTACCCTTGCGTCCTTTGCCGGAAAGCGAGGAACGCTATTTGGCAACAATGCCTCTTACTCCACGTCGAAGGCAGCAGTTATTGGCTTTACTCGAGCGATGTCTGTTGAAGCAGCGAAATTTGGCGTTCGATTTAATGCAGTGGCCCCAGGGGCAGTTTCCACAGATTTAATAAAAGCATTAACTCCAGAACAACAGCAAAAAGTGACCGACTTAGTCCCTCTTGCTCGGTACGCTGAAGTTAACGAGGTAGCTGATCTAGTGACCTTTATGGCTAGTAAACGCTGCGCCTATATGACTGGAGAGGTAGTCAATCTCAACGGTGGTTTGTATCTCGATTAATACATGAATGGAAGCTCATTAATTATGAAAAAAACATTACTTACTACTGCATTGCTATCAGTTATGTTATCTGGTGCTGCCAATGCCCAAACACTCGTTGTTGCCGGTTCTGAAGCTGTTGGATCTTTGCTTGATAGAATGTCCGTGAAGTTTGCCGATAATGTAAAGGAATATTCAAGCAATGAAATCAAGGTGAACCTAATTCGCGGAAATGCAATGGGAACTGCTCCGCAAGTTATTCAGCAACATATGATGGGCACCGTTGATATTAACTTTACAAGACCTGAGTATTTTAGCGAATACGTTCCTGAATTTGGCATTTTAAGTTGGGGCTTGGCTTTTGAAGATAATGCTCACATGGAACAGTTTTTTTCTAGTGACGCGTTTGCGCAATGGAATGCATCTCTTATCGAAAGCGCAAACGTAAGAATTTTAGCGGCTGGACCTGACCAAGCTAGGGTGCTGTTTTCCACCAAGCCTATTGAAAATGTTGAACAAATTGAGAAGCTAAAAATCAGGGTACCACAAATAACCAGTTATTTGCGTTTCTGGCAAAGTACTCAAGCTCAGCCGACACAAGTTGATTGGTCAGAAGTATTCTTGTCATTAAATAGCGGCTTGGTAGAAGCTGCCGAAGCTGATTATAGCGGAGCCTATTCTCAAAAATTCCATATTGCTGCCCCACATATCACAGAAACTGATCACATTTTCTCGGCGGTTGATATTTCTATTAATGAGATGAAATACCAATCATTAAGCGAGCCTCAACGGGAAATAGTGCAAAGAGCCGCACAAGATGCTGTGAATTGGTTAACGGCAGAAGCCGTGACTGATAGCGAAAAAATGAAGCAAGCAATGATTTCTGAGGGTGCAAAAGTCTATAGAATCGACCGCACCCCGTTAATTAAGCTAGCTGCAGAAGAAGCGGCAACAATGGAAAAAGATGGCTATTGGCCAAAAGGCACATGGGACACGGTGAAATCGGTACTTTGATGGACTATAGCGGCTGGCGTACCTAAGCTAGCCGCTAATTGGTGAAACTATGAATTCGACCATTTTAGATAAGTTTTTACAGCGCGTTGGCATGATAGAGTGCTCTATCGCAGTTTCGCTGCTGGCATTTACTGTGTTAGGGATATTAACTCAAGTTGTTTTAAGAACTGTTTTCAATAGCCCAATAGCATGGATAGAAGAAGCACTGACGTATGCATTTATTTGGCTTGTTTTTATATCTGCTTCCTACGCGTGGAAGAAAAAGTCACATATACGTATAGATGCTATCTTTATTTTATTAAGTAAATATAAAAAAGTAACCCTGATATTAGAAATTTTTATCAGCGTACTTATGATAAGCCTGCTGACAATTATGGCAACTCACCTTCTGGATATCATACCTCTTGAATCTAGAATGAAAACAATTGCATTACCAGTAAGATTACCCAAATCATACTTTTATTCTATTCCCTTATTTATATCAACAATCTCTATGTTGATTACCAGCATGATATATCTAATTCAGGACTGCCAAAAGCTCTTTCAACGAGAAGATAAGGAGTTGCTATCATGTCAATAATTCTCTTGTTTGGTATTCTTCTTGTTCTAGGAGTGTTGGGAATGCCCATCGCATTCGCATTGCCCCTATCTGCCATTATTTTTATATCCATTGAACCTTCACTACCACTGTCGATTGTCGTTCAGCGTATGAGTGTAGGTATAGACAGCTATGTACTGCTCGCTATCCCTTTGTTTATTTTCGCCGGTAATTTACTCAACGTTGGTGGACTGGCAGAGCGGATATTTAAGTTTGCGTTAGCACTCGTTGGCCATATAAAAGGAAGCCTTGCGCATGTTAATGTCATCGCTAGTGTGATTTTTTCAGGTATGTCTGGGGTTGCTCAAGCTGATGCAGCTGGGCTTGGCACCGTTGAAGTAAAGGCGATGACTAAATCAGGCTTTTCACCCGAGTTCAGCGCGGCTATCACCGCAGCCTCGTCAATCATTGGCCCGATCATTCCTCCAAGCGGTATCATGATCATTTACTCCGTATTGTCCGGCACCTCGATACCTGAGCTTTTTGTTGCTGGTATCATTCCTGGACTATCGATGGCGTTAGTATTGATGCTGACCGTCTATTATCTAGCCAAGACAGGTAAGGTTCCGTGCCCAGAATTTGAACGTCAGCCAGTTACTGATATCTGGCAGGCTTTCAAAGAAGGTTTCTTGCCTTTGATGGCACCTGTGCTGCTAATTGCAGGGATCTTAACCGGTGTTGCGACTCCAACAGAGCTAGGCGCATTGACGGTTGCCTACTCAATTATCTTAGGATTAGTCTATAAAGAACTGAATACCACCAAGCTGTTACAAGCTGCAAAAGACACATGCTCTACATGTGGTGCGCTGGTCTTCATTATTGCAGCAGCTGTGCCTTTTAGTGCAATTCTAGCTCTATTGGGCGTACCGCACATGCTAGCAACATACTTAACAGGTATTAGTGATAACCCGCTGGTGATCTTGTTAATCATCAATATAGCGTTACTGATATTGGGATGCCTGCTGGATACAACCGCTATTATGCTGATCACCGTACCAATTTTAATGCCTGTTGTTATGGCGCTCGGTATCGATCCAGTTCACTTTGGTTTGATTGTGATCATTAACCTTTTGATTGGTACAATTACACCGCCATTTGGTGTATTACTATTTGTCATGATGGGTGTGGCTAAAGTCAGTTACAATAAGATGTTTTCGGGAATTAAGCTGTTTTATTTACCTTTATTCCTATTCCTTATCGTATTAACATACTTTCCAGCCTTTTCCCTTTGGCTCCCAGGTTTGATATTTTAATGTTACGGCAGCCTCTTGGTTGCCGTTAGTAGAGAGGTTTTGAATAACAGTGTCTTCCCAACCGAATAAAAGTATTATCGATGGAATTACCTGTCTTCAGGCTTTAGCATCCAGTGACCGCCCAATAGGTTGCCGTGAGTTAAGCCGACTATTGAACCTTCAGCCAATGAAAGTTAATCGAATCTTACAAACGCTGATGTCCATGGGGATAGCAATTCAAGATGATAAAAAGGCTTACTTGCCAGGGCCAGGTATCCATGTCTTGGCGGCACAAGCGATGCATGGCTCATCTTTGCTAAGCCAAACACTTCCTGCCGTTGAGGCAAAACTACCTTGTGAATATATCATTTCAGTAGGCGTGCTATGGCAGGATAAAGTCAACTACCTTGTACATGCAGAGCCAAATAAATCATTCTCTGAAAGCATCACGCATAATCATTTATATGATGCAACCAAATCGACTATAGGTATCCAACTTCTTGCAAGTAAAAGTGATGAAGAGATTATAGATATTATTGGTCAGGATAGGTTTCTATTAATAAAGGATAAAATAGCCTTTTCTCGCAATCATGGTTACAGCAAGCAACATCATGAAGACCCGAAAGAAGTGACTATTGCCATTACACTGGATAACAACAGTAGTGCAGCAATAGCTTTTTCTCGTTTTCAGGATGAAGGGGATGCAATTATAGATAAACTAGCGGAGTTGAAAGCTCTGGCCATTAAGATATCAGGTAAAGTTTAAGTATTTAGTCAATAACACGCTCACTTATATCTTTTGTCTCTGTAAGTGAGCATTTCTAATCCCAACGCTCCCTCACGCTGGACACCTCCCCACTATAAGTCCTGACATTGCCTTTCAGCATCTTAGTTAAAGTCAGCCTGCAAGCACAACATCATCTACAGCCATAAAATTACTTGGCCATCGTACAGAAATTACTGTAATACAGCGTGATCATGTTAAACTCCCCTCCCTTTATAGCCCTATACTAGAATCGAGTGCTTCTATGAAAGCCTTAATTGTACGGGGCGAAGTACATTTATATCTAAAGCTGGGGCATATGAGTGCAAGTGAAGCCCACTGAACATAACGGGCCTTGGGACCAACATTTAGACCAAGGCACTTTGCATATAGAATGTCCCCTATATGCCCCCTTTTAGACTTAGCTTAATGTAAGAGCATGATTTCAGACAAAATTAACGAATATCCAAAGTACTGGGCAGAATGCTACGGTACTGCACCATTCCTACCTACTAGCCGCGCTGAAATGGACGCGCTGGGTTGGGATAGCTGTGACATTATTATCGTTACCGGTGATGCCTACGTTGACCACCCAAGTTTTGGGATGGCCGTCATCGGACGTTTGCTTGAAGCGCAAGGTTTCCGTGTTGGTATCATCGCGCAGCCGGAGTGGAACAACAAGGATGCCTTCATGGCACTCGGTCAACCGAACCTGTTTTTCGGCATCACTGCCGGCAACATGGACTCTATGATCAACCGCTATACTGCTGATCGTAAATTGCGCCATGATGATGCCTACACGCCAAATAACGAAGGGGGCAAGCGCCCTGACCGCGCGGTTTTAGTTTACTCCCAACGCTGTCGTGAAGCCTACAAAGAAACCCCTATCGTACTGGGTGGTATTGAGGCCAGCCTACGACGCCTTGCCCACTACGATTACTGGTCGGATAAAGTGCGCCGTTCGGTACTGCAGGATGCCAAAGGCGATATCCTGCTATTTGGTAACGCAGAGCGTGCCTTGGTGGAAGTTGCCCATCGCCTTGCGAATGGCCAAAATATTTCCGAGCTGACGAACATCGCGGGTACAGCTGTGATGATGCGCGAATGCCCAGAGCATTATAGAGAAATTGACTCTAGTCGCATTGAAAAACCGGGCAAGGCAATGCCAATGCTAAACCCGTATGCAACAGAAGAAACCTGCGTTACCAATAAAGATGAAAAAGCACAAGAGCCTGTTGCACAGCCAGTTCAAATCCAGCCTTCTCGTCATGACCCAGAAACGACAGTTATTCGTTTACCTTCTTTCGAAAAGCTGCGTAACGACCGTATTCTGTATGCCCACGCCAGCCGTGTCATGCACCTTGAGACTAACCCGTACTCAGCCCGCGCCTTGGTCCAGAAGCACGGTGATCGCGAGCTGTGGATAAACCGACCGCCAATCCCTCTTACCACAGAAGAGATGGATTTTGTGTTCGGTTTGCCTTATGCCCGTGTACCACACCCAGCCTATGGCAAAGCTAAAATTCCTGCTTATGACATGATCAAGACCAGTGTCAATATCATGCGAGGTTGTTTTGGTGGCTGTTCTTTCTGTTCCATCACCGAGCATGAAGGCCGTATCATTCAAAACCGTTCACAAGAGTCAATTCTTAGTGAGCTAGAAGAGATCCGTGACAAGGTACCGGGATTCACCGGAACAATTTCTGACTTGGGCGGCCCGACAGCGAACATGTACCGATTGGGGTGCTCTGATCCTCGTGCCGAAAAGAACTGCCGTCGTCCGTCATGTATCTTCCCTGAGATCTGTAAGAAGCTAGATACCGATCATAAACACACCATCGATCTCTACCGCAAAGCGCGAAATGTTGATGGTATCAAGAAGATCATGATCGCCTCCGGCGTACGTTACGATCTCGCGGTTGAATCCCCAGAATACGTCAAAGAGCTGGTAACTCATCACGTGGGTGGTTATCTGAAGATTGCCCCTGAGCACACAGAGAAAGGCACGCTAGATCTGATGATGAAGCCGGGCATGGGTACATATGACCGCTTTAAAGATATGTTCGAAAAGTACAGCAAAGAAGCAGGTAAGAAACAGTACCTGATCCCTTACTTCATCTCGGCCCACCCGGGTTCAACGGATGATGACATGCTGAACTTGGCATTGTGGCTGAAGAAAAACGAATTCGAGTGTGATCAGGTTCAGAACTTCTATCCATCACCGATGTGTAATGCCACAGCGATGTACCACTCTGAAACTAATCCGCTGAAGCGTGTTAAATACAAAAAACGTGAAGACCTGTTTGTTGCCAAAGGAGAGCGTCAACGCCGCTTACACAAAGCAATGTTGCGCTACCACGATCCATTGAACTGGCCACTGATCCGTGAAGCTCTGATCAATATGGGCAAGAAACACTTAATTGGTGATAGAGCTAACTGTTTGGTGCCAGAAGAAGGCAGCGAAGCAGAAATGACACCAGCGCAACGTCGTGGCTCTGGTCGCCACGGTGCCAAACGCTTTGCAACCAAGCACCCCAACCAGCCTGATATCCGTAAGGATGGCAAGCGTGGTGGTCAGCGTAAGAATGGTAGCCAAACAGGCGGTAATGCCAACGGCGGCAAAAATAATGGCTCTACTCCCGCGTCGCGTAACGGTAAAAACACCAAGGGATCAACAAACGGATCCAAGCCACAGACAAGACAAGGCGGTAATGGGAGCGGAAACGGCCCACGCAATGGAAAACCTAGTCAATCCCGTGCTGGTGGTAAACCAAACCGCTCTCGCGCACGTTAATAGCGACAAGCGACACATCCTTACATAAACCAAAAAGCCCGCAAAAGCGGGCTTTTTATTGAAAAAATTCTGTCTAACGCATCAACTCGGATGCCATCAGCCCAACAACGGCAAGTGCCACCAGCACACCTAAGCCAATCAAAATTTTCTGTTGCGATTTTTCATCAAGATACTTAGTCGCTAATGCACCCAGCAACAAGAGTATGATGATTACAGCAAGCTTAAGCATCTCAATACCACAATATAAATTGGCTAATAAATCAACCATATCAGACGAATGAAACATGAACTGTCTAGCCAGTCATGTTTTAGCTATTCTACTCAGGCTGTTTGTAACATACTGTTTAAACAGTAAATGACTACCTGATCTTTACCATTTTCCTTAGCCTGGTACAAAGCTTTATCAGCTCTGGCTATCGACTGCTCCATATTGTCTATGACTTCAGTCACACCGATACTCACTCTAACGGAGCAACTCTGACCTCTAAACTCGATTTGCATTGCAGAGACCTTCTCGCGGATATTTTCTAACCTTTCTTTGGCTTCCACTATATCTCCTGCTGGCAGCAGTATCGCGTACTCCTCACCACCATAACGGGAAACGACAGCATGTCGATCACTTTCCCCTCTTAGGCAATCTGCAACCTCGTTAATCACTTTGTCACCGAATAAGTGACCACGAGTGTCATTTATCACTTTGAAGTCATCAATATCAATCATGGCAACGAAATATGAAGCCCTTGCCTTTACTTGTTTTTCAATCTGAGCCTGCAGGTAGTTTTTGCTTCTCAGCCCAGTCATTGCATCAGTTTGTTGTATACGCAGCGCCAACATGACATGGCCAAGGGCACTTTGGGCGTAGGTACGCAGCATATTAATAAGAAAGAACAAACCTAAACTGGGAGACGTGATATACAGCAAACCGATCAATTGCTTATTTTTAGTCAGAGGGATACGGATACACCTTTTACCCGGCGCAATAAACGCAGAAACCATATCAGGTTGTTTAGCCGAAAGCTTGGCAAACCTACCGAGTTGAGTGGTCAAATGGCCAATAAGCTCTTTCTCAGAGATACAGTGTTTACATTGTGCCGATTCAAAATCACCAGAATAAACATTTCGCATATACAGATGAATTGACTGACAACCAATCACGCCTTCCACCATCTGTTTCAAAGCAATGTTTAGTTCATGGATACTTTCAACTTCACTCAACTGTCTGCCATAAATATGAACTCGATGAATAATATAAATAGAAAGACCAATAATAAGAATAAATACCAGTAGAGATAAGGTCACAGCACTGACACTTAGCGTATGCATAATAATTTCTGACTTGGCTGCTCCTGAGAGTACGACCCAACCATGGAGCGAGTGCGCGTCGTAAACACTGAATTTTTCCTCATCATTATATTCGTAAGACGCAATGACACCTGCGGATTCGCCATCTGCGATTTGTACCAACAAATCGCTCGAAACACTGACCGACGGCGTGCCTATTCGGCTGGGATCAGGGTGCATGAGAATATTGCCAGTTTTACTTTCTACAGCATATACGTAACCATTATCCAGAGTCTTAAGCAGTGACAGGTTCTCATACAAGCTAGCCACATTTATTTCAAGGATGATTCGTACTTCCTGTTGTTGCAGTGGCTCCAGCACAGATACCAATGCGACAGTCCACTTCCCAGTACTACCACTGAGATAAATTGGCGTGATGTAACTCTGACCCGAAACGGCGGGTTGATACCATGGCCTTTTGGCTATATTTTCAGAAACGGCGGCTTTGTAAAAGCCATCAGTGCCATAGTAATTACCATAAGCCAGTAGACCGACTTCCAAATATTTACTCTTTGCACTCACTATGGCCTGCGCCGCTTCCATCACACCCGACATACTATTTTTTTCTTCCCACAACTGTTCAAGAAGATAGAGGTGGCTTTCAGCAGAAACAAAGTGGTGTTCCAAATATTCCCTTACGATGCGTACATTTGACGTTGCTTGGTCTATCGCCGTATTTTGGTTACTTTTATATTCGCTATAGCCGACATACACTAATAAGCTAAGAATGAAAAATACCAATGGAAATATAATGGATATCAATAATCGAGGCTGTACTTTCATGTACTTCAATAACCTTTGAAGTTTATTCTTATTGCTCAGTCAAAAATTTGACCAAGGTTCAGTGCAACATTATCCATATGTGGAGAAAAAGCGCTTTTAGTTATAGGAATCAAAGCGCTATTTAGTGATGTGTTGCACAAAACGTTACATAGCCAATGACTTTATGCACAAAATTTAGAGTCATCTCCAACAAAAAACCCTGCAACTGCAGGGCCTTATTACATTCTGATATTGTACAATGCTGATATGCGGTAAAATTAAATATAAAACATTGGGTAGTCTTTCATCTCAGGAATGATCTGCTGCAGTTGTTCCTCTTCTTCAGCCAACCCTTCAATAGACTCACAAACATTGCCTGCCTGCTCAGCGACTTCGCCAGAACGTTGACGGATTGTTTCCTGTAAGCTTTTTTTCAGTTCTGATAGCTGGGTTTGGAAGTCAGAAAAGCTCAGTTCGCCACTTTTCATGTCGGCCGATAGAGAAGCTATAACGCCAGAAATAGATTCAACACTGATGTGTTTCAGTGCCTCTTCGAATTCTTGTTTCCAGTCTGAATCCATCGACTCGAAAACATCAGCAGGCATCACAAACTCGCCGTCAGGATAGAATTTTTTCTTGGCTTTCTCGCTATATTCATCAACCAGCAACTCAGCACTAGAGAAAGCATCACTGCCGCCAAAATGGGTGGATAGCTCATCAATAATATCTTGGGCAATGCTGGCACCATCATCGGCTAAATCCGCCATTTGAGGCAGGTAGGACTTCACATGCTCACTATATGACTGCAAAGCTTGTGTTTGTGGCTCAGAGAGCGCAACTTGCTTGCCTTCAATAAAGAGCTGGTTATCACCATCAATCATTAATTTGGCTTGCCCGCCCTGATAAACTGAGACTTCATTGCCAACAATGTGAATATCATTGGGTACATTCACCGGACAGCTTTGCGCATAGCTGCCTGCCGATAACGTAAGAAGTGAAAGTGTAATGAGTGTTTTTTTCATAGCTGACTTCGTTTTATCAATATCTTGATACTACTTTATACTCAACTAGCACCTGAATACTAGGGGGCTATTTTATCCCTCGCCTCAATCTTCTGAATCCTAAGTAATTAATACCGCTTGGAGAATGCAACTTAGTATGGCTTAGGGTTATACTACCCTTTGGCCCAACCAATGAAGAGATATCGTGGATAAAGTCGCTATTTTTGTCGATGTGCAAAACATCTATTACACCGTCAAAGACACCTATGCTTGTAACTTTGATTATAATGCCTTTTGGGCTGAAGCAACCCAAGGCAGAGAGGTTGTGGCGGCTTATGCGTATGCGATTCACCGCGGTGATGAGAAACAACGTCAGTTCCAGAATATCCTTCGTGGGATAGGTTTTGACGTTAAACTCAAGCCATTCATTCAACGCAGTGATGGCTCAGCTAAAGGAGATTGGGATGTCGGTATCACACTTGATGTGATGGAACATGCACCAGATGTTGATCGCGTTATTCTGCTATCAGGTGATGGGGACTTTGACCTCTTGGTTGACAAGGTCCAAAGCAAATTCGGTGTTGATGTCGAAATCTACGGTGTGCCGGGGTTGACCGCAGCCTCTCTCATGAATACAGCCCACTTCTTCCGTGAAATAGAAGAAACACTGCTGTTAAAACGTTAAAGATCCACACCCAAAAAGGTAGGAGCCAAGCTCCTACCTGAAAATCTCTTGCTCATTCTCACAACCCATCATCTATCAATTTTCTAAACCATAAAGATTAACGCAGATCAGTGAGTGTTTTGTAATCATCGATACCTCGCAACTCCTTTAGCGCTCCTAGCATCATCTTCAACGGTACAATCACAAAGTACACAGATGCCACCACTACCATGACTGGGTCGGCATACACAGAATAAGCTTCTAGACCGATATGCTTCATCAACAAAGCTAAAATAAAACCAATCATCACAGCACCACTGATCACCGTGTCCATCATCCATTGCTTGGATTCTGCCACTACGAGGTTGGAACCGGATTCTTCACCGTACTTTTTCATCACTAGATAAGTTGCTAAACAACCTGCCACGTTAATCACACCAAAAATCAGTGCCAAACCAGCATCAATATCACGGCCACCATCCAGTATTGCCAAAATAGCTGAGCTGAATGAAATACAACACATCATGGTGATCACCAGTCCTTTAAAGGCAATGACTAGAGGTTCAATTTTATGTGTACTTTCAGCATCTTTTCGTGATGGTGAACGGATATATGCTGCTGCGACTAGGGACAATACAGTTAATGCCAAACTCACCAGTGAATAAGCCCCGTCGAAAATAATAACGAGAGACCCCATCCAAAGCCCGAAGCCGATCCCTAATAGGGCAAACAACAGTGCAGAAAAAGTTGAAAATTGTAAAAGCTTACGCTCCAGTGCCACATTGCATTGCATCATTACCTCAGTGCAAGGCCTACCGCCCCGCTCGTATTCATTTTGTGTGCTCACCTATGATCATACCTAGGTAAGCAAGAATACGATAATCACTGACCGTCAATTTTTTTGGCGCTGACGCAGACATTCAGTACTGAATACAGGATAATGAAAATACCTCTACCCTGACTAAGGGATACATAATTGAATGAAAATCAGACAATTAGCCCTCTTTCTTGAAACCTGCGAGTCTGGCTCGATCACGGAAGCGGCAAAAAAGTGTGGAAAAAATCGCACGACTGTCAGCTCCGCACTTAGCACACTGGAAGATGAATTGGGCGTATCACTACTCCAACGCAGCGGAAACCAAGTACAGCTGACAGAGATCGGTGAAGCCATAAAAAATGACGCTGAGCGGATCATCATGATTGCCAATGATATCCATGCCAAATGCCAACAACATCTCGAAGGCGTTGAGTCAGCCTTGCGGATTGCCAGAGATGATGCACTGCCAGAATCATTTTGGCGCCAGTTGGTTAACGATTTGAGTGTCAATTATCCCAATAGTAGTATCTCTATCTATGTCGCCCCGCCTCCCGAGCTCGATGAAATGGTAGAGCAGAACATGGTCGATATGGCCTTTTGCCTGCTACCAACGACCGATAACCTGCCCAATAACCAATATACGCAGCTTGGCCAGATCCGCATGATGGCTGTAGCTCGTGCCGATCACCCTCTTAACCAACTCAGTGATGTAGTCAGCGACGACTTGGCACACGCCACGGAATTTGTTTTGGCTGCCATCAAAGATCAGAGCCTAACCGCCATTTCGCCAACGTCTAGCAACTATATCGCTCTCACCTTTTACGAACACCTGCGCAATGCGGTGCTCGATGGTAATGGTTGGTCAACCGTGCCATCGGTACTGATCAACAGCTATTTGAGAGACGGTACGTTGAAAGTACTCAACCATTACCAGTCAATGCGCTGGCAGCCTTATGGGGTGATCTACGGCAAGCATATCCAACTGGGTCGAATATCCAGATGGCTTTCAACGCAACTAGAAGCTTATATAGATAAAGAAGCTCACTAAGTGCAGCTGACATAAGGATGTCACGATAACTAAAACAAAAGGTCATGTTTTCTGTCTAGCGTTAAATAAACCCAATATATTCAAGGTAGAAACATGTCAGTCACATACCACCGTACGATTTGGCTATCAGATATCCACCTCGGCAACAAAGACTGCAAAACAGATTATTTATTGGATTTCCTTAACAGAAACAAAGCCGATACCCTTATTCTCGTTGGCGACATCATTGATTTATGGTCGCTGAAAAACAAACACTACTGGCCCGAAAGCCATAACCAAATCATTCGCCTATTACTAGAGCAAGCTAGCGCTGGGACTCGTATTATTTATATTCCGGGTAACCACGACAGTTCAGTCAGGAAGTTTGTGCAGTACAATTTCGGCCATGTCGAACTACACGATTCATATATTCACACTACCGCCAGCGGTAAACGCATATTGGCAATACACGGCGATCAGTTTGACAGTGTGGTTTGCCATAACCGTATGCACGCTGTCATTGGTGATGCAGGTTACGACTTTTTGTTATTCATTAATCGTTGGTGGCACCTTATCCAAAAACTCCGCAACAAGCCTTACTGGTCTTTGGCCTCTTACCTAAAAAGCAAGGTCGAAAAAGCCAATCAAGCTATTGATCGCTTTACCGAAGCCGCGATCAATCACGCCCGCCATCAAGGTGTTGATGCCATTGTTTGTGGTCATATCCATCAGCCATCAATCATCGATGACAAAGATATTATCTATCTCAATGACGGGGACTGGATTGAAAACTGCACCTGTATCGCTGAGGCCTTTGACGGTGAGCTGTCTTTGATCAGCTGGACTGACCGCTTTCAAGAAATTGCCCGTAGTCACTCATTGAAAGTGATTGCTGACAATACTGGTTCGGAAGTTTCAACAGATAGAGTTGCTTAATGATACGCCGCTGAAAGCCACCTGTGTCACTGTTGAGCCAGTTGTCTTATTGCAGAATCCCTATACTCAATGAAGTTTTGTGGCTCTTCAGAGGCAGGCCTAAATGATAAAAAAATTAGTGGCCGAGTTTATCGGTACGTTCTGGTTAGTGCTTGGTGGATGTGGCAGTGCAGTACTTGCCGCTGCTTTTCCTGATGTGGGGATTGGTTTACTTGGGGTATCGCTGGCGTTTGGTCTTACTGTCGTCACCATGGCCTACGCTATTGGCCATATCTCGGGATGCCATCTTAACCCAGCGGTTACCGTTGGCCTCTGGTCTGGTGGGCGATTCCCTACCAGCGAAGTGATACCTTACATTGTCTTTCAAGTACTTGGGGCGATAGCTGGTGCGTTTGTGCTCTATCTCATTGCCAGCGGACAAGCCGGGTTCAGCCTAGCTGGAGGACTCGCTTCCAACGGTTATGGTGACCATTCACCGGGCAATTACTCCATGGTTTCTGGGTTTATTTCCGAGTTTGTAATGACCTTCATGTTCTTGATAGTGATCCTCGGTGCTACCCACAAACTTGCAACTCCTGCCATGGCTGGACTCGCTATTGGATTGGCGTTAACACTAATCCACCTGATCAGTATTCCGGTGACCAACACTTCGGTCAACCCTGCCCGCAGTACGGGTCCTGCCATTATGGTCGGCGACTGGGCAATGAGCCAACTATGGTTGTTCTGGCTAGCACCACTACTCGGAGCGCTGGTTGCAGGCCTCGTTTACCGTTGGCTGTCTCCAGATGAATAATTAACGCTCTAAATTAAAAATGCGGCTTGAAGCCGCATTTTTAATCTTGATTTACAGAACCATTGAATACTTTACCGACTACTCAATATCCGTAACAACACCTGTACCGGGTGTTTCATTTTAATATGCTCAAAGCGCTTGGCCTGACTACGACAAGAATAACCGGTTGCTAAACAACGATCGACATCCAAATTGGCAAGATTCGGCTGCCAACTCAAAGCATAAACACCCTTTGATGTCTCTAGCTTGTCTTTTTCATGGCCGAATGTGCCAGCCATACCACAGCAGCCTACAGAGACCGGGATCAGGTTCGCACCAAAGTGATGGAAAATAGTCCCCCACTCTTTTTCAGCATTGGGTAACTTTGTCTTTTCGGTGCAGTGCGCGAACAAGTACCAGTCATCGCCTTCAACTTTTGGCGATATCGGCTTATCGTTCAGTGCAGGTAACAACCACTCATGGGCAGTTAGGACATTGAAATCACCGCGTTTATTCCCCAACACTTCGTCGTATTCATCACGATAGCAAAGCACGAGTGCCGGATCGACTCCCACCATCGGAATATCAAGCTGTGCCAGCTGATTGAGAAATTCTGCGGTGCTCTTGGCTGTTTTGGCAAACTGACGCAAGAAGCCTTTCACGTGCTGAGCTTTACCATTGGGCTTGAACGGCACCAACATCGGTTTCTTACCTAACCTTTCAGCCAGGAAAACCAAATCACGGACCACTTCAGCATCGTAATAGCTGGTAAACGGGTCTTGCACGATCAAAACATAATCTTGCCGCTCCCGCTCTGATAGAGCCTGTAGCCACTGTAAGTCAAAACGGGTGGCATGATGACCATCCAAACTTTCAAATAATGTCGGCACAGACAACGCCGGCATATCAACATAACCAATCGCTTTTGCCGTTAAGCTCTTCGACCACTGAGGCCGCATTATGGCATTAAAAGTTGCAGGAGCTTTGGCCATAATAGGCAAATAATTTTCGACATAAGCGACAAGGTAATCTTTCGCCGGGCGTTGGTAGCGACTGTAATACATATTCATGAAACGTGAACGGAAGCTAGGTACATCCACCTTGATCGGACATTGGCTAGCGCAGGCTTTACACGCCAAACAACCATTCATCGCTTCCATGACTTCATGGGAAAAGTCATACTCATTGCGTTTGGCACCAAAGGTGTTTCTGAAACGGTCGATGATTTGCTTCACTGACGGCGAACTATCCATCAGGGTTTTCTCTAGCACAACAGGATCAATCCCTTGCTCAGAAAGTAACCGTAGCCATTCACGAACTAGGCCTGCTCGCCCCTTCGGCGAATGTCGCCGATCTGCACTTATCTTCATCGACGGGCACATCGGTGAACTGGTGTCGTAGTTAAAGCATAGGCCGTTACCGTTACACTCCATCGCCTGCTTGAAACTATCCCGTACCTTCACCGGGATCTGCCGGTCATAATAGCCCCGCTTCACCCCGTCAACCTTCACGAGCTCGTCGCCATTTTCAAGAGGTATACAGATCTTGCCGGGGTTCATCCGATTATCGGGATCAAACGCCGCCTTAATTCTACGCAACTCGGTATACAGCTCTTCACCAAAGAACGCTGGCCCATATTCAGAGCGATAACCTTTACCGTGCTCGCCCCACATTAAACCGCCATATTTCGCCACCAAGGCGACAACCTGATCGGATATCTGCTTCATTAAGCGTTCTTGCTCAGGATCGCACATGTCTAGTGCGGGCCTTACATGCAGTACCCCCGCGTCAACGTGACCAAACATGCCGTAATCTAGTTGGTACTCATCTAACAACTGACGGAACTCAGCAATAAAGTCAGCCAAGTTCTCCGGTGGTACGCAGGTATCTTCAGCGAAAGGAACCGGCTTCTTGCTGCCTTTGGCCGCTCCAAGTAACCCCACCGCTTTTTTACGCATGTTATAGATTTTCTGGATATCAGGGAGTTCATTACACACCTGATAGCCAATAATACCGTGCTGTTTTTTCGCCAACATCTCATCAATTTGTTGGCACAAATCGGTAACTTGCTGCTGGTTCTCTTGGGGATCGTTACTGGCATACTCGACAATATTGATACCCAGCATTTCTTGGTTAGGTACATCAGTAATCAAGTCACTAACCGTATGCCAGACAATATCCTGCTTGGCCAAATTCAATACACGGGAGTCCACCGTTTCCACGGATAAGGCTTTTGCCTCGACCATCATAGGGGCATTACGCAACGCCGAATCGAAACTGTCGTACTTGATATTGACCAAGGTGCGGGATTTCGGAATGGAAGTGAGATTGAGCTTAGCCTCAGTAATAAAAGCCAATGAACCTTCCGAGCCACAGAGCAGGCGAGTAATATCAAACTGACTTAGCCCATCATCGAACACATTCTTTAAATCGTAACCAGTGAGGAAGCGGTTAAGTGGGGGGAATTTATCGACAATTTGCTCGCGCTTTTCTCGACAAACGTGCTCCGACACCTTCAGCGCCCGAGTTGCCAGTTCACCGATGTCAGCCAATGACTGAATCTCTTTGCTCTGCTGTGGCTCGGTATCCAGTACCGAACCATCGACTAACACAGCCTTGAGCCCCAACACATGATCGGATGTCTTGCCGTACTTAAGCGACCCCTGACCTGACGCATCAGTGTTGATCATGCCACCGATCGTTGCCCGGTTACTGGTCGATAAATCCGGCGAGAAAAAGAAGCCATGAGGACGCAAGGCATCATTGAGTTGATCTTTAATTACCCCGGTTTGAACCCGAGCCCACCCTTCATCAACATTAATTTCCAGCACCTTGTTCATGTGGCGAGATAAATCAACCACAATTCCCGGCGTTAACGACTGACCATTAGTTCCCGTTCCCCCTCCCCGAGCAGAGAACGTAATGGTTTTATAGGCATCAGATTGGGCCAACTGGCCAAGCACGATCAGATCTTTATTTTGGGTAGGGAATACCACAGCCTGAGGCAACTGCTGATAGACGCTATTATCCGTTGCCACGGCAAGGCGACTGGCGTATGCGCTTTCAATGTCCCCACAAAAGCCTGATTTCTCGAGCTCTTGCAGAAACGACAGTACGACATCTTCAGTACCACTTTGGTGTGTCAGTGCAGGTAACATTGCTCTCCTTCTCCAGTATCACGCCGTATCCTACGACGACTGGCCTCTGTATGCGTAATTATTTGGTTATCGTCACACTTTACCTTACCGCTATCGGGAAAAAAAGTGCCTTAACCAAGCAGATCCAGCCAGCAACCATGTCCCAAGCACAAGGTAACCGACACCTTTGATTCCCAGCACAATTAAACTAATGGTTTGCATTGATGATAAAGCGAGTATGGTGCTATTAATGATAAATGCCCCCGCTAAAACAAAAACACAGGCTTTAATTTGACGAGTGAATGGCTGGGCTGGAATGCTTTGATCAACATGCACTGCATAGTCAATGGTCAAGAAAATCCCGAGCAAAACAGCAAACAAGTAAGCTTGCCCAGGGACCAGAGAAAAGCCAGCCGATATGCCGACTATCACACTAAAACCAAGCCAGAACCAGCGATTAGTGAGTTGGCGCTGAAAAACAGTAAACTCGTAATTTCGCCAAACGATAAATACCGCCACGATAACGATACCGAGCATCAAACTTAATATTACATCGCTGATAAAGTGGACACCAAACCACACTCTCGCTAGACATTGGCCCAGAATCAATAGTGCAATCCCCCCAGTAATCAACCGCTTTTGTCCTGCCGAGCAGAAGCGTCGCTGTAGAAAATAGCCCCAGATCCCAAGCATCAAAGTCGTCATTAAAATATGTCCGCTCGGGAAGCCAAAGCCGTACGCATTTACTTTTTGCAGCTCGGGGACAATAAAAAATGGACGAGGCAACGCCAGCCCATGTTTTAGCAAGGAAGCACAAAACAAAGAGACCACCATCAAAAAGGCCACTTCAAGAAATAATGGTGTACGGAAATATCCGGCAAAAGCAGCAGCCATAAGAAAGATAAACCATGGCTCTCCTATGACACTTATACCGCGCATCAACCCAGTGAATATCCACTGTGCTTGTGCTGACCAGGTCGAAGAATAAAACTGAATCTGTTCAATCAATCCCAACTCGTACTGATGCAACAAGTTGAACTCAGTGTCAAAACGTTCATAGATGATGACGTCGCTTTCTGGTGTTGCAGCTAGCCACTGCGGCAATAACGCTGCATCTTCTGCGTAGCGGTATTCCTGTTGATCAATAGATTTAGGATCAATCAGATAGGTACGTTCAACTTCTGTAGCAAAGTGCTTGGAAAACCATGATGCGACAATCGGATACCCTCTATTGTCTTTGAACGATGATACTTGAATCGGTGATATTGCCTGGCAAGCATATATTGCCGCCCGGCCCCGGTATTGAATAAGGTGCTTCACCTCCACCTCAATGCCCGCTTCTTCGAGCGCTTCACGTGCAGCAGCTTGCTGAAGGGTATCACCTTTGTCAATATAACCGCCGGGCAGTGAAAACTTCTTGGTGATCACTTCAGATAGCAGCACCAAGTTATCACCATTTCGGATCACGCAAACAGCCCCCACTATATTATCAGGCATGGTATCCTCAGAAACCGGGCGTTGCTCTGCCACAGCATTTAAACTCAAGAACGATAATATAAGGTATCCTAAATATAGGATGATTGGGTTTGTTTTCACCGAATAGCCAACTTATGTTTAAAGGGGGATTAATGCCAAGCCTATCAACAAAAACAGAGATAAGCCATTGAAATCAAATGATGATATATTTCCAATCTTGGCTATTAGCTTTCCTTAATAAGAGCATTGCATAATGGCAACCTTTATACCAATAGCCCATGATTTAATATGAATAAACAAGCTGAATTACCAGAGACTTATTATCGAGATAATTTCCTTTGTTTGATCAATACCGTCAATAATTTGTACGGCGATCTTCTGAGTCAAAAGGAAAAAAACTGGTATCATTCCTTCTGCGAGCTCAGTGCAGCATCGCAATGTCTGTATATCCGCCTCCTCACCCGTAAAGGGCCTTATTTTCGCAGCGATAAGATCCATTACCCTGAAATTGACTCACTCTCTGCTGCTTTTATAGAATTAGAGCAAGCTAAAATGATTAGCTCTTCACCAACAGATATTAGCTATAATGCCTTTTGCGCTCTCTACACCAAACCAGAACTGGTTCAATCTTTTGATTTCCTGGCTACTGATAAACAGGCTAAGAAACCTGATATTGTCAATCGGGTGATCAACGACAAGCCAGACATCAGCGCGCACTTAACGCAGTTGATAGAGGTTTACCATAATCACCATCTCGACGTCTTTTTCTTGTTGTTTTTTGGTAATAGCCATCAAGATCTTAGCCAATTTGTATTGGCTGATCTTGGCATGCAACAGTTTGAGAGCTATGTAATAGATCCAAATTACAGGCTGTTCCAGCACCGCCAGGATATTGAACAATGGCTAAAACTATCAGTCCTCAATGAACAATATTGGCAATACAAAGAAGCTAAGAATATCACGGCTATTACGGCTATGGTTGAGTCCTTACCCACGCGTTTTGACTGGCAACCACTAGAACGAAAAAGGCAACGGCTTATCAATCACATTGGCCGTGATATAGAAAGACTGGGCAGCAGAAATCTTGAAAAACTGGAACAGGCTCGCATACTCTATCAGCAAAGTGAGCGGCCACCGTCAAGAGAGAGACAAGTCAGGATCCTAGATAAACAGGGCTGGACTCAGCAAGCACTGTCATTAGCTCAAGTGATGCAGGCTTCCCCTTGCAATGAAGAAGAAGCGGATGTAGCAGGCGTCCTCACCCATCGTCTACTCAATAAACTTGGAGACAAGCAGCCACCTCGAAGAAAACCCAAATTCGATAGCGAAACTCTCCCACTTATCCAACAGCATGCTTGTGTTGAACTGGATGTTTGTGCTTACTATCAACAGCAAGGCTGGCAAGCTTATTTCCTTGAAAATACACTACTCTGTAGCTTATTCGGCCTCGCGTTGTGGGACATCATCTTTTCAGCCCAACAAGGCGCTTTTCTCAACCCATTCCAACGCTCGCCAAAAGATATGTTTTCCCGTAGCTTCTACCAAAAACGCCAACAGCAGATCGAACGTCGTTTAGCTGAATTGGAGGCGGGTGAATGGCAAAGCTGGTCAGATGTATTCAATACCAAGCAAAGTATTAGCAATGACTGGGTCAACTGGGGAATGTTAACTGAAGCAATTCTCCATCAGGCCGTTTCGACGATTCCAGTTTCGGCTCTAGTTGCAGTATTCAGACGGATTTTGTTCGATCCACGGAACAACAGAAATGGTTTCCCCGATTTGATTCTATTCAAAGATGGGCATTATTGTTTTGCCGAAGTAAAAGGGCCCGGCGACACACTGCAAAATAACCAAATTCGTTGGCTGAAGATGTTCCAGCAACACCAGATCACCGCCAAAGTAGTATATGTAGAGTGGATGTAAGGCTACCTTTTTGAATACAGATCACGGTGTAGGGAGAGGTTCAAAGCATAATGCAGCAATAGTAATAAATAGAAGCAAACTAATTTGTAATAAATTATTATTTACGGATGGTTAGATCGTGTGAAAAACCGACAAAGCAAAGCAGTTAAACGCAGGAAGATAACAATAGAAGAACAGAAAAAATAATTATATCAAAGTAACATTCAATAAGTTAGGTGATTACAATTCATGTAGAACACTGAAAATAACAACAAGTGAAAACAGCAAAATACAAACAATAAGCATAACAGCACATTACCTTCACCACTCAAGTACGCAAACATAAAATCACATAATAACAATAAGTTAAAAAACGGCACAGTGTTAGTTTATTTCCGACCTAATTATTATAGAGTATTTACTTTATTTTTCAATTCATAAAGTATCGAATAAATACCTATATTGCTTTACACTGAACCTTCTCGAATATATTTAATAATTCCAACACCTTTACAACAAATAATAATTAACTGGTCAGATTTGTTGTCTTTAAACTCCCACCTAGAATCTCCACGAATTTATGCACATGCATTTATCGCTATAAAACTAATTACATAAATACAAAAGAATTCTATATGTTCAAGAAGCGTTTGTTATCCAGTGCCGTTCTTACTGCACTTTCTCTTGCGTCTGCGCAAAGCATGGCAGCAGGTTTCCAACTCAATAGTCAATCTGCAACCGGCCTTGGTCGCGCATTTGCTGGTGATGCTGTTATTGCCGATAACGCATCTTCAATGGCCCGTAATCCGGCGACCATGGCAATGTTTAAAGAAACCAGCATGTCGCTGGGCTTTACTGTTATTGCTACCGACGTTCGTATTAAAGACGGTACCTACAACCAAATGAAACTCCTTGAAGGCCTGCCAATTGGCACCAATGAGTTTGATATTTCAGGTACTGACGATCTAGGTGGTACATCTGTTGTGCCAAACTTCTTCTTAGTTGTACCGGTAAACGATCAATGGTCATGGGGTGTCTCCGCTTATTCTAACTTTGGTACTGGTACTGAGTTTAAAGATGACTTTGCCGCTTCTGTATTTGGCGGTACAACCGACATTAAGAGCATGAATTTAGGTGCAAGCGTTTCTTACCGTCTGAATGAGCAGTGGAGTTTCGGTGCCGGCCTAGATCTTATCTACGGGATGGGTAAGCTAAAGCGCGATATTGATTTTGAATACTGTCAAAATGTAAGTAGTGGTTTGATTCCAAACATTCAATGTAGCGATCAAAAATTCAACGCTCTTGATGTTGATGCTTCTGGCTTTGCGGTCGGTGGTAATATCGGTGTTGTTTATGAGCTAAACGACAATCACCGATTTGGCCTATCTTACCGCTATAGCCCTACAGTAACAGCCAAAGGTGATGTCGATACCGTTGCTGGAAGCACTGATAAACTGGATATGCCGCTACCGGACATGGCTGAGTTTTCAGGTTATCACCGCCTAGCTGACAAGTTTGCCGCTCACTATAGTGTGCAATGGGTACAATGGAGCGCGTTTGATTCACTGCAAATTGCAGGTATTGAGAAAGAATATGCATGGAAAGATGCTGGCCATATCTCAGTTGGTGGTACTTATTACCTAAACAATGACTGGACATTACGCGCCGGTTACATGTACGACGTTGCCGCAACGGATGAGCTGAAATCAATTTCCATTCCAGATTCAGATCGCCAGTGGCTATCTGCTGGTTTTACCTACCACATTGACTCGCGCTCAAATATCGACTTTGGCGCTACTTACCTCATAGGTAAAGACACTGAAGTAGATGAGTTCATGGGGGTTGAAACACCAGTAGGAGACATCGGAACCAGCGTCTCTGCCACGACCCGCTCTGATGCAATTCTCGTCGGCCTACAATACAGCCGCAGCTTCTAATTGCTAAGCTTGAATTCAAAAATGACAAAAGCGGAAACCGTATTGGTTTCCGCTTTTTTGTTCAAGCCTCTTACTTGGCTAATGGCTTACTTAGGAAAATAATCAAACAGAATCTCTTCACCAATAAGTCCATCACAAGTGCCACCGTAGTTGCTTAGGCCTGCATCTTGCGCTGGGTTGTACGTCCTATCCCAATCCGCCTGCTCTACAAACTCACCCTCAGCATTGATCATCAATACCCTGTCAGTATTGTCAGCACTGTTGCGCTGGTATTCCTCGAACAGCGCATCGGTAAACCATACCCGTGACATAGTGTTCATTAATTTACGATCTTGCTTGTTTGGATAAATCGTCTCGCCAGCAATATTCACCGCCTTATTGAATACAAACGGCAACTCCGAAGCATGGCACGCTTTACCTGTACCGTCTGTATTGCTACAACTCAGTGCCGCCAAATCCCCCATAGTGCCATGACCAAATGGCCAGATGTTGATGCTTGATGTGTAATCGTAATGGTATAAGGTCGTATTTTTATCAGTCGAAATTTGATTATCAACGACATTACGTGCAGCGCAGGTAAACAATAGGTCATTAGCGAGCTTACGAATTTGGCCAATATTGCCCAAAGCGCCTTTGTCTTCATCAACACCATTACCAGTTAACGTTTTGTCATCGAACGGGGCATAATCCGTAAACTGAAGTGCGTTATTTGCCGTTTGATTCTGCAACCCCAAGAACAAGCGGGTAATGATCGGATATAGGTTCTGGCGGGTAATAACCTCATCCGGCATAGCTTCAAGCTCTTTTTGAATCGCTTTCATTTTAGCCGCCAACTCTCGGTCAACAGCCCAGACTGGTACATAGTATTTTTGGATTAGCGCTATCACTTCTTTTTTCGGCGCGCTGATATCAGTTAAGTCACTCTGAGAAAGACCCGGCATGATCAAAGGAACTCGTTCACCTGTCACCGGGTCAGTTGTCGTGATGTTATACAAGAACAGCCAATCCAGCATTGAGGTAAAGATATTCGCTTCATCAGTGTTAAAGCCTACTACCGTTGGAACATTAAACTGGGTATGAATCGGTTGCTCAACGACGTGGTAACCTTCAATTTCTCCCCCACCGATAATGCTCTTTTCTCTACTTTCAATATAAGGCGCAAACGGTAAGAAGCCTGTTGTCGCAGGGAAAGAAGTAACAAGCCCTGTTACCAATTGCATCGGTTCTTTGGCATAGGCCTGAATTGTCTTTAATTCATCCAAGCTAAGATCCACCAAAGGCTTACCAAATTGAACGAAGGCTTGTTCTTCAAGTTGCTTCTGCAAACGCTCTGCCGAACCGTAGTCTTTATAGGCAATGCCATACGGATTACTCTGCATAATCGCACGTTGGTAGAGAGGACCCGCAATTTCTGTATCCTGCTGCAAGATCCCAATCGACATTGCACCGGCACTCTCACCGAATACGGTCACATTGGTATCATCACCACCAAATTGGGATATATATTTATGTACCCACTCAAGTGCCTTTTTCTGATCACCAATACCGAAATTACCACCTTGTGGCTGATCTTCTACGTTGACCCACTTACTACCCAGCAAGCCAACGCGGTAGTTGAGTGACACGGCGATAAACGGCTTCTCTCGCTCACCAAGGGCGGTATCAGAAATACTCTGCGCAACAATGGTATCAGCTTGGTTCAAAGCCGAAGAGCCGGCACCGCTTTCAAATGAGCCGCCATGAATAAACACATAAACAGGTAAATTGGCTTGTTTTTCGACACCAGCAGGACGCCAGATATTCAGGCTCAAACACTCTTCTGACTGTTCGGTTTCAGTATTACCAAGCTGCGGACAAATGGCGCCAAACTGTGAGGCATCAACATCCCCTACCGGATTAGTTAGCTTACTGTGTTCGAAGCGTTCAGCACTCGCAAAACGAATACCTTTAAATGTTTCGACCTCAACAGTTTCGGTCTGACCTGACAGACTGCTAATGGCACTTTTTTCAACCAAACCTGTAATCTGGGCCTCGCCCACCTCGACAGTCACATTTGACGGCAAAACATTCTCTTTGCCTGATACTGATGTATCGTTGTTACAAGCAACTAAGGCCAACGCGATGCCCGTTGCAATTATAGAGCGGGAATAAATTTTCATAATTATAGTCTTTATATGCTTCTTGTTTTTATTAATAAACACCTTTGGCAAAGAGAATTTATCTCAGAGCTTATAAATAAGGATGTTTGTATATATTTATTATAATTAATTTACTGTGAAATTAAATCGAATATTAAACTGGTCTGACGTTTTAATAAGAACAAGAAAATGAAACCAAACAGTTAAATCCAAAACCTAAAGGAATGCAAATAGCCAACCTATACCAACCATGAATAGCAACTTTAAATAAATATAATAAAAATAGACATATAAGTACCACACATGATAAAAAATAGATACATCAACCCTAATATCGATGGTTAGTTTGCCGCATATCACAACCAAAACATTGCATATTTAAATGTTATAATAAACCGTATTTAATCTCATAATAATTAACCAACTCACATTAACATCGCTCACAACAATATTAAAACAAACACCTTATTAATAACTGGTCAGAGTTGTTTAAATAATTACTCACTCTAGAATCGCAACATCTTTTATGGCGATATTAAAATGCCAAAACCAATAATTAAAAAGATATATACACATGTTCAAGAAGCGCCTTTTAACAAGTGCTGTAGTTTCGGCTATTGCACTATTTTCGACTCCCTCGCTAGCTGCAGGGTTCCAATTAAATAGTCAATCAGCAACAGGTCTTGGCCGTGCCTTTGCCGGTGACGCAGTGATTGCAGACAATGCCTCGGTCGCTGCCCGAAATCCCGCTGCTATGGCTTTATTCAAAGAAGCTAATTTTTCCCTTGGTTTCAATGTCATCGCCACTGACGTCCAAGTAAAATCTGGCACTTACCACCAACCCAAAGTGATCGCCAATACCAGTGGTGAAATTTTAGGTTTAGAGTCAAACAGCTACGACATTTCAGGCACTGATGACATTGGTGGCACCTCATTGGTACCTAACCTGCACCTAGTCATACCAATAAACGAAGAATGGGCATGGGGCTTATCCCTATACTCAAACTTTGGTACCGCGACTGAGTTTGAGGACGACTTTGCTGCCTCCATCTTCGGCGGTAAAACAAGCGTTAAGAGCATGAACTTAGGGACGAGCCTATCCTATCGCCTCAATGAGCACCTAAGCATTGGTGCTGGCCTAGACATTATCTACGGTGTCGGTGAGCTTTCCCGTGATTTTGATGCAGAGGTCTGCCCTGCAGTCATGGGTAGCCCGCTCTTTTGTACCGAGCTGAAGCAAAATGTCTTGGACGTTGATGCATCTGGTACAGCACTTGGCTGGAATGCCGGTTTAGTTTACGAGATTAATGAAAATCACCGCTTTGGCCTAAGCTACCGCTATAGCCCGACAGTGGAAGCGAAAGGCGACGTCATGGGGGGCTTTCAAACCGCCAGCTCGATGGATTTACCCCTACCAGATATTGCAGAGTTTTCTGGCTATCACCGCCTCAACGACAAATTCGCTGCCCACTACAGCCTACAATGGGTTGAATGGAGCGCATTCGATACACTGCATATCGGCGCCATTGAAAAAGATTACCAATGGAAAGATGCCGGACATATTTCTATCGGTGGTACCTATTACCTGAATAACGACTGGACACTTCGCGCTGGTTACATGTACGACATCGCGGCAACTGATGAGCTAAAATCGATCTCAATTCCAGACTCTGATCGCCAGTGGTTCTCTGCAGGCTTTAGCTACCACCTCAGCCAAAAAGAAACCATCGACTTTGGTTTAACCTACCTCGTCGGCCAAGATGTCACTTTTGACGAAAAATTAAGCCCGGAACTGGATGCTCCTTCAATAACCGGAGCAACGACACGTGCCGATGCTATCTTGTTCGGCTTGCAATATAGCCGTTCGTTTTAAGTCGTAATTCGTATTGCTCGACACACTAAGCGGAAACCCTCGCAGGTTTTCGCTTTTTTATATCTCAATGTTTTTGTTTTTTTTCATAAATTAGCATGGTGAAGCCCCTGTCTTGGGTCTAAGATTTATTGTATCAATTTCATGATTGCAGCATGCTTCTTAGACTTGGCTTTTTGGTTTGATTCCATGCTCATCGTCTCATCACGATCTTGGTCAACGCCATGAGAAAAACAAGAACCGTACATAAAGTTCGTTTTGGTACAAAGCGTGGCATTCAGACCACTTTTATCAAACCGTCAGAACTTAAAGAACTCAACCCGTTTGTACAATGGGATCATTTCACCGCCAAAGCGTTGCTTCATGCCAAGCGACTCGACTATCAAAGCCATTCAGGTATAGATGCTGTTAGTTATCCTGTTATTGGCAAACTCAGCCACCATGACTCTACTGGTAACCATGTCACATTAGCCAGCGGTGATGTTCATATCATGACGTCAGGTGACGGTGTCATTCACAAAGAGGTCATGACCCCACAAAACGGGCAAGTCGAATCTTTCTGCTTAGGAACTGTTCTGCCAGCAGGGAAAATCGAGATGGCACCGGCTAGCTGTATAAACTTGCACGCTCAGCAGATGCCGTTGATTGAGGAGCACGATTCAACCACAAAAGTTATTATCGGACAGTACAAAGGTGCAGCCAGCCCAGTAAAATACAATATTCCAATGACCTTCCTCGATATCATCATCGCTCCCTATGGATGTTGGTCCTTTGAAACTGATCCAAGGCAACTTGCCGGATTTGTTTACTTACGCTCCGGTAGCGTCTATATCAGTGGCAGCCAACTTCACCGCCAGCAAATGGCTACATTTGTCCCCTCATCTTTACCGATAGAAATAAGAACGAGCAAACTTGGTGCCAGAGTATTTATCGCTACAGGCAAACCCCAACAGCAACCTCTTTTTTCAAATCAACACTCAGTACACTCGTCACCACAAAACATGACAAAAGCGACACAAAACATCGATCAGTTACTCACAACAAGAAAGTGATCTTGCTTCACTGCATTGCCATTAAGTGATCAAGTTCACAAAAATTTCCACTCAATTTTTTGACGCTTTTGGTTAGATATCGACTTTCCCCCCAAAGAAACTGGGTTGTATTTGACTCATTCAGGCCAAAGTACGTTCAGCAAGCAGCATAAATCTGTTTTCGTGAGAAAACATGACAATTTCCTGCCTCCTTGTATTCCAAAGGCAAATACTGCTCATACCTACTCCTCGCCAAGCATCCCTATAGGTAATAAAACCAACCAAGCATAAAATCACATAAACCTTTAAATTTAAACGCTTTATTTTATTATCTTACTATCTCACCCCCTCTTATTGACAGGTCGCGATATGATGCCAGTACCCTTTTCACACTTAGACTTGTTTATGGTGGCCCGAAACAAAGTTTTACCACTAATATTGGTAGGCCTATGTAGTGCAAAAGGACAGGCAAACGATCTCGAGCAATTAATGTCCATGAGTCTCGAAGAGCTCACAATGGTCGATATCCATGTCACGTCAGCCGCAAAAAAACCGCAATCTTTGAAAGATATTCCAGCCGCTGTTTATGTTATTAGCAATGAACAGATCCGCAGAAGTGGAGTTCGCTCGGTAGCCGAAGCGCTCGCTTTGGCACCAGGTGTACAGGTTACCCGTATTTCCGAGTTCAACTGGCAGGTGTCGCTACGTGGACTCAATGAGGTGTTATTCAACAAATTACTTGTCCTGATCGATGGTCGAACCGTCTACAGTCCCCTAATGTCAGGTACATTTTGGCACACTATCGATACTCTGCTTGAGGATATTGATCGGATTGAAATTATTCGGGGGGCCGCTGGCACTATGTGGGGAGGTAATGCCGCCAATGGGGTGGTCAATATCATCACAAAAGACAGCCAATATACGCTTGGTCACTATGGGGAAATAGCTGGTGGCGACTATGGATACAAAGAGTTGAATTACCGTTATGGTACCCAGTTCAATGACAGCCTCAGCGCCCGGGCGTTTGTAAAAGGGGTAAAAGGGGATTACTACATTGATAATGATGATACCTGGCGCAACCTGCACGGCGGAATAAGAGCCGATATCAGCCAAGACGATCGTAAAGTCACCCTTCAGCTCGGTGGTTATCAAACAAAATCTGAACATCTTTGGTTTTATGCCGATTTTTCATCGAGCAAGTATGGCCTCTACCATGAAACAGATCTCGACGTCTATTCAGAAGGGGCATACATCAGTGCCAATTGGCAAGAGCAACACGGCAACGACTTTTATGAATTAAATCTGTGGGCCGATACCAATTCGACTAATGAGCCATCTGCGGCAGGAAAGTTCCATACGTTGGATCTGGAAGCTCTTGTTCATAAAAAACTCAACTCCGACCACCAACTCACTTGGGGTGGTGGTTCTCGCGTTATCCATCGTCGAACGGCACCCTACCCCGATGACCGCTACAGCCATATTGAGCCTTGGGGGCGATACAGTCATGACCCAATTGGCACTGATACCATTTTGAATACCTATTTTCAGCTGGAATCCGAATTGACCGATACACTAAGCTCAACGTTGGGCCTAAAGGTGGAGCACTTCAGCCTCAATAACGCTACCGAACTTCAACCGCAAGCCCGACTATTATACAAGCCTTACAAAAACCAACAATTTTGGCTCGGTGCCGCGCGCGCCGTGGTCACCCCTTCTTTTGTCGCCAACGAAACCGATGGCTACTTTTTGACCTCTGTATGCCTAAGCGCTGACTGTCAGGATAACCGCCCAGCCTTGATCTACACGGCGGCTAACGAAGATCTCGATACTGAATCGGTGATTACCTTTGATTTGGGTCATCGCTATTTTGCTTCCAATAACTTAACGATTGATAGCACAATTTTTTACAGCCAATACGATAACGTATTGATGGAGAGTGGCAGCCAATGGCTTTGTATTTATGGTCAGTGCATGGACGGTACACAGCTGCCCAGCGAGATGTTTACGCTAGTGCAGACCTACAGTGATAACTTGAAGCTTGAGAACTATGGGTTTGAAACGGCTATCAACTGGTCCCCCCTGCCATCGATCA
The DNA here is from genome assembly GCF_052873915.1 of Photobacterium sp. DNB22_13_2. Taxonomy (NCBI): domain Bacteria; kingdom Pseudomonadati; phylum Pseudomonadota; class Gammaproteobacteria; order Vibrionales; family Vibrionaceae; genus Photobacterium; species Photobacterium sp. DNB22_13_2. The sequence goes on from NZ_JBNNXU010000001.1 coordinate 230,742, forward strand.
CTGTCAACACCAGCTATAGTTATATTCAGACCTCTGCATCTTGTTCAGGCCATGTCAACTGTGAACCTGACGCTACGACTGGTAGCAAGCTGTTAAATGAACATCAAGCATCGCACTTGCTCTCCTTGCAAACCCTGTGGCAAATCACACCAGCCTGGCAGTTCGACCTATGGTTCAGGCATAAAAGTGCCGTGTCGACATACCATACCCTATTGCAAGCCCCATCCATCAGCACACTTGATGCCAGAGTTGCATGGCATGAAAAAACTCATTGGCCCCGTATTGAATTAATTGCAGATGCGCTTGGAAAGGATCCCTATGAAGATATGCCAGGCAAAGCTCGTATAAATCAAACGGTATTTCTCAAGGCAAGTTGGGGGTTCCAGTAATGCTCCGTCAATGGTATCCGACTTTACTTTCCACGTTAGCTTGCTTGGCTCTGCCAATAAGTTGGGCTGCGCAAGCAAAAAACGAGCACAGCCAGAGCTTTTCTGAACACGATATTAAGGCTGTTTATGTCTATCGCCTAGCCAGTTTTATTCGCTGGCCACAGGGGAAAATAAATAACATAAAATACTGTACCCTTGGTCAAGATAAGACAACCCGAAGTTTACAGGCCTTGTTTGCACAACCAGGTTCAAAAGGTGAACTTAAAGCAACCTCTTCGCTAACAGATGCAGCTTTGCATTGCGACCTTCTTTTTATCACCGATGATGCTATTCAGCCTATTTCGCCCCTACCGCAGTATAACGGCCTACTCACTATTAGCGATTCACCCAACGTGCTCTCCGAGGGGGGGATGATCGAACTACGGACTCTGAAACATCAGATCAAGCCAGTTCTTCATCGGGACAACATACAGAATGGCCAGTTAACGGTGAGTTCACAGCTATTACGTATAGCCTTACTTATCACAGATTCCGATGAGGAAAATGGAGGTACCCATGAATAATTGGCTCAAAAACCTCACCCTCAACCAACGCTTATCGTTTCCGATTATGAGTTTTAACTTACTGGTATTGATCGGGTTTCAGTTTATCAGCTACCAAAGCTATCTAACTATAGAGCGTGAAAACCTCATATCGAGAACCCAAGTGCTTGCCAAAGGCGTAGGTAGCAACTTGTCGGCACCCGTTTTGTTTCATGATACTTTTGCTGCAAAAGAAATCCTGTCAGCCCTGAAGGCCGATAATCTAATCGCAAGAGCTCGGCTCGAGTTACCTGATCACTCTTTGTTTACTGAATTTGAAAACACACAACTAGCTTATGTTGCCCCGAGTGACATACAGCAACAAAGCATCCGTCAAAATGGATACTATTTTGGCAAGGACAACCTTTACCTTGTCGTGCCCGTCACGATTGACGGTGAGGAGATTGCCCATATCCATCTCGCAGTTTCTCTGCATAAAATCAATGAGATCCAGATAACCCACCTAAAAGTCAGCTTGTTCCTGTTCCTCATATTAATCATTACTAGTATGTATTTTATCAACCGGATCCAGCATTGGGTGGTTACGCCGATCACCGAGCTCAACAAAGGCATTCGTCGGCTTATTAAAGGGGACAAACACCAGCCTATACCCAACAGCCAATTAACCAATGATGAGCTTAATGAGTTAACTCTAGGGTTCAACAACATGGTAAATACCATCAACGAGCGTAACATAGAGCTTCGAAATGCCATGCAAAAGCTTGCGATAGAAAAAGCGTTTGCCGATGAGGTGATCGAAACGGTGCAACACGCCCTAATTGTTGTCGACAGCAAAGGAGTGATCACACTAGCCAATGAAGCCTGTCAAAACATGTTCGAATTATCATCCTTTCAGCTGTTCAATAAACCACTGATCGATATTCTGCAGCCCATCGAACGAGACGCTTTCCAACTGTTACTTAATAACAATCTTGCTAAACACACAGAAATTGAACACTTGGTAATCGAAAGCCGCGCCCATTATCAAGAAATGCGAGTATTTCAGCTGGTAAGCCGGCCACTTCGCAATAAGCAACAAGCGCTGTTTGCCATCGAAGATGTAACTGAGCGCCAGCGTGCCGATAGACAACAAAAACTCGTTACCAAAGTTTTCGACAACAGTCAGGATGCCATTCTACTGTTTGACCGTGATGCTAAGATCACTATGGTCAATACGACCTTCGTTCGTCTGTCGGGTTTCAGTGAGGACGATATTTTGGGTCAGCATTACCATTGTATTATCGACGAGGATAAATTTTCCCCCGTTGTCCCTTTGATAAAACAAGCACTAGCCACCCAAACGCAATGGCACGGCGAAATCAACCTCCTGACTAACGATGGCCAGGAGCTTCCCCTGTATATCCGGATCAGCCAAATCAACGAAACCCATAGCCAGGATCAGCAAACCGTCGTTATTGGCTCAGATCTACGCTCCATGAAAAAAATGAAGCAACTCGAATATCAAGCCAACCATGACATACTGACGAACTTGCCGAATCGCGGTAAATTATACCAAACCCTTTACGACAAGCTTCGTGAACAACAACTGTCAGGGCATTCCTTCTGCGTACTGTTTCTGGATTTGGACGGATTTAAAAACGTCAACGACAACTTTGGTCATGACATTGGTGATCAAGTACTGATCACTATTGCCAATCGACTCACCCAAGCCGTCAATGACCATGATGTTGTCGCTCGCATCGCCGGTGATGAGTTCGTGATTGTTTTATCAGAAGGCCAAGGCCCTTCGACAATACAGTGCACCTGTCAAAAAATCATGCAGTCTATTTCTATGCCGATAAAGATTGAAAATTATCATCTGAACATAGGAGCGAGTATTGGAAGCTACCTCGTTCAGAGTAATGAGTATCAGAATATCAATGATATTTTGAGGCGGGCAGATAAGGCGATGTATAAAGCAAAACTGAAAGGGAAAGGCCAGCTCATTCACTATCTGCCTTCTCAGCATCTGGAACCAGAAACAATGGCAGACAGTAAATGAGTGTATACCCAAGTGATGAGTATACTGTGAATTGGGTATACGGTAGCTTGCTAGCACCTCAGTGCCTTACAATTACGGTGGTGTTATTTCGTCACGAAACAGTAATCTGAACGTCTAGCGGTTAGCCAATCGGAAGGTTCCTTTAGAGCTAAACCAAACAACGTGTGTTTTTTTACGGCCTAGCAGCATTGGGCCATCATCAAAGAACAGGAAATTTTTCCAGTTACGTTTGAATACGCCCCACTTGGTTTCGATTACATTGTATTTTTCGTAGCAGAAATACACCGTGGTGTTATCTTCCCAATCCAGAAACGCCAACATCTCTTCTGGCAACTCAGGTTCATCGCTATCCCAAGCAGCTTGCCAGTCAATGTTTTCCGACCAAATCTTGTCATTGTGTGCCCAATCACCTTTCTCGAAATGATCGGCATCAGGACTGTGGCGACTAACATGCTCGCCCCAAATCTGAGAAGATCGTGCCTGAGTATATGGCTTGATTAACGCCAGATCTGATTCGGCAACAGGCATGGAGGCGTGGGTAAAAATCCACTTTCGGGAATAGTTATCTAACTCTACGTAGTTCATGGGACGACCTGACAATTTAAGACGAGAGAAATGTACCTGAGTCGTTCCCTTTGTACCAGAAAATATCCGAATTAAAGACTAATTACTGTACTCAACACATTAATCGAGCGGTCGCATGCCGCTCGATGGTTATCTGATTTATCAAACTATTTTTCCTGCTCCCACAAGTTACTCACCCAGCCACCGGCCGAATCATCGTAATGACAGTCTGTATAGTGTCTATCGACTATCGTGGGCTCTTGTTTGTTGGATTCAATCAACCGAGATATGTGGCATGCCATTGGGTCACCACCAGTTGTCAAGCGGCGACGAGTAGCAACCTCTTTAATGATTTGTAAGCGATAAGCCGAGTTCATTTTCTTCATTTTCACACACCTCTATTGACTGAGCCCAAATAAAAATAGGAGGCGTTAAGAAAATCGTCAAATAACGGACTCATAACGTTCATAAATACGCGCTATGAACGTATTTTAAATAGCCATATATATCAATACGTTATTATCCAGCACCAGATCACACGCTTGCGACTTTGAATACACTGAGCATAAACACATGAATTAAAAAGGATAATTACATCACTAAAATTTAACCCAAATGACAAAAAAGATTCACCGCCAATGAGTTGGCTAATGGTGACAAACACATCTAACTTCTTAGATACTTCAGCGTCAGCCTGCGCAAGCTCTAATTATCCCAAGTATTTTATTCGCGTCTGTAGCCGAAGCTGTGATGAAGACTTACAATAAAAACAAATCCCTATACCCAAGTCACTTCATAGCGCTCATCAATGCGCTCACTTCAGTGTCAAACAACCTCGAAATAGGCTGGAACAATTAACATATGTACAATTTAGCTACCAACCTTGAACGCAATGCCGAATTCCGCGGAAACGACACTGCACTGATATTCAACGACGAAAAGATTAATTTCAGGGCACTGGAGCAAATGGTGAATGCCATTGCCAACCATCTTTGCAAAATCGGTATCAAGCCCGACGATAAAGTCGCTATCTCTTGCCCTAATATGCCCGCCTTTGTCATCGGTTATTATGCAATCCAAAAAATAGGTGCCGTTACCGTCCCGCTTAATATTATGCTCAAGGGGCCCGAGGTGGCTTACCACTTAAATGACTCCGATGCTGTTGCCATCATCAGCTTCCAAGGCAACAGCGTTTTACCCAGCGGTGAATATTGCTACGAGGGATTTAGCCAAACACCAAGCTGCCAACACTTTATTTCCATTGAGTCAGGAAATGGTGACCCGCTTCCTGACGGTGCCCATAGCTTTAACCAATGGCTAGAGTCAGGCAGCCAACAATTTGAAGCCGTTTACCGTCGGGCAGAAGATACCTGTGTGATCCTTTACACCTCGGGCACCACAGGACGAGCGAAAGGAGCAGAGCTGAGCCAGAGCAACATGCTGTGTAATGCCCAAGCCTGCCAAGCACTGACTAACCAAAAAGGTTCAGATGTCAGCATAGCGATATTGCCGCTTTTCCATACTTTCGGTCAATCACTGATCATGAACACCTCGATACTTGCAGGTAGCGCACTCGTGCTGATCCCGCGTTTTGTCCCGAAACACGTGTTACAACAGATGCATTCCCACAAAGTAACCCATATGGCTGGGGTGCCGACGATGTTTATGGGCTTACTCGCCTTTACCGAAAAGCACGGCTGTGACGATCTCGATGAAGTTGCAGCCAACCTGAAAGTGGCTATTTCAGGAGGCGCCTCTATGCCCGTCGAGATCCTCAAGCAGTTCGAGGAAAAGCTCAAAGTACCGGTCATCGAAGGTTATGGTTTATCAGAATCATCACCGGTTGCTGCATTTAACCATTTGGAATATGAACGCAAGCCAGGCAGTATTGGCCAACCTTTGCCAGGCGTGGCAATGAAGGTGGTAGATGACAAGGGACAAGAGCGGCCTCGCGGTAAAGAAGGGGAACTACTGATCCGTGGTCATAATGTTATGAAAGGCTATTATAAAAAACCGGAGGAAACCTCGAAGACAGTCGTGGATGGATGGCTACACACCGGTGATATCGTCCGGATGGATGATGACGGTTATGTATATGTTGTCGACCGTTTGAAAGAAGTCATTATCCGCGGCGGATTCAATATTTACCCGCGTGATATTGAAGAGACCTTTATGACCCATCCAGATGTTCAAATGATTGCTGTTATTGGAGTTCCTCATAAAACCTATGGTGAAGAAGCCAAGGCATTTGTGATCTTGAAAGATAGTGCCTCCACAACCAATAAAGAATTGGTGACGTGGGGTAAAGAGCGCTTGGCCGATTACAAATATCCCCGCCTGATTGAGGTTGTCGAAAACCTACCAATGACGGCGACAGGTAAAATCCTCAAACGCTTACTAAAGTAATCCTTGCCTCTTGCTTTGAACAAAATCATTGGCCTGTTGATGAGACAGGCCAATTTGGCATATTGCCGCCAGCCCTGCTAATTTAAGTACATAGTCCAACGTCTTGTCTCTTGAAGGTGTCAGTGTGCAGGTTAACCATTTTTTTCTTTTATTGGCTTACCTTGGCATTGTCGCCTCACCCCAAACGCATGCAGAGCCGGCGCCAGTATTTCACCAGTGCACAAAAACACTCACCTACCAGCTTTTTTTCAATAATCTAAGAGTTGGCCAGATGACCCGGGTGTTACGCTGGCAGGATAAACAAGCCCAAATTAACGCCTACAGCAATATCGAAGTACTGGCGACAAAAACCCGGTTCAATCAGCAAAGCAAAGTGTTCTGGTCAGAAGAGCAGCAAAGCTTTTTGTCTAAAGGTTTCCGGCGTGAAGTCAAAGGCTTGTTGGGCGGTAAGACTGAGGTATCGTTTAACGATAACGGAACCTCATCCAAAGTCACTGTCGACGGGAAAAACTCTTCTTTTTCCAGTGATTCCCTCCCCCTACTTGATGCCGATGCAATCGGAAGTCAAATGAGGCTGGGTTTGATCGAGGGGAAAACGCAGTTTGAATACAACCTACAAGACACGGACGACGTTAACCGTTACTACTTTCAGGTCAAAGGTAAAGAGAGGATCAACTCAAACTTCGGTAATATTAACGCCATCAGAGTTGAACAAGTAAGGAAAAGCGACAGGCAGTTTGTCATGTGGTTCTCACCGGACGTGGATTACCAACTGGTCCGTGCAACTTATAAGCGCAAGATATTGGATCTTAAAGCCGTCTTACTTAGTAATAAAAAGGCTTGTCCCCCGACAAGTCAATTCTCAATGAACGCAACACCGAGTACGCCCTAACCCCATTCGATTATTCCACCATGTAAATCAAGCTACTTCATTGTGACTTTGCCACCGATCATTTTCAAGGCCGGAGCACCGCGTATCAGAGTGTCTCTGGCAAAGGCGTATTCACAGTTTGGACATATGCCTTCTTGCTGAGTGAAGTCTTTGACTATCCGCTCCTTGAAGCACTTCACCAGTGCACCCTTGCCTCCTTTGCGGTATTTATACAACTGGGTTTTACAACCTGCGCAATAAATATCGACGGTTTTAGTTGGGCCTTTCTTGTTAGGTTTTGCCATGGTGATGCTTTGTTCTTACCTGTTCTAGAAGTTGGTCGATCCGCGCTAAATGCTCATCACGGACACCCGCATGATTACCATATTTCGGCTCGTGGCGATCATTTTCCAAAGGATGATGCCAGCCTTGGGTGGTATCGACAAATGTTTTGGCAAATGAGCTCGATATTGAAAGACAGCCAGCGAGCACAGTATCCACATACGTTTGCATGATCGGCTGGATATGACAGGGAGGCTCATGGTCCGTCTTGGTATACACCCACACCGGTAAATGGCCCTCTATCGGCTGGAAACTCTCTAACTGAGTAGGATCCAGCTCTATACGGCGATAGCCTTTTTCTCGATGGTCAAATTGCTGCAGTGCTTTTTCATCCACCCTGACCAAAACACCATTACAGACCCCTTCACCGGGCGCAGCCACAAGTGGAGAAATATGGTAAGTACTATCGACTTTTCCCCAATACCGCTGCAAACCATTAACAGTAGCCGGTTGTGCTTCTTTCGCCTGCCCGGTGAGCAACCGAGAAGCGTGGTTAATTAAACTTCCATAACCAAAGATATACATAAACCTGCCTATACCTCTCTAATGATGACTCAAAGGGATAAACCAAAAAAACGCGAAAATCGCAGCCATTGGTCAGTAACCTCATCCAATGTAGCACGTTTGAACACCACTTCGGTACCCGGCCTTGCTTGAGCCAACCGAGGCAAATCAATACGAGCGACGCAGCCCAATTTGGGATACCCTCCGAGGGTTTGTCTGTCATTCAGCAAAACTATGGGCTGCCCATTTGGAGGGATCTGAATCGCACCAAGTGCAATCCCTTCAGAAACAATGCCTTCGATATCAGCATGGATAGCATCGCCTGATAGCCTACACCCCATACGATCGGTTTCCTGACTAACAGTATAGCGACCAGCATAAAACCGCTGCTTTTCACTGTCGGAAAAGCTCTCCTGCTGATAGGACTCAATCATTCGGAGCTCAATAGGCTTATTGTAATCAGGAATGAATCGAGCTGAGGTTTGCCTACTGACAGCCTGCTCATTCAGACTTTTTAGCAACCCCATCGAAACCTGCTTGGCAGGTAACAAATCGCCTTTTTCGAGCCCCTTCCCTTGGTAAAATCCACCTAATTGGTTACGAGGTACCGCTGAAGCACTTCCCATTATCAAGGGCACATCAAAACCACCTTGTAGTGCCAAATATGCCCGTAAGCCTGAACGAGCAAAACCAAATACAAGGCGTTGCCCTTTTTTTACCGCAACTCTTTGCCACATAGGTAAAGTGCTACCGTCTAAGGTAGGCTGCATATCAGCGCCAGTGACAGCAATTTGGCCGTCTTGTAATACCTGAAATTCAGCCTGACCTAAGGTAATTTCTAGCATTGCACTATTCGGTTGATTGGCTAACAAATAATTGGCCCAGCAATAAGCATGTAAATCAACCGCTCCACCTTGGCTCAGTCCCTGCTCCCCAGCACCGTATCGCCCGATATCTTGAACCAGTGTTAGCATTCCCGGGCGGATCACTTCCATTGCGACCATACTTTCCCTCCTTGCTGTAAAAACACTTCCTTGGTGATAGGTGTAAATTGCACCTGATCCCCAACTTGAAATGGAGACATGGGCGTTTGACCAGGCTGGAATAGCATTAACGGGCAATTTCCGATGATTTGCCAGCCACCGGGAGATTCATTGGGATATACCGCCGTCTGCTGATTGGCAATGCCAACACTACCTGCCGGTATCCATTTTCTTGGCTCATCATGGCGAGGAGTTGCAATGGTTTCATCAACCGAGGCGAGAAAAGCGAACCCCGGTGCGAAGCCGATAGCACAAACAGTATAAGTATGTTGAGAGTGGAGATGAATTACCTCTTCGACGGTTAGATCTTGGGCCTTAGCTATCTCTGCTAAATCAGGCGCAACCTCCACTCCGTAATACACCGGCAAGGTAATTAGCTTGGTTTGATAGCCACCGTCCTTCTCAATAGTTTCAATATGTCCGTCTTCAAGCTGAGTAAGGTAGCCCACCAGCAAGCTATATAACTGTTCATAGCTCAACACATCAGGACGATACTGAATAAGCACCGAGGTATAAGACGGGATAACTTCTACTACGGCAGAATGATCCAAAGACTGAAGATGGGTAACGAACAGGCTGATCCTTGGCGTCAGCATAAGATCAATCTGATCACCGAAGTACACAATGGCGTTACATTCCGACACCGCTTCAATCTTGAACATGACTCAGATCCTCAGCAAGTTGCCGGACGATCGCGATGGATTCATCGTTGTCACCGTGAACACAAACCGTATCAACATCTAGTGCCAGCGTCTTTCCATCTATGGTAGTGACTTTTCCTGCGGCCAGTTCAGCAACTTGCTGGCGGATGCGGTGGCTGTCATGGTATACCGAACCAGCCTGAGATCTGGGTACCAGCAAGCCTTCGCTATTGTAAGCCCTATCCGCAAAGCCTTCGAACAGTAACTCGACGTTACGCTGTGCTGATAGCTCTATATATTGCTGATTATCGCATCGAGCTAAGATCATTAGCTTCAACGGCGAGGAACGGTATTGGTTTAAATCAGAGACTGCGCTTAGAATCGCTTCGAAGATCCACGGCTGTACCATCATATCGTTGTACAGGGCACCGTGAGGTTTAACATAGCGAACAACACCGCCGTATAACTGGCACAGCGCATCGAGCGCACCGATTTGATAGGCCACCAATCGGGTTATGGCTTCAGCGCTATGAGGGATGGAGCGACGTCCGAAACCACTTTTGTCGTCATAACCCGGGTGGGCACCAATCTCGACATTATCTTCTACAGCCAGTTGAATGGTTCTGGCCATATGATCCGGATCGGAGGCGTGAAAGCCACAGGCAATATTCGCCATATCAACATAAGGCATCACGTCGGGATCCTTCCCCATACTCCAACTGCCAAAGCTTTCACCCATATCACAATTGAGTTTCATATCTGCTCCCTGCTTAAACCAAAGTTAGCTTGTTAGACCCCAAACTAAGTGGTTGATATTAAATCGACTCAAGTAAGTATAACAAGTGGGATAACAAATGGGATGAGGAGCGAACAGAAAGGTAACGAGAGCGGAGGGGAACTTAAAACGAAAAAGCCCCAGCATTTCTGCTAGGGCTTGTTCTTAATTTGGAGAGACGTGGCTGACTAGGTACACGAGATTCCTCGTGTTAGCACATCTTCCTTAAATTTGGAGCGACACACGAGGTTCGAACTCGTGACCTCAACCTTGGCAAGGTTGCGCTCTACCAGCTGAGCTAGTGTCGCAAGTGGAGGCGCGTCCCGGAGTCGAACCGAGGTCCACGGATTTGCAATCCGCTGCATAGCCACTCTGCCAACGCGCCTTCAATACCTACGAGGTGTACCCCGTTTCGGTATGGGGTGCATTCTACGCATTGGAGCAAACGAGTCAACAAGAAATTAATCCAAACATCATCAACTGGTCACTTTGCATTCAAGCCCCGCGTCAAAGGTGATATTTCCACCACAATCATTGGATTGCGCTAACTGGCCTCGGCAGCATAGACACCATAAGCCCTATAAATTGTCATACTAGAGCGCTTGTAAATCAGTCCTGCATCTTGGAAAATAGTGAGCTTCATCACATTTAATCATCCAGAACATAATGACTACCCTGCGCCGTATTGGCTTTATCACTGTTGCTGTCAGCCTTTTATCTGCCTGCACACCAAAACAACACCAGCCTATCACGACCGGGATCAGCTTTATCACTCAAGCGCCTGAATACTTGCTCGAGGCATCAAGCGGCCAAATATCAAGGGAAAAAAAACCGCAAAAATATGCACCGAGAAAAACAGTAAACTGGCTCAATCACCAGTACCGCATTGCTGCGAGAAAAGCGGCAGAAAACAATGCCGCCTACATTGCTTTCTACTCCGCTCAGCAACACGACAAGCCAATCCTCACGCCTGCTTTTTCGTATGTGACGGCTATCTTCTCCAATCAAGATCGACACGAAGGTATTGATGCTGACGCCATGGCAAACCAAGCCATTCTTGCCAGCAATATTGACTTTGGTATCGCGCAATCAGGCAACGACATCTTTGCCTACAACCCAAACAAAGCCCGTGCCGAAGCTTACATCCAAAAGGAAAACACCGAATCTATCGCCTATCTGTCTTTGATTCGGCAAACGCACTCAGACCAAGACGCACCGCTTGCCCACGATCTCGCGGTACTGGGTCATTCTGTTGATAGATTGGCGACTCAGGGGCAGAATAAAATCGTCCTACTCAGCCAATATGACGCTCAGTACAACTCACTGATAGCCAATAAAGTGAAGGGACTGGACGTCATTATTAGTGCTGGCGCGTCCAGTGATATTGAAATGGAAAACCACACCTGCCTAGCAACATTTGAACATACCCAGATAAACTGGCAGACCTTGTTTATGACATTTGATTCTGAAGGGAATATTTTGCAGTGTCGGTTTTGATCAAACTCCAATATTGAAAGGAGGCTTTATCGCCTCCCCAATTTTTCGTTAATCTGCCGTGAAGCTATCCACTCAAGATCAGAATCGACTTTAGACCAGCACCACGCCATGCTTTCTAAGCATCTCTATCGTTTTTATGGGGATAGAACCATCCGTTATCACACTATCAAACTCTGGAAGTTTAGCTACGTGATGAAATGAGAACTTGTTAAACTTCTGGCCTTCCGCGATAAGGTACCGCCTTTTGGCCTGTTTCATTACCGTACGTTTTATCATGGCGTTGATTGCATGGGGCGCTGTTACCCCGTGAACCAAATCAAAGCAATTTGTCGAAATGAAGGCGACATCAAAACGGTATTCCATCAATTGTGACATAGCAATATCACCAGTCGTGAATTCACAGCTACTCGTCATTTCACCGCCAATCAGGGTGGTATTGCAACGCTGGAAGTCCTTCAAATAGAAAGCAATATTAATATCAATGGTTACGACATTAATATCCATCTCACACAGGGATTTGGCGACAGACAACGCTGTCTGACCACTATCAAGATAGACAGTATCCCCTGGGTTAATCATTGCTGTCGCATTACTCACCAAATCAGCAGGAACGAGGCTCTTCCTCCCCCCTCTTGCGCTAACAAAAGCATCTATCGTGACGCCACCGTGGGTCCTTGTGATATTAGGATACATATCTGACATTGCAGCTACATTTCGACGCACTGTACTTGGTGAGATATACAGCAACTCACTCAACTCTTGAATGCTAATGGAAGAGCGCTCATTTAAGATTCTATGTATCTCTTCCCGATGTTTTAATGTCTGTGTATGTGACGGCATATAGATCCTAAATTAGTAACGGTTAGGCGCTTTGGTAAAGAACTCCATAACCTTAACCAAAGTATCTTCATCACCATGACTTCCGGCTTTAGTGGCAATCAATGTTCCCTCAATACCTTCCAAAAATCCAACAGGGATACAGGGTAAAATTTCACCTTTGATTGAATAGCACTTGCTACCAAGCGATGCTGCACACGATATTGCGATATCTCCCCCGGTGAATAAGATCCCTGACAAGTTGATACGATGCGCAATTGCTGAAGCCAAATTGCCCAAAAAGCCTGAAATGAAGCTCCCAAACTCTGAGCGGGAAAGGCCATATAATGCACAGTTTGCATCAACATCAAAACGATCTTGCTCTGATCTTGCCGACTGGATTATACAGTTTCGCCCATCATCTAAGATTGACATAATCCCATCAAGGCATTGATCTAAGTAATCCTGCTCTGTCATGATCTTATGGATATTCACAAAATATGTACTTGCCGCATCTTGCTCGACTGCATATCTCGCCTGATTGATAGTTACAGGACTCATGGTTCCTGCGATAACGAGGCTTGGCTTTACAAACTCTGAAAGGTAGACCGTTGGAGGAAGGTGAGATGCGAGCCCTGAAGAGCCAATTAAGATCCCGCCATCCATCGCTTCAGCTATTGTCTGACCGATATAGGATAAATCTTCGTTTGTTTTGGCATCAACAACAATGATAGCTAATTCACTATCCTCTTTTTGTGCCGCTGAAATAGCATTTCGTAAATCATATTTATTAATCGAATGGACAGTAATATCGGTTTGTACCGCAATGATTTCACTAATTATATCGCTCTTCACGGGTGTCTTTGGATCTGTGGCAAATTCACTTTCTGTTACCCCTCGCCCTCTATACAAACATTTGCCCCCCTCAATGGTCCGAGACTTACTAGGCAATGCATTACAAAGCACTGCAAAGTTAAACTGCGTGGCCTCAAGAAGCGCTTCAATCTCCGTCCCTATATTCCCGCGAAAGGTTGCATCAATCTTCTTATATATATACGTATCTTTAGAAATTTCACTATGCTCGACCACCTTCTTGATCGCTCGCTTTGCCGCTACAGTGCACATACTACGGCTGTCGGTGTTATGCACCACAATATCGCTGTCAAACAGCACTTTACTGTCCGTTAGGGAAACGTCAACGCTGCAACCTTGATTATAAAATTGCATACCCGTGTCGTTTGCACCGGTAAAATCATCTGCAATAACAATAAATGAATCCATATTTAGCTCCCAGGGTAGTGGCAGGTATTACCTGCCTCACGTAATTAGTTTGAAATTTATAAGTGAGAAAGACCTTTGACCGTAATAATTATGCCGAGAATAAGAATCGTGAAATTCATTATTTTCTTAACATCAAATTTATTTCGTTGAACATAATCAAATAATCGCATTCCTATCAGGCCACCCGCTAACATTGCAGGAATAGACCAAGCAGTAATAACCCCTACTTCATGAGTAATTACACCATTTGAAAATAGCTTGAAGATCACAGTGAGCATCGCCATAAAAAAGTAAAAGTTTGTGGTTGCCTTTATTTTCTCTGCACTCACTTTCAAACAGTTCATATAGGTAACAATCGGTGGTCCTGACTCGCCAGCCCCAGCACCCAGCACACCCGATAGCAAGCCACAAACAATTGCCGAAAATGTATTGTCTTTCACTCGTATAGGGCGATTAATCAAGGTTGAACCACCAACAAAGATTAGAATAAGCCCCATCGCCAAAAGAATATATCCAGACTCGACATTTTTGAGCAACTCGCCACCGAACTGGATACCAACGATTGCTGGGATATAAAGAATAAACGCCAATTTAAAGTTGATGTGCTGGCGCATTTTAAGACAAACAGGAATAGTAATTAGCCAGCCAAACACTGTGGCGATAGGTATTGCTAATTTGACATCCAAGAACAAGGAAAGAAGTGGGACTGAAACCATTCCTAATCCAAAACCGACCATACCCTGAACAAAACTACCCAGGAATAATGTTCCGGCAGCTAACGCAATGATATAGGGCACCATATTTGGCTCCGTTATTAATTAAGGTGAGTTGATATCTTAATTAACCGGAATACTGATGTAGTTGATCGAACCAGCCCGATATGAGCAGATAGAGTCAGCAGTGATCAAGGGCATGAAAACTGGCTTTAGTTAGGGCCTCGATGTGATACAGATCACGAAAAATTTCATTTATTTAATAAGAGGCGCATAAAACATTTGCATGAAAAATACATAAACAACTATAGATTCATCAAGCATCTAGCCAAATGCGCAAATAGATATTCATCTGGTCACTTAATAAAAAAAGGCCGTCTAACAGACGGCCCTAAAGATTATTTCAATATTGCTGGCAGCTTTAGTTAACCGACCATTGCGACAGCGAACGTTTGAAGTCGTCGTAACCAAACTCGTTGAGCATTTGAATGTCGCCATTGCTGCGCTCACAGTAGATAGAAGGCATCTTCAGACCGTTGAACCAGTTCAGTTTCACCATGGTGTAGCCTGCACTATCCATGATGTGAAGCTTCTGGCCAATTTCCAATGGCTGATCAAAATTAGCGACACAGAACTGATCACCCGCCAAGCATGAACATGAACCAATCACGTACTCGTGCTCACCATTTTCTGATGCTTCAAATACTGAGGCTGGCTCGTCGTAGATAAGCGTATCTAAGCGATGTGCTTCTGTCGCTGAGTCAACGATAGCGGTCTTCTTAACGTTTTCGACAATATCTACAACGGTTACCACAAGGTCTGTGGTTTTGGTGATGATCGCTTCACCCGGCTCAAGGTAGAGCTGAACACCGTGTTTTTCTGAGAAGGCTTTCAGTGCTTGTGCCAACTTCTCGATATCATAGCCCGGCCAAGTAAAGAACACGCCGCCGCCAAGGCTTACCCAGTCAAGCTTGTCTAGGTGGCTACCGAACTGCTCAGAGATTGCATCAAGCAGGCCAATGAAAGCATCGACATCTTTATTCTCACAGTTCATGTGGAACATCACACCATCAAGGCTTTCAAAAACCTCTGGTTTGATATGATCAGCCTGTACACCCAAGCGTGAGTACTGACGAGCTGGATTGGCCAAATCTTGTCCAGCATAGCTAACGCCCGGGTTAAGACGCAGCCCTAACGATGCTTTACCTTCTACAATGTGGCGGTGAGCAGCTAGTTGGCTCTGCGAGTTGAAGATGAGCTTGTCGCAGATTTCAGCTACTTCACGGACGTCATCTTCGCTGTAACCCACGCTATAAGCATGTGTTTCACCACCGAATGTTTCGTAACCTAATTTGACTTCAAACGGGCCACTGCTGGTTGTGCCGTCAAGGTATGGCTTGATGATGTCAAACACGCCCCAGGTTGAGAAGCACTTCAGGGCCAATACCAATTTTACCCCTGAAAGCTCTTTAAGCAGCTTGGCTTTTTCCAAGTTGGCAACCAACTTATCTTCATCAATCATGAAGTAAGGTGTTTTCAATTCTTCTTTCTTTAATGTCATTGTTCTGTTCCGCGTTCAGGTTTGTCTGCCTGATAGTTGCTTGGGATATTTCTCTGCTTTGTCCTGTTTGAACACAGTGAGTTACCAAGCAGATAAATATCCCAAGCAACAACCAATCTATGTACCCAAACCTAATCAATCGCACGAAGAAGGGAGCAGTAGTCGCTCCCTTCTGATATTACTCTGTAGACAAGGCTGATAAGCATCGTTACTCAACAACCTTCTTTATCTATTTTGAATAAAATTCGCAGGAATTTGAGACAAGACTTCATCATCTCTAATTCACGACAAATAAGGTATTGAGCGCCGGTGTTTCTCTTCAGGGCCTTATTTCAGGATTTTGATGTCAGGCTGACCAACCTCTAATTCCTGAACATGCCAATCAAGACCGATTTCAGGCATTGTATCTAGGAACGGATCTGGGTCTAGCTGTTCCATGTTGAACACGCCTTTGTCTGCCCACTTGCCACGGAAGAACTGAAGTGCTGCAGTGATCGCTGGAACACCTGTGGTGTAAGAGATTGCCTGGTGCTCAACGTCTTCGTAAGCGACTTCGTGGTCTGCATTGTTGTAGATAAATACAGAGCGTTCTTTGCCGTCTTTCTTACCTTGAACCCAAGTACCGATACACGTTAGACCTGTGTAGCCCGGCGCTAGTGATGTTGGATCCGGTAGAAGTGCTTTAAGAACGTGCAGTGGCTGAACAACAGTGCCGTCGTGCAGTGTTAGCGGATCAGGGCTTAGTAGGCCGATATCGCGCATGCAGTTGAAGTAGTTCAGGTATTTGTCACCAAAGCCCATCCAGAATTCAATACGCTTGGCTGGAATGAACTCTTTCATTGAACGAACTTCATCGTGCGCCATTGAGTAAACTTTGTGTGTACCACAGTTCGGGAAGTCAAACTCAAGCATACGTGAGTGACACGGTACTTGTTTCCATTCTTCGTTTTCCCAGTAGAACGAGTCACCCTGGATTTCCAGCATGTTGGTTTCAGGATCGAAGTTGGTTGCGAACTTCTTGCCGTGGTCACCAGCATTAACATCCATGACGTCAATGGTGTCGATTTCATCGAACAGGTGCTTAACGGCATAGGCAGCGAACACCGAGACTACGCCTGGATCGAAGCCTGCACCTAGGATACCTGTAATGCCCGCTTCTGCGAACTTCTCACGGTAACCCCACTGCCAGTCGTACGCTTGTGGTACTTGCTGGCCTTCAGAGCACAGATCTACAGCTACTGATGTATCTAGGTAAGAGACTTTTGCTTGGTAACATGCTTCCATGATGGTCATGTTTACCCAAGGAGGACCAGCATTGATCACAAGATCAGGCTGAACTTCTTTGATAAGTGCTACTAGCGCGTCAACGTCATCTGCATTAACAGCACGAGCTTCGAGTTTCTTCGATGGGTCTTTCAAGTTGTTTTTTTTGTTGATTGACTCAATGATTTTCTCACACTTACCAATAGTGCGAGATGCAATCGTGATGTCACCAAGAACTTCGTTATTCTGAGCCGCTTTGTGCGCAACTACCCAGCCAACACCACCAGCACCAATCTGTAGAATTGCCATTTCTTCTTATTCCATAATTAAATGAGTAAGTGTTCCGGCACAGCCACTTTGCCAGCTGTGCCGTACCTGTTTGTTAACCTAGTTTGCACTCAGCCTGAGCTGCAACAAGGTTGATTTCTGTTAGTAATGATTCAAAGTCAGACATGGTCAAACATGGGTTTAGAATCGTGAACTTCAAAGCAACCTTGCCCTCTACCACGGTTTCACCCAGTACTGCCTTGCCTTCAACAAGTGCATCAATGCGTAGTTGTTTGTTAATTCCATCTAATGCCGACTCAGCGTTGTTACCGATATAACGGAACAACACCGTTGATAGAGCCGGATCAGCCAACAGTTCAAATTCTGCCGACTGGTTTATCATGTCTGCGACCAACTGCGTCTGGTTCAGAAGGTGGTCATACATCGCACCCAATGCCTGAGGACCCACACATTGCATTGTCATCAATACCTTCAAGGCATCGAAGCGTTTTGTGGTCGCAATTGACTTATCCACCAAGTTTGGCAGCAGATCGTCCTCACGGTTAAGGTAATCTGCATGGTGAAGCAAGTACTTGAAGTTTTCTTTGTCTTTAACCAGCACAGCGCCACAGCTGATTGGCTGATAAAACAGTTTGTGGAAGTCGACACTGACCGAGTCAGCCTTCTCTATACCGTGCAGGCGAGTCTTATGTCGGCTCAAAATCAATGCACCGCCATAAGCACCATCAACATGCAGCCATAGGTTATGCTGCTGGGCAACATCTGCCATACCGGTTAGATCATCAATCGCACCGTGGTCAGTCGTACCAGCCGTACCTACCATAGCAAAGGGTAGCAGACCTTCGCTTTTCAGTGTTTCAATGGTATTAACCAGTGAAGCTAGCTTGATCGTTCCGTCGGGGTTGGTGTCCACAGTGACTACTGCATTTTCACCTAACCCCATCAGCGACGCTGACTTTTGAACCGTAAAATGAGATTTCTTCGAGCACATAATGCGAAGCTTGGCTGCGTAATCAGGAAGACCTTGCTTCTGGATGTTATGGCCAGAAATCGTATCAGCCGCCCAGTCACGCGCCAGCAACAAGCCCATAAGGTTTGACTGCGTACCACCACTGGTGAACACACCGTCAGCTAGGTTGCCAAGCTGGTATAACTCACATAGCCAATCGACAACTTTCTGCTCAACAAAAGTGGCTGCACTTGCCTGATCCCAAGAGTCCATCGACTGGTTCAAGGCTGCAATAAAGGCTTCTGCCGCGACCGCTGGTAGCAATGGTGGTGTATGCAGGTGAGCAATACAATGTGGGTGCTGAACCATAATAGAGTTCTTGGCGATAAGCTCACCAGTTTGCTCTATCACTAAATCCAATGGCATTTGCTGGTTATCAAGGTCAATATTGTTGATCTTCGATTTCAGCTGCTGAGGATCCATGCCCGAATAAGGTGCATCTGCGCTCTCAAATACATTCTTAAGTACTTGCGTGGTTTGGTTCAATGCCGCTTCGAACTTCTCTGCACCGCCTTTGCCGGTGTGGATGAAATGCTGACGCCAATCAGCAGCTTCAGTAACAACGGGCTCTTTGATTTTGGCTGGACCTGCCGTTGCCATTATCGCTTTGCTCATTGTGTCAATAGCAAAATCCAACTGCTCATAAGAGATAATCAGTGGCGGAAGAAAACGCAACACAGAGCCTTGGCGGCCACCTTTTTCGATGATCAGGCCACGTTCTAGCGCGGCGCGCTGAATCGCGATGGTCAGTTCTGGATCAGCCTCTGGCTCGCCGAACTTGTTCTTCGAACCGTCGGTCTTACAGATCTCCATACCCAACATTAAGCCTTTGCCGCGTACTTCTGCGATACAGTCTGTATATTGGGCAATACGCTCCAGGCCTTCACGTAAGTATTGACCTGCTTTTTGAGCGTGCTCAACCAGATTATCACGCTGGATAATCTCAAGCGCTTTAGCACCTGTCGCCATCGCTAGTTGGTTACCACGGAAGGTACCGGTATGCTCACCCGGCTTCCAGGTGTCGATAGACTTATCAAAAATAAGTACCGACATTGGCAGGCCGCCCCCCACCGCTTTAGATAGACACAGAATATCAGGGGTAATGCCTGATTCTTCAAAGGCAAAATTAGAGCCGGTCTTACCAATACCACACTGGATCTCATCAAAGATCAGTAGGATGCCGTGCTCTTGAGTAATCCGACGAAGTTCACGCAGCCAGAACGCAGGGGCTGGGATCACCCCACCCTCACCTTGAACAGGTTCAACAATGATTGCCGCAGGTTTTTGAACACCACTCTCGTCATCATTTAGCATCCGCTCGATATAACGAAGCGTTTGCTTGGCACCCTCATCACCGTGGATACCAAACGGGCAGCGTAGGCTGTAAGGGAATGGAAGGAAATGGACGTCAGCCATCAAACCTTGACGACGCTCTTTAGTGCCAAGATTGCCCATCATCGCCATGGTGCCATTGGTCATACCATGATATGCACCATGGAATGCTGCCATGGTATTGCGGCCAGTTGTTTGCTTGGCAAGTTTAATAGCGGCTTCAACGGCATCAGCACCTGATGGGCCACAAAACTGAATACGGGCATTTTTCGCAAATTCATCAGGAAGGAAGTTCATTAACTCCTTGATGAATTTATCTTTAACTGGCGTAGTAATATCCAGCGTTTGGTACGGCAGGCCAGCGTGTAGCTGATCAATAATGGCTTGGTTAATTTCAGGGTGGTTATATCCCATGGACAACGTACCAGCACCAGCTAGGCAGTCGAGGAACAATTGACCACGGCTGTCTTCGACCAGTGCACCTGCAGCCTTGGCAATAGCCAGCGGCAAGCGACGTGGATACGAGCGTACTTCGGATTCATAATGCTCTTGACTAAGCAGTAGCTCATCTGGCGTTAAATCATAAACATCATGTACAACAGGTACATTCGAAGCGAGTTTTAGCTCATCAAGGTCAAACACATTACTCATGTTCTTTTCCATTTGAAACACCACACCCCTTGCTATCCTCTCCATTGATATCAATGTCAAAAGTAATTTTTGCTCAGCACTACAAGCATCACCTGAATTATGGTGATGTGCTTGGTGCGAACTGGAGAAAGTATCAAGGCTCGGTGCAGTTGCATCTTTCATCGATGCATTGACTATAAACAACCGATTGCATTAGCTCTCGGCGTGACCGAAACAAACTGATTACCAAGACAAACGTTTGCCTAAATGCCTACCGACAAAAGCGACAGCATGTGATCAGAAAGTTAAATACCAGTGATTGTGATCGGGACGATCAAGGCTCAGTAATAATACTGCAATTGGGTAAGACAAAGCTGATTAGAGTAATAAGCGTAAAAGTATTCACTGTTGGGTTCCTTCAATATGCGCCTGCGTTATGCCTACAGGTCCGCACTATTAATGCCCTTCTACTAACCCCAAGAGGTTAGTACCTACGGCGCATCAAGTGGCAATCAGCCCGAATACCGCTTGATACAATGTGCCTCAGAAATGTGCTGCTGAGATTGCGCAGAAAAGTAACACACCAGAAATGTGGATACCAGAAATATTTAATTGAATTATGTGTCAAAATCTAACTTCGGGATCGCCCACCAGAAAATGGCCAAGAACAGAACAAAGCACCCATATTTACATCAAAGATTAGTGGAATATGAAGTGGTTCACCAAAATATCCAGTTTCATATGCTACTGTTTGAGCGAATTTTTGCTGCTACTAAGGATGACTTATGAGGCACATCGTTCGATTATACCCACCAGCAGGAGCCCAGCCCTGATCGTTGACAGCTGCTAACGGTCTGTTCAGCTTTTACTTTTCAACCATTAAACATCACCAACTCCTTTCTATTCCCGATCCCGGCCTGCTGCTGATTTCTGTTTACCGTTCTCCAATATAGTATTGAAAATACAAGGAATGATTATGGAAATCTTATTGGGTGTTGCAGCCCTTCTGGCTGCACTTTGTCTATTTTCCCTATTTAGCTTTAAAGCCCCTAACGGCAGTGCTGCGATGAGTGGCCTCGCTGATGCGGCAATTGCCACTTTTCTGGTTGAGGCTATCCATAAATACGTGATGGGTAACCTATTAGGCTTTAGCTATCTTGCTGAATTTGGCAACATGGTTGGCGGAATGGGAGGGATCGCTGCGGCGACACTGGTCATGCTGCGTATGGGGATCCAGCCCGTCTATGCCATAGTAACCGGCCTTGCCATGGCAAACCTGGGAATCCTTGAAGGTTTCATTGTCGGTTATTTATTCTCGTTTGCCGCTCCACTGTTCAAGAAGTACCTCCCAGAAGGAGTTGATGTGATATTAGGTGTGCTCACGCTTGCACCGCTAGCACGCTTGCTTGGGGTTTTTATTAGTCCAGGATTAGAAGTGTTGATGGGAACACTAGCCACTATGATCACTGAAGCGACACTTCTTTCACCAATCGCTATGGGCTTCCTATTAGGCGGCTTGATCAAAATGGTGTGTACTTCACCGCTAAGTTCAATGGCATTGACGGCAATGTTGGGGCTAACTGGCTTACCAATGGGGATCGCTGCAATTGCCTGTGTTGGTGGCTCATTTACCAATGGCTATATTTTTCACTCCCTGAAACTCGGTAAATCGAGCAATACCATCAGCGTCATGCTTGAGCCGCTGACCCAAGCCCATATAGTGACAAGAAATCCTGTCCCTATCTTTATGTCTAACTTTATTGGAGGTGCTTTGGCTGGTGTCATTGCCGCCTATTTCGGCATCGTTAACGACGCACCGGGTAGTGCAGCACCAATCCCTGGGTTGTTAGCATCCATTGCCTTCAATGAGCCCCATACCTTACTGATGGCGACTTTTGCTGCCGCTATTGCTGGCTTGGTGGGGGGGATAATCGGTAACCGCATTTATCAAAAGCTACTGGCTGATCGTGTCCCGCTCCAGAAGTTTGCAAACGGATAATACGGGAATCCCGCTGGCGAACAATTATTTATGTCGCTAGCGGTTTTTTGTGGAAAAAGGGAAGCCGTCAACAGTGTTTGACTGAGGTTTTCGAGTATTCATAGGAGGGTTATTTTTGGCTACTTGCAACTATGAGCCCAATGCTGTCATAAATGTCGATATTCCTAGCCCCCTGCTCTTTCTCTGTAGCAGGGATACCTAACATGTCTGCAATTTCACATTTTAAGCAATTACAAATCCGGTAAAGCGTTGATAGCTTTAGATCTGACTTACTTGACTCTATATCAATATAGGTTCTTCTCGAAACGTTAATACACTTAGCAACTTGAATTTGTGTTTTTCCACGAAACTCTCTGAGGGTCTTGATTCTGTGGGCCAAGAAGTCAGGTTCATAATTATTAAGCTGCATCTGTCCTTACCGATCTATTAAGCATACTTCCAACCTCACTGTTAGAAGTAACAAAAAGTTACCATCACACTTATTAAATGACATAAAAGCACAAAAGTAACCAACAATTGACAATTGTACATTCATTATAAATGCATGTAAATTATTCAACCAATATCACACTTTATACCACTAGTTTCATACCATTCTCAATAGAGTGTTAAGAGAGCAGCTTAATCCCCACTTGAAGATTTATTTATCAAAAAAACAAATGGTATCATTTTTATTGATACTTGTGGTTTTTATGCCATAATAGCCTCATCTTGATGATTTAAGCCTTATCAAGAGTTCTACATTCTTTTACCGTCGCACCCTCTTTTGTGCGACGGTTTTTTCTTTTAGTACCAATCACTACTACCTCCACTAGCAACCACAAATCATTTTCTCCTCCCCCTATTTAAGTCGTCACAAAACAATATTATGCCAACTCTTTCTGTTTTCTGTTGATCAGGAAAGCCTCGCTCATACAAACGATTCCTTTTCTGACAAGAAAAAGCAGTTAATAGATCTAAATTGAGTCCACCCCCATATATCAGAGCAGAACGAATATTGAGTATTTTTAGGCTGGGAGAAAATTTTACAGCGACATGATGGTGCTAAGTGCAGCGATACGTGTTTCAAATTTCACATAATAAAAAAGCCCACAAGCTAAGCTTGTGGGCTTAAATAGATGGTGCCCCGGGCCGGACTTGAACCGGCACAACGCGAACGTCGAGGGATTTTAAATCCCTTGTGTCTACCAATTCCACCACCAGGGCACGCAATTCTTTGCGATGCGCCAACTGAAAAGTTAAACACCATCTTTGTCTTACCGCTGTTGCCGTAAGAATTATATTTGGAGCGACACACGAGGTTCGAACTCGTGACCTCAACCTTGGCAAGGTTGCGCTCTACCAGCTGAGCTAGTGTCGCAAATGGAGGCGCGTCCCGGAGTCGAACCGAGGTCCACGGATTTGCAATCCGCTGCATAGCCACTCTGCCAACGCGCCTCAACGTTAATCTAACTTGATTAACCAACCGCTTCGGTGTGTTCCGTTGCGGTATGTGGTGCATTCTACGCAATACAGCGTTTGAGTCAACAGTAAAATTCATCACTTTTCACTAAGTGGTGAATTTGCATTCAATAAGCATCGTTTTACAGGTTTTTCATACTTTCTCTTTCGTAGAGTGCTCAATTTTAAAGCAAAAAGTAAGAGTAAAGAAAGGTTCTTTTCATTACTCTTAACTCAATACAGCATTAAAATGAGAAGTTAACAGTACTGAATATGAGAAATGGTTAAAAAAACATCTTTACCTTCTGAATTTTCAAATTCACTCAGTAGGTCATGTTTTAAAATATAAAAAAAGCGGCGTATTCGCCGCTTCTTAATGATTTTATCAACACTGTATTCTTAGAGATGCTCGGAGTTCAGCAAGTCATGCTTGGCTGCTTTAAGATAGATGTACATTGACCAGTACGTTAGGAACATAGCTACGTACAGTGCAATGTAGCCAATCCATACCATCCATTCGTTCGGGTGCCACAGCAATACGATTAACGCGACCATCTGAGCCCCGGTTTTCACCTTACCAACCCAAGAAACGGCAACACTTGAACGTTTGCCAAGCTCGGCCATCCACTCGCGTAATGCCGAAATGATGATCTCACGCCCGATCATAGTAATCGCCGGAATCGTTACCCATACCGATTCATAGTGCTCGACGACCAGGACCATCGCCGCAGCCACCATTACCTTATCGGCCACTGGGTCAATGAAGGCACCAAAGCGCGTTGTCTGGTTGAGCTTACGAGCCAAGTAACCATCAAACCAATCTGTTACGCCAGCAATCAAGAAAATCAATGCAGTCGCAAAAGGTGACCAGCTATACGGTAAGTAAAAGGTGACCACGAAAAATGGAATCAAAATTAACCGTATGAAGCTTAGAATGTTCGGAATTGTTAAACGCATAATTCTTCGTTCTTATTGTGTAGATGTACTGCGCTGGGCTAATGATTCAGCGCGTCATAAATTTTTTCTGCCATAGCACGACTGATGCCCGGCACCTTTGCGATTTCTTCTCTGCTAGCTTTCTTCAGTTCCTGTAGGCCACCCATATACTTGAGCAATGCTTGCCGGCGTTTCGGGCCAATACCCTCTATGTCTTCCAAAGCACTGCGTTTTCTTACTTTTGCACGTTGGGCACGGTGACCACTAATTGCATGATTGTGACTTTCATCCCTGATATGTTGAATTAAATGCAACGCTGGGGAATCTGCAGGCATCGAAAACTCTTCACCTGTTGTCAAAAGCAAAGTTTCCAGCCCTGGCTTTCGGGTGGTTCCTTTGGCTACACCCACGAGCATTGAGCGCTTAGGCCACTCCTTCATCAATGGGTTAACTACATCATACGCTCTTGACAGCTGACCTCTACCCCCATCGATAAAAATAATATCAGGAATTCTATCCGGATCGACTTGTGAGCCATACCTACGCTCTAAAGCTTGTGCCATAGCTGCATAATCATCACCGCCAGTGATACCCGAAATGTTATAGCGACGATACTCTTGCTTCAGAGGGCCATCTTGATTGAACACCACACAGGAAGCAACCGTCTTCTCCCCCATGGTATGGCTGATATCAAAACACTCCATCCGCTCTAGCCTATTAAGCTCAAGCGCTTCACGCAAGGCAGAGAAACGTTGATGAACCGTCATACGATGACTGAGCTTACTCGTCAACGCTGTTCTGGCATTCGTTTGGGCCAATCTCTGGTACTTGGCTTTATTCCCCCGGGTGCTGGATTTAATGGCAATTTTACGTCCAGCCAGCTCGGTCAAAGTTTCCGCGATAACCGCTTGCTCATCGCCAAGTGCCTCACCCAGTAGAATCTCACTTGGAATCACCCTTCCCTCTGCTTGATTGAGGTAAAACTGGGTCACAAAGCTAGAAAGTACCTCGGTGATCTCGGCATCAACTGGCATTTTCGGGAAATAGCTGCGGCTGCCAAGTATCTTGCCTTGGCGGATATAAAGCGCGTGGATACAAGCCATGCCGTTTTCGTAGGCAATACCAACAACATCAAGATCATCGTCATTATCATGACTGACAAACTGCTGTTCCTGCACACGCCTTAGCGCCTGGATCTGATCGCGATAGGTTGCCGCCTTCTCGAACGCCAGTTGCTGGCTGGCTTGCTCCATTTTCTCTACCATCGAAGTAATAACCTGACGATCTTTGCCCCGCAAGAACATCCGGACATAGTTGGCCTGCTCACTGTAATCGTCGTCACTCACCAGTCCTTTGACACAAGGACCAAGGCAGCGTCCGATCTGGTACATCAGGCAAGGCCGGCTACGGTTAGCATAGACCGAGTCTTCGCATTGGCGGATAGGAAAAATTTTCTGCAGCAGATGCAAGCTCTCTCTGACAGCACCGCCATCAGGATAAGGACCGAAATATTCACCTTTACGTTTCTTGGCACCACGATGCATCGACAGGCGAGGATGCGCTGAGGCACTGAGGAAAATATAAGGATATGATTTATCATCCCGGAGTAGGACATTGTATTTCGGCAGGTAGAGCTTGATGTAGTTGTGCTCAAGGATCAGTGCTTCCGTTTCGGTATGCGTAACGGTGACATCAACCTTAGCAATATTTTTGACCAGTGCTCGGGTTTTTTCCCCGACCACATTAGCCCGGAAGTAGCTGGAAAGGCGTTTTTTGAGATCTTTCGCCTTACCAACATAAATGACCTCATCGGCCAGATCATACATCCTGTATACACCTGGCTGATGAGTAACGGTTTTTAGAAAACTCTTTGCGTCAAACTGTTCCGACACTACAACGTCTCTGTGTCTAACATTCCATGGCGGATAGCGAGGTGAGTAAGCTCAACATCACCGTTGATGTCTAGCTTGTTGAACAGACGGTAACGATAGCTGTTTACTGTCTTTGGACTCAGATTCAGTTGTTCTGAAATATCGGTCACTTTCTGTCCCTTCGTGATCATCATCATGATCTGAAGTTCACGTTCTGAAAGATCTTTGAAAGGGTTTTCCGAATCTGGTGCAAATTGGCTCAATGCCATCTGTTGTGCAATTTCCGGTGAAATGTAACGTTGACCGCTGTTGACCATACGAATTGCATTAATCATTTCGTCAGGGCCGGCACCTTTAGTCAGGTAGCCTGCTGCACCAGCCTGCATCACTTTCGTCGGGAACGGATTTTCTGTATGAATCGTTAGAACGATAATTTTGACATCAGGACTAAAGCGCAAGATTTTACGTGTCGCTTCAAGGCCACCGATACCTGGCATATTCATATCCATAAGAATGATATCCGCATGCGAGTTACGGCACCATTTTACGGCTTCTTCACCACTGTCGGCTTCCCCTACCACTTTTATACCACGGACATCTTCAAGCAGACGTCGGATCCCTGTGCGAACCAGTTCGTGATCATCTACAAGGAATACATTAATCAAGCTGTATCTCCAATATGATTTGGCTCTGCACCCAGCCGAATTGGCGGGATAGCTGTTACTGATATTACCCAATTCTACCTTAACTTCACATCTGATCTCATGCCGTTTCTGTGTAACAGCGCATGTTTTCGCAGTAAGTTAAGGCTTGACAAAACAATGATTTGTCTGTTTTTACAAGCTTCAAAATAAATGAGCTCGGACAGCAGTATTTACTATATTTCGAAAAAAATAAAGTGAAATATTCAAGATATCCAATTAGTTAGATTTATCTCAAAAATATAGCTCTAAGCTGTAATATTATTGTGACAATCAATACGTTAAATCAATTATCCATAAGTGGTGTCTGTGAAGGCTTTCCTTACCAAAGCCTAAAAAAAGCAACTACTTACTGTAATCCTCTTTCTTTCTGGCTAGCTACAAATAAACATTGGAAAGAATACTGCAAGTGCACCCTCTGCGAAGGATTAGCCAAAACCCATCAAGTCGAAGTTTGATTGGCTCATCTTCAGCTAAACCCATCTTGTATGAAGTATGACTCACCATTGACTGTTAAAAAAGGCAACCTGTTAATTTAGCCTATGCCCCTACAATACGGTTCAACCTGGGGCAATGTTCAACTCAGCAGCAAGGAAATACAATTCTGACTAAGAGTTAGACGTCTAGATGTAGAGGTTTCCCTTCTGTTTGATGTTCATGTATTATGTCGCGTCCTTATGCCTGCCGGCATAACTGCTCTTGCTTAAATATGGATATTTGCAGCGTCTAACCCAATAAATTAATGCGGGTTTTCTTTCGCCGTTGGCGAGCAGACTGTAGTCGGTAATGTGCAAGCAAATCCCCAAGAGCTTTAAAAGGTTATGTCATGAATCTCTCTGCCAAGACAGTTGTGCTCATCGCAATCGGTGCAGCCTTATATGGTATTGGTGGTTTACCTATGTTTGGTATTCCTGTCTTTGCAAATACCACTCTCAAACCCGCCATGGCCGTACTTGCCTTGTTTGGTGTGCTATTCGGACCTCTCGTTGGATTTCTTGTTGGGTTCATAGGCCACTGGGTTACCGACCTGTTTGCCGGTTGGGGCGTGTGGGTCACTTGGGTACTCGGTTCTGGGATTGTCGGCCTTGTCATTGGCCTATACCCAAAGCTCACCAAAGAACGCATTGAAAAAGGGCTATTTTCCAAGTTCGACTTCAGCCTATTTGTGATCCTTGCCTTTATCGGCAATGTGGTTGGCTATGGTTGTTCTGCCTATCTAGACGCCGTTTTATATGCCGAACCTTTTACCAAGGTCTTGGCACAGCTAACCATCATTGCTGCTGGTAACACCGTCCTAATAGCCATTGTCGGCCACTTCATCCTTACCGCTGTTGCAAAGCGCAAACAACAAAGCTACAACCTGATAGAGGCCGAATAAGCTATGTCCATTCAGTTTACTGACTTCTCATTCAAATACTGGGCCCTGCAAAAACCAACCCTAAAGAACATCAACCTGACTATCGAGCAAGGTGAAAAGGTTATCATTGTTGGTCCGAGTGGTAGCGGAAAATCGACCCTAGGCCAATGTTTGAATGGTTTGATCCCTTTTTCGGTCAAAGGTGATATTACCGGTAGCCTTAAAATCAAAGGCAAAGAAACCCGGAAAATGAACCTTCACCAGTGCACCGGCATGGTAGGAACGGTACTGCAGGATACCGATGGTCAGTTTGTCGGTTTGAGCGTCGGCGAAGACATTGCTTTTGCTCTTGAAAACCAGATGATTGCACCAGGCCCTATGCGCCAAGTGGTTAAAGAAACCGCCGCGATGCTAGAGCTGGACGACATGCTACAGCTGTCTCCTTTCGACCTCAGTGGTGGCCAAAAACAACGTGTCTCACTGGCTGGCGTCATGGTCGATGAGGTCGATATCCTGCTGTTTGACGAACCCCTAGCAAGCCTAGATCCGAAAACAGGCAAATCAACCATCGAGATTATTGATCGCCTTCACCGTGAAACGGATAAAACCGTTGTTATCATCGAACACCGTCTCGAAGATGTCCTACACTGCCACGCTGACCGTATTATCCTGATGGAACGCGGTGAAATCGTTGCTAACATGACACCTGATGAACTGCTGGCCAGTCCACTATTGACCAAGTACGGGATCCGCGAACCTCTTTATTTATCAGCATTGAAGGCGGCGGGTTGCGAAGTTCACCAATCAGACAAGCCAGCCTATTTGTCGACTATCGATATCGAGCGCTTCAAACCACAAGTGCTCGACTGGTTCCAACAAGGTGACATGATCACAACAGAGTCAGACGCCGCTCCTCTGCTTGAGGTCAGCAGCCTCAGCTATTCGTATGACGGTGAGCGCCAGACATTAGACGATGTTAGCTTTACCGTCCACCAAGGCGAATTTGTTTCTATCTTGGGTAAGAACGGTTCGGGCAAGTCGACAATCACCCGTTTGATCATGGGCGTATTGGAACCGGATGCCGGTACCATTTGTTTTGAAAGCATTGACTTGGCAACACGTTCGATTTTCGAGCGCAGCCAAGATATCGGTATTGTGCTGCAAAATCCGAACCACATGATTTCTCACCATATGATTTTCGACGAAGTTGCTTCGGGTCTGCGTAACCGCGGGATATCCGAAAACGAAGTCGAAACCAAGGTGCTGGAAACATTAAAATTGTGTGGGCTGGAGCGCTATCGACATTGGCCAATCGATGCTTTGAGTTACGGTCAGAAAAAGCGCGTAACCATTGCCACTATTTTGGTGTTAGAGCCTAAATTGCTGATCCTTGATGAGCCGACAGCGGGTCAAGATTACCATCACTACACTGTGATGATGAGCTTTATCAAAGAGCTGAACCAAAAACTGGGGATCACTATTTTGATCATTTCCCATGATATGCATTTGGTTCTGGAGTATACCCAGCGCGCCATTGTCATTGCTGACAGCAAACTGCTGGCCGACTCAGCCGTTAACGAAGTGTTCAGCCAGCCAGCATTGCTGGAGCAGGCCAACCTAACAGTCACCAGTTTGTATACACTTGCTACTCGCTTGGGTATCGAACGCATCGATCACTTTATCCATTGCTTCATTAACCATGAGGCAGGCTCACACTAATGAAAACCAATAAAATTAAATTCGGTATTAGTTATATCAATACCGACTCTCCCCTGCATGCACTAAACGGGATCACCAAGTTCATTCTATTTATGGCTTGGGTCACCATGGTACTGATGACATTCGATGTCCGCGTCATTGTTGCGATGATTCTGGTTGGCTTTGGTTTACTGCACCTTTCACGCGTCCCTTTTGCCAATTACAAAACCTTGATGACAGGGACAGTAACAGTATTGCTGCTAAACGCTCTATTCATGTTCCTGATCGCTCCTCAGCAGGGTAAAGAATACATGGGTAGTCAAACCGTACTGTTAGCATTTCCGGGGAACTACTCCCTAACTCAGGAAACGCTGTTTTACTTGGTAACCGTGACACTCAAATACTTCAGCATGTTCCCGGTTGCCTTGTTGTTTGTGTTTACGACTCATCCGACTGAGTTTTCGGCCAGTCTAAATAAACTGGGCGTGCCATATCGCATTGCCTATGCGGTAAGTCTGACATTGCGCTACCTGCCAGAAGTGACTAAAGACTTCATCAACATCATGCATGCCCAGCAAGCACGTGGCGTTGATATCTCGAAAAATGCGCCTGTATTTACACGCATCAAGAATGTGGCAAAAATCCTTGGACCGTTGATTTTCTCCAGCCTTGATCGTGCTGAAGTGATCTCCAATGCCATGACCTTACGTGGTTTTGGCCAGCACAAGCGCCGCAGTTGGTACAGTCTAAAACCGATGACCAAGGCCGATTTTGCTGTCTTGTTCACTATCGTTGTCGTCTTGGCTCTGGGCTTTGCCAACCGCTATCAGGCAGAACAACTTTTCTGGTATCCGTTCTGATGAGTTACACATAATCCCAGCGCACAAAGTTCCTTCGATGGTCGATGCTATAAAGCAATTAGAAACTAAAGCTTCTTTAGTGCTTCTATGTCATCTCAAACACGAAACAATTGTCGTTATAGGTAAGTCTTCATTAAGGCTACAATTGATAAGATTAATAGCAAATTGAATTGATTGACATGGTGACTTGGTACTTGCATAAATCGTAGTCTTCACCATCTGATTTAGTGCCCAAATGAGCATGGTCACATAGGATTGGACTGTTAATTTTGAATACCAAACAGCTTAAATGGAATAATTTGTAACTGCTTGGTAACTAGGATCTGTTGATCTTTCGAGTTGGTTTTTGCAGCTATTTTAAGGTTTTTATACAAGTCAGAGGGTTTGAAACTTAATCATTCATCTGATATATCAATAACGCTGTAAAAGAATTACAAGCGCTGCCTGAAGGGACGGCAAAAAGCGTTTTATTGATAATCACTAAGCGGTACACCTCTTGACACGATTAAACGCTTTAACTAAACGTCCCAGTTTGAACAAAAATCAACCATTAAAGATAAACAGCCCCTAAACCCACTAAAATTTAAAGTTAGAGGTGATATCATATGTATTGCTGCGCTTTTTGTTAGTGATCAACTTTGAATATGGTGTGTTTAGTTTGGATATAGTAAGAGTATGAAAGTAGCTATCGCGATTGATCGGTTATCTAAAGGCGGAGCGCCGAAGGTGATGCTATCACTGGCAAACGAGTTGTTGACACTTGGTCATGAGCCACATTTTCTTGTGATGTCAGAGGAAAATATTTACGATTTACCTAACGGAATCAATGCTCATTTCCTCTTTAAGAATGATGACAAAAGACTTAACAGATTATTCAACCTCGATAAGATAGCTAATGAACTTAGTGCAAAGATTGCGAAAGTCGAGTCTGAGGTCGGTCAATTTGACCTATTTTTGTCTAACTTAGACAAAACAAATTTATTGATGGCCAAAACAGCAGTTAAGCCTTTATTTTTTGTCTTGCACGCATCAGTGGAAGAAGAGCTGAAAAGACACGCAATGTTGGGACCGTTAAAGTATGTAAAAAAAATAAGGTCAAAACAAGCACTTAATGGGAAGCATTTAGTCACTGTCTCAAAAGGTATTGAAGAAGAGATTAGAACTAAGGGAAGAATTAAACCCGCATCGCTCACCACTATATACAACCCTTTTGACATTAAGGATATTGTATCTAAGTCACTCGAGTCTAATCCAGAGATTCCTACCGGTGATTATTGGATTCATATTGGGCGTTTTGTACAACAAAAGAGACACGACATCCTATTCGCATCTTTATCAAAGATGGAAAACAATCTTCCTATTGTTTTGTTATGCCATAAACCCAAGCAAGCAAGAAAACTGGCGAGAAAATATGGCGTTGAAGACCGCTTGATTATCCCAGAATTTCAGTATAACCCCTACCCATGGATTAGAGCGGCTAAAGGGATGTTATTGAGCTCCGATTTTGAGGGGCTTCCAACTGTTTTAATTGAGTCCCTGATATGCGGTACTCCCGTTGTGAGCACTGATTGTCCGCATGGTCCAAAGGAAATCTTATTGGATAGTTTGGCTGAGTATTTGGTTCCGAGACGTGACCCACAAAAACTTGCCCAAAAAGCCGATCTATTGTTGTCAAGAACGATAGACTTGACTGATTGTGACATTGAAAGCAAAGTGGCATCAGAAGTGGTGGCTAAGCAATATCTGAGGTTGATGGGTTAATTTTTATGTCTTTTTTACCAACCAAGAAAAAAATCGTTTTCGAAAATACCTATTTTAGTTTGTTCATTTATGTGCTTCTAGATGATGACTGGCAAAATAGTGATTATATCTTTTGGGGAAATCGATTTACGTTGAACTGCGTGAAGCGAATGGCAAACACTGTAAACGTGCTAGAGTGCTCCTACCATTATTTGCCTAGGATTATACCTAAATTGAACAAGGCGCCTGTTCAGTACTTTAAGAGAAAAATTGAGCAAAAGCAGATTTTTCGAAGCTATGATATTTGTGTTGGCAATGCACGTGAAATAAACAACCCTTTGATAAACATAGACCGAGTTCAAATTGATGACGGCGTGGGAACAACTCATGTGGAGCTTACTAAAGGTCCAAAGAATAAAAGCGTGTTAAGTCGCTTTCTTAGTTTACTCGTTCTCAAAGAAGCCACGAAAATTTCTAAAATTGGTAAGTTTTATCTCAGCCAAGACATTGAAGTTAAAGCAGAGTTCAAAGAGAAGATCGAAGTTCTTGATCTTAATGCTTTGTGGGGAGAAAAAACTGATGAGCAGCGGGCCCAGATACTTGAATTGTTTGATGTTGATGCTAATGAGTTTGAATGCTTCGACAGTAGTTACAGTGTACTCTTCACGCAACCTTTGAATGAAGTGATTTCGGGATATTCTGAGCAAAGTAAGGTTGATGGCTATAAGACTCTACTTAAAAACTTAGACATAGATGAGTCCAAATTGATTATCAAACCTCATCCAGCGGATCAAACGGACTACACTGTGCACTTTCCTCATGCATCGGTTCTTCGCCCAAGCTTTCCTGCGGAAATTATGTCTTTATTAGGCATGGAAGCTGATAAGGTTATAACATTAACTTCGACAGCCGTTGAGCTTTTTCGACATAGCAGTCGAGAGGTTGTCTACGCTAAAGCTCCTGATTATTTTAAATTGCCTGAAAAGCGTGCAAAAGCATTCAATGCTCTTGATTTTAAAAAGTAGTGTAAGACTTGCAGCACCTTTCGCGCTTACCTAGAAAAATGCCATGACACTACGTGGCTGGGCGTTTTCTAGGTTTTAGTGTAAAGACTCGATGGCCAAGACTCATAGGCCAGCAAGCTTTCAGTAAGCGTTGCTGGCGTTTTTTCATATCCGTTGCATTACCTAAGAATACGGCACTTTCCCCTCTTACTAACATCATCATGTTCTTTACTTCCTCATTGTTCTCGATAATCTTTTTTTATGAACTAACAGCTAAAGCTACACGTAAATTCATTAACTAGATTTTACGAGTAGTTCATTATGAAACCGGAGACAATTATCAACAAGGATAAACAAGGTACTGCAAGAGAGTATGCCAAAGTGCCCAAAGGGCGTCTCTCACGCCTGGGTCAGCTCGGCTCATTAGCAACACGTGTTGCTGGCAGCATGGTCACCGAAGGGGTCAAGCAACTCGCCCAGGGGAACCGTCCCAAGGCCAGTGAGTTATTACTTACCCCAAGCAATGCCAAACGGGTCGCTGAGCAGTTAGCTCAACTTCGGGGCGCTGCAATGAAGGTAGGGCAGCTTCTTTCTATGGATGCTGGCGACCTTTTACCTCCCGAACTGACCGAGCTACTCGCACGGTTGCGGGCTGAAGCTAAAGCCATGCCTATCAGTCAACTCAACGCTGTTTTACAGGACGAATGGGAAATCGACTGGCAAGATAGGTTTCAAACCTTCTCCTTCTACCCTGTCGCAGCTGCTTCCATTGGCCAGGTGCATTCCGCCACCAACTTCGATGGCGAAAAGATAGCGCTGAAAATCCAGTATCCAGGTATAAAAGAAAGTATTGATAGTGATGTCGATAATGTCGCGACATTATTACGGGTATCAGGTCTCTTACCCAAGGATGTCGATTATCAAGATTTGTTAGAAGAGGCAAAAAAGCAACTACATGCTGAAGCTGATTATCTACTCGAAGCCTCACTGCTCAAGCAATACCAGCAACACCTCGCTCCAGACTCCCGCTACCTCATTCCCTATGTTTTCGATAAGTTGACGACTGAAAACATCCTTGCCATGCAATTTGTCGATGGCCTACCGGTTGAGTCGCTGACTGATCATCCGCAGCATGTGCGTGATCTCGTCATGGATCTTGCCTTTGAGTTATTGTTCAAAGAAATTTTTGAGTTCAAGCTCGTACAAACCGACCCCAATTTTGCTAACTTTCAGTTCAATGAACAGACCCAACAATTGGTATTGTTAGATTTTGGCGCAACACGCGCCTACCCCGCCCACGTTGCCGATGGTTATCAGCAACTGCTCAGCGCTGCTCTCTATCATGACAAAACGTCTATGAATGATGCACTGCGACAGATCGGCTTTTTCAGTCAGCCAATCACCCCTCCACAACAAGACGCCGTAATTGAGCTTTGCTTGGAAGCCTGCGAGCCGATTATGACTGATGGTAAATTTGATTTTGGCCAAACTGACTTAGCCCGAAGAATTCGTGATGCAGGCACCACGCTGAGCATGAAGGAAAATTACTGGCACACCCCACCAGCTGATGCGATATTCTTCCACCGTAAATTAGGTGGGCTTTACCTTCTGGCTGCTCGACTTAAAGCAAGGGTCAATGTCAGGGAGATCTTTTCTCCTTATTTATTGTCACCAGCAAGTACATAACGCATTGTTCTACGAAGAAGGGCTCAGGTAATGAGCCCGCCAATAACCTGCGTCATCAAATAGTTCTTCATTGAGAGCAATAGCATTTTCGATCGACAAGAACAGCTCAGAGTTTTCTTCGCCTAACGACTGAAGCTTTTCACGTGCCCTGTATAGTTCGGCTATATAATCCTGTTGGATTTGCACTGACGGGTTTTGAGACTGACTCTGAGCAGCATAACTTTGACTACCTTCACCGGCTTGCGGTCCATCTTGTTCCAAACTGACAACCAGTAAAGAGCAGCCTAGAGCTATACCTAACAAACTTGTCTTCATTACACTATTCATCATCATGCAACCTCAAACCTGAACATTGATATAATAATGACAACCAATTAAACAATGTTCAATTGATACAGGCTGAACGAGTAAAATTTATTCCACACCACACATAAGATCGATATTTCGCTCGCTCTCATATACATAGAACTGAATTTGCTTACATATATGGGTTTAGGGAGGTGTATGGCACCTCCTTCACATTAGGAAGCCGATTTAGCAGACGTTGAATATGCATCCGACTTTATTAATTTCGGTTTTCGGGTAACAAGGAACACAGCAACGGCGGCTAAAATAAACCCGACAGCACCCAACTCATCAAAACTTTCACCAAAAATCAGCCAAGCTTGAAAAGCGGTCATTGGTGGCACCAAGTAAAAAGTCGAGGCAACTTTGGATGACTCACCATGCTTGACCATGTACAACAGCAACAGAATTGCAACGACCGACAACACCAGTACCAACCAACTCAAGGCGAATACAAATGCCGGGGTCCAGTTAACTTCCATTGTCTCGGTAGTCAATGCCACCGGTAAGAACAATAAGGCCGCCGCGCTGTATTGCCACACCGCACTACCCACCATATCGATCCCCTGACAGAATTTTTTCTGATATAAGGTACCAAAGGTGATCCCCACCAAAGCCAAGAAGGTGAAGATATATGCAGCCTCACGGCTACCGTCCTGGTGCCAAGCCATATTGCCTTGTAAGACAAGATTAATCCCGATAAAACCAATGACGAGTCCAATCCACTGCGATGCCCGCATCCGCTCTCCGGCACAACCAAACATCACCACGGCGGTCACTATCGGCTGTAACCCGACCAACAGCGAACACAACCCTGCGGGCATACCTAAACCAATAGCAACATAAGTCCCCCCCAGATAAAAACCGTGGATCAGTAACCCTGCGACCATACAGTGGGCTATCGCCTTCCCGGTGGGGATTCGGGATCTAAGAATTACAACCAACAACAAGAACACGGCAATATTCGCCACCATCCTCAACAGCAAGAATGTCGCCGGCTCGGCATAGGGTAAACCCAACCTTGCGCCAATAAAGCCGGAACTCCACAGCACAACAAACAAAAATGGGATAAAACGCGTCATCATGACCCTCTCACTTTCTTTTTCCCTCAATAGCTTTTACTTTATAGGGGTACAAAAAACTTGGTAGGGACAGATTTGTGTATTTTTTAGGGTACAGTTAAATGGACGATAGCCACAGCCAATTAAAAACAAAATACCACTATGTATATCGATGGATTGCAGAGCGCATTGATAAACAAAGTTTTCAACCCGGAGAGCGCTTGCCATCTATTCGGGAGCTGAGTCAACAATTGTCAGTGAGCAAAAATACGGTGATCCGTGCCTACCAGCAGCTGGAAGCCAACCAGAAAATCACCGCTCTGGCTCGTTCTGGCTACCGAGTCAATGCACCCACGGTGGATTCAATCAGCATCGAGCCAGTACCAGAGCCCGGTTTTGTTGATTTAATGGCCTTGAGCAAGAAAATTATGGGGCTACCAATATCCCGTGAGGTACTTCCGATGGGCTCAGCTCACCCAGATACAGACTTCCCTGCTATCAATAGTCTATATGCAGAGATTGGCCGTCATAGTCGCTATCAAAGCCATATCCCCAGTCACTACCAACTCCCCCCCGGCAACGATTTACTATTACAGCAATTAGTCGGAATAAACCGAGAGCTGGGTATTACCACCTCCAAACAATCATTGCTGGTGACCCACGGTGCCCAACAAGCAATCAGCCTAAGCTTGCAAGCTATCACCTCTGCTGGTGATATTGTATTGGTCGAATCTGCCAGTTACTTTGGTAATTTGATGTTGTTGGAATCTCTTGGCCTGAGAGTTATCGAAATTCCAGCTAGCCCAGTAACGGGGATCCACCTTGATGCCCTAGAACAAGCTCTTAAAGAGTGGTCAGTCAAAGCTATCTTAATCAATCCCAGCTTTAATAACCCTACCGGGTATGTCATGTCGACGGCCGATCGGCTTCGCTTTCTGGCGATGACCAGTGAGATCCCGATCATCGAAGATGATGTCTTTGGTGGGCTAGCTTATCAGGAACGTCCCCTGCCACTGAAAACCCTCGACCAAGACAACCGGGTGATCTATTGCAACTCTTTATCAAAAACCTTGGATTCTCGGCTTCGTATCGGCTGGGTTATTGCCGGCAAATACCAATCTGTGATTGAAAAACGCTTACTGACTGACAACATGGGCAGCCCCAATCTCATCCATTCTGCCGTTGCCCAATTCCTTGAAGGGGGGAAATACCGCCAGCACCTAGGGAAGATCCGACGTAGTTATGCTAAAAAACAGCAACTGTTTACCCAGCAGCTAAGCCAGGCCTTGGATCAATATCCTCAACTACAAGATCAGTACTACCTGACTCAGCCGAAAGGTGGATTCTTGTGTTGGCTCACTTTACCCGAGAAGACAGACAGCCAAACCATCTATCAAGAAACGTTAAAGCAAGGGATAAGCGTACTGCCCGGTAGCATGTTCAGCACAAATAAACGCTATGCCCACTGTCTGCGCTTGAGCTTTGCCAATTTTCGCGAAAACGACACCTGGCAACGAGGCT
Organism: Photobacterium sp. DNB22_13_2; assembly: GCF_052873915.1. Lineage (NCBI taxonomy): Bacteria > Pseudomonadati > Pseudomonadota > Gammaproteobacteria > Vibrionales > Vibrionaceae > Photobacterium > Photobacterium sp. DNB22_13_2. The sequence goes on from NZ_JBNNXU010000001.1 coordinate 269,469, forward strand.
TAAAGCAACTAGCAGCCATCATTGCGAAGCAAATCATCCCATAGTCCTGAGACACCAGAACCAAACTGCTACACTACTTGTACCCTACTGAACCAAGGAAGGAGCCTTCATGATTTCGGGTCATACTTTATCTACCACGATAAATTCTGTATTCATCACACTGCTATGCTTTATCGGCTTAACATCAGCACCTAAGGTTCTGTCAGCCCCTGCAGTTGTACTTCAAGGTAGCAGTCAGGGAATGGACTACGTCGTCGAAAAAATCGCGCAAACCAACGGCGTACCCTGGGGAATGGTATTCACACCCGATAATCAACTGCTAATCACCTACCGTGATGGCATTGTTCGTCTGCTTGATCCAGCCAGCGGCAAAACACAGGATGTTTCAGGACACCCTGCTATCAGCGAATACGGCCAAGGTGGGTTGCTAGATGTGGCAATATTGGATGTTGGGGGGCTAGATAGTTCGAACCTAGAAAGTGGCAGAAATATCACCGCAACGTGGTATTACTTTACCTACAGCAAGGCCAAGGGCGGAGAGGCGGCAACTACCCTCGCCCGCGCCCAACTTGAAGGTAGTCGGTTAACACAATGGCAAGATTTATTAATTACCCAATCTCTCAGCGATGCCTCCCGCCACTTCGGTAGCCGTATCGCCTTTGATAACAAAGGGCATATCTTTTTTTCTATCGGTGACCGGGCACACCGCCCTAACGGGCAAGATCTCTCTACCCATGCCGGTAGTATCCTCAGGCTCAACCTCGATGGCTCTGTGCCCAAAGACAATCCTTTTATCGATACCGCCAACGCCTTACCGGAAATATGGAGCTACGGCCACCGCAATCCACAAGGATTGCAGTTCGACCCTGTAACCAACCGCCTTTGGTCCAACGAACACGGACCTCGTGGCGGAGATGAAATTAATTTAATCTCCGCAGGTGCAAACTATGGCTGGCCCGAGATTTCCCATGGCAAAGAATACTGGGGGCCTATTGCTGTCGGGGAAGGCACAGAGAAAGAAGGCATCATCTCACCACTCAAGGTATACACCCCCTCTATCGCTCCGGGTAGCCTGTTACTATACAGAGGTACAGCATTTCCCAACTGGCAGGGTCACTTATTCAGTGGTGCACTGAAACTTCGCCATTTAAACCGTGTTAGCGTTACTGACACTGAAAAGCTAGTAAATGAAGAGCGGTTACTTGAAGAATTGGACGTGCGGATCAGAGCACTGGTGTTAGACGCTCAGGGCTGGCTATATTTCTCGGCCGACTCTGGTACCATTTACCGACTAAAGCCTCATCCAAGCGAATAAGCTCAATCCATTATCATCGCTAAACTGCGTTCCAGTTTGTCCTGTTGAAACAATAACATCAACCTCACAACCCAATGAGGCTCTGGGCAAGTATTGCATGCATATTACGCATAGTATCTTTGTTGTTTTCTCATTTGAGTCATAGGTTGAATTCCACTACTATCCCCGCTCTTTTTTGCACTTTGAGGCACTGATGTTTTCACAATCACTCTCAGCCCAGCTAATGCGTATGGTGCTCCTGCTTGCTCTGACTCTAGTCGCTGTTCATCATTGCCAGCCTTTGTTGGACTCGCTGGCTGAGCATGCCATGAGCGGCGGTTGCCATCAGCAAAACTCAAATGACCACACTTTGACCGGACTTTAACAATGAGTATTTTCCGCTTTCCACTACTTGTATGGATGGGCATTGGAACACTAATTATCAGCCTAGGGATCAGGCAGTCTTTTGGCATCTTCATGATGCCTATTTCTATGCATTTTGATACAGGGCGCGAGTTTTTTAGTCTGGCTATCGCAGTTCAAAACTTATTGTTCGGTGTATTCCAACCGTTTGTCGGCATGGCTTCCGACCGCTGGGGCCCGCAAAGAGTCATTTGGACAGGTGCTATTGCCTATGGGTTAGGCCTATACTTAACCTCAATCGCGGTTGAACCTAACTGGTTGTTTGTTTCTTTGGGGGCTTTAGTTGGCCTTGGCTTGAGTGCGACCAGCTACGTTATCGTTCTGGGCGCGGTTGCACGAGTCGTCCCAGCAGAACATACCGCGAAAGCCTTTGGCCTAACCACAGCAGCTGGCTCTTTCGGTATGTTCGCCGTGATCCCTGGTGCTCAATACATGCTAAGTGAATTCGATTGGCAAACCGCTTTGCAAGTGTTCGCTATGCTGTGTGCACTGATGATGGCTTTTTCCTTCTTTATGAAGACTAACGAGAAGTCATCCACTTCGGTTTTAGCAGAAAATGAGCAAACACTAAAAGAGGCTTTAAGAGAAGCATTCCGCCACCGTGGGTACTGGCTCATTCACATGGGCTTTTTCGTATGTGGCTTCCACGTTATGTTCATTGCTACCCACTTGCCAAGTTACCTAGCTGATAAAGGCTTACCGGGCACCACTGCCGCCATGGCATTGGCCTATGTCGGTATTTTCAATATCTTCGGTAGCTACTTCTGGGGTGTAATGGGTGACAAGTTCAACAAGCGCTATGTGATGTCTGCCCTGTACATTATGCGTACCTTGGTTATTGCTGCCTTTGTTACTTTACCTGTAACAACAGAAACGGCGGCGATTTTCGGGGGTGCTATTGGTTTTTGTTGGCTAGGTACCGTGCCATTAACCTCTGGCTTAGTTCGCCAAATCTTTGGCCCTCGTTACCTATCTACCCTATACGGATTGGTTTTCTTCACCCACCAAGTAGGTAGTTTCCTTGGTGCTTGGTTCGGTGGTCGTATCTACGATTACTACGGCAGCTATGAGCCAATCTGGTGGTCAACGGTTGTGTTTGCCCTCATTGCCGCGCTTTTGCATATACCGATCAACGACAAGCCAATTGTGCGCCAAGCGGCTATCGCGTAACAATTTGAAGTCTTACCAATAAACAAAAAGCCCCCGGTTCACAGAACCGAGGGCTTTTTTATCATTGAAGCAACGCTATTTAGCGGCTACAAAATTTCAGAGCTTACAGATGCTCACCTCGGCGCAGCGCATCAATACGCTTATCCAATGGTGGGTGCGTCATGAACAACTCAGAAAGTGATTTCTTGCCATTGATACCAAACGCCATCATTGAACCTTCAAGCTGAGGCTCATGACTCATTTTAAGGCGCTCAAGCGCAGCAATCATCTTCTCTTTACCCACAAGGTGCGCAGAGCCCGCATCGGCCTTGAACTCGCGGTGACGGCTGTACCACATAGTCAGGATGCTCGCCAGGAAGCCGAATAGCACTTCCATGATAGAAGAAACAATGAAGTAAGTCATGTAGCTACCGCCACCGCCTTCTTCATCATTGCTATTCACACCACTGATAGCGCCTGCCACCAAGCGAGACACAAAAATCACAAAGGTATTCACCACGCCCTGCATTAGGGTCATGGTTACCATGTCGCCATTAGAAATGTGGCTAACTTCATGTGCTAATACCGCCTCGGCTTCGTCGCGGGTCATGTTGTGCAGCAAACCTGTCGACACTGCCACCAGCGAATCATCACGCTTAGCACCGGTAGCAAATGCATTAATATCCCCAGAATCGTAAACCGCGACCGTTGGCATACCGATACCAGCCTGCTGTGCCTGACGGGAAACCGTTTCCATTAACCAGTGCTCAGTCTCATTACGCGGGTGCTCGATAACCATCCCGCCTACAGAGCGTAGGGCCATTGACTTCGACATGAACAAGGAAATCAATGAACCACCAAAACCAAACAAGGCTGCCATCACCAATAGCCCTGAAAGGCTACCTGGTTGCATGCCTGTCACCGCATAAACGACGTTCAAGACAACACTGAAAACCAGCATTACAGCTAGGTTAGTTGCCAAAAACAATGCAATACGCTTCATAAAATACTCTTTCTCCAGAAAAGAAGGTGCTGTACCCCCATTAACCGCCACTGTTGGGGCCATGGAAGCATCATCCATTTGTTATTGATATGTATAGTATGGTCGTTGAAACAGAAAACAAGTGGAAGTGAAAAATTGTTACGTTTCATTTTTGTTAGTAAACAATCAAATACTATTAATCAATCTTTCTTATAATAATAGAAACAGCTTTAATTGGGGCTTAACACAAGGTATGTATCCGCCGCTAATCAATCATCGCAACTGATTGCTATATGTAGCCTAATTACAAATAATCCCAAGCAAGCTTGCACAGATATCCGAGTGATTTTTTCCCGCAAGGTATACTCCTGCGCATAGTCCATTTCATTTTTCCTTTATCCGCAGAGGCAACAGGCTCTTTTATCCAAGGTAAACCGTGATTCCTAGATCAGGTCAAAATAATATGTTCAAAGCACGTTGCATCCACTTCATATCTTCCTTCCCACGATTGAGTTCACCGTTTAGAAAATCCCTTGTGTAATAAATCAATCTCATAATAAGGCATCACTCGAATATCTTTGTTAAGCAAGGTGTTAGGTAGTATTTTCACAAGCAGTGGTCCAACCACCGCCTATCTAAGATACGCAAAATGGCAAATATGCAACAGAATGAAATGGTAAGACTAGACAGGTTTAGACTTTAGTCTTATTGTATCTACGACTGATATATTCTATTGTCGTATTTCGTTAGTGATGATGCATGGTATTCAATTATCAAGGAGGAATGATGGCCGATCACGAAAACTACCAGGTAGCGATTGACATCTTACGTTGTCATCTTGGTCTGTCTGCAGATGAAGCACGCAAAGAGCTAGGGTTAGACGGAAATAACAAAAAGCTTACTGATACCCAAGAGGCGCTTATTGGTCTAACTGGCAATAACTAAGCACTTCTGTTTATAACCAGATTTACCAAAAACCTCTCTGCAAAGAGAGGTTTTTTCATATATAGCGAGATCAAGATCACAATTCAGCTGTTATTCAGCTAGCAAGCATAGACTGTGCTCCCTTCGAGACCATTTACAGCACACAGGTACGCTATGCCGTCAACCACAACTTCTGCCTCTCAACCTATGCAGGCAAACTCACTTTACCAACCACTGATTAAAAGCGTATCCCTGTTCATTTTGCTTGCGCTACTGTTGGCGCTATCCGCTTTCACCATCCATTTTGATGTACTTACGCTCCAAAATAATATTGGAGAAAATTCCTGGACGGAATTTTTGCAAGAAACCTACCTCTTCATCACATCCAGTCTGTTTGCTATCGTTGCCGTGCGTCAGTCGAAGCAACGCGGATTTGCTATTCTGGTCTCTGCATTCTTTGCCGTGATGTTTGTGCGTGAAATGGACTCAGTACTCGATCAAATTGTCCACGGCTTCTGGAAGTACCCGGCTTGGCTTATCGCATCGTCGGCGATTGGCTACGCTATCATGCACCGCAAGACGACTGTTGAGCCATTGATGGAGTATATGAAGCACAACAGTTTCAGCTTGATGCTTGGCGCCATGGTGACACTGCTTGTTTTCGCCCGTATCTTTGGTATGGGGGGATTATGGCAAGGGATCATGCAAGGGCATTATGTCCGCGGTGTAAAGAACTTGGCCGAAGAAGGGGTCGAACTACTTGCCTATAGCCTGATCCTATTTTCCGCTGCGTGGTATTGCCTACCGAAACTTAAACCTGCTCAGAACAAACTTTCAGTAAAGTAACTCTCGGTGAAAATACGCGAAAAAAAACCTGCCAGACGGCAGGTTTTTTTATCTCTCAATACTGAATAAAAAAGCGAACAACGTGGCTTGTTATAGACCAAGCGGTGACAAGTTGATATAGCTCGACAAGTTTCGCTTTTTAATACCCGGCATATATGGGATTTCACCCAATTTTTTACCCGGCAGGTTTTCTTCCAACATACGGATAATGTCCGCGTAGTTCTCAGTACCTGGATTGATTCGGTTTGCTACCCAGCCAACCACTTCCAAGCCATCATGTTGAATCGCTTCAGCTGTTAGAATAGCATGGCTCAAACAGCCAAGTTTAACCCCAACGACTAAGATAACAGGCAGTTTTTCCTGCTTAACCCAAGTAGACAGGTAGTCATTCCAAGAAACAGGGACACGCCAGCCACCAGCACCTTCTACCAATACAGCCTCAGATTTATGCTTTAGGCTCTCTAATCCTTGTGATAGGACATCAAACTCAATAACACGCTTTTCCTGTTCAGCGGCCAAATGCGGAGAAATGGCAGCTTCAAAAGCGTATGGGTTAACTTCATCGTACTCTAGCTCAACAACCGATGCGTCTTGAATATAAAGGGCATCTGAATTACGCATACCATTGGCTGTCAGTGCGCTTCCGGATGCGACCGGCTTATAACCCGCCATCTTGATATTCGCGCTAGCTGCAGCATGAAGAATGGCGCGAGAGGCTACAGTTTTACCTACTTCAGTATCTGTACCTGTTACAAAGAAAGCGTTAGTCATTAATAATTACTCCAAAACAGACTTGGTATGTTGCCGGCAGCTGGTTACCCTCATGTCGAAACTCATCATAAGCGCTCTCTAATGCCTTAAATGTCTTTCGACTGGCCAAGCCTGCTTTTCGCCCCTGATGAATATGTGTTGCCCCTATACCTTTCAAATCTTTCATAAGGTCAACTGCCGAACGGTAATACATGGTGATTGGCTCGAATTCTAGGTCAACCTCTGTACACCCCGCTTGCGCCAGCGCAAGTTTTATGGCCTTTTGCGAAAGAAACTGGTTCACATGTTGATATTGATCAACCTGCTCCCATGCACGAGTGAGCTCATACAGTGAGCCTTCGGCCAAGGTGGAAAATACGATTTTTCCCCCAGGCTTTACCACGCGTCGCAGTTCACGAAGCGGTACAGACAGATCATCACACCACTGCAAGGCCAAGCTGGTGAAAGCAAAATCAAATTGATTGTCCGGCAATGGCAAGCATTCCGCATCACCTTCTACGTAGCTGATTCCCTCGCCACAGCGCAACCTGGCTTGCTCAAGCATCAGGCTAGACAGATCTGTCGCGCACACTTGCATACCTCGCTGTTGCAATTGTTGGCTGAAATAACCTGTCCCGCAACCGAGGTCTAGCACTTGGCTACCCGCGACATTAAGAACAGGAAGCTTAGCCAATAAATGATGGCCAACCTGACGCTGAAAAGCCGCTGATTGATCATAATGTTTCGCGGCCTTGCCAAATGCATCGGCGATAGCTTGCTTATCGGTAACAACAGCGTCATTCAGATTTGGGGCTGCCGTTTCTGCATTACTCTTCATGCAATACCTCATTGATAGCCTGTGCCAACAAACGAATATCTGCGTCTTGGTGGACAGCGGTCAAAGTTACCCGCAGCCTAGCGGCATTAGCAGGGACTGTCGGCGGCCGGATAGCACTGACCCATAGCCCTCGCTGTCGCAATTTATCGGCAACGTTAACCGCTCGCTCGCTACTCCCCACCATTAAGGGTTTAATCGGCGTTTGGGTTTCGAGCATGTCGACATCAGGTGATAAGTGTTCCGACAAGGTTTCTCCAAGCGCGCTGAGTCTCTCACGGCGCCATTCGTCACGCTGAATGATATCGCACGCCTTAGAAAGTGCATGCGCCTGGGCGGGTGGCATCGCGGTTGAATAAATAAAATGACGTGCAAACTGCACAAGATATTCTGCCATCGTTTGGCTGCACAATATGGCAGCTCCTTGCAGACCAAAAGCCTTACCAAAGGTCACGACTAAAATATCCGGCTTGATGCCTGCATGATCACAACTGCCACGGCCTGACTCCCCAAGTACTCCGCAGCCATGAGCATCATCAACCACCAGCATGCTCTGGGTTCGCTGGCAAACATTCGCGATTTCACTGAGTGGAGAAAGATCCCCGTCCATACTGAAGACCCCCTCGGTTACTACCAACCTGGGAGACTCTTCAGGAAGGCGAGATACCAAGCGAGACAACGCAGATGGATCATTATGGGCAAAGCGACGCATCGTTGCAGGTGAAAGCATCCCTGCTTCAATCAAAGATGCGTGATTGAGCTTATCTTGCAACAAGTAATCGCCCTCTTGCAGCAGGGCAAACAACAGCGCTTGGTTGGCACTGAACCCACTGCTGAATAGCAATGCGCACTCATAGCCCAACCACTCAGAGAGCTGCGCCTGTAAGTTCTGGTGGGGAGAGTGGAACCCCGTAACCAGTGGACTCGCACCACTCCCTGCACCGAAGCGAGATAGGCCGTCTTGCCAAGCTCTAACCAGTTCAGGTTCTTGTGCTAGACCTAGGTAGTCGTTGCTTGAAAAATTTAGCAGCGAATGACCTTCATGCTGCACTGACATGGCCTGCCTGCGCCCTAGGCAATTCAGTTTTCGGTACAGCCCTTGTGCATGTCGCTCTTCAAGGGCTGAAGTTATCCGCTGGTTAAACCGATGCATCGTAGAACAGATCATCCTTGGTCGGTCGCGCTGCGACCCGCTGGGCAACTTGTCCCAATAGCTCCTGTGCCTGTACTTCATCAGGCTTGGCACTTTGTTCCTGGCGGTTGATACCCAGCTTGGTAAACAACTGCATGTCTTTGTCTTCGCCAGGGTTCGGTGTCGTTAATAATTTACAGCCATAGAACACCGAATTAGCACCGGCTATAAAACACAGCGCCTGCATTTGCTCGTTCATGTCCTCACGGCCCGCAGATAAGCGAACAGCTGATTGCGGCATGATGATACGGGCGACCGCGATGATACGGACAAAGTCGAACGGGTCAACATCATCGACAGACTCCAACGGCGTGCCTTTAACCTTGACCAACATGTTGATAGGTACACTTTCTGGATGTATCGGCAAGTTAGCTAACTCTACCAGTAACCCTGCACGGTCACGGGAGCTTTCACCCATACCTATAATCCCGCCAGAACAAATTTTCATCCCCGCTTCACGCACATGGCTCAAGGTATCAAGGCGATCCTGGTAAGTACGGGTGGTAATAATATTGCCGTAGAATTCCGGTGAGGTATCGAGGTTATGGTTATAGTAATCCAAGCCGGCTTCAGCCAGCTCATTGGCTTGATCACCAGTGATCATACCGAGGGTCATACAGGTTTCGAGCCCCATAGACTTCACCCCGCGCACCATATCAAGCAGATAAGGCATATCGCGCTCTTTCGGGTTTTTCCATGCAGCCCCCATACAAAATCGTGTTGCACCCGAAGTTTTGGCTTTTTCCGCTGCGTCGAGCACACGCTCAACCTCCAGCAGGCGCTCGCGATCAACATCGGTGCGGTAATGCGCACTTTGCGGACAGTACTTACAATCTTCCGGGCAAGCGCCCGTTTTAATTGAAAGCAGAGTACTCACCTGTACCTTGTTGGGATCGTGGTACTGGCGATGTACCTGCTGCGCTGCAAACACCAGATCCATAAATGGCTGGTCAAAAAGCGCTTGAACTTCCTCGACTGTCCAGTCGTGACGTACTTCCACGTGTAATCACCTCTTATTAATTGTCCAGCAAGCCCTTTTATAGCTGCTGGAACTATGTATTCATTGCTTCTTGTTACTTGGCTAGTCTACTTTGAGACGGTAGACTGTCAACCATCAATAAGGATCAAGGTTTACAACTGTGCAAAAAGCAAACAACTCGGTCGATTTGGATTTTGACCAGCAGCATGTCTGGCATCCATACACATCAACACTCAACCCACTGCCATGCTATCCGGTTGTTAGTGCCAGCGGGGTATATTTACAACTTGAGGACGGCAGGGAAATTATTGACGGAATGTCGTCTTGGTGGTCAACAATTCATGGCTACAACCACCCAGCTCTGACAGAAGCAGCCAAAGCCCAACTCGACAAGATGTCACATGTTATGTTTGGCGGCATTACCCATCAGCCAGCAGTTGAGCTCTGCCGCAAGCTGGTCGATATTACGCCGGATCCTCTCCAACATGTCTTTCTGGCTGACTCAGGTTCAGTCGCAGTGGAAGTCTCCCTCAAAATGGCATTGCAGTACTGGCATGCCAAAGGCGAGCGCCGCCCGAAGTTCCTAACCGTCAAACATGGCTACCACGGTGACACCTTTGCCGCTATGTCGGTCACCGATCCCGACAACTCCATGCACAGTCTGTATAAGGGATTCTTGCCAGAACATATTTTCGCCCTGTCACCGGAGTGTGGTTTTTTCGAACCATGGCAAGAATCTGATATCGACGATTTCCGCCATCAGCTAGAGCAACACCAGAAAGAGGTTGCTGCCGTCATTATCGAGCCTATCGTACAAGGTGCGGGCGGGATGCGGATCTATCATCCAACCTTCCTCAAGCGAGTACGTCAGTTATGCGACAAATACGGGATCTTGCTTATCGCAGATGAAATTGCGACCGGTTTTGGCCGCACAGGAAAATTATTTGCCTGTGAACATGCCAGTATCAGTCCTGATATTATGTGTGTTGGCAAGGCTCTAACTGGTGGCTACATGACCCTTTCTGCCACCCTTACCAGTACCCATGTCGCAAATACGGTATGTAACGGAGAAGCCGGATGCTTCATGCACGGCCCGACGTTTATGGGCAATCCGCTGGCCTGTGCCGTCGCCAATGCTAGCTTAGATATCCTCGCTCAAGGCCATTGGCAGGAGCAAGTAAAAGCCATTGAAAAACAACTATCTGAGTCGCTTCCAGAGATAGAAAAATTGGACAAGGTCAAGGCTGTTCGTTGGCTGGGGGCTATTGGTGTTGTGGAGCTGCATGAGCCTGTTGATATGGCCAAAATTCAGGAAACATTTGTAGACAGTGGCGTCTGGATTCGCCCTTTTGGCACACTTGTCTACATAATGCCTCCATTTATCATTAATCAACAACAACTTAGCCAGCTCACTTCGGCTATCAAGCTAGCACTTAAGTAGTATCGAAAAGCAGACAACATCTAATGATTGTCTGCTTATACTTTTCCTGAACGTTATAGCAATCCCAACTTATGGTTGGCTCGTATTTATAATGAATAACGTCAGTAAGGCTAGAACTATGCAATTACCACTATTTCCGTTACAGATATACCTACTACCTGGTGGGATTAGTAAACTGAAGATCTTCGAACCGCGCTATACCCGGTTAGTCAAGCTGGCTATGGGTGACGGCAACGGTTTCGGACTCTGTATGAAAGATGAAACGACACTCTGCCATTTCGGAACCCGAGCGATCATTACGGATTTTGAGCAACTCCCCGATGGACTACTCGGTGTAACCGTAAGAGGAGTTGAAAAGTTTTTAATCAACAAACATTGGCAGGAAGAAGATGGCTTACGGTTTGGCGATGTCACACCGATGAGCAATTGGACCCCGAGCCAGATCAAGTTTGTCGATCGGGATATTTCAAATAGCTTAAAAGCACTATTTGAAGAATACCCTGAACATGCAGAGAACTATCCTCTACCCGATTACAATGATATGACTTGGGTATGCCAACGCTGGCTTGAATTGTTGCCTCTGGAAACCAATCAGAAGCAATGGTTCATGAGTCGCAATGACCACCGTGCAGCACTGTCATTTCTGCACAATGTCATTGACGAACAACTGAATAGAGACTGCTAGGCTAATAACAATATGTAAGCACATGTCTGTGGATGTGAATTTTTACAAAGACATGATGACTTCACCCGAAGCAATTAACCTTCAATCAACTTCATCAGCAAGTGGCCATCATACATCGCCTGTTTGACCAAGGCCGCACCTGGCATTGTCGCCTGGGTATAAAACGAGCTTTGCTCGATAACTAAATCACGGTTGTAAACCGGTAATGACTGATTACGGACACACTCCATAATCGCCGGATACAGAATGTCTTTCGCCCGGTTGAATTCACCGCCGAGAAGGATCTTTTCCGGGTTAAACAAATTCACCATAATGGCAATGGCCTGCCCCAAATGATGCCCCAATTCAACAATCACTTGCCTTGCCAAGGTATCTCCTGCCATCGCAGCATCACAAATGCGTTCAATTGTCAGGGTCTTACCATGCAGTGATGAAGGGTGGCCCTCACGCAAACGCTGTTCGACTTGCTCGATAACGGCCTTTAGGCTCGCCACCGTTTCCAAACAACCATGGTTACCGCAGTAACAGCGTTTACCGTAAGGTTTAATTTGAATATGGCCAAGTTCACCGACATTACCGATCCTTCCTTTCAAGACCACATTATCAAGTACGATCCCTGCACCTACGCCGTGATGAATAGAAATCAAAATGGAATTAGCGACATCACGCGAATTACCAAACAACTTTTCAGCGAGCGCCCACGAGCGGGTGTCATTACCGATAAAGACCGGTAATCCCGTCGCTTGATGTATCGCCGGCCCTAGTTCAAGGTTATGGACATCATAGTGCGGCATCTGAATAATCGTACCGGTCGAAGAATTCACCAGCCCCGGCAAGGTCACCGCGATAGCAGTAATGCGATCGAGTTCACTCACATGGTTGGCGAAAAAGGTATGAATTTCAGCGATGAGCTTTTTCATTACTTCATCTTGATGAAGTACATCTATATCTTGACGCTCTTCAACCAAGATATCTCCACCCAACTCATGTAGCGCAATAGTCAGGTAGCCCCGTCCTAAACGAAGAGACATAAACTGCCAACCTTCATTGGACGGCACCAAGCCTACGGCAGGCCGACCTCGGCTGGACGATTCCTGAATCGCAGTTTCTTTGATCAGGTGAGCTTCAATCAACTCACGAGTGATTTTGGTTATACTTGCAGGCGCTAATTGGCTACGCTTGGAAAGCTCAATGCGGGAGATTGGGCCAAACAAGTCAATAAGCTTGTAAACGCTGCCGGCATTATTTCTTTTGATATGGTCGATATGACCTGGCTGAGCGACATACATGCCTAAACTCCCGAAAAAATCTGTCATTATTTAATATACATTTTAATTTTTTTACTTTGCGAAGTAATTGTGAAGTCGAATATGTTAAGTCCGTGACAACGGTCACGGCGAATTATGAAAAACACCGCAATTTTTGCCCTAGCTCTCATTATACCGCAAAAATATTACCTTTTTTTTAACTGCAAAAATTAACCTATTTAAAGACAGCCCGCTGCAATTTTGCGATAATTACCGGTCGCGAAAATCCCCCACCATGAGGTTAACGGTGTACAAAATTAACGAAGTCTTTGAAACTATCCAAGGTGAAGGCGTATTTACCGGTGTGCCAGCCATTTTTGTTAGGCTCCAGATCTGCCCTGTCGGCTGTGCCTGGTGTGACACCAAACAAACTTGGAGTGCTGAGCCTCAAGATCATGGCTCTGTTGCCGACGTCATGGCAAAGACGGGGGATTCACCTATCTGGACTGAGCTAGATGCCCAGGGCATCGTCAATTTGCTCACAGAGCAACAGTACACCGCCAAGCATGTAGTCATCACCGGTGGTGAGCCTTGTATCTATGACTTGCTGCCGCTAACCACAGCGCTGGAACAAGCTGGCTTCCGTTGCCAAATTGAAACCAGCGGTACATCCGAAGTACAAGTAACGGAAAACACTTGGGTCACCGTATCTCCGAAGATTAACATGAAAGCCAAGCTTCCTGTTATTGCGAGTGCGCTTGAGCGAGCCAATGAAATCAAGCATCCCGTCGGAACCCAAAAAGATATTGAGCAACTTGATGAACTGCTTGTCGGCAAGCAACTCAAAACCGGTGTAGAAATTGCGTTGCAACCGATCAGCCAGAAGCCAAGAGCGACGGAGCTATGCATCGATACTTGTATCAAACGCAACTGGCGCCTATCGATCCAAACCCACAAATACTTAGCTATTGCATAACTCGCACTAAACTACCTCACATTTTAGCTCCACGAGCGGCTGTCTTATTTTCAGGACAACCGCTCAATATCCGAGACCCATCTCCTTTCTTAACTTTGCACCTTTTTGTCCTATCTATACTCAGCAGAAAACAAATACCAATAAAAGATTCATGACCTGTTGGGGAATTTAATATGCGCAGTTATATGGGATATACCCTGCTGTTTATCAGCAGTCTGCTGCTTGTCGCCTGTGGAGGCGGCAGTGATACCGCTCAGCCTGTCGCAGGTACACCGGCTCCAGTATCAAACACCTTTACCGTCTCGGTCGATGCTCCTGACGGTATGGAGCTCGCCTACCAACAAAGTTTTTCTTTAATTCAGCCGGCCTATGCCAATGCTGTCCAGAACTTAACAGAGCAAAATTTTGCCGCCATTTGGTTGGACGACAAAGGCAAAATTTTTGATTCTATCGAAATAACCCGGTTCGAGGACAAAGGTGATGGTATATACGAACTTGATGCTGGCACTTCATTTCGGATCAACGCCGTTTTGTTGATCGATCTAGACGGTGTACCAGAGTTTACGGTTGGTGAAACGATTCCTGAAGGACTTTTCCTTACACCACTTGCCGTTGAACGGCTCGCGGTTTCGCTGGAATCCACCCTCACCTTCTTCGCTTTTGCTAAACGTGTCGCCGCAGACGAAAGCTGGGGAATTTTCACCGAGGTATTTCAAGACGCCCCACAAGGTAAAGTTTCCCTCGCTTTAGAAGACATCAATAAATTATCCATCGATATCCGTGATACCTTACTACCCAAAATTGGGGTACAAGGACTATCGCTGAAAGACTTGATGAGCCTAACTATCGTTAAGACCATGACTGACGGTCGTATTGAACGTTTTATTACTGAACAGTCAGCAGCTCTTGCCAACATCATGGCCATTCTCGATGACGGCTACTGGACCATTAATACTTTTGAAGGAAACACTGGCAAAGGGATTTTGACCAACAATACGTCCTACGATGGCAGCGAAACACAAATCAATGAATTTAGATGGAAAAAAGATGGCGGCGAAGATATCGCCCTCGATATCATCTTCTCTTACCTCAGTAACTCGACCAGCTTCGGTTCTGAAGATATCCGCTCACAGGTTTTAACCAACCAAGGCTGGGTAGGACTATTCAGTTATCTAAAAGTGCAGTTTGCCACTGACCGCAATGCACTGATGACTGATGCGGCCCTAAACATTGATGATAAGTTAGGCGTCACACTGGAGGCACAAGTTTACTCGCTAGCAGACAAAAAAATGCATGATTTTTTGTCGAGCCGAGAAAACCATTTTCTGACCCGATATATCAAATCCGAAGCCACGTTCTCTGATGGCGCTTCTGGGTTTTATTTCTCCTGGCGACCTGAAAGTGAAACCTATTTACTGTGTGACAACACCAACGACAAAAACACCTGTCGCGTATACCCAGTACTGACACCTGATGCGGCTTTCACAGCACTGAGTGACGTCAGAACGCCAGTATTCGACATTGCCCTATCCTCGGATCAAATCAACGGCTTCAATCTCACTGAAAATATCATTGCTGAATTTATCGAAGATGACTTTTTCACGGTACGTTACTGGAGCAGAATTGCCGCCAACGAATGGACAATCCAAGACACCGGGGTATGGGCACCGACAACGGTTTCTGGAAAGTCAGTCATTCGCTTTGATATTCCTGATGTGATTAAGCAAGTCGCAGATAACTATCCCTTCTCGGGTGACAAGCTGTTCTTGGTTGAAGACAGAGGTTATGTCAACATCGGGGAGGTATTGCTAGAACTGGAAGAGTTTAACTTCTCTGGTTTTGACAATGATGCCAAGGCGCAAATTTTTGATGCCGCAACCCGTGACAACCTTCCTCCATTTGCTGAATGTGACTTTGGTGATACCGAATTCGGTAACGAAGGGCTGTTCCTCAATGCTATTACAGAGTGTGGCGGTGATGAACGTTTCACCACCCAATCCGTTAATGATTTAGTCGATAAGAACTTGGTGCAAATCAGCGATGATGGTGAAATCACTACGCACATTTTGCGCAATGACAACACATGGGAGTTTTACCGCAATACCAGCGCAGAAACAGGTTCCCGAAACTGGTCACTGACTGACGACGGCTACCTAAAGCTAATTGGTAACACCAACCTCGAAGACGAATTCGATTTCTGGTCTCTGACAAATTACGAATACCAGCAAAACCTACTGGCGATTAAGGTATTCAGCCAACAGGGGCAAGAAGCACAGATTTCCAGCTTAATGGCCCGTGAGTATGCACCTGATTCATTAGCGGCTTGCCTTGATAGCGATTCCGGCTGGGACCAAACCACCACAACACCTGTGGTCAAGGAAAGCTTAAGCAACTACAACAACCAAGTTCAGCAATGTAAACAAATCTGGTTTGGTCGCGACCCTGTTTTCACTGAAGCGCTGCTGGTTGGCCAGACTGGTAACAATAGTGATGATAAGGCCCTGATATTTGCTAGTGACCCTGGAGGTGACAGTGGCGATCACAGTAATGATGATACCGCTCGTTACCTAAAATTAAGTGATGACTTTGATGGTGATTTTTTCAAGGGAAGTTATGTTGATGGAAGTGGCTGTGGTTTCAATTTTGCCATCCGCTGGAAGATAGAAGAAGACGGCACGCTGTATTACGAGTCAGTCGACGAGTCGCACCCGATGAATGAGCGGATCCAAATCACCGATACCGACGGTTTGAAATTGGCGATTAAAGCCTTTAACCACCAGACCCGCTGGGAAACCGATGAGACTTTGAACTATGGCAGTGATGAAGGAGAGATCTGGAGTGACATCGTCACCCTGATCGATGCCAGCTTGGTACCGAATGTTGAACCTGTTGAGCCGCCACCGCCAACACCACCGGCTGAGGGAGAGGAGCCACCAGTGGAGGAAGAACCAGCAGGCCCTCCAGGGGGAACCATCCTTAACGATGGCCAGACTTGTGCCTATCTGGAAGTCCCAGAGGATCCGGCGCCATAATTTAGCGATACCACGATACAGAAAGCCCGGGAAATGAACTGCCCCCCAATAGTTGGACACCAATTATTGGGGGTCTTTTTATGTCCAAAGCTCGAAACCAACGAATTTTGGCAGTGAATGAATTAGAATATCCGAGAAAGAGAAAATCGATGCGTCAACGAAAAGGTAGTGTGAATGATCACTTGGAAGCAGCCACTTAAAGGCTATGAATGGCTAATCCACCAGATCTGGTATCTAGAATTAGAACAAGATGACATTATTGATCAACTACCACAGCTCATTCCTAACCCTAGAGCGCACCTTCTCTTTACTCCGGAGGACCAAGGCTATTGCTATCAAAAAGGTGATGAGCAGATTGCCGGTCATGGGAGCCACCTGCTTGCAGCCAGTGAACAACTACTTACGCTGGTTGATAACGCGCCGCTCAAGCGCATTGGTATTACCTTTCGCCCCGAAGGGCTCTATCTTCTGAATAGAACAACCGAGGGGCTAGTTAATCAGTGTGCTTGGTTTGACTGGCTGACACCGATGTTTGATAGCCACTTTCAGAGTGTCTTATGGCAATGCAACACGAGGCAAAACATCATCGATTGTGTTAATTACCAAATTGAAACATTAAGTTTGACCAATAATATCGACAAGCCCTTCACCGTCACACAAAAGATCATTGCACTTCTGGATCAACAACAAAGCGGTTTGGATCAAGGCAATTCCGCTCAAAACCAATTGACTGAGAACAATTTAGATATTAATCATCTAGCAAAGCAATGCGCGTGTTCTAGACGCACTCTGGAGCGTAGCTTTCGGCAAGTCACGGGGTTAAGCATCAAGAAATACCAGCTAATGATGAAACTGGAGCAAATGATTGTAGCTCTCTACAATCAACAGGGAGATATCGATTGGACCGCGTTTTCCCAACAGTTTGGCTTTAGTGACCAGTCCCACCTGATCAGACAACTAAAACAACAGCTCAAACGTACACCTTCCCATTACCTAGAAAACCGAGATCTGACTATCGACATCTATGGTGATTTTGAATAACCCCCCTTTTATTTATTTTTTGTCGCAAAAATCCAATTACTACCAATTCAGGTTCGCTATTATGGCCGCCTGAAAACGAGGTAATCATGTCATATTTAAAAGAAAATTCAGGATCATATTCAAAATTAAAACAAGGCGAGTCAGTTGCGTTTCACGAAGCATTGACCATCCGACTTATCCAGCCATCGGATTTAAGCGATATCATCACCATGCTTGGCGATGACAAGGTAAACCAATACCTATTTTTTGCTCCCGCAGATGAGAGTTTATACCAAGGCTTCTTCACGCCAATTATTGAAAATACCCAAGAAGCCATTGCCAACAGGGAGTGGCCTGACAGCCCGACCTTCATCATTCAAGATCAGCAAGGGCGTTACATGGGTATGGCAGCTATCACCCAAGTGATGTTCTGTGAAGGCAATTATGAAGTCGGTTACCAGCTTCCGGCTCACGCTTGGGGGCAGGGCATTGCCACTAGCGCCTGCCAACTGATGACAAGAATTGGCTTTGCCGAATTAGGTAGCCATAAGATCAGCGCCGACTGCTACGGGGCGAATGTTGGTTCATACAAAACGTTGGAAAAGTGTGGCTACCAACGTGAAGGGTGTCAAAAGGACTATTACAAACTCGATCAAGGGTTTGATGACAAAGTTTATTACGGTATTACAGCAGCACAATTTTCAGCTCAGGCATAACATCAACATACAGGTGTAATTCTCAATCTGTTAACGAAATATTATGCAAGGTAGAAATTCACCTCCTTGCATAGATCACATACAGATAATCTTCATCTGCAGATTATTTACTCACCATCACACCCACCTCATCCAACCACCTCTTAACATTTCAGACGCATTACATAGAGCAACGCACAACCGAATCAGCAACATTAAGCCATCAATCCACCGGTGATATCCAAACCATTATTGAAACCCTTCACAATGACTGCGACGCCTCAGCTAACGTCATCGATACGACTAGCCAAACAGCCTACACCAAGGTCGATACGATCAAGGAGCTATCAGCTGCTTTATCGGCAATGGGCGATCAGATCCAGGTCGTGAAGACCCATGCCATCAATATCCAGCAACAGAGCGCAAGCCAAGTATCATTGGCTGACAGGATCCGTTTAAAAGTCGACATCATCACCCAACACGCAGACGATACCGCTACTCATGCCCAGGCTTCGAAAGAAATTAGTGTAAATCTTGAGCACTTAGCAGAACAATTAGAGCGATTACTGCATCAATTTACCCTTTCAGGCAATAACAAGGGTTGATGCTAAACGTAAGACAGGTAATATGGTCTCCTTGGACTGTGTATTGGGGTAAAATACCCAGCAGTACACTAATAAAGTGCCTTAACGGAGAATAATTTACACATGACTTACGCGCCTGTAACAGACGTACTTAGCGGTAAGCTAGCGGTTGACAGTGAAGTCACTGTTCGCGGCTGGATCCGTTCACGTCGTGATTCCAAAGCTGGAATCTCTTTCCTTGCCATTTATGACGGCTCTTGTTTCGACCCGATTCAGGCCGTGGTCCCTAATGAGTTAAATAATTACCAGGAAGAAGTGCTTAAGCTGACAACTGGTTGCTCTGTTGAGGTCACAGGTAAGATTGTTGAATCACCAGCTAAAGGTCAGGATTTCGAACTAGCAGCAACCGACGTTAAAGTGGTTGGCTGGGTTGAAGATGCTGATACTTACCCAATGGCGAAAACTCGTCACTCTATCGAATACCTTCGTGAAGTGGCACACCTTCGCCCTCGCACCAATGTAATCGGTGCGGTTGCACGTGTTCGTAACTGCTTGTCTCAAGCAATTCACCGTTTTTACCACGAGCAAGGCTTCTTCTGGATGTCTGCACCACTGATCACTGCATCTGATGCAGAAGGTGCTGGTGAAATGTTCCGTGTTTCAACGCTGGATTTGGTGAACACACCAATGACAGACGCTGGTGAAGTAGACTTCGACAAAGACTTCTTTGGTAAAGAAACCTTCCTGACGGTTTCTGGCCAGCTGAACGCTGAAGCATACGCTTGTGCCCTTAGCAAGGTTTACACATTTGGCCCAACGTTCCGTGCTGAAAACTCGAACACTAGCCGTCACCTGGCTGAGTTCTGGATGGTTGAGCCGGAAGTTGCATTCGCTGATCTTGATGATGCAGCAAAGCTTGCAGAAGACATGCTGAAGTATGTATTCAAAGCTGTTCTTGAAGAGCGTCGTGATGATCTTGAGTTCTTCGCTCAACGCATCAACAAAGAAGCAATCTCTCGCCTAGAAAACTTCGTTGAGTCTGACTTCGCACAAGTTGACTACACCGACGCTATCCAGATCCTAAAAGATTCTGGCCGTGACTTCGAGTTCGACGTTGAGTGGGGCATCGACATGTCTTCTGAGCACGAACGCTACCTAGCTGAAGAACACTTCAAGGCACCGGTTGTTGTTAAGAACTACCCGAAAGACATCAAAGCGTTCTACATGCGTATGAACGAAGATGGCAAGACAGTTGCTGCAATGGACGTTCTTGCACCGGGTATCGGTGAGATCATCGGTGGTTCTCAGCGTGAAGAGCGCCTAGAGCTTCTAGACAAGCGCATGGTTGAAATGAACATCGACCCTGAGCACATGAACTGGTACCGCGATCTGCGCCGTTACGGTACTGTGCCACACGCTGGTTTCGGTCTGGGCTTCGAGCGTCTAGTCACTTACGTGACAGGTATGGCTAACATCCGTGATGTGATCCCATTCCCACGTGCACCACGCTCTGCTAACTTCTAACTTAGCGTTAGAAGTTAAACCTATTTCGATATAGGTAAACATACCCCACAGGACGAGCTTTATGCTCGTCCTGTTTGTTTTCAGCCTCATAGTAAACCCCCGCTCACTATCTCCTGCTTTTACTGCTCCATCAATCCCCAGCACTTTTGACAATCATCGAACATCGCTACGTCACAATACGCTATAAATAACATATTCAACGGCTTGGCTGCTTTTCTCAATACAGCAGATTGGTATAATTTCAGAGCAATTTACAGCAAGGAGTGCACATGTTTAAACGGATATTTGATAGGCTCATTTTCGGTGGGATCTTGATAGCAACGTTGCAAATACCGATGCTGGCTGACCATTACCTGCAGTACCTTTCCGGCTTTTATGATGCGACCAAACAGCAGGTTAGCAGCTACGAAGACAATGCTCGCCAGCACGGTTTTGACAGTGCCGAGAGTCTGATCAATGCACTGTTACAGGAAAAAAGCTCTATTGTCCGGGTCGATGCAGAACAAAAGCGTGACGTTCTCCAACGGCACCAGATACTTGAACAGGCGATGGCCACCCTTTCAAAAGGCCATCTGTACGAAAAAGCGCTTTATATGTTTAATCCTCTAAGGGGCGACGAACTTCAGCGGGTATTAATCCATTTCAAACCCGGAATTCCGGTTGATATGGAAAGTATTGCTATCTGTGTGGCCATTGCTTTTGGGCTCAACGCCGTGCTGTATTTACCCTTGATGTTATTTCAACGCCGTTGGAACAAAGCCTCTCGCCTAGCTTCGTCACATACCTAACTGCTGGTGAAAACAACAAATATGGGGTTAATGATACCAAGGAGGCACGAGCCAATAGACTTAGTTATTGGCTTCGCATAAGCTTATGCCAATCCGCTTGAACCTCTCAAGCCACAGCCAGATACCCAATGAGCCTACTATGATCAGAGATGTCACCCTAGCCCCTGCCAATCAATGGAAAAAACCCTTCGTTTCCGAGGTGGCTGAAATTATCAACCTGCTCAAAGAGTATGGTTACGATGGCGCTACCCTTGCACGATTAACGGGTCTACAAGAAAAAAAGCTCTCTGCCTGGATGTCTCGCTACAAGCGTGAACCTGAGAATATGTCTGATATCCCTTACCCTTGCTGGTGTTTCCTCGCCGCTCTGGTTGGCCGACCAAATATTCAAAATAATGGTCAACCGCTTGAAGTCGATGCAAGAAAAGTGATGCGTGCGTTCAAGCCAACCGCATTTAAAAGTAAAAGTGCTTTCGAGATGCCGACGGAAAAAGAGTTCAAACGTGTTATCGGTGACAACACTTTCACAGGCATCACAATCGACAGCCTGTGCGATACCTTCCAGTGGAAACCGGCCCAGCTAGCCGAGAGTATGACAAAAGGCACGCTGCCGTTCTTGAACTGGTGTCTGATCTTGATGCTATGCGGCTTCAATGTTCAGAAAATGCTGCTGAATCAGCATGACGGTGAAATTAGCCTAGATGAGCAAACCAGCTAACAAACATAAAAAAGGCTGCTCACTAGCAGCCTTTTTTTCATCGTTCAAAGCTTAACCAAATCAGGTTTAATCAAACTCGTCGATAGATTTAATATCAGAACTACTCAGCCGCTTCCGGGCGGAATTTATTCTGCACACCTAGCAAAAAGTTGCGCAGAATTTGATCTTTACACTCACGGTAATGCTTATTGTCTGGCTTTCTGAAGAAAGCGCTAAGTTCATGCTTGCTCAGATTGAAATCAGTACTCTCCATGATTTCAAGAATATCTTCCGCTTTATAGTTCAACGCAATACGGAGTTTCATGAAGATCATGTTATTGGTCAGACGCGACTCTGGCTCAGCCTGTGGGCCTTCTTTTTTGCCACGTTTTTCATTGATCAAGCCATTTAGAAAAATAGCTAATTCACGATCTGTGCATTTTTTAAATGCAGGATCGTCTTCTTTTTTCAACCAATCACTAACTTGCTCACGTGTCACCTCGTGTTCCGCTGCAGCAAAAATATTGATCATCGCTGAGTCGTTGAAGTCGAAGGTGTAGCGGATACGTCGCAAGATATCGTTATTGAGCACAATAAATCCTAAAAATAATGCAGCCTTGCCAATATGGCTCGCTGCGAAGTTCTTCTATAGTCTAACAGATATTAATCGTTGAAGATTCAATCGTGCACCCCAAGCTGGTATAGTGCCACTCCCAGATCAAACATGAAGCAGACTCAATGAACCAGCACCAACCAAACAACCCATTACACGGCCTAACCCTGCAAAACATCGTGCAAGAGCTCGTTGACCATTATGGCTGGGAAGAGCTTGGCAAAATCGTCAAAGTGCGTTGTTTCAACAGTGACCCGAGTATCAAGTCGAGCTTGAAGTTCCTACGCCGCACTGAATGGGCTAGAAAAGAAGTCGAGCAACTGTATCTCGATACCTTTATTATCTAGTTGCCTTCGCCGACCAGAGCCAATAACTGCTGGCACGCTTCCTTTGGCGAGTCAGCATGGCAAATAGCCGATACCAGCGCAATCCCATCGGCACCCGCTTCAATTACCGAGCGGATATTCTTCTGGTTAATCCCGCCAATAGCCACCAACGGCAGCTGGCTAAACTGCGCGGCTTTTGCCAGGCCATCTATCCCCCACGCATATACCGTATCGGTTTTGGTTGGCGTCGAAAAAATCGCACTTAAGCCTAGATAATCCACCGGCAGTTTTTGTGCCGATTCTAGCTGCTGTTCATTTTCTACCGACAAACCCAAAATTTTCTCATCACCAATCAAGCGACGTGCAATTTCTGCAGGCATATCTGACTGACCAAGATGTACACCATCTGCATCAACAGCCAAAGCAACATCCACCCGATCGTTGATGATCAGCGGGATCCCAGCCTGTTGCAGTAGTGTCTTGATCGATCGGGCACGCTGAATGAAAGCCCGGATATCACCATGCTTTTCACGCAGCTGAACCATAGTGACACCGCCAGAAATCGCTTCTTTAATCACAAACTCGAGCTGCTTGAGATCTTGATGCTCATCGGTGACTAGATACAATCGATAGTCATACATGGCAAGCCCCTAGCATTCTCGGATTTTCAAACGTGATCTCAGCGTGTCTTCATCAAGCTGAAAGATGGTATCCAGCAAGTTCATCTGCAGACTGCCTGGGCCAGCCGATTTTGCAGCCGCTAACTCACCGGCAACACCCAAAATAGCCGTAGCAGCCAAACCCGCATTAACACCGACTGCCGCAAATGCACCTGTCAGTGCGGTATGCGAACACCCCATTCCCGTTACAAATGGCATCATTTCATGTCCATTTTCCAGTACAATGACCTGCTTGTTATTCACGACATAATCAGTAGCACCGGAGATCACAACAGTACAGTTATAGTTTTTAACTAATGCTTTAGCAGCATTCACAGCAGCATCGCTGCTATCAAGGGCATCAACTCCCTTGCTCTGGGCCGACTCCCCCGCCAGTGCGATCACTTCAGAAGCATTAGCGCGAATAACCAAGTTATCTGCCAACGTTGCCAACTGACGGGAAGCTTCGGTACGAAGCTGGCTAGCCCCGCAACCAACCGGGTCAAGCACAACAGGTTTGCCATTGGCATTGGCTTGCTCGACGGCATACACCATGCGAGGCAACCACTGACTATCCAAGGTACCAATATTGATGACTAGGGCACCGGCAAAGCCCATCATTTCAGCCATTTCATCACGGCTATGGGCCATGATTGGCGATGCGCCAACCGCCAATAAAGCATTGGCGGTATTGTTCATCACTACATAGTTAGTCACATTGACAACCAAAGGCTTGTTCTCGCGTATCTTTGCCAGTGCATCGCAAACTTGCTGGACGAAATTTTCAGTATGGGTATCCAAAGCGGC
The DNA here is from genome assembly GCF_052873915.1 of Photobacterium sp. DNB22_13_2. Taxonomy (NCBI): domain Bacteria; kingdom Pseudomonadati; phylum Pseudomonadota; class Gammaproteobacteria; order Vibrionales; family Vibrionaceae; genus Photobacterium; species Photobacterium sp. DNB22_13_2. The sequence goes on from NZ_JBNNXU010000001.1 coordinate 293,937, forward strand.
ATTCCTTTATCAAAATCATAACCACCAGATTATACCTAAGTTGTTACCCGCTATGGCCTAAAAGTCTGAAACAAAACATCATTAACTCAGGTTACAGTTTATTTATCGCCTCAATATCCTCTTCGGGCAATACAATGGCATCGGGAGCCATTACCTCCCCACTCGAATTGGTCTGGATTTCATCACCCGGTGACCAGTCATAACCACTCTCTGTTGATTGACACCCCACCAGAGTAATACCGGTGGATATATACAACACTAGCAACAAACGACAAAGCGCAGACATAGGTATTCCCTATTTTTATACAATTCGGTTAAATATAGCTGCTAATTGACCATTGCCTTCCCATCGTTGGATCTCACTTTTCGTGCTATAGATTGGCATCCCGCTAAACCTTGACCATGATTAATAGAAATACACAACTCCTCTTACCACTTAAGGAACGCTGAAATGGATATTCACATTACACACAACGGGCTGATTCTGGATATTCAACTTACTCGCCCAGAGGCCAAAAACTCCCTGAATCAAGCCATGTATCACACCTTGGCAGATACTATTATTCAAGGTAACAATTCCTCAGAAACTCGAGTTATTGTATTGCGGGGATTACCAGAGATCTTTTGTGGAGGAAATGACATGCAGGACTTTGTTGCTATTTCACAGGGCATGGCTGACTTTCATGGCGAGCGATTTATGAAATCACTGGTAGAGTGCGAAACACCGATCATTGCCTCTGTCTCAGGCCCTGCAATCGGTATCGGTACCACTATGTTGCAGTTTGTCGATGTTGTGTATTGCTCGCCATCCGCCGTATTCAAAACACCATTTGTGCAATTAGGGCTTTGTCCAGAGATGGCTTCAAGTACCGAGTTTTCCAAGCTAGTCGGCCCAAGAAAAGCCAAAGAAATGTTATTGTTAGGGGCACCTATGGCCGCCGAAGAGGCGCTGTCACTTGGCTTTGTCAGCCAAATCAGCAACACACCAGATGACGCCGCTCTTCAATGTGCCAAGCAAATTGCGCAACTCCCTCCCAAAGCGATGCAGATCAGTAAAAGCATGCTTGGGCAGCAAGATAAAGAACGTTTGTTGCGAACGATTGAAGATGAAAACATCGAACTTATAAAAAGGATTAGAAGTGAAGAGGCCAAGGAGGCGGTCAGTGCCTTTTTGGAAAAAAGGCCGGCTCAATTTAGCTAACTAAGTAGCTACTGGCTAATTACTCATCATGTCGAAATAAAAAGGCCAGCATTAAGCTGGCCTCTATATCGTTTCAGTTCACTATTTCAAGTTAAACGGTAACAGGTTTTACCGATACACCTTGTTCTATCTTATTAGGCTCATCTTCATCTTTCACAATACAAACGACTAGCCCGGCGAATATCATTGATACCCCTCCCAGAACAATCGCCATCATGGTATTACCATCAAACGCCCAGCGGGTGAAGAAGCCCAGAATACCAGCAGCCAAGATTTGTGGCAGTACAATAAAGAAGTTGAACACGCCCATATAAAAGCCCATTTTGTGTGCAGGTAATGCACCGGCAAGAATAGCGTATGGCATACAAAGAATACTTGCCCAAGCCAAACCAATACCGACCATATTCACCATAAGCATTGCTGGGTTGTCGATAAGAGAGATTGATGCAAGGCTCAAACCACCAATGATCAACGACAAACTATGAACAAACTTGCGGCTAGTACGTTGTGCCAACCATGGCAGGGCAAAGGCGGCCAGTGCCGAAATACCGTTGTAGGCGGCAAAACACAGTCCTACCCAGTCCGCCCCCTCGTTATATAAGGTTGTACTGGTATCTGTCGTTCCGAAAATTTGCGAGGTTACCGCTGAGGTGGTGTAAATCCACATTGCAAAGAGCGCAAACCAAGAAAAGAACTGTACCACTGCCAACTGCATCATAGTCTTAGGCATTGTCTTGATATCTGAAAAGATAGCTTTAAGACTAGCCTTTTCTTCCTGCTGTTCAGGCTCTGTATTATGAAAAGCAGCCAACTCTTTCGGCGAGTACTCTTTGGTTTTGAATACGGTCCAAAGGATAGATGCCACAAACACCAAAGCACCGCATAGGAATGAAATCTTCACTGAGGGCGGTACTTCACCTGCCGGTGCAGTATTGGCCACATTAAAGACATTACTCAGCAAGTAAGGCATTGCAGATGCGACCACGGAGCCAACACCGATAAAGAATGTCTGAACGGCAAAGCCTTGGGTACGTTGCTCGGAAGGAAGGTTGTCGGCCACCAAGGCACGAAACGGCTCCATTGAAATATTGATTGACGCATCCAAAATCCACAGCATACCAGCGGCAACCCACAGGTAGGGTGAATAAGGCATGATGATCAATGCCAATGATGAAGCAATGGCCCCACAGAGAAAATAAGGGCGACGGCGGCCGAGTATTGTCCACGTGCGGTCACTGAAGTAACCGATGATCGGCTGGACGAGCAAGCCGGTTAACGGTGCAGCTATCCAAAGGATCGGGATTTGATCAATGCTTGCTCCCAGAGTTTCAAAAATTCGGCTGACATTGGCATTTTGCAACCCGAAGCCAAATTGAATCCCCATAAAGCCGAAGCTCATATTCCATATCTGCCAAAACGTAAGGCGTGGCTTTTCCATTGAGTGTTCCCCGATAATTCCTGCTACAAAACTCATTGATACTGCAGCAGATTTACAACAACCGGACAAAACGGATGATCGTTTTTTTATTCAAACCCAGGTAACGTCAAAATATGAAGCTTTGAGATAACTTGGATATATTAGTATGTTTCTGAACTAACCAAGACGAAAACAGGATTTTTCTATGTTTACATTGCTAATTCAGACCGTGATCATCACATTTGACCGATTTCCATCGGGAAGCAATGCTATGACAACCCTACCCCTACCAACTGTGATCAGTTTCACATAGGGTCACACTTGCATATTTGATTTATAATAAAATTACGTTTTTAGATGAAATTTATACAGATTTCATGAGATTTGGCGCACAAAACACCAGTATTTTTTTGTCTTTTGTTGTAATTTTCTTGCAAACAACATTGATGAGACTTTGGCCATTTTGTTCAAATGTTAGTGAAAACTAGTAACAATTCACTGCTGTCATATTTTATTTGGCCAAGATGTTACAATTTCTTGTCAACCGCCAGCGATAAAAGGTATAAAGAACATATTAACTTTTTACCATTACCAGCATGGATGATTGACAATGTTTGAGAAAATTTCTGCTGCACCCGCCGACCCAATTCTTGGTCTAACTGAAGAATTTAAAAAAGACACCCGCCCTGAAAAAATCAATCTTGGTGTAGGTATCTATAAAAATGAATCAGGTAATACACCGGTTTTAGCTACAGTCAAAAAAGCAGAAGCGATTTTACTGGAAAAAGAAACCACCAAATCTTACCTAAGTATTCCTGGCACGGCAGAATACGGTCTAGCAGTACAGCAACTGCTGTTCGGTGCCGACTCGCCAATCATTTCATCCAAACGTGCACAAACAGCACAAGCCCCAGGTGGTACAGGTGCTCTTCGTCTGGCCGCTGAATTTATCAAGCGTCAGCTTGGTGAGGTGAAAGTCTGGATCAGTAACCCAACGTGGGCTAACCATAACGGTGTATTCACCGCTGCTGGTCTGGAGACAGTTCAATACAGCTACTACGATGCACAAAGCAAAGACATGGACTTTGATGCCGCGCTCGCTGATCTAGCCAATGCCGCACCTGGTGATATCGTGTTACTTCATGGTTGCTGTCACAACCCAACGGGTATCGACCCGCAAGCACCACAATGGCAACAACTAGCTGAGCTATGTAAAGAGAAACAACTACTGCCTATGTTTGACTTTGCCTACCAGGGCTTTGCCAAAGGGGTAGAAGAAGATGCTCAAGGACTTCGTATTTTTGCAGACCTGTGTGAAGAACTTCTTATCGCCAGCTCATTCTCGAAAAACTTCGGTCTGTACAACGAACGTGTCGGTGCGTTCACTCTTGTAGCTAAAGACAATGCTGAAGCAACGACAGCATTTAGCCAAGTGAAGAGTATTGCTCGCGTGATCTATTCCAATCCGCCAGCACACGGTGCCGCAATTGTGACCGAAATTTTGAACGATGCAGACCTCCGCGCAGAATGGGAAATTGAAGTGGCTGACATGCGCGACCGTATTCAGGAAATGCGCACGCTGTTTGTTCAGACCCTGAAAGATTTCGGCGTCAACGCTGACTTCAGCTTTATTGAACGCCAGAACGGTATGTTCTCTTTCTCTGGTCTGAATAAAGACCAAGTGAACCGCCTGAAAGACGACTTCGGTATTTATATCGTTGGCTCTGGCCGTATCAGTGTAGCCGGTATGACCAAAGCAAACATGCAGCCGTTATGTAAAGGTATTGCCGCGGTTCTTTAACCCTAGCCATAACCTCACACGCTGAGACTATAAACGGGCGCTTTTGCGCCCGTTTTTTTATACTGATGTTCAGTAATATCGATTTAACCTGACTTGTCTAACGGTAGCACGTTACAGAACAGCTCTCGTTCGTATTGATGCTCCAACTGTTCGCGCCAAGGTTTGTTCGACACGGGAACCAAATAGAAAGTCTCTCGCGATGTATCAGTGACAAATGCCATACCATGCTGCATGAGTTCATAATGGATGTCGTTGACAAATCCTAGCGAAAAGCTCTGGCGTCCTGTTAATTGATTGATGTCATCTCTTGTTAGACTCACGCCTTGCTCATCGTTAGCGAATCGAACGCGTAACCAATCGGCGAACTCTCTAGCACTTATCATTGTCATAAACTCGCCTCCGCATAACACATCTTGAAAACCAAGACGTTACTGATAGGTGTCTATTTATAATAAGTTATAGCAGAGATGAGACATAACGTCAGGAGAATGCAACACGTTTATCATTGAGATAGAAAATAACGCAAATTTGAGACAGTTTTACAAACGTTGCAGAGTGACAGTTTTAACGGAAAACCATGCGAATAAAAGGAGGGTTATACCCGCCCCTGACAAAATCAGGAACGGGCCTGGCTGCAATTTCAAAACAGTCAAGAATCGCCCTGCCTTAAGCAGCGCGCTTCGTCATTTTGAAATTAAAGTGCTTTGTAAAGCACCTTGTTGCCTGCCAGTTGGATGCGCTCAACCAAACCTTCTTCGGTCAGTTTTTTCAGCGCACCAGTGGCCCAAGAAGCCGCTTTTGTGTCTTCTTGGCCTGCTTCAAGACCAATACCTTTCGGATTGATGCCTTCAGCATTCTTAACAACAATATCTAGCACTTGCTGCTGCTTTGGAGTCAAAGACACTTTTACAGCAACCGGTGCCGCTGCTTTAACTGGCTTCTGCTCTTCAACAACAGGTTTCGCCGCTGGAGCAGCTTTTACTGTTTCTGCAGTTGGTGCTTTTTTCACAACAGCCTTAACTGCTGCTGGTTTTGCTTCAACTACAAGACCTTTAAGGCGTTTTTGTAGTTTCAGCTGAACTTTACGTTTGTGAGAGATTCTCATTAAATTTCCTACTCCGTTGCACTACTTTCAGTCACCACCATTCATCAACCTGAAAACATAACAGGCCGATACTTCCAGCGGGAAAAAGTAAGCGCGTGTTATACCAAGGATGTCAGAGAAATACCAGCAAACGGTTATTTCATCCGCAACAAAAGGTGATTTAACTCAAAAATAGGCGACTTCCTCTCATTTTTGATGTTTTACAACTGACAGAAAAAAACTCGAAATAAAAAGATGTTATAGAAAATTGCAGGGATATTTCTGCATCTTCGCCAAACATCTGGATAAAACCCCATATGCAATTAAAGGGTCATCAACAATGACGGAATATTAAAATGACAACTTCAGTGATCGTTTTGACCATTTCGACAATACTTAAGTTGATCAAAACAGATCGGTATTGGCTATGCGTTACAGTTTGAAAACACGGTATATCACCACAGGCATCACCCCATACCAGGCTAACCTGTTTATTGCAGGTATTGCGGGATTCGTTGTTGCCACACTTATTGGTTTAGTATTCCCCGCTGTGGCTCCACCTGTTGTCGCCATCTTGCTGATTGGCGCGTGCATTACGATGCTCATTGGGTACAAGTATTCACAAGGTCCAGAGCTGTCTTTCACCCTGACGTTTATGCATCTCCAGTTTCACAGCCATTGCGGTGGTTGGCTGGCTCGCTGGAAAAATATCGATACTATCTCCCAAGCCAGTATTGCCAAAGACGGCTGGCACCAGCCCATTCCTTGGGTTGGTGTTAAACTTAAAGACTACGAAGAATTTATTAAGGCAATTTGCCCTAGGGTCGCCACCAAGCTTCTCATCGATCAGCGGATCCTGTTAATCATGGCCCATAAAGGTATCGACAATCCACATTTCGAAATCGAAGACATCATGTTTGATGATAATCACTACATCACCCAATCGGGTAATGTGCTGAAGGGCTTACAAGCAATGCTGGCCAACCGGATGCGCTATAACCGTGAGCTCATTGGCTATGACTTCTTTATTTCAGAAGACTTCCTTGACCGCCCTGCTGCCGACTTTGCTGGCTTGGCACGGCGATATCTAGCAGCAAGCTAAGATAGGCCAGTACAGGCCAAATTTATGGTGTAGCACTTTCCGGCGTTGCCTGAGCTTTAAGGAAGGGTAACAACAGCAGCCCAATAACCCCGGCAGCGACAGAAATAACAACAAAGAATCCAGTCCAGTGGAAATACTCCATCACAAGAGCCAGTGGGTACCCTGCCAGCGCAGCGCCCATATAAGCAAACAAGCCGACAAAACCAGTCGCGGCCCCTACCGAATCTTTGTGCGAACATTCCGCCGCAGCCATGCCGATCAACATCTGTGGACCAAAGACAAAAAAGCCGATCGAGAAGAAACATCCTGATAGCAAGGCAAAGTTTTTAACTGGCATCAGCCACAACGCCGCAACTGACAAAAAGATCCCGATAGCGAAAATGACATTCATTGGCCCTCGGTTACCGCCGAATAAGCGATCCGAGCCCCAGCCTGCCACAAGCGAGCCAACAAAACCGCCAACTTCAAATAAAGACAGTGCCGTATTGGCCTGGATCAATCCATAACCCTGCTGCTCGCTCAAGTACAAGTTACCCCAGTCATTGATTGCAGTTCGTACCACGTACACCAGCACATAGCTAAAAGCCAGCAACCAAATATACTTATTGGTCAGTACATATTTACGTAGGATCTCTTTGGTACTCAAACCAAACCCTTCCCGCTCATGGGTCAGTTCGAGCCGGTCCTGACGCCACTCACCCACAGTAGGTAAGCCGAGAGTCGTCGGTTTATCCCGCAATCGCCAGCACAGTACCAATCCAATCACCACCGCAATAGCACCGGGAACAATAAAACCTAGCCGCCAGCTGTAGTGCAAGGTGAGGTAACCCACTAACAAGGGGATCAAAGCACCGCCAACATTATGGGCCGTGTTCCAAATAGACCACCAAAAGCCACGCTCAGAACGGGAGTACCATGTTGTCATCAGCTTCGAGCATGGTGGCCAACCCCAGCCTTGAAACCACGCGTTACAGACCCACAGTGTCATCAGCCACCACAGTGAATCAGCAAAACCGAACATAATATTCACCACACCGGTCGCCATCAGGCCGATACCCATAAAATAGCGAGGGTTAGAGCGGTCAGAGATCACGCCAGAGAGGAACTTCGAGGCACCGTAGGTAATGTAGAACAATGTGCCCATCATGCCGATATCGGACTTATCCAAGCCAAGATCCACCAACATGGTTGGCATGGCGTAATTGAAATTCTTGCGGGTAAAGTAAAATACCGCGTAACCGACATACATAGTTAGCATGATATGCAAACGCCAGTAACGATACTGCTCATCAACACGCTGGCCGCTGCCGGATAGCTCTGGGTTAACGACTGCCTCTGAGCTTAGTGAGGACTCTGAATTCCCCAGCACTTGCGTTTTCACTATAATGTCCTCACAACAATTCTTTCCAGCCCGTCTTTACAGAATGGGCAGTTGGATCGCGATGCAGGTGCCTTTATTTACTCCTGCAGTATGGCTGTCCACATTGATCGAGCCACCAAGAGCTTCAACCCGCTCTCGCATGCCCTGCAGACCAAAGCCATGGGAAGACATCTGCATCACCTGTTCGACACTAAACCCCCGACCATTATCGCGAACAGTCAGAGCGACCGATTCTGCATCCAACACAAAAATCAGCTCAAGCTGGCTGGCTTTCGCGTATTTGACCACATTGTTCATTGATTCCTGACAGAGGCGATACAGGGTCACACTCAGGGTATCGCTTAAATCATCGGGTTCATATCCGTTACAGTGCCAATCGATAGATGCTGAAATCCCCTGTGCCTCGCACTCCAAATCCCTTATCAGTTGCTCCAGGGAGTCGACCAACCCCATGTCATCAAGTGATTTCGGGCGCAAGCGGCTCAGCAAACCCTTGGTAGTGTCATAGATATTCAGTGATAAATTTTCAATCATGCCGGCACACCCCGCGCCCACAGGCGTGGTTTCTACCCGCTGGATAATAGAAGCCTGGGTGCGAATTGCCGTAATATTCTGGCCAATCTCATCATGGAGCTCACGGGCAACGTCACGCCGCACGGATTCTTCTGCTTTGACCAACTGACGAGATAAACTGTGATTGCGGTTGAGTTGTAGTCGCAGTTGCTGATTCAGCTCACGCTGACGTTGGATTCCCATCCCCAGCAAAATACCAGTCAGGCTTTGTGCCGACAGCGAAAGCAATAGGTCGGTCACTTCCAAGTTGCTACCTGTACTTCGGGCTGCGATCAACACCACACTATTGAGCAGAGTCCCCAACAAAGCCCCCTGCCAACCATAACGGAAAGCTAACAAAATGATCGGAATAGCCAAACAAAAAGGAGCGAAGCGGCGCATTTCATCCGGTAGACCTAACTGCAGAGCAATGCTGGCAATAAACAATCCAGCATAGAAAAAGATATGCCTCACTCGCAAGGCCACAGGGCGGGACACCAAGTCTACCGTCAACGGGATCCAGGCCTGCTGGAATAGATAACTCCAGATAAGATAGCAGCTCGGCACAAGCATCAGCCCGCCAGTAATACTGACTAACAGTACCATCCAACTGTGATCGCTAAACCAGCCTGATATAGCCACATTGAGCAGCGCTGCCAGGCCAATCACAGTGCCCATCACACATAATCGGCGAAGCTGGGTGCCATAATATTGGCCGTGTGCCACCCACAACAACGGCACACTGGCAATACTCGCGCACAGTGCTGAACCCCATAGGGGATTACCCACCTGCGGCGCCAATGCCAGCATCAAAGCCCACTCGGCGCCATATACTGCGCCCCAGTACTTTTTAGGGCAATGCAAGGCAATCCCCATTCGAAGTGCGAAAGGGAATAGGAAAACGGCCAATTCCGGGTCGAGGGTGAAATAGGAAGCAATGGCCCAGAGACAAAACCAAGCGCAGGCGATCAACAGCCACCCACCTAACGTGGTAAGGGCAAAATTGCGCACTACAACACCTCGGTATTGAAATGCTTGGCTAGCTCAACGTTGTTTTTTGCACCGAGTTTATCCATCGCATTCGCCCTATGGACATGGATGGTCTTGTGGCTCAGGCCGAGTTCGACCGCCACGGCTTTGACATCCAAGCCAGTCGCCAGCATTTCACCAATTTGACGCTCACGTTTGGTTAACTGGGACAGAGACGCGGACGATTTAGCGGTTGTTGCCAGCTTGATCGCAATATCCGGGGTGAGGTAACAGCCACCTGCAGCCGCCGTCCTGACGGCTTGAACCAGTTCATCAGGGCTACAGCGTTTGCTCAAGTATCCTCTGGCACCTGTCTGTAATGCTTTTTCCACCACAGCAGCGCTGTCGTGAACGCTAAGCATGATGCAGGCTATGCCCTCAGGAAGATCCGACAGTAACGACAAGCCGCTTTCATCCGGCATCGAGATATCGAGAATACAGACATTCGCCTGGCTACCCGGCAGACCTTGGCGGGCATCCTTGGCCGAGCCAAATTCACCCACCACATTGATGTCATCTTCCAACATCAGTAACTGTGCGAATCCAGAACGTACAATGATGTGATCATCAACCAAAGCAACGTTGATCATTTTTTATCCCCCAAGGCGAAAAAGAGGCATAAACTACCTGTTCGGCCCTTCTGAAACAAGGCTGAAATGTAATTAATCAAAAATAGTGATTTTGCAACTAAGCACTTATAAAAAGCAGGTATAAAAAAACTGCCCGCAGGCAGTTTTTTAAAAGCATCTCGTTATAGCGATCAAGCCATTTTTAGCTCAAGCTCTTTTTGCAGGCGCTTTTCACGGCGGATCTTCTTCTCTTCCGCAACGGCCACAAAGAGAAGTAAAACAATACAGATAGCGGCTGAGGTATCTAGGGCAGCAAATGTACCTTTCCAACCCGTCAGACCAAAGATTGGCGTACCATCTGCAATCATACCCAGACCCAGTTTCGCGAAGCTGTCACCAATCAGGTAAGCAAAAGTACCTTTAACACCATCAGCTACACTGATTGCTTTCTTAGGAACAAAACCAACCGCAGCAACACCAATCAGAAGCTGAGGACCGAACACCAAGAAGCCAAGTACAAACAGTGAACCTAGGTACATGTACTCGTTCGTTGCATGCTGGTAGAACTCAAGGGAGAAGATAATCAGTACCAAAGAGACACACGCTACGATTGCACGGCGGCCATTTGCCAAGTCAGACAGGTAACCCCACATCAGCGTCCCCACTAGAGCCCCCACTTCAAACAGGGTGAAACCTGAGATAGCGGTTTCTTTCGACAAGCCAAGCTCTTGGTAAGCGTATACGGTTGACCACTGGTCGATACCAATACGGACAACGTATAAGAAGATATTAGCGAAACATAATAGCCAAATAACTTTGTTCTTCAGTACGTATTCCATGAAGATTTCGCGTTTGGTCATCTGGTTTTCTTCAGCGACGATATCTTCTTCACTGATCTCTTCACCAAATAGCTCTTCTGCTTTACCCAGACCGTATGCTTCTGGTGAATCACTACCAAAGCGCAAACACATGAAACCCACTACCAAGGCAATGATCGACGGGAAGATGAACATACCAATCACATGCCCGTCGAACAGGTAGTTTGCACCGAACAATGCAACACCAGCAGCACCGGCACCACCTACGTTATGGGACATATTCCACAAACCTAGGTAGGTACCACGCTTGTTACGCGGCGTCCACTTCGTGATGGTTGAATAGCTCGATGGACCACCGGTACTTTGGAAGAAACCGCTCAGTGCATAGAAGCCTACCATCATGAACAGGCTGGCGCTTGAGCCGCCCAGACTGACACTAAAGCCCAACATTGCAATACCGGAAAGAATCAACATGAAAGGAAGAAACTGTTTGGTATTCTTTCCATCGGCATAATAAGAAACAACAGTTTTACCAATACCGTAGGTAATGGAGAAACCCAGACCGATCAGACCCAGATCTGTCATCGACAGGCCGTAGGTTGAGATCATGTCGTTCTGAGCAACGTTGAAGTTTTTACGAATCAGATACATGGTCATGTAACCGATAAATACAACCAAGTACGATTGCATAAACGGCTTGAACCACATTTTACGGCGTTCTTCTACAGGCAGATCCAACGTTGGCTTTCTGACCTGATCAAGAAGTTTAAGCATGTGTCACCCTCAATACTTTTTCGACGTTATTTACAGCGCAAGCTGTACGTTCTGATCTTCTTCTGCCGAATAGGGCCTGTTGAAACTTCAAAGCCTCTTTTGGGCATAAAGCTTCAACAGCCCCTACTCGCCAGATCAGCAAACAGAGCAAAAAGACCATTGGCAGGCATTGTAGGGAGACAAGTAGTGTGTGGCTTGAGAACCGGACTTAGGACAATTAGGAAAATTTCCTAATTCCAGTCCAGCGGAGGTAGAAACGTGAAAGTAGTCACAAAATTTAAATGGGAATAAAACAAAAACAGCCCAGATAAATCTGGGCTGTGAAAGACATTAGTACAGCGGCATTTCGTCGGCAACAAACGGGTTTGATGCACGCTCACGGCCAAAGGTCGAAAGCGGACCGTGACCCGGAACAAAGGTCACCTCATTACCTAATGGCCATAGCTTTCCCTTGATAGAATCAATCAAAGTCTGGTAATCGCCCTTAGGGAAATCGGTACGGCCAATACCGCCATTGAACAGCACATCACCGACAAACGCCACGTTTGCTTCATCGCTGTAAAGCACCACGTGACCAGGTGTGTGGCCAGGCGTATGCAGAACAGAGAGCGTTTGGTTACCCACTGTGACGGTATCGCCTTCTTCTAGCCACTGATCAGGATCAAACGCTTCAGTTAGCGGAAAACCAAACATTTCACTTTGGCGAGGTAAACCCTGTAGCCAGAATGCGTCTTCCTTATGCGGACCAATCACCGGAATATCCAACTCTTTTGCCAATGGTGCAGTGCCACCAACGTGGTCAAGGTGACCGTGAGTCAAGATCAGTTTGGTAACAGTCAACCCTAATTGCTGTGCTTTTTCTTTAAGAAGGTGAATATCACCTCCCGGATCAACCATTGCTGCTTCTTTAGTTTCATCACACCAGATGATCGAGCAGTTTTGCTGAAATGGGGTGACCGGCACAATTTCAAATTGAAGACTCATTGATTTTCCCTAGCGGTTTCAGTTCTTGCCGCAGGATAGCATATACATAAGTGACTTCAAATTGCAGGATTCAGCAGAGCAAAAATGGGAGTACAGAGACAGCAAAGCCGACAGCTACCAAGAGAGGGAGGCAGTGTCGGCTTTGTAATTATTCAGTTTGCTTCCAAGCGTATGCTGACAGGGTAATCACCCATTCCAGCGACGTACAGGACCCGTATCAATATGGACGAATCCGCTACGAGGATAATATCCTACACCACCGAGGCGCATTTCAAGTGCGGCATTACGGATCCGTGACAGAGAGACACCTTCTAGATTGAAGTCGATGGCCTGACCTTTCATATGATAGCTCTTTGTCGCAACACCGCCATTTTTCTGCAGCGCTTTATTGGTCGCTGGAGAACGGTAGCCTGAAATGACCCGTACCTGCCCTTTGTGGCCTAGACCAGCTTGGATCTCGGTGATCGCATCAAATAAACGGCGGTCCATATGCGCGACTTCATTACGCCTGAAGTCTCGGCAAATATGGTTAATTTTCTGTAATTCTTCTTTGACATATAACTTACCGTTGAAGTACTCGGTTTCGAGATCTTCACTGGTATGTATATTGTGCAACGATATCTGGCGAGCACTCCCTGCTTTATACGGACTTGCTACCGCCCAACTTGGCAATAAACATGCCCCAAGCGCTACTCCACCAGCAGCCAGTAACTGACGGCGCTTGTAATCAATTTCAGACATAACTCAACAACAACTAACTTCTTGCCTTTTTCAGGCTTTGTCACGCAACCCCAGCCGGGCTCCCTTAATGGAGAAGCAAGATAACGTTCAGATATTGTTCAGTCAAACCTTGAAATGACAAAAAAACGGCAGCTTTTTATCCAAAAGCTGCCTAATTATTGACGTAAAAGCATTTTATTCAGTGTAAAGAGATGTAAATAATTCTTGGTTTTGCGACATGGCGATAAACTTGTCATAGTCGTAAACATCGTTCCGATAGTTTACCAAGCCATCATTATCAACCCATGCGGTCTGGTAGATCACCTGTATTTTCACCTTATTGGACAGGCCAACTGTCTTGGTTTTCGTACGTGCCTTGAGCTGATTTACCCGCTGCTCCGTCACGCCAGAATGATTGAGTAAAATCATTGCTAAGTTTCCAGCCTGCTCTACCCTGACACACCCCGAACTGAATGCCCTCGTCTCTTTGGCGAACAGGCTCTTGGAAGGCGTGTCATGTAAATAAACGGCGTGATCATTGGGCATGTTGAACTTAAATCGACCCAGTGCATTTCTATTACCCGGTTTTTGCCGTAACCGGTATGGAAAAGATTTGGCATTAACGATACGCCAGTCAATAGTATGGATAGGGATCTGCTCAGAGCTTTGCCAGCTTCGGATCACCGCGAAACCATTGCGGTGCAAATACCCTCTGTCTCTTCGTGCCTTCGGTAAAATGTCCTTGCGCATTATCGACATAGGAACATTCCAGTACGGATTGAATACCACAGATGACACATTGGTTGTCATTAGCGGTGTTCTACGACTAGGCCGGCCAACAATCACTTTACTATCAAGTACATGCCTATCATTGAGCCACAGGCTTAACTCGTAATTAGGAATATTGACCACCAGCAGTGACGAGGCGTCCGAAGGCCATAACCGGGTACGCTGGGCATTAAGGGCTAGAACACGAATACGGGACTTAGGTGATATCGCCAGCCATTGACGTGTTTGCGGGCCAATTGCCCCATCGACTTTCAGCCCGTGACGGCGCTGGAAACTCTTCACTGCATTGGCTAGGTCTACGTTATAGGTTCGCACCCCTGCAGCACGGATCTGATCAGCTTCGAAGTCACGTAAATCCCCCAAAGTCTCCAATGTGGTGATAAGCGAATCCGGGTTTTTCAACCGAGTACCAAGTCGGATAATCCCTGGTTGATAGAACCCAGGCCAGTTATCGTTAGCTGCTGGCTCGAGTGCATCGATAGCCAATAACAAGCGGGTGTAGTTTTCGTCATCAGGTTTGAGGCTATTGACATAAAAACGCAATCGCTCGGTATCAATTGCATTGTACAACCGGGATAAGGTCGTTTCAGACGGCATTGGTAATTGGGGATCAACCCCTGCACCAAATAACCACCCTTTACCGTAAGATGGGATCCCCTCGACGTAACTCATATAGGCAAACAGCGTATCGGTAGCCAACAGATCATACTGCCGCCAGTCGTTTGCTTGTTTGTAATGCTGGAGAAGTGAATAGCGGCGGTTGAAATCACTACTGATATTCGACAGCACCACCATGCGTAGCTGCTGCTCGAAATCACTGGCAGTAAAGGTATCCTGCCACAGCGGAACAAAGCCAATACTCTGGTACAGGTCTGCCAGCTCATCAATATAACGAATGGCCGCTATATCGTTGGCAACTTCATGTACCCATTGACGGGCTTTCTTCTGCTGCAGGATATCATCGGAGAACTGCTGCTCCAGTTGATCTCTTGCAGATAATGGCTGTACCGGCCAGGCCTCTTCCTCAGCATGGTTCACCTGAGAGAAGACACACATTAGGACAAGCCCTACACGACTGAGCGTTAACATTACCAACTGACTCCTCATTGCCGTTATCATAATTATGGCAAGTTTGATCTATAACGGACTAAATTTAGCCGTCATTACCAGTTGGTAATGTTTCAAATCCTGACAGTTGTCAGGATATTTGACATATTTTGCTATATATAGGACAACAATCTACCAATTGTACTTAGATGGTTAAATTGCCGCCCCTTTCATTTCAGATAATATTCCAGTGGTTATCCCACATTACACGACTTTGCATCATGGTTACCTCCTTCGGAGGATTAATCGATAAAACTTTTCCTGCGCCCGAGCCAACTAACCATTTCCCGCTCTGGACACCGACCCCAGAAGCATCAACCAAAGGGCACAACTCAATCAGCTCACGACTGGCCTCATGCCAAATCCCATAACAATTACCGCGGGGAGAGGTTGCCAATAGATAGCCATCCAGACTAGCAATGCTGGCAATATAATGGTTGAAGCGCAGCCACTGCTCTTCTCTGGCCAACAACGATTTAAGCGTTTCACCCTCCCCCTTGCGATGGAGCGCCACTAGCGGAGCGGCATCGTCAGAAAGACCTCGATATTGTTGCCCGCAAGCGATCTCACCACTATCGGTCACACTCAAATGGCGAATGCTTAGCTGCTTATCGGCCAATACGGCCCTATCGACCTCTTCCCCGGTTATTCGGTCCAGATAGACAAGCGCGGGTTGCATGCTGTCTAGATTCAGCGGTGTCCGGCCGCGGGTGTGAACACCACCGACACCAATGGCCAACGTTTGATCATCAGCCAGTACCACTTCGTGTGGCCCGATCCCGAACCCACTAAACTCTGCAACCTTCTCAAGCCGTCCTGATACCAAGCTGCCCACCTCGTAGATTCCAATGATGCCTTGACTGGTTTGACGAACCCCTTCAGTGGCGTAGAGGTACTTGCCATCAGGGGAAAATACGCCATGCCCATAAAAATGGCGATTGGCAGGAGCAACGTAAAGCGGCCAAGCCCGACCTTGACGATAATCGAAGACCTGTAAATAGCTGCCCGGCCGACGACTAAATGCCGCCGCCAAGGATCCGTTCGGTTGCAGGGCCACCCCATGACCGCGATCAGGCAGCGGCATTTGATACAGCGCTGAGCCATCATCACGAGCAACTACCACACTGTAGCTACCAGTGGTTTGGCGGCTACAACCGATAATTGCAGCTTGCCCTGCATTGGCTGAATTGACGGCACTCGTACAGCCACCAAGCAAGGGACTTACCGCCACGATGGCAGACAAAGGCCGGAGAGCGACACCACCCAATGCGCCGAGTAACAACCGGCGCCGCGTTTGATCAGTCACCATCGGTTGCATTGAACCCCACTACGATACCCAACTCAGGAGCGACCTCGTCTTGCAGCGTTAGCTGGATATACTCCAGTCCATTAAAAATAGCGATCAGCTCACGGTAACCCTCACGACTTTTGAGCATGCTGGTCATTGAAGGTTCTTGGGGCCAAGCGGCCAGCAAATTGGTAAATTGGTCAACGAGGCGGTCAGCTGTTTCTGCATAGCCTTTGTGACGTAACAGCTGATCCAGACCGTGCCCACCAGCAAGATACAATTGCTGCATGGCGGCTACACTGGCCTTTAGGTTCACCATTGAGGTACCAGACCGCCATGACTCAGCCTGATAGGGCTTAGGGCTACCAGGCTGACCCATTGGTCGTTGCAACTTCTTAATGCTGTAATCAAGCTGATTGTTCAACGACCCAAGATACTCCCCTAGAGCAAGCTCAGGCGTCATGGCTTGCCATGGATTTTCTTGCCATGCCCTCACCAATGCATCACCGCTCTGTTTGATATGAGCCGTCACCGCCTCGGCCAACTGACAGCCTTCCGTTGACTGCAGTACTTGCGGGTTGTCATATAAAAACCATTCAGCAGCACCCAGCCCCTGAACCGCAACACTTTGGCTGGTAAGATCATCGGCTGCCCACGCATTATCCTGTTTCAACAACTGATCCAGCTTGCGCCCTGTGGTGTTTTTCTTATCTGGCCAAAATTGGATTTGCCAACTGAGCGCCAGCGCCGCTTCACTACCTTTTTCTCGACCTTGAAACGACATCCAGCTCTGCATGGTATGAATCCAAGCCTGCTGTACCGTTTCCAACGATGCGGTAACGTCTTTCTGGCACAGCGCAGTCATCGAAGTGTTCAGCCCACTCGCCGTAGCATAAAACTGATTGGCGGCGGCTAGGTGTTGCTGGTGAATGGTTTGACTCGTCTTGTTGGCATCACTGTTACAGCCAACCAACAGTGCTGTCGACAAGAACGCTAATGCAAAAGCACAATTATTCACACCACTCTCCTTATAATGAATGAAGAAAGGCAACCAATGCCTCTCGGTCTGACTTGGAAAGTGCGACGACCTGTTCACGGCTTTGCTGGGCTTCACCACCATGCCAAAGAATCGCTTCCATCACATTGCGGGCACGACCATCATGAAGCAAGTTGGTATGACCGTTAACTTCCTGGGTATACCCTAAACCCCATAGTGGTGCTGTTCGCCACTCTTGGCCATCGGCAAGGTATTCTCCGCGGCTGTCTGCCAACCCTTCCCCCATATCATGGAGTAGCAAATCGGTATAAGGATTAATTAACTGTTCAGATAATGCAGGGGAATCGGTCGTCGTCGCTGTTTTGATTTGAGTGACATGACAGCTTTGGCAGCCCACCTCGGCAAACAGCGCTTCACCTTTGATCACCTGTGGATCATTGACATTGCGACGAGCCGGCACGGCTAAATGACGAGAGTAGAACTCAACAAATGTCAGGACATTACGACTCACCTCTGGCTTACCACCATTAGGCAGTTCATCACATACCGATTGTAGCGACGAACAATTCTCGACCGGAAACAGTTCACTCGTCAGGCCAAGGTCGCCATTGAATGCCGCCGCATTCTGCTGCATCAAGCTTGGCTGCCCGGCTTTCCAGCCAAAACGTCCTACAGCAAATGTCTGTGCTTCGACATCCCAAACCCGATTGAGTTTTCCTGAAATACCTTTTGCTTCAGCTCGTTGCTCTTTGGCAATCTGCTCTAAGGTATGCTCAGGGATAAGCTCAAGTAAACCAAGGCCAATCATCGGTGGGGCTACCCGGGCTGACATCATCACTTGCGGATGCATTGGGCCATACTGCAAATCGGCAATCGATAATTGCGGCTGACGCAAGGTAACGACTTCACCATCAGCCATTTTTATCGATATCTCTTGATAAATAAGTTGGATTTGCCCTTCTGGCTTGGCGCCAGATAGTGAGAAGTCTTGTAACTGACCGCCATAAATCGGCTCAGGAATCACCCCGTTTTTAATAATGGCTTGCTTCTGCTCAGCGGTTTGGGCCGGAATACTCAAACGGACCAGCATCGACACCGCGTTGGTATCCCCATCTTGCGGCGGGTGGCCACGGCCATCTTTAATATGGCAGTTTTGGCAGCCATTAGTATTGAATAGCGGACCCAAGCCATCACGGGCATCGGTTGTTGCCGGCGCTTGTACCCAAGGGTTACGGAAAAAACTGTTACCGACGCTGAAATCTAACCGCTTTGAGAGAGGTAAGTTGGCCGCTGGAAGGGAAAAGGCATTGGCACCGTTTTTTCTGACGGTCGTCTCCCCACCAGATTTCATCGCCAGAATATCTTCTGCCGACAGAGGAGTCTCTTTCGTTTGGGCAAACACCGAAAAAGAGAATACGGTTGAGAGCAGCACTCCCGCTGCAAATATATTGAAGGACAACGTCATTTTCATCGCTCAAAGTATAATTATTATGATGACGAAAGGGCTCACCCGAGCCCTTTGTCTATGGTGATATGCGTTTCCACATTAGAACTGGTGATCAGCCGTATCAGGGTTAAGGTTGCTTACTCCGATAATTGACGCTGCCTGCTCGATGCTCTCGGTCTGCTTAACCAGTGCCATGATTGATTCGTTCACCAACGCGTTACCCGCCTGGTTACCCGCGGCGATAAGTTGATCAAACGCTTGATCTTGTTTCTCTGCAGATTCAACCAAGGTATAAACCTGACTACGAGCGCGATCGAACTCAGCCTGAATAGCCGCTGCCGCTTCTTTGTCTTTATTAGCGACGAGGTCATGGATGCTCGGACCTGATACCAAGGTGCCATTCACACGCTTGTAGGTACCGGTATAAACGTTGTAGATCCCCTGCTCGTTATAGTAGTGAGAGTTGTGGGTATTGTCCGAGAAGCAATCATGCTCATCTTCGGTAGAGTTTGCTTCCAGAGCCACTTTCATCCGCTCACCAGCCAGTTCACCAAGTGATAATGAGCCCATACCAAACAGCATCTTACGCAAACCGTTATCCGCCGAATCAGCCAACAACTCTGCACGATAATTATCGTCAACTTCCGCAGACCACTGCTGGGTCATCCAGCTCAAATCATTTTGCAGCAGTACCGATGCCGCTTTGAGGTATTCACGACGGCGCTCACAATGACCATTGGTGCACGCTTCACCATAAGCAAAATCAGTGTACTGCCGCTGACCGGCCCCCGATTTAGTACCGTTGAGATCTTGGCCCCACAACAAAAACTCAATCGCATGATAACCCGTCGCCACATTGGCTTCCGAGCCACCGATTTCGTTGAGTTCAGCCAATAACTCAGGCGTGATCTTAGCGGTATCAAGCTGTTGATTACCTACTTGAACAGACTTGCTGGCCACAATATTAGCCTTGGCACCTTCATTACCGAGTTCATACTGGTAATCATCCGCCACATAATCGATCAAGCCCTCATCAAGCGGCCATGCGTTAAGCTGACCTTCCCAATCATCAACAACCGAGTTACCAAAGCGAAACACCTCAGATTGCTGATAAGGCACACGCGCGGCCTTCCAAGCTATACGTGCCTTATCTAGGCTTTGTTGTGTAGGAGACGCAATAAACGCATCAATGGCTTTATCCAAGCCTTGCGCAGACGTTAGTGAGTCACTATATACACTGTGAGCGAGATCAGCATAGTGGGATACAACCTCTTGCTTGGAAACTGTCGTGGCGCTAACCATCGCTGGCGTTACCAAAAATGTAACCATAATTAAGTTACGAGGAAATTGAGTCTTCATTATATTTATTCATCCATGTGAAAGCTGTTTTATAACCACAAACAATAATACAAGTGATAATTATTATTGTTACGATAATGATAACTAAGTTTGTAACTGAATGTAAATTTTTTTTATTAAGCGACACATTGCATCTATATCCAATAACAAATCAGATCGAGACAACATTATGAAAAGTAAGGCTTCCAACTTTCGTCCGTTTGATGTAATTTCGCCGAGCACTAATTAGGAGAGTAAAATGGATAAGCACGAAGAGGTCTTGATTGCCCTGCGACAAATCATCCGAGCGATCGATCTGCATTCCCGCAAATTGAACAAACTGGCTGGTTTGACAGGCCCGCAGCTGGTGTTGATGCGCGCGATACGCGACTCCGGCGAAGTGACTATCCGTCAACTTTCCAATAACACCAATATGAGCCAAGCAACGGCAACCACTATTCTGGATCGGTTGGAAAAGCGTAATTTGGTGGTCCGTGAGCGCAGCAAGCTGGACAAACGTAAAGTCCATGCCTACCTCACCGAGGAAGGAAAAGAATTGTTGGCAAAAGCACCGCAACCGCTGCAAGAAGATTTCGTTGCACGCTTCCATCGCCTGGAAGAATGGGAGCAATCATTACTGCTATCTTCTGTACAACGCATTTCATCAATGATGAATGCCGAACACCTTGACGTTGCCGCCATGCTGGAAGTTGGTAGCATTACCAAGCAAGAAACAGAACGAGAATCGTGACAGTACGGCATAGGATTTTCGATTGTTACTTGAAGGTATAGAAACGCTGCTGGTACTGGCGCAAGAAGGTACCATGAGTAAGGCAGGCAGCCGTTTGTACCTGAGCCAAAGCGCCGTCAGCAAACGTATCGCCAAACTGGAAAAGCGGATCGGTAAGAAGCTTATTGAGCCTGATGGGCGACGTATCAAGCTTACTGCCGATGCCCTTCAGTTGATCGCTGCTGTCGAGCCGGGTTTCAAGGCATTAAAAGGGCAGATTTTTGATCAACTCGATGTTGATGATCATACCCTTATTCACATCGCTTGTTCGGAAACCCTAGTTGCCGGCTATCTGGCCCCCTTTATGGGTAAGTACATCCAACAAGATCCGTACCTTGCCATAAGCACTCACCATACTCCGGTCATTGTCGAGAAAGTACAATCTGGGGATGCGGCTGTCGGGTTCTGTGCTGGCCACTTACCGCCGCAACACGGGCTGGCTGTCACCCATTTGTTCGACGAACCGTTTTCTGTTGTCAGCCACCAACCGCTTGAACAACAGCCCACCCAGTTATTGGTTAATGACCTAAAAAATCCGGCCAATGCCAACCAAGTGAGTACGTTACAAAAAGCAGGAATTGCTCCGCTAATGGAAATGGATTCCTATACCGCCGCCGCTCAGCTTGCATTAGGCGGAGTCGCAGCAGCATTGGTGCCTATTTCAATTGTTAGAACCCTTAAAATAGCGCCTCACCACTGCCACCAGTTCCCTTTCCTTGATGAATTAACCCGTCCAGCCCAGCTTTGCTATCGCCAAACGAGCTTCCAATCCACTCGGATCCGCCGACTTATTGAAACCATTGCGGATTCTGTTCGACTAGCAATTTAGCCGCCATACACATCGAGGTGATCACCACCATCGGTCTAATTAGCTTACGCCCCTTGGATATGACAACTTTAGCGCCCATTCTCGCCCCGATAAACCCACCGACAGCCATGATAATCCCGATTTCCCAAACAGGCAGACCAGCAAAAATAAAAAACAGCAAAGCCGCAAAATTCGAGGTAAAGTTCAGAATTTTAGTTCGCGCGGTCGCTTCTACCAGACCAAACTGAGCGATAGCAACAAAACAGATGGTATACAGTGCACCCGCCCCTGGGCCAAAAAATCCATCGTAGAAACCGATACTGGTACCCACGGTCAAAGCAAAAACATTCTCCGACAATTTCGGCGTACCGCCTCCCTGTCCGACCTGCGGTGCGAATAAGAAATACAGAGAGATGCACACCAGCAAGATAGGGATTAGCTGAGTCAATAGCCCCGCATCAATACGTTGGACTAACTCAGCCCCGACAGCTGCCCCAATGAAGGTAAACACTATCGCATTGCGCATTTCACGCAGACTGACCAACCCATTACGAACGAAGTACAGCGACGCCGAGAAACTGCCAAATGACCCCTGTAACTTATTGGTTGCCAATGCTTGAGTTGGTGGCACTCCCACCGCGAGCAACGCAGGTACCGTTAGCAGCCCGCCTCCTCCGGCGATGGCATCGATAAAACCCGCCAACCCTGCGACAAGAAACAGCAGCCCTAATACTTCCAATGACAATTCCATTTACTCACTTCTCTTCGTTACTCTTTGAGTGCAGGAAAATACCACTCACACCAAACTCGGAATAGCGAAACGTCGGACGACAACTCATTCCAGTTTGGAATCAATCAATTCGATCTCACAAATTACCGATACATGTCGTTGTCTCTAACTCCGTAAAACGCATAATTTATCATCAATTCTTGGTATTATTTTGTGCAACTCTTAGAGTATTCTCGCCAGTCTGTTAACTCAGTCTCAATTTCAAACTTGCCGCTATGCCGATTCGTTATGGAAAAGCAATATTTGGCATTTAACAGCTTCAATCCGTTTCAGCACTATACCCGCAAAGATTTTATGGTTTAACTCTTCCAAACGGACAGGAAAAATTATGTTAGTAGCATTAGAGCTGATAGTGGTATTAGGCTGTATATACTGGGGATTGAAGATGGGTGGGCTTGGTGTCGGGCTCGCAGGAGGTCTGGGGTTAGCTATTTTAACCCTCGGCTTTGGGCTTGAACCCAGTGCCCCCGCCGTCAATGTTATTCTGATCATAATGGCGGTTGTGACCGCCGCTTCAACCATGCAGGCTGCAGGCGGTATGGACTGGCTAGTGCACCATGCCGGTAACCTTATGCGCCGTAACCCAAAATACATCTGCTTTCTGGCTCCGATGATCACTTGGCTGATGACCATCATGGCAGGAACCGGATATACCGTATTTTCGACCTTACCGGTTATTTCAGAAGTGGCGAAAGAGATAGGCGTCCGCCCTTCCCGCCCGCTGGCCGGTGCTGTGGTCGCCTCGCAAGTTGCCATCTCTGGCTCTCCTATCTCGGCGGCAATGGCTGCCATGATTTCCATCATGGAACCGATGGGCGTGAGCTTCCTTGAGATCATGGCCGTTTGCCTTCCAGCCTCATTTATTGCCGCTATGGTCGGCGCTTTCGTTGCATCACGCCAAGGCTGTGAGCTTAAGGATGATCCCGTTTACCTTACTCGCATCCAGCAAGCCCATGAGCAAAAACAACAGCAGAGCATTACCTTAGCACCGAAAGCAAAATACTCTGTCATGCTGTTTCTTCTCGCCACCATTGCCATTGTTGTCTACGCCGCTTTTCCTACACTACGCCCGCATTTCGCCGACGGTAGCATGATGTCGACCCGCGATATCATCATCGTTTCGATGTTCGCCGTCGCTTGTTTGATGGTCCCGCTGTGCAAAGTTGACCCGGAGAAAATCATCCGCACCACGACATTCCGATCCGGCATGAGCTCTGTGGCGGTTATTCTCGGTATCGTCACCATGGGTTCAACGATGGTGAATGCATATTTGCCTGAAATCAAAGATTTCGCCGGCTCCTTGTTACAATCCTACCCAATGCTGTTGTCATTGGTACTATTCGGCACCTGTACTTTGTTACTATCACAAGGCGCGACAACCCCACTGATCATTCCTTTGGCATTGAGCTTACAGGTACCTCACTGGGCTATCCTAGCTTCATTCGTCGCGGTAACTGGGGTATTTGTGCTGCCGACCTACCCAACCTCTTTGGCGGCAATCGAGTTCGACTCGACAGGCTCAACCCGGATGGGCAAGAATATTTTTGACCACCCATTCCTGATGCCGGGTTTAGTTGGCGTCGCCATCTCGACGGTTTGTGGTTTCCTGCTGGCACCGATGATTGTGTAATACACCTATAAATAAAATAGAAAATGCCTAATAAAAATAGCGAAGTACCGGACAGGGCTTCGCTATTTTTATCAGCCTTCCTACTTTACATCTGCTTTTCCGCATGTAGACGCAACGCTTGCCATACTTGCTCCCCAGCAGGGTGCAAACGGGCTTGGTAACGGTAAGCGTAATAGGTAATAGGAAGTCGAAGTGAGTCATCGCCAACAATAGCGACTTTCCCGCTTTCCAGTTCGTGCTTTATGGCGTAATCCGGCAACCATGCTACACCTAATCCTTGCAGTACTAATGACTTCAGCAAGTCCGTCATTGATGACAAAAAAACAGGTTGCAAGTTGACTTGCCCTCTAATTGCCTCAACTTGACGCCCCATGTAAGAGCTCGGGCTGTACGCCAACCAAGGCACTTCCTTATTACTGATGATCCTATAGAGCGGTTTACCTGCACAGTCGCAGGCACATACCGGCAGTAGTTCAGCTTGGCCAATTTGCAAAGACTGGTATGGCGGCAAACGTAGCAATTCATCATCGAACGCGAGCAGTAGGTCACACCCTCCCTCTTGCAGCTCTTCTATCGCATCATCGACATCGATCGCTTCAACACTCAAAACAGGCTTATGTTTGCCTGCCAGTAGTTCAGATTGGATGGATGGAACAAGGCTGGTTGCCAATGAATGGGCAGCCGCAACACGGACATTGTTTCCCCCCAGTTTTGACAGGTCTGACAGTTGACCCACGCCATCCATCATCTGGTTGATCAATGTTCTGGCTGTAATTCGGAACAACCGGCCACTGGGTGTAAGTGCTACCGGTGTCTTGCTGCGATCGATTAACTCAGCACCAACCGTCTGCTCCAGTGCTTTGATCCGACGGCTGAATGCCGGCTGGGTAACATTGCGTTTTTCCGCTGCCAGCGAGAAGTTCCTCACCTCGGCTAACGCCAAAAAATCTTCCAACCACTTACTTTCAATATTCATAACAGTACAACACGTTTATCCCTAACCAGAAGCAACCGCAGTATAGCGAAACACATTGCGTATACAGAATTATTTCAAGCTATGGGGATCACAATTTTGACACATCACTATACTGATTTTGCATGACAGGCTCAGCAACGGCATTTCTCACAACGACAGCGCTCCCCTATAGTGAAGTCAGTGGAAAATACTGTAGGAACAATAAGATGAGCAGGAAATTAGGTATATTGGGCGGAATGGGGCCACTCGCCACTGTCGAGTTCATGCAAAAAATTATCGCGCAGACACCTGCCAGCAGTGATCAACAACATATTCCTATGCTGGTTAGTAATAACCCTCAGATCCCCGACCGTACCGCATTCCTGATCAGTAACGGCGATGATCCCTATCCAGCACTGAAACATGGTATGGAGCAACTCGAACAAGCAGGGGCGGAATGTATCGTCATGCCTTGTAATACCGCGCACTACTGGTATCCCCGACTAAGTAATTCCAGCCGGGTACACATGATCAGCATTCTTGACAGTGTTGTTACTGAAGCCCAACAGCGTGGCTACCGTAAAGTCGGTATTCTTGCCACCACGGCGACTATGACGACCCGAATGTATCAAACCAAACTGGCGCAAAAACAAATTGCGGCCATTGCCCCAGATCAAGACCAGCAACAAGCAGTAATGGCAGGGATCTATGCCGTAAAAGCCGGTGATGTCGAACAGGGGCACCGTTTAATGAAACCGATCTTCGATACCTTGCTCGCACAAGGCGCTGATGCCGTGATCTTGGGGTGTACTGAAATCCCAGTCGCTCTTGCAGAAACGGTATTTCACCAGCCAGAGCAATGCTTGGACTCACTCAATATCTTGGCAAAAGCGTGTATTGATTGGGCAACAGCCGACTCGGCCGAACTTGTTGCCTAACAGAGCACAATAAAACTAAACAAAAGAAACGATAGTATCAACCCATTGGGGGTTCTGTTCGGCCAGCAGCTTGACGGCCATAACCATCGATACCATCACCACTAAGGGGCGGATCAATTTCCGTCCTTTGGTAACCACCACTTTCGCCCCCAACCGTGCGCCCATAAAGCCACCCAACGCCATCACTAAACCGATTTCCCAAATGGGCAAGCCGGCAAAAATGAAAAACAGTAACGCCGCAAAATTTGATGTGAAATTTAATACCTTGGTTTTCGCGGTTGCTTCAACAATGCCCAACTGGGCAAACACGACAAAACAGACAGCAAACAGTGAACCTGTACCCGGTCCAAAAAAGCCATCATAAAAACCAATACCAGTCCCTACCGTCAAAGCAAACCCCACCTCGCTTAGTTTGGGATGGCCGCCCCCCTCACCCGCATCAGGAGCAAACAGGAAGTAAAGTGCAATCACCACCAAAAGGCCCGGAATCACCTTGGTTAACGTTCCGGCATCCATATACTGAACAAGCAGTGCCCCTGCCGCAGAACCAACAAACGTACACCCTATTGCCAAACGCATATCATTGAGCTTGACCAACCCATTACGGACAAAATACAAGGTGGCTGAGAAACTGCCGAATGAACTTTGCAATTTATTGGTCGCCAATGCCTGAGCCGGAGGGATCCCAGCGGCTAATAGCGCCGGCACAGTAAGCATCCCTCCGCCGCCAGCGATGGCATCAATAAAGCCCGCGAGGCTAGCAACCACAAACAGGGCCCCAATAATTTCCCAAGAAAATTCCATACTATTCCCAACACCCAAGTTAAAACACAGCAACCAGCCAGCACCTATAAACGCTCAACTGCGTCAGAGGCCCGATAGAATACGGATTTTCATTCAGTAATTAAATTTCTTTTTTCAGCCTATAGCACTGATTTTGTAGTTAACTTACAAACATTGGTATCAGTGATAGATAAAGAGGATTTCTGTTTCGTACACAAGGGTAGGAATTTCACACCAAAATTAACCATAAGATTGGTGCAGGGATCTACAATCATTATTTCCAAAAGTTGATTAATCGAATATCACCCTTTTAGCCTAAGTAAACATAAGTCTTTATTTTAATTAGTCATAGTGATTATCTATCAAAACGAGCATTCCCTCTAACGGTGTTAATTGTGTTGTTTTTTGCATTAATGCTGACAAAAAAACGTAGCGCATAAGCGACGATTCCCTACAATATTCTTCCTACAACAACATTTCGTTACACCTTGTAAACAAAATTACAAAGAGTGACGCGTAGGTTCGCTAACGACGTCACCTCAAGCACTGGAGCCAGTATGAAGGTCAATCTTTTCGCCACCTGCCTGTGCGACACCATCAAGGCAGAAGTCGCCAAAAAAAGTGTTTTACTGCTGGAGCAACTCGGCTGTGAAATTGTATTTCCCGAACAGCAAGGCTGTTGTGGCCAACCTTCACTCAATAGTGGCTACATCAATGACAGTAAAAAGGGTATCAAGAATCTGATCATGGCTTTCGAAGCCAACGATTTTCCGATTGTTTCCCCTGCAGGCTCCTGTGTTGCCTCCATCAAGCGCTACCCGGAATACTTAGCTGATGAACCAGAATGGGCCATCCGCGCTCAGAATATTGCCGATCGTTTTTTCGAGCTCACCC
This sequence comes from Photobacterium sp. DNB22_13_2, assembly GCF_052873915.1. Lineage (NCBI taxonomy): Bacteria > Pseudomonadati > Pseudomonadota > Gammaproteobacteria > Vibrionales > Vibrionaceae > Photobacterium > Photobacterium sp. DNB22_13_2. The sequence continues at coordinate 321,923 of NZ_JBNNXU010000001.1, forward strand.
AGTTTGTCGTCAACCAACTGGATGTCACCCAAGTCGGTGCCAAACTTAACGGCCGCGCCGTTTACCACCCTTCATGCAGCCTGATCAGAAAACTCAATGTCCGTGAAGAGCCCCTCAAACTGCTAGAGCAAGTTGAAGGGCTGACCCTACTCCCGATCAACCACCAAGAAACATGCTGCGGATTCGGCGGGACCTTCTCGGTAAAGATGTCAGAGATCTCCGGTGAGATGGTCAAAGAAAAAGTCAGCCATATTTCAGCTGTTGAACCCGACTATCTTATCGGTGCAGATATCAGCTGCCTGATAAATATCGGGGGGCGTATTAGCCGCGAAGGCAAACCCATCAAGGTCATGCACATTGTTGATGTGTTGATGAGTCGCTGAGGGAGAAAACACCATGTCGATGAAAACCAGTACGACCCACTTCAAGCAGCGTATAGAAGTACAAATGCAAGATACCTTTATGCGTGAATCGGTCGCCAATGCCCAAACCCGGATGTTCACTAACCGCCAACTCGCCGCAGAAAAGCTCGGCCAATGGGAACAATGGCGTGAAATGGGCATGGACATTCGAAACCATGTGCTTGAACACCTTGATTACTATCTTCAGCAACTGAGCGAAAGTGTCAGCCGTAACAGCGGCAAGGTGTTCTTCGCCCAAACAGCCGATGAAGCCACGGACTATATCGAGACCATCATCAAGGACAAGAAAGCCAAGAAAGTCGTCAAATCAAAGTCGATGGTCACTGAAGAGATCAGCCTCAATGCAATGATAGAACGCAACGGTTGTGATGTTGTTGAAACAGACCTCGGGGAATATATTCTGCAAGTCGATGATTACGATGCACCCTCGCATATCGTGGTCCCGGCGCTGCACAAAAACCGTTATCAGATCCGTGATATCTTCCGCGATAATATTGGCTACCAAGGCAGCGAAGAGCCTGAGGCACTGACTCGCTACGTCCGGGAATATATCCGCCACGACTTCCTGGAAGCTGACATCGGTATTACCGGTTGTAATTTCGCCGTTGCCGAGTCGGGTACCGTGACACTGGTTACCAACGAAGGGAATGCCCGTCTTGCCACCAGCTTACCCAAAACCCATATTGCGGTAATGGGGATGGAACGGATCGTACCGACCTTTGAAGAGTTGGATATTGTTATCAGCCTGCTATGCCGAAGTGCGGTTGGCCAACCTCTTACCGGCTACGTAACGGCGTTAACTGGCCCTCGCGAAAGTGACCACCTCGACGGTCCGGAAGAGTTCCATTTAGTCATCGTTGATAATGGTCGCTCTGATATTTTAGGCTCTGAGTTTAAAGACATCCTGCGCTGTATTCGCTGCGCTGCATGTGTTAATACCTGCCCGGCCTACCGCCATATTGGTGGACAATCCTATGGCTCGATTTATTCAGGGCCAATTGGTGCTGTGCTATCGCCACTGCTCGGAGGGTATGACGATTTCAAAGAGCTCCCTTATGCCTGTAGCCTGTGCAAGGCTTGCCATGATGTATGCCCAGTCAAGATCCCATTATCCGACCTACTGTTGAAGCATCGTCAGAAAATGGCAGAGCAAGGTATCACCCCACTATCAGAGCGAATGAGTGTAGCGGCATTTAACATCATCAATGCCCGGCCACTGTTGTGGGATAAAACGGTGAGGGTTGGGGCAACAATGGCCAGCGGCCTGATCCGAAATGGCAAATTACCACTGCAGGTCGGTGCAGTTGGAGAGTGGACGGAAGCGAGGGACCTGCCTCAGCCTGACGGCCAATCATTCCGCAGCTGGTTTAGAAACAGACAATTTACCCCGGAGTCTTGAACATGAGCGATATCATCAACCGCGAGCGCTTTCTCGATAACATCGCCGCCAAACTGGGGCGTCCACGACAAATCAAGCCTGTTGAACGTCCATCACTGCGCTATACGTGCCACCACGAGGTCATGGCGGGAAAAAACAGTGACCAACTAAAACATATCCTGATTGATTACACCCGCAAGGCACTAGGGGCCCAAGCCCTGGTCACCACTAAGGAAGGCCTGACCGAGTCTTTACGCCAAGTGTGTGCCGATTATTGCAATGATGAAACCACTATCAGCCAGTCAAAGGCACCGAATGAAACCTTGGTTTCTGCCGATCCGCGATTACTTGAATTGTTTGAGCCCGAACAACTCGATACTGATGATCATATTGTCCATGTATGGAATACCCAACTAGGCTATGGACCGAATATCGAGATCGCCGAGCGAGCAAAAGTAGGGATTGTCTATGCTGAACAAGCGTTAGCGGAATCTGGCACCATGGTACTGTATAGTCAACCTGCACAAGGTAGAGCGATTAGCCTACTGCCTGAATCCTCGGTGTTTGTGGTACCCAAAAGTGCACTAGTAGCCCGCTTAACTCAAGCAACAGCCGAGCTGCACAAGAAAGCCCAACAAGGGGAAAGACTACCCTCGTGCGTGAACTTTATCTCCGGACCGAGCTCTACCGCCGATATTGAGCTTATCAAGGTTGTCGGAGTTCACGGCCCGATCCATGCTACCTATATCATCATTGATGATGTGTAGCTATAAAACCTTACGTGCGATTACGGCACATTTCAGCAGGGAATGACAACTGAACCATGACATGACGAATGAACAGTTCGTCATACCCCTGCTCTTCGAGTGCCTTTTGCATACAGTGCAACCACATTTCTTTCTCTGAAACACCAATTGCAAGGTGACGATGTGCGCCAGGAAGGTTCATCCTGCCAAATTTTTCTTCGTACCGCGCAGGGCCGCCAATCCAGCCAATAAGAAAGGTAGTGAGCTTATCTATCGACTCACTGAGATCTTCGCCATGCATCTGCCTTACCTTGCTCGCTTGTGGCAAGGTATCCATGTGACGATAAAATGACTCAACTAGTGTCCTGATCCCCTCTTCACCACCAGCTGCGTTGAAAGCATTCTCCGCTACCGTGTAATCGGGTGCTGTTTTTTCTTGGACGATGTAATCATTGGGTCTGTATGGCTTCATGTCTATCTACAACTTACAACTATCTGACATATCAATAGACTAATTATACGGAATAATTGCTGACTAGTGCTGTGTTGTAGACGCTTTTTAAAAGAGAATGCCATTCCTGCAAATCTTCGCCTTGCATGAGCTGACAACCTCCTGAGCCCTGCACCTTGAAGTAACTTGGGTATACAGAAATAAGGCCACCTTATTGGTGGCCTTATTTTTTACACGGTGACAATTTTATCAAGACTCAATTATCGGCCCACCGAATGCGGTAACCGGCGGTACTTCTCCTTTGAATTTTTCGATATCCGCCACCACAGTATTCGCACTGGTTGCCTGAGCCAGTTCGGACGACCCCACATCCATGGTTAGGGTATTTGGATCACCGTAGGTATCAATAGCCCCTATTTTCTCATTAAGCGGCCCATACCAAGCCCCTTCATGAATACGGATCACACCAGGTGGGTAATCTGGGGATACCACCGCACCAGCCAATAACTGGCCACGGTCGTTAAATACCCTAACTAAGTCACCGTCGCTGATCCCTCTGGATTTAGCATCCTCTGGGCTGATATACACAGGTTCGCGGCCTTGTACCGCATAGGTAGCACGGTATTCGTCCGACTCACACATCTGCGAATGTAATCGCTTATCGGGGTGACAGGATTGTAACCAGAGCGGGTGCTTGTCTGAACCTGGACCACCATGAGATCTCTCGGCTTTCTCAAACCACATCGGGTGCCCCTGACAGTGCTCGTAGTTATAACTAGCAATCTTACGGCTGTAAATTTCAATAAACCCTGACGGCGTCCCCAACGGATTGATTTCTGGGTCTTCACGGAAATCAGCATGACGGACAAAGTTCTTGCCCTCACCAAAGTCGACCCAACCCGCTTGCCCCACTTCCCAGAACTCATCGAATTCCGGCATTTTAAAGTTGGCCTTATTGGCTTCACGGCATTCATCATAAAGTGAGCGAACCCATTCCATCTCGTCCATGCCGCGAGTGTATTCTTTATTGCGCCCAAATCGGCGACAGAAATCGGTAAAGATGTCGAAATCCGTTCGTGATTGGTAAAGCGGATCCACCAGTTTGTGCATGGCGAGGATCCCTGTACCCGAATACGCCCCATACAAGTCGATATCATTTCGTTCAAACTGGGTGCAGGCAGGCAACACAATATCAGAGAAGCGACAGGTGGCCGTCCAAGCAAAATCAATCGTCACCACAGTTTGCAACTTCTGGAACGCGGTCTTCATCCGGTTCCGATCTTGGTGGTGGTGCCAAGGGTTACAACCACTGACCACCAGCATCTTGGTATCAGGCAGTATCACCTTCGCGCCGTTATAATTGATCTCTTTACCCGGCTCGAGAATCGCATCGATCCAACGAGCAACAGGAATCGTCCTGCTATACCCCTTGAAGTCCGAGTTATCCCATTTCGGCTTTTTGCCTTCGTCAACATTACGTGGGAAACCACCCGGCCCTGCGGCTCCAGTCGGTGGAATCCCCACCCCGCTGTAATGATGAGAGTAGGAAATACCACCACCCGGCAAGCCAATCTGACCCAGCATGGTTGCGATCACCGCACCCATCCAATATGGCTGTTCACCGTGTTGCTGACGCTGCACCGCCCAACCAAAGATCAACTGGGTACGGTCACTGGCCAGCAAACGAGCAAACTCACGGATATCATCGGCTTTCACACCACAAATAGGCTCCGCCCATTCAGGGGTTTTCTCTACATTGTCCTTCGATTCACCCAGTACATAAGGGATAAATTCATCGAAGCCCAAGGCATAGGTGTCGATGAATTCTTTATCGTACAATTCTTCTTTATACAGGGTATGTGCGATAGCTAGCATGAATGGCACATCGGTCTGGGGATTGACATAAAGCTGATCGCAGCCAAAATAGTTTTGGCTTTTCGATTTCACCGGATCCACCGAGATCACTTTGATCTCCCCCTTGGCGATCTTGTCTTTGAGTTGCTCATAGTACATATAGGAGTCGTGGGTTTCGCACTGCCAACCTACTTGAGTGTTCTTAATTGGATCATTAGCCCACAGTACGACCGTTTTACTGTTGGTAAGAATATCAGGCCAAGAAGTCCCCTGGGCATACACCTCGGTTGAACCCAGTACATAAGGCATGATCGTCTGGCCGGCACCGGTCGAATAATCCCCGACCTTGGTCATGAAGTTACCGTGCATACCCACAGCACGTTGCATGTGGTTACCACAGCTATGGAACTGACCGGTTTGACGCCAGCCAGTCATCCCAGCATGCAGTGCCCAAGGGCCATAATCTTTTTGGATCCGCTCTAACTCATCATAGAAAATGTCTAATGCTTCATCCCACGTTACACGGACAAAGCGATTATTGCCGCGGGTATCACCGCTATACTTGTGCTTCTTGAGCCAATCTAAACGAATCATCGGATAACGGACCCGGGATGGGTTATAGATGATCCCTTTGACCCCGTTAATCATATCGGTCGGGTACTTATCTCGCTCTAACGGTTTGATTTCGGTAACCTTGCCGTTATAAATCTTAGCGCGAAATGCACCCCAATGAGACCCGGTTGTTTTCCAAATCCCATCTGCCGGGTAAGGAGACGACACCTCCTCGGCAGCACGGGCGACGGATGTAAGTAAACTGGGGCCAATAACACCAACGGCACTCGTTGTGACCAGCCCGGTTAGAAATTGACGTCGACTCAGAGACATGTTCTTACCTCGCTTCGCTTCTTTTAATGGCCACCATCAGAAAAATCTGACGAATGTTTCTGTAGGTATTTAAGCACTAAGGCTTCACTATCACGGTCTAGATTGACGAAAGCCAACATACCGTTAAACATGCCTGGCCATGTGTTCGCGTCGAAGTGATTTTCCGCAGGCTGTGTATGACAAGTACTACAGTTGTTGTTATAGGCAGGTCTCGCTTCAGACCATATTGTTTCCACATCATCAAGCAATGACTCTTTTGGCATCCACAGTTTCACCGTTACTCGCTGCCAGCCCAAACCGGTTAACTCATCTTCTTTCTCTTCAAATTTCTCAACCAATGTATCGCTCAACGCCGCATCTTTACTCAATGCAGCGGTTGGGATATTTAGGCCGAAGTCCTCATTAATCACCCGGCCAAAGCCCTTGGTTTTGCGCCAACCGGCGATTTCCACCTGAACCGCATTGTCTTTGACCTGCACTACCTTCACTTCGGAAGCAGGATTAAGCTCTCCGCCATCGATGGTCAGCGCTTCATCTTCATACATAGGGAGGTAACGGACACTGAAATAATTCTCCCCTTCTTTGAAGGAAGTATTGCCGGCTCTCTGAACCAACTGCTGGACCATACCGCCAGAGAGATTCATATTACCAGGCAGTTCGTGTGCTATCCCTTTGTGGCAATCGATACAGCTTTGATCCCGCTCAGCCGCTTGCTGCATCTGAGTACGAGCTAGATCAGACATTTCATCCCATTTCATACTGTCGTAGTCATGGCAGTTTTTACATTCTAGCGAACCATTGGATGCAAATCGCTCCCACTCGTGGTTGGCAAGTTCTAGACGTTTTTCCAAAAATTTTTCACGGGTATTGATCGTTCCAAAAATTGCGCCGTAAACCTCTTTACTGGCTTGCATCTTACGAGCGATTTTATCAGTCCAATTATGAGGAACATGACAATCTGGGCAGGTTGCCCTCACACCTGAGTGATTTGACCAATGAACCGTTTGCTGCAACTCCTCATACACGTTGTCACGCATTTCATGGCAGCCGATACAGAATTTCTCTGTATTAGTTAGTTCAAGGGCGGTGTTAAAGCCCCCCCAAAAAATGACCCCGGCGATAAACCCACCAAGAGTCAATACGCCCAAACTTATATGTACTGCTGGACGCCAAAATGTCGCCCACAGTTTTTTCAAAGCACTCATCATAGTGTTTACCTATATCATCCTTTGCTCATTGCCCTGGCGTTCATATTTCGGCAATTGATATCACCCGTGGCCTGGAGGCCCAAGCAAAAACACCTGCATCGCCCACACGATGAAGCCGTAACCACCGACGATGGCAACGGCTAATATGGGAAACAAAAAAATGGTGATAAACAAAAAAGAGCGCCATTCATATTTGGCTTTCTCTTTGTCACTGACGGATTCAGGGTTGCTCATTGCTTTTTTCCTTCTACCATTTTTCTTATCTGTCTCTTAAATAAGGCTATACCTAATCCTTAAGAGCTAATTTCAGTAAGTATAGTTAAGGATTGAAACTGGACCCATGATTGGTAATTAAAATGAAGGATTAGTGACGAGGGTAAAAATAAGCACAAAAAAAAGGTGCCACTTGGCACCTTTTTTTTATACTTGTTCTATATTTATCAGCCAATTACAATGAAGCACTGTAGATGGTTTGGTTTTGTTGGTATAGTTTCAAACGCTGTTCGAAGTTTGCATAACGCTGACCTTCTGGCTCTTGCAGTTTACCGATTGCCGTTTGCTGGGCTTCAATTGCGCGGCGGAATTCACCACAGGCGGCATAGGCAGCAGCAAGGTTATCGTAGTCACCGGCATCACCGGTACCGTTACGACTCAATACCTGCTTGGCCAATTTCAATGCACGATCACCATCACGCATACGCTCATCAGAACACGTTGCATATAGCCATACTAGGTTACGCTTTGACTCCAATGAACCGCCGTTTGCTGCTTCGTTGAACCACTTAATTGCATTGGCACAATCAGTTGAACCTGTTGCGCCTGACGCATAGTACATACCAAGCTCAACCATTGCAGATACGTCACCTTCATTGGCAGCTGCCGAGTACCAATGCAAGGCCTGCTCATTATCACGAGGCAGCACCTCACCTTTCTTAAACAAATCGCCAATCAAGGTTTTAACTTCTGGCATATCTACCGCGGCTTTTTCCAACCAATACATGCCTTTTAGCGGATCCGCTTTTAGGCCATTGCTGCCTTCAAGGTACGCGCGCCCTAAAAATAGCTGCATATTCTTATCACCCTGCTCAGCTTCAAGCTCTACATAGTTCAGGGTTGATAGCAGGTGGTGCTCAGGAGAAGTGGTAATTGAAGCATGGGCTGTGGTTGCGCCGAAAGCAACTAGGCCGAAAATGGCACCGAATACAACGTTTTTCAGGGTCTTAGTAGCTGGCATATCTCAGTCTCTTTCAAAGCGTTTGCGGTTTATGGTTAGGGAATTTAAAGAAATGGCGGTCAAAAAACAACCACAAGAAAGGAGACTACTGAGACCAGAAAGGGTGACATACGGGGTTAATATTACTGCTGTCAGCAACTTAACGCTGACAAATAAATATAATCAAAAATCAAAAATGAGATATAGATCCGATTTCTATAGGCTATAAGATACGGGTATTAGCTGAATAAGGGCTTGATAGCAGCACAATATGTGGGGACCCGTGCTTTATTGCCCTATAAATGACAACAGCCAGACATTGTCTGGCTGTTGTTCATATTGTGTCTGTTATATAAGTACTTACATCAATTACAGGTTACGATAATGCTCATCACCGGCTTTGATGTACTGGTTTTCATATTTCGTAGATTCACCATCAAGGTCAAGATCCAGATCGATTTGATTCGGTAAATCTAACAGCGCATCACACACCAGCACCACATCGTAGTTCCCTTCCGGCACATACTTCATTTCATAACCGTTGTCGTCACTAACCTTGGCAGTTTTAAACGGTGGATAATCCGAACCTAAATCGCCGTATTCTGGAGAGTCAGCTTCATATAGATAAACATATGCATCTTTTACCGAAGTGCTACACGATGACACATCGATATCACCAAACAAGGTTCCTGCCGTGATATTGTCTACCACCTTGAAACCTTCATTTTTCAGGTAATAGGCTTGCTCAATGAGCTGAATCATGCTCTTTAGGTCAAATGTCATGGTAAAGGTGGTTGGCACATCGATGTTAATATCCAAGCCGTCAAACGTTAGATCATCAACGATATCCATCTTCATTTTGTCGACCGGGTTGCCGACATAAGAATACGGTGTATCAAGGAAGTCACCGTAGCTTCCTTGCAGGATTGAAAGGGCCATGCCTGTGTATTCACCCACAGGTAATAGCTGTTCTGAAATCAGGTTGGCGAGATCAACGCCAGTGATATCATACAAATCGATAACGATGAACTTAGGATAACCATCGTTATCTACCGGGATTTCTGAGTCGGCCGGAATACACTGAGTAGAGTTAACCCCATAAGGGTCAGTCATACTCTTGGTCGTCCATTCCACGATAGTCCCGGCTAAATCCGTTACCTGCACCGCATCAATCGCCACACAAGCCTGAAGATCATCTGCCCCCTTTGGTACCTCTGTAGGTGGTATAGACACATCCACCGATACAGGTACTGTAGAACCATCATCCTGGTTCGGTGCTGCATCATTGTTTGCCAATGTTGAAGCAGCCCCATCTGAATCACTACACCCGGCCACAATGAGCGTGGCGAGCACTGGTAAAATTATTTTTTTCATGTCATCACCCCTACGACAAAAGAAAATCTGGCCTGTACCAAACCAATATGCTGGCCGCTTAATGTTTGGTTATGTATTTGTGCACCATACCGGAACAATCCGAGGCAGCTAGCAAAGCCCCGTCTCGTTCAAGCAGGCTAGTGGCCGAATCTGACAGTTAAAATTTTAGGCGGATATGAAAGAGTAAAAAATTTATCGTTAGGGTAATTAATTAATGAGAAAAAGTTCTTATGTTCAAGACGAAAAAAGCCGGTCGTTAGACCGGCTTTAGCATATCAAAAACAGCTTGTTTGCGGTTACACCGGATCTAACTCCAGCATGGTTTGGACATTGGCTGGGGCTTTTGACTCCTGACCAAAACCTCGCAGACCGACCACGTGGACGTGCTCACGGTCTTTGAAGATCTTCCTCACCAGCTTATAGGTCGTTCCTTTCTCAGGGCTGATATTCTCCGGCGCAGCAATGAGTAACTGCATATCCAGACGATCACACAGCTCGAACAAGGTCGCAATTGACTTGCCATCCAATCGTGCAGCCTCATCGAGGAACAACAAGCGACACGGGATAATATCTTTACCGCGCAAGCGGCGAGATTCTTCTTCCCAGCTTTGTACAACCATCAACAAGATTGCCTGACCGGTACCAATCGCTTCACCTGTTGACAGCGCACCCGACTCGGCCTGTAGCCAGCCATCCGTACCACGATTAACCTCGATGCTAAGCTCAAGGTAATTACGGTAATCCAGTAGTTCTTCACCCATGATCTGCGGTGAACGCTGGCCAACATCAATATGTGGGTTCAGGCGCTGGAACAGCTTGGCAATCGCTTCTGAGAATGACAAACGGTGATTGCCGAACAAGTCCTGGTGTTGGTCTTGCTTATCAGCCAAACCTTCCAGCAACTGCTCGTGAGTGTCGCGCACTTTCACGTTCAGGCGCACGCCCTTGACCTGACCAAACCCGATATTCTGCAGACCTTGGTTCAGCATACGGATACGATTCTGCTCACGCTGAATCGTCTTGCGAATAATGTTAGCTACTGAGTCTGAGCTTAGCGCCAAACGCTGTTCACGGGCTGTCAGTTCTTCACTCAGACGTGCCAACTCTACTTCCATCTCTTCAATCGCTTCGACCGGATCGTCAGTGCGAATGATATCGTGGCGGATACGCTCACGCAGATGTTGATAGACGGCAATGTAGAACAGTACCTTGCGCTCTGGACGGGAGACATCTTCCGATGCACGCAACGCATCACGCAGATTCTCATTGTCCGCGACAGCTAAACGAAGCGCACCTAGCGATTTATCCGATAGCGAACGCAGTTCATCAGCCGACATATAAGCCATTTCACGGCGGTGTAGACGACGTTCAACATCGCTCTCACGTGCCAAGCGCAATACCGCACACCAGCCTGCTTTCGCAGTCACAACCAACTTACGGATGTCTTGGTATTCTTTACCCACTTTACGCAGGCGCTTCACCAACCCTTTCATCTCCAGCTCTACCGACGTGATGCCTTTTTCCAGCTGACTACGACGGGCTCGAGATGTATGCAAACGCTCATTCAATTCATCACGACGGAGACGCGCACGCTCTTCGGCTTCAACATCAGCACGGACACCCAACTCCTGAAGCTCACGCTCGAATTCTTGGACTGTTTCCATTTTTGCCTGATGAGAACTCTTCAACGACGCCAACAGCTGGTTATACTGGTTAACCTGCGAGCGAGTCTGCTTTAGAGTGTCACGGCAACGATTACGCTCACGTTCCGCCGATGCCAGTTTGGCTTTCAGCTGCTCGTTAAGCTCGGAGCTCTTGTTTAGCATGTCGATTGAATCGGCATAACCAAAATGGTGACGGCGCTCTGCCAAATCAGCCACAGCGAAGATCTTGGCTTTTAGCATCTGCAGCTGCTTGTCAGCATCATCATAGCTGATTTGCAGTGCGTCAAATTGCTGCGGGTCAGCATCCAGTGCGGTCACCAAGGATTCCAGCTCAGCAATCGCTTTACCGTGACGGTCTAAGTAGTGGCGAGCCTCATCAAGCTGTGACAACTGCTGCTGCACTTCGTCAAAGCGAGCCTGTAACGTGTCATCTTCCAGCAAGTTAACCAATGGGTTGATTTTACCCAACAGGCCCAACGCTTCACGCGCTGCAGATAGCTGGCTGCGTTGCTGCTGCTCTTGTGCTTGGGAGTCTGTCAACTGGCGACTCACTTGATTGCGCTTGTCACGCGCCACTTTCAAGCCTGCTTCAGGGTCATCGTTAAATGCAACGCCCATGTGGGTTGCCACAAAGCTGTTAAAGCTCTGGTACAAGCGTTGCAGTTTCTGCGAATCAAATGCGGCCTTGGCGTGATCTTCAATCAGCTGTTCACGCTCTTCACGCAAGTGTTCAAGGCGCTGTTCACGCGCGGCACGGCCAAATAGCGGTACTTTCGGGAAACGGGAATAACGCAGCTGGCGATCATTGAGGTGAACACAAACTGCCCCTTCCATCTCGTCAACATCAAAACCGCTGTCGTCGAAAGAGTCGACATCACCCTCGATGATATACAAGTCGTCCGGACAGTCATCCAGCGCAACCAACTTTTCTTTGATACCTTTTAGATCCGGCACCACAATGGCATGACGCGAAGGACCGTACATGGCACTGAAGTAAGGCGCATCGGCCAAGGTAATGTCGTCGTAGATTTCCGACAACAAGCTACCGCCCAAAGTATCGGCCAGTGCGCGCAAGCGGGAGTCGTCGCTACCACCTGGCTGGGCAAGGCGCTCGATATCCAATTCAATGCTCTGCTTGCGAACTGCCAACTTATCGCGGGTCGCAGAGGCTACGCGCTCTTTGTCCAGCGTAAGCTGCATAGCATCCATCACCGCCTGGCTATCGTAAAGCTCTCGCTCAGATTGCTCAGACAGTTTTTCCAGTGACTCAGAGGCTGCGATCCACGCAGGAGCTGCCGCTTCTAAGGTCGCAATCTGGCTGGTCAGTTGCTGCTCTTGGCGACGCAAATCATTACGCTGCTCGACCAGGTTCTCCTGCTGGTGTTCAAGCTCTTCCAGTGTTGCTTCATGGCGGGCCTGCTCTTCAGCCAGCGCCAGCTCACCGTCAATCGGAACAGCAAAACGCTTGGCATAGGTCTCTGCCAACTCTGTGGCCTGGCGTTGATTGCGCACGGCACGCTCAAGGTCACGGTACTGAGCTTTGAGCTGATCGCTGCGCTCGGTGATTGCACCCAGTTGTCGGGCTTTGGCTATCAGTTCACGGGCTTTGCCGCCAGCTTGTGAACGTTCAATGCTACCGGCAATGGTGGTAACGATCTGTAAGCCTTTTTCGAACTGCTGTGCGGCAGCCGATGACATATCCAGCTTGTGCTTGAGAGCAAGCAAGGCTGTTGTTTGGGTTTCCTGATCCTGCTTTAGCTGAGCAAGATAAGGCACCGCCTGATCGGCCAGCATCTGGTGCTCGCCAGTAATATCACGGGCTTTTTCCAGCGCCTGTACCGCTTGCTGATATTGCAAGGCACGGGTTTGCTGCATGTCCAGCGCCTGCTGGTAGTCAGCAAGCTGGGTTTTCAGACTATCGACTTCTTCCTCGGTCAGCAGCGACTGCTCTTCAGCCATGGCAAGCTGTTCAGCGGCTTCTTCAACCACCATCACCTGCTCTTCAAGGCGTTCGGTCAGCTCTTCGAGATCTTCACGGTAGCGTTCAATCTTTTCCTGCTGACGCACCGCGGTTTGTACCAACTGCAAGTGATCAGATGCAGCTTGGTGATCCTGCTCCAGCGCACCTTCACGCTCGGTCAGCTCATCCAGTTCTGCTGTCATGTTAGTCAGTGACGTCTGCTGATCATCCAAGCTCTTGCGAGAGCCCATCAGTTCACCACGCAGACTTAGTGTTTTCTCCAGCTTCTGACGACGTTCGTTGGCATGACGCATGTAATCCGCCGCCACGTAATGAGTCGCTTCGGTGATCAGGTGCTTGAACAGATCACGGTCACTCTGAGTCAGCTTGATTGCTTCCAGTGTCATGCGGTTTTCGCGCAACGCCGCTTCCATGTCTTGGAAAGCTTTTTTTACACCGCTATTGTGTGGCAACAAGTAGTCACGCAACGAGCGGGTAATGGCACTGGAAATACCGCCGTAAAGCGAGGCCTCAATCAGGCGGTAGAACTTCGAGCGGTCGGTACTGTTACGCAGTTTCTTTGGCAACACGCCGAATTCGAACATCTGGACGTGATAATCAGTAACAGAGTTGAAGGCTTTGAACACCACACCTTCATATTCACCCGTCACCAGATCTTTGACTTCATTGATCTGACGAACACGTGCCTGGTTATCAGACAGCGTCTCAACCAGTACTTCCGTCGGTTTAACATGCGATGGCAAGCCCTGGATAATAAATGGCTTGATATCCACCTTCTTATCCCGGCCAGCAACCTGCTGTAGCTTCACCGCAAAAATAATGCGTTGATTCTTTGAGTTCACCACATCCAGTGCCGAATAACAGGTACCAGGCTTCAACTTACCGTGTAAACCTTTGTCACGAGAGGCATTCGAGCTACCCGCTTCGGTGGTATTACGAAAATGAAGCAGACTCTGATCCGGAATAAGTGACGTAATAAATGCCGCCATGGTCGTCGACTTACCGGCACCATTACCGCCAGATAGCGTGGTCACCAAGTTATCGATATCAAATGTACGGGCAAAGAAGCCATTCCAGTTGACCATGGTCAACGATTGATACTTACCGCGTTCCATTAGGCTTCACCCTCCAAACCGGCTTTGTCTAACTCTGTTTCTGATGCATCATCAGCGTCAAGCAAGCTTGACTGGCTTGGCTCCTGCTGGTGAACAACCACCGCTTCACCGTCACGGATCAGACGGATTTGAGCTTCACGAACATCATCCCCAACACGGACATCAGCACCGAAACGAAATACCGCTTCGCTGATACGGAATTTACCGTTTTCACCGATTGGGATGATCATACCAAGGCGGCGTAAGCGTCGCAGAGAGGTTTTGGTTTTGTCGAATAGCTTTTCCCGATCAAGATCAGAGCCTGTCGCTCGGTGAGTAACCAGCTTCATTAGCTTCTTCTCATCGGCTAACTGCATAAGCTCGTCAAACAACTCTTGGTTGGAAAATATGCCTTCATGCGCCAAACGCTCAGGGCTAAGGTAAAGGAAACACAATACCTTGCCCACCAGCATATCCAACTCAGTCAATACCGAGCGGCTGATCAATGACGTCGAACGCGGGCGCAGGTAGAAGAACCCTTCCGGCGCACGAACCAGTTCGGCGTTATAGCGCTTGTAAAACAGTACCAGATCGTGCTCGAACTCAATCAACAGCGCGTGGTTATCCAAATCTTCGCTGGAGATATGACGACCAGAACGAAGGGCATTATCCAGAGCCGGGAAAAGCGGGTTGGCAATTGCCTTGGCCAGCTTTTCAGGCATAAATTCTTCAATATTTGTCAATGACATTTGCTTGTACCTTGGCTCCATACTCATTAATAGCTTCCCAATCAGGCTGAATGGCATTGAAATCTGACTCGGAGTAACCCAGTCGTACCGCCTGATCAATCACCAAACGCGCCATATCAAAATGCTGGGCGTATGGGTGCTGAGCCAAATAATCTTTAAGAAGCAAACTCAAGTTAATTGCAGCACCGGTTTCTTTATGGGCCTGCAACATGACGGCAATTTGTTCAGCCAGTTGGTCATTGACCAGATCCAGCTCTTCAAATTCCATTTCCTCCGGTACGATACCGGTCACTTCGTCATCACGTAGAACCAGTGCCTCATCACGCATGTCGAGCAAGCGTTCGGCATCGGCGTAAGTTAGCACCCATGGCGCATCGAAGTAGTCTTTTACCGACTGGCGCAAGCGCTGGCTAAAGGCACGGTTCTTATCCATGTCGATAGCAGTACGGATAAACTTGTGGACGTGACGGTCGTAACCTATCCACAAATCAATCGCCTGCTGGCCCCAGTTAATGATGCGATCCAGCTTGGCTTGCAAGTTGAATACCATTGCATCGACAAACTCCAGTTCAGAGTTACCTTGGATTTCTTCCTGGATAATCAGCAGCTGGGTTTGCAATTGGTCACCCGCCGCCTGCAAGGTGTCTTGCAGCTCACGCAGGGTGCTTGAGGTTTCATTCAGCAACACTTCACAGCTACTGATCGCCGCTCGCCAGTCTTGGTTCAGCAGCTCGGCAATATCTTGCTTCACTTGTTGCTGCTGTTCATCCATGGTGCGTTGGTTGAGATCAATGCGGTCAAAGATCTCGGCAACTGAGTATTTCAGTACCGCATGCACATTCTGGCGCCAGTGTCGTTCATCGCCCCCTTCTTCTGCCGCTGTAGCTGCCTTGTTGATCTCATCGGCAACCATGGCAAGCTGAATGGAAAGTTTCAGCGTTGAATACTCGCGGTGGCGGGCATAGTAATCGGTGATCCCGAGTGCCAATGGGGTCAATCGGTAAATACTTGCACCGTCGGTGACCTCACTGGTAAATCGGGAAATCAGGCGTTGGCGAACCAACTCATTAATGGCGTTGTTGGCACGGAAGGCCACGGTTTCTGGTGTCTGCTCGAACAAGTCGCTCACAATGCGAAATGCATCGATCAGTTCACCTTCCCCTAATTCTTCATCAAAACGATCGCCGCTCAGCACAGCAATCGCCAACAGGAACGCCAGCCGCTCGGTTGGCAGGTTAAGCTCGAATTCATGCTGCTTAACCCAACTGACCAACTCGGGAACGGTCTGGGTTACTTCACTCATCCGTTGTCCTTATTGCTTTTGTATTTCTCAGCCCCTGGGCCTGCTAACGGCTTTTGGGCGTAAACATGAATATATCGGCCCAGAGACAAATAAGGTTCCTGGCGGCAAAGTTTCTGCTCCATCGCCAGTACCTGTTCAAAACTGTAATCCCCAACCATGGTTGTCTGCATATAGTCGTGGAAAGTACGTACTCCGGTCTTACCCAGAATGTTGAAACCAGCATCTTCAAGCCAGCTATATACCTCATCGGGTTTGATCCCTTGCAAAGGCTGTAGCTTGAAGCGCTTTCTATGCGGCATGCCTTCTTCGATATGGGTCAGGTTGCCACAAATCAAATTCTTAAACAGCAGGCCGTTATAGTTGTAGAACATAACAGAAATAATACCGCCCGGCTTCACTTGATCCAAAAGGTATTCCAGCGCGGCTTGCGGATCTGCCAACCATTCCATCACGGCATGAAACAGAACCAAATCCACCTTACTGTCTAGGTGTTCACCAATCTCCTGTACCGGGCTGTGAACTAGACGATACTGATTAAGCAAGCCGTTTTTAGCAATATCTTGCTCCGCTAGCTTCAGCATTTCGCTAGAAAGATCACACAAAGTAACGTGATGCCCTAGCTCTGCCACTTTTTGCGACAGCTGGCCAACACCCCCACCTGCATCTAGGAGATGCAATGGTTTAACGCTCTTCAATAGGGCTAAAATTTGCTCAAGATCTTCCCAAACTACAGTTTGGCGGATCTGGCCTTTGCCAGTGCCGTAAATATTTTTTGCAAATTTTTGCGCTAAGTCGTCAAAATTTCGATCTTCGATCACGGCTGCTTTACGTTATGATAGCGGTTCTAAAAATGTGGCTTATTTTCTCACAAGCGATAAAGGAATAAAGGCTTGTGGTGCTTTTTCGAGCTCAACTGCTGATTTTTCGGACGACATTGCATGTTTGAACTAAAAAAAATTGTCTCTGCTTTACTCATGCCCCTGCCTGCCATGCTTATACTTGGCTTGTTTGGGCTGCTACTACTATGGTTTACCCGCCGCAAGGGGCTGGCGACCTTTATTATTAGCTTTGCTTTCTTGGGGATCTTTCTCGTATCTTTCCAACCGATAGCAACCAGCTTACTCCGTCCACTCGAAAAGGCCTATCCGCCTTATGTGCCCTCTGGCAAATCGGTGGATTATGTCATGGTACTGGGGAGTGGCCATGTGATTGATCATGCGATGCCGATCACCTCGCAGCTCTCACGCACAGCATTAATGCGCTTAAATGAAGGCATGCGGATTCACCGCTTGTTCCCGGGCTCAAAACTGATTCTATCCGGTTATGGCGGTGGCACCGATATCAGCCAAGCACGTATGATGGCGAAAGTCGCTCTGGCGCTTGGGGTCAACAAAAATGATATCTTACTGCTAGAGACAGCGAAAAATACCTGGGAAGAAGCTTTCCAAGCGGCTACTGTTGTTGGCGATGACAAATTGGTTGTCGTTACGTCAGCCAGCCATATGAAAAGAGCCATTGAAGAGTTCTATCAAGTGGGATTGACCCCAACAGCCGCCCCAACCAACTTCCTTGCCAGTAACAAGGTAGAGCAACCTTGGGAGCGTTACCGCCCTCAGGCCAAATACCTTGAACAGACCGAACGCTACTGGCATGAAACACTCGGTCGTTGGTGGCAGCAATTACGCACCCTTACCAGTGAGAAAAACAAGCAAGAAGCCACTGCGCAATAGCCTTCCCCACTCCGCTGGTTCACCTTGCCAGCGGTGCTAAACCTCATACCCAAGCGACTCCAACGTGCTTGGGTATATCAATATTCTCCCCATATCTCAGCGACCAAACCTTCTCCCCCCTTAAGACTACGAGCTGTTTTTTGCATAAAAACGGTCATTTTGTTTACCTTTTAACCTTTATTCCTTTTGGTTTTATTAAATACCAATTGCCCATATGTAAATCAGCCAAAACCGGTTCAGGTTTTGCGATTCACATCATACTATTGCTGCCAATTAGTGATTGATGACTCAGCAAAACGGAATTGCGGGTTAATAACAACGGTAGGATTAGGTTCGATGTTCCAGATACTCAACTTGGCGGTCTTCGCCATTATTATTGCCCTGTTGGTGAAACAGCAGAAAGCAGAGCAAACCCTTTCAAAGCGTGTCTTTACTGCTCTGGGTCTTGGTGTTCTTTTCGGTGGCGCACTCCAGCTTATTTATGGTGGCGGCAGCACTGTCATCGCAGACACACTGGAGTACATCAATATTGTGGGTGCAGGCTACGTCAGCCTATTGAAGATGATCATCATGCCGTTGATCACCGTCTCTATCATTGGCGCCATCCTCAAGGTGAAGGATTCTGGCTCGCTGGGTAAAATCTCTGGTTTGAGTATTGGTATCCTTCTTGCCACCACCGCCGCTTCCGCGCTGATTGGTATTCTGGTTAGCAGTATGTTCGGCCTGAGCGCTGAAGGTATCGTTCAGGGCGCACGCGAAATTGCCCGTGGTGAAATGCTGGAAACCCGCCTGACCTCGGTAGAAGCCATGTCTTTTGCCGATATGATTATCTCTTTCTTCCCAGCCAACCCGTTTGCAGATCTTGCTGGCAGCCGCCCAACCTCCACCATTGCCGTAGTCATTTTCTCAGCCTTTATCGGTGTTGCAGGCCTCACAGTGATCCGCACTCAGCCTGAGCTAGGTGCGAGCTTCGAGAAGTTCATCAACGTTGCCCAGGAAGTCGTGCGTACCTTGGTTCGCATGGTACTAAGCCTAACACCATATGGTGTACTGGCGCTGATGACCAAAGTTGTTGCCGGCTCGAACTACGACGATATCCTGAGCTTGATTAACTTCGTGGTAGCCTCATACGTTGGTCTTGCCCTGATTTTGGTCATGCACCTGGTACTGGTGGGTTTCGTGGGCGTGAATCCAATCCGCTTCCTGAAGAAGATCCTGCCGGTACTAACCTTTGCGTTCACGTCTCGCTCAAGTGCCGGTACAATTCCACTAAACGTTGAGACGCAAGTGAAAAAGCTGGGTAATGGCGATGCGGTTTCAAACTTCTCGGCGTCTTTCGGTGCGACTATGGGCCAAAACGGCTGTGCGGGTCTTTACCCTGCGATGCTGGCCGTCATGATTGCCCCGACGGTGGGTATTAACCCGCTGGACCCTGGCTTCATGCTGACTCTAATTGCCATTGTCACTATTAGCTCATTCGGTATTGCCGGTGTGGGTGGCGGTGCAACCTTTGCTGCCCTGATTGTCCTGTCTGCCCTAGATATGCCGGTTGCCCTAGCAGGTCTGCTTATCTCGATCGAGCCATTGATTGATATGGGTCGTACCGCAGTCAACGTGAGCGGCGCAATGACGGCTGGTACCATTACTTCTCGAGTGTTAGGGCAAGCTGACAACGCCGTGTTCGACTCTGACGCAGATATCGAAGAACAACCTGTGAAAGCTTAAAGCTAGGCGCTAGGCGCTAGGCAAAACATCAAAGGCCACCGTCATTATTGATCGGTGGCTTTTTTTGTATGAATAATCAATAAGTAATACTCCTTTCTTAGCGATAGATAAAAATACTCAGTGAATTTTCATCGTTGATCGGTAGAATACGCCTCTTGCCATACAATATGGCATAAATCATTTTTATACTTAGCCTATTCTTTCCACTGAGTCTCAATGCGTAATCCAGTTAATCAAGCGATTGTTCTTCTCGTTGCCGCCAATTTGTTAGCATCTTTTTCGGATGTTTCCCTGAAAATCCTCAACGGTGAAGTGCCCACTTTCCAGTATGTTTTCATCCGGCAATTACTCAGCGTTATTATGCTACTGCCATTTTGGCTGACACTGCCACAGGAAAAACGCAAACAAGGCTGCTGCAAAATCGCTTTTTGGCGAGCCCAGCTCATTCTAATGGGCAGCGCCTGTGCCATGGTTGCGATCACTTTCCTACCTTTAGCAACGGCCAATGCCATGTTCTATGTCGGGCCGCTACTGATGCTGCCTTTATCTGTCTTTTTACTCAAAGAGACACCACCGAAAGCCAAAGTCATAGCGACTTGCATTGGTTTTGCCGGTGTTTTGGTTGTACTGCGCCCCGAACACTTCCATTGGGCGGCTATCATAGGCCTTGGCAGTGCACTGGCCATGGGGCTGGGAAATATCTTGATCCGCAAGCTACCGGAAGATCAGCATTTGGTATCGACCTTGTTCTGGACCGGAGTAATGACTCTACCTTTATCGCTAGCGCTCGCTGTCCCGCAATGGGCTGCTATCGAGTGGCGCCATGTTGGCTGGATAATGGCGATCAACCTCTTCGTATTGGGTTACCACGCCTTGGTGGTGATCGGCTATAAAAAGGCTGCAGCAGGGCAAATTGCTTTGGCTGAGTATTCAGGGCTAGTGTTTGTTACCGCCTTCGGCGTGATGTGGTTTGATGAAATCCCCGATTTGCTCTCGGTGATTGGGATCTTACTCATTGTGGTGCCGATGATGCCAGTCAACTGGAAGCGTTTGTTCAGACACAAAACCAGCGAAGCATTCAGCGAGTCATAACAACACAATAAACAACAATACAAAAACGGGAGGCATTTGCCTCCCGTTTCAACTTGGTGTGTCTTCAGCCTGTTAGGTTATCCAACTAACTGACGCACTTTTTCCAAATCTTCTGGTGTATCAACACCAGCAGGTGGTGCATCAATGGCAACCTCGACATGGATCTTCTCGCCGTACCAAAGCACACGAAGTTGCTCCAGCGCTTCGATTTTCTCCAGCGCACTCGGCTCCCAATTGATGTAAGTATTGATAAAGCCAGCACGGTAAGCGTAAATACCAATATGACGCATCAAGTTCTGGTGGACTTCCTGCGGACGCTTGGCGAAGTTATCACGGTCCCAAGGAATCGATGCGCGGCTGAAATACAGCGCGTAGCCATCTTTATCTGTGACCACTTTTACTGCATTGGGGTTAAACACTTCATCAGCATGATCGATCTCGACCGCCAACGTCGCCATCGGTGCGTTGCTACCAGCAAGATTGGTAGCAACCTGACGGATAATGCTTTCCGGGATCAGTGGCTCGTCACCCTGAACATTAACCACAATATGATCATCAGCCAGTTGATATTTAGCAACCACTTCAGCTAGGCGCTCGGTACCTGATTCATGGTCATCACGGGTCATACACACTTCACCACCAAACGCCTTAACCGCATCAGCAATACGCTGGTCGTCAGTGGCGACAATGACTTGCTCGGCACCCGCTTTGCTTGCCTGCTCATAGACCCATTGGATCATTGGCTTGCCCGCAATATCCGCCAGCGGCTTGCCCGGTAGGCGTGATGACTGGTAACGAGCCGGAATAATTACCGTAAAAGACATTACTTCACCTCTTCCGAGCTCAGAGTACGCGCCTCAGGCTCAAGCAATACAGGAATACCATCTTTAATAGCATATGCCAGACGATCAAACTTGCAGATCAGCTCATTTTTGTCTTTATCGAAGTTCAATTTTCCCTTACAAACAGGGCATGCAACGATTTCAAGCAGACGATGATCCATACTCTTCCTTTACCTTAATAATCCGGTTAATCAAGCTATCAGCCTTCTCGGCGGGCATCTCGGCATCGACCGGTAAATACCACCAATTAGGCTGGGCGAAAGTGTGGCATTTCACCGCATCTTTCTCTGTCATGACGAGGTGCTGGCCTTGCTCGGACAGCTGTTGTAATTCTTGCTCGGCAAATGCCTGATGATCAGCAAAAGGCTGGCACTTCACCGGTATGATACCGAGCTGTTCTAGTGTATTAAAAAATCGGGGCGGATGGCCAATCCCCGCCATGGCGACGACATCACCTTGCAATTTGGTCACGTCTAAGCGCTCACCGGTCTTGAGATTAACCAAATCGGATGGAACCAGTTGCATTGGGATTTCATTCTCTTCGGCATTGCCGCCGTTACAAATTAGAAAATCCACCTCTTGCAAGCGGCCGCAGCCTTCACGCAGTGGTCCCAGCGGGATCAACTGTTGATTGCCAAACCGGCGCTGGCCATCAATCACGACAAGTTCAATGTCCCTTGCCAGTGCATAATGCTGCAGACCATCGTCGGTAATGATCACGTCAACATCAGACTCAATCAATTGTACTGCGTCAGCCCGCTTGGGCGACACGGCGACAGGCACACCAGTACGGCGATATATCAACACTGGCTCATCACCAGCTTCAGCCGTGGTGCTCTGGCTATCAACCCGGTACGGGTAATGCGGTGCTTTAGCACCATAACCTCGGGAGACCACACCGGGCTTGAGCCCCACAGCCTTGAGCTGTTCTACCAACCAAATAACAACAGGGGTCTTACCATTACCACCTGCTGTGATATTACCCACGACCACAACCGGTACAGACGGGCGGTATACCTCCTTCTGACCAGTTTGATATTGTAAACGACGACGCTGACTCACTGCGCCAAACAGTTTACTCAGTGGCCACAGGATCGGCTTCAACACCGCTCCTGCCGGGTGTCCTTCAAACCAGATTTTTTCGATAACCGAAGTCATTATTCACCAAACTGGATACGGTGCAATTGGGCATAAGCGCCACCTTGCGCCAACAGTTCTGCATGTACACCACGCTCAACGATTTCACCGTCATCAACCACCAGGATTTGATCGGCATTTTCAATCGTCGACAAGCGGTGGGCAATGACCAATACCGTCCGGTCTTTCTGCAGTTCATCCAATGCGGACTGAATAGCACGCTCTGACTCGGTATCCAAGGCTGAGGTTGCCTCATCGAGAATAAGAACAGGAGCATTACGCAGCAAGGCACGGGCAATTGCGATACGTTGACGCTGACCGCCAGACAGGCTCACACCGTTCTCGCCAATCATGGTATCCAAGCCATTCTCCATGCCTTTGATGAAGTCCATCGCATAGGCCAGCTCTGCTGCTTTTTCGATATCCGCTCGGCTGTATGTTTCACCGCTTGCATAAGCAATATTGTTGGCGACGGTATCGTTAAACAGGTGAACGTTCTGCGATACAACAGCAACCTGCTCACGCAGATTAGAAAGCTTGTAGTCACAAATGTCATGGTTATCGATTGTAATACTCCCCGAATCAATGTCATAGAAGCGGGTGAGCAAGTTGGCAATGGTGCTCTTACCTGAACCGGATCGACCGACCAAGGCGAGTGTTTTCCCCGCAGGCAAGTCAAAATTCACATTTTTCAGCGCAGGGGTATCTTTAGTCGGGTAAGTGAACGTAACGTCGTTAACACGAATATCCCCGTTCACACGTTTGGCTTCATGCTGGCCTTTGTCTTTCTCTGTTTCCAGCTCCATAATGCCAAATAAGGTTTGGCAGGCTGCCATACCACGCTGGAACTGAGATGTTACGTTAGTCAGAGACTTCAGCGGACGCATCAAGCCGAACATAGAACCAAAGATCAGGGCAAAGGTACCCGGAGTCAACGACTCTCTCAATGCGTCGGTATTTGCAAGGATTAGCACCACAACCAGTGCTAGTGAGGCAATCACCTGAATAACTGGGTTAGCAATCGCTTGAGCTGATACCAACTTCATCGTCTGCTGACGCATCCGGTTACTTACTTGCTCGAAGCGCTCTTGCTCAACCTGTTGGCCGCCATAGCTCAATACTACCTTATGGCCTTTTAGCATCTGCTCTGCGGATGAGGTCACAGATCCCATCGCATCTTGCATATTCTTGGAGATACGGCGAAAACGCTTTGATACCACACGAATACTGATCGCAACCACGGGTGCAATCACCAACAGAATGGCCGACAGCTGCCAACTGTTATAGAACATTATCGTCATCAGGGCGAAAATCGTTGCCCCTTCACGAACCAAGTTAACCAGAGCACTACTGGTCGCAGATGCCACCTGCTCAGAGTCATAAGTGATACGGGAAAGGAGCTTACCGGCAGATTCTTTATCGAAATAGCCAACTGGCATTTTCATGAAATGATTGAACATTTGACGACGTAGGCTCATCACGACATTGCCTGAAACCCAGGCGAGACAGTAGGAGGAGACAAAGCCACTCGCACCGCGCAATACCATCAAACAAAACAAATAGATTGGCATCATGGCCAGGAAATTCGATTCAATACCATCTATTCCGCCGAAACTTTCATCCATCAGCGGCTTAATCATCGAGAGCATCAATGCATCACTTGCGGCGTTGATAATCAAGGCAACAACAGCGGCAGCCATACCTGTTTTGTAGAGGCTGATTGAAGGCCACAGTCGCTTAAACGTCTCCCAAGTGGTCTGATCGTTCGAAGTAGTCATGGAAACCATTTTTTCTTAAAGACAATTTTTCTATTCTACTCGCATAAATGCCGGAGACCAAATAAGTTCATCTGCTAAGGCATAATGCTGCTTATTTTTCAAACAACCTTGTTATCCATAGTACAGGTTAGGGTTTTCTACTGTGGCAACACAGACCTGAACCAAGCAGCTTTGATATCTTGCCGATAACGCACCACTTGAATTTTATCACCGCTTATTTGCAGCGATACCTGCCCTGAATCGGCCGTAGAGAGCCACTGTATTCCTCTATCTAGATAGCGCTGATGCACGTCGACAGACGGAAGTTGCCAAGGGTTAAAACGCGCGACCGAAACCAGTGCATACTTGGGTTCCATCCTGTCGAACCAGCCCATTTGATCAAGCCAAGTTACCGTTGATGAACTACGACTGCCATGGTGTGGTACCAAGAGAATGTCCGGTGACAAGTTAGGCTCAAGCCTTGCCAATAACAACTCGGATATCGCATCGATATCTCCGGTCAAAAGAAAAGAAATCCCACGCTCTCCTGTACCAGCAGCATATTGTGTCACTTCAATAACGCAGGAGTGGGGATTAGCCGCTCTCGTCACCTGTTTGGGTGGCCAAAGCACACGGAAGCGCAAGCTGTACCACTGCCATTTTTCGCCACGTACGCAAGCTTGGTAACCCTCACGAACGTCACTACTGCGCTTCCATACCGGTTCAAAAACCTCGACCAAATAGTCGGCACCAGCGGCATGATCGCTATCTGCGTGGCTCAGGATTAAACCATCCAGTGACGTTTGTCCTCGCTGCTTCAATACCGGCTCGATGACTGAACTCGCAATAGAGCCTCCTGGCCAGCGGTTACCGGTATCGTAAAGTACACTACGATTCTGGGTCGATATCAACACCGCCAAACCATGCCCGACATCGAGTAAATCAATCTGCCATGGTTCTCGTTTTTTAGTTGAGACAAAGGGAGAAAGAATCTTCGGCTTGTCGTCTGTTTCAGCCGTTTGTCTACCATGTATGGCTACTGGTCGGTCCCACAACATAACCACAATCGAAAGCACGACTAACAAAGCAGTAAACCGCCTCAGCGGCAGGAGCCAAAGCAAAACCGACATAACCGATACCGCCAAGACCCATCGCCCAGCGCTATCGGCTAACATCCACCAGCCGCCACGAGCCCATTCAGCGAGCCAAAGTACTGGCGATAGTGTCGTGTTTGCCAACTGCCAGCACATCATAGCCACTTGCTCAACAGGCGAGAACACAATGGCTGCCAGCACCAAGGGCACCGTGGTCATACTGACCCAAGGCACGGCCAACAAATTCACCAATGGTGCCCAAGGTGAAAAGCCGCCAAACCACAACCACTGCACCGGCAGCATCAACACTAGCAATGCTAACTGGAGCCATAACAGCACCCGCCATTTGCCAAACCATCTTTGGTGAAGCTTCAGCTCTGAGCTTTCCTCGAACCTTACCCCCCCAATGTGGGCCAACGCGATAACCGCGACCGCCGAAAATGAGAGCCAAAAGCCCGCGTTGTATGAGGCAAGTGGGTCCAACGCTAGGCTAACAGTAAAAACCAATAACAAAATCTGCCACCCGGGCCAGACTATCCGAAACCGAAGTAACACCAGTACAACCGAACTCATCAATAATGCCCGCTGCGTCGGTAAGGTAAATCCAGCAAGCCAGGCGTATAACGCTCCAGTGGTCAAACCCACCCATAACGGTAGCCATATTGCATGCGGCCAATCACCAAACAAGTTCCGTAAAACACCACCGAACCACCACCCCAGCATAATGGCAAGTCCAATATGCAAACCGGAAATCGCCATCAGATGGGCAAGACCACTGTCACGCAGTAGCCCCCAATCCTGCGCCTCCAATGCCCCGCGAAAACCAAATCCCAGCGCCAACAGATACCCTTGATGGTTGAGCCCCTCGGTATGTTCCATTGCGCGATCGAAGGCCATTTGACGAAGACCAGCCAATGAGTGCTGACCACTTGTCAAGCGAACACCACTGGTTACGACACCTACCCCGTGGATCCCCGTGCCAACAAACTGCCGCTCTCGATCATATCCGGCGCTGTTAACGCGGCCATGTGGCGGCCTTAGCCTCACTTGTAACTGCCAGCGCTCTCCCTGCTTCATTACCGGAGTATTGGCTTGATGTTGCCAACTCAATCTTAAGCGCAGTGTTTTACTTGTTCGAAAATCTGGTTGACGTAATTCTGACGTTACAAAATCAAACAAAGTATCTAATTTCTTATGATTTAATAGGCTGCTAACTTCCCCAACTATGGTAATATTCCTCGGCTCAATAAAAGCCAGTTGGACGTTTTTTAGATAGGATGTTGCGGCGAGATTCGCCAAACAAGCACCGATACCGACATAGATCAAAAGTCGCCATCGGAAATAGAAACACACTACACTGCCTATCATTAAGGCTGTAATAAAAACATGATAGGTTGGCAATGCCAGCCAAAAGTGAAGCGATAGCAGTCCAAGTGCAACCCCGGCAGCGCCTTTGTTCATCTTAAGCCTGCCTGTGAACAAAAGAATTACAATGCCAAGACAAGTAATTAAACGAATGATGCCAAGCCATGATGTCATCAAACGCCAGAAAGCGTTGAAGATATTTGGCAGCGTGCTTTATAACCCCAATTTGTGGTGCCTTAACCGCCGTTCGGCGTCTGGTGCATTTGCGGTCGGTTTGTTTATGGCGTTCGTCCCCCTTCCCAGTCAGATGATCATGGCTGCCGGCGTCGCCATATTTTTCAGTGTCAACTTGCCACTTTCGATCTGCCTGGTTTGGATCAGCAACCCAATCACCATGCCAGTCATGTTTTATGGTGCATACAAAGTCGGTGCTTGGCTGATGAATACGCCACACCAAGCCTTCCACTTTGAATTGTCCTGGGAATTTTTGCTGCACCAAATGAATCAGATTGGTCCTCCTTTCCTATTGGGCTGTGCCGTCTGTGCCGTGTTCTTTTCTGCCCTCGGCTACTTTGGCATCCGCGGCCTATGGCGCTACTCGGTAGTACGAAGCTGGCAAAAACGTCGATTCCGTATGCTGAAATAGTTCTGTGCAAATATAGTTTTCTGCAGCTAAAACAAAAAACCTCGCATCTGCGAGGTTTTTTGTAGCCCTATAATAAGGCTGTCTCAAATATATCTGTTCACTTAGGGAAGTAGTTGGCAAACCACTGAAAACAACTTGCGCTGACTCAGCCAAAAAGCGATCTTTCCCCCAAAGCATGATTTCGCCGACAACTTGCCACAGCAAGGATTCAAATCATCATCCTCCAGGGGATATACACTTACTTGGCACTTAATACGGTTGCCGGCTGCAGTGCACATGCTCGCTTCGCTGGATACCAGGTGGCCAAGAAACTCAAGATCACCGCAGTGGTTGTCACCAACAACACGTCCTGCATCGACAGTAACGTTGGAAGAAAGTCGACAAAATAAATATCGCCAGACAAAAACTGGTGACCAATGAGGGTTTCGACTCCCTTTATCAGGCTCGTCAGATTGACGGCAACCAAAGAGCCTAACAACGAACCCACTAAGCTACCCACAACACCCGACAACACGCCGTGCCAAACAAAAATGGAGCGGATCAGCCGATCGGTCGCCCCCATAGTACGCAGTATCGCAATATCCGCCGCCCTGTCTTTCACTGCCATCATCAAGGTCGACACGATATTGAAACTCGCGACCCCAATAACGAGCACCATCACCAGATACATAATGGTACGAACCATTTGGATATCACGGTACAGATAGCCGTACTTTTGGTTCCAGCTTTTAAGGTACACATAAACCGGCAAGGTAAAGCCGACCTCACGCACGATGCTCTGGGCATCCAACACCTTATCTACATTAAGCTCAATACCGGTTACCCCCTCGCCCATCGATAGGTACGATTGGGCATCTTTGAGAGGCACTAAGGCAAAGTTGTGATCAATCTGCCCCGCCAACGCGAGCAAGCCGGCAACTTGAAGCCGTATACGATGCGGCGCCTTGAGCTTCAGGCTCGGGTCAGGATTGGGGATCATTGCCGTGATCCAATCTCCCACACCAATACCAAGCTTGTCGGCCACGCCTTGGCCCAAAATAACCTGTTGCTTACCAGCCTCAAAGCTGTCCCATGCATTGTCCTTGACAAATTGTGGCAACACACTGACGTCACGTTGCTTTTCAGGGTTCACGCCACGGACTTCCACCGCCTTGAGGCTGTTACCTTTCTCAAGCAAGGCAGTAAAGTTGATATAAGGGGCCGCCGCGGTCACCCTTGGGTGTTGTTCGACCAAATCGAGAACGGGTTGCCAATCTTCAAAGGGCGGCGTCACCGCCTCCAGTTCGCCATGGGGGATCACCGACAAAACCCGGTTTTGCAGCTCACGCTCAAAACCATTCATCGCCGAAAGGCCAATAATGATCACGGCAACACCCACTGCGATCCCCAAAGTCGAGGAAATCGAAATAAACGATACCATCCGGTTTCTTTGCTTAGCGCGGCTGAAGCGGCTGCCGATATATAGAGAAAGCGGTCGGAACATCAAGCCACCTCTACCAACTGCAACTCACCGTCTTGCATGTGCATGCAGCGATCCAGTTTGCCAGCTAACTCGTTGTCATGGGTCACCACCAAGAAGGCGGTACCCGACTCCTTGTTGAGCTTGCGCATCAAATCATAGATTTCCAGTGCGGTTTTATGATCCAGGTTACCGGTCGGCTCATCGGCCAAAACCAGAGACGGTTTGTTAACCAGTGCCCTTGCAATGGCGACCCGTTGACGCTCACCGCCACTAAGCTCGGAAGGACGGTGCTCCAGTCTGTGGCCAAGTCCAACCAACTCCAAAATACTGTGGGCCTGCGCTCGTGCTTTATTCGCGGCAACACCTCCGATCAGCAATGGCATCGCCACATTTTCCAACGCGCTGAAATCCGCCAGCAGGTGGTGGAACTGATAGACAAAGCCAATCTCCTGATTGCGTAGCTTAGCCTGTTTGTTGGCACTCATTGCATTGAGTTTTTGCCCCTTGAAGAACACTTCGCCTTCGGTAGGCTCGTCCAACGCCCCGAGTAAATGCAACAGTGTACTCTTGCCCGAGCCTGACGCCCCGACAATACCGATAAGATCACCAGCATCAAGGTGGAAACCCACCCCTTTTAGCACCTCTGTTTCAAGTTGGGCTTCTTGATAAACTTTTCTCAGGCCCTGACAAACCAATAGTGCATTACTCATAACGAAGTGCCTCTGCTGGACGAACCGATGCCGCCCGGTAGGAAGGAAAAACAGTCGCCAGCAAACTCAGAACAATCGCGCCGACAATAACTAAAGTAATCTGCAGTGGTGAGATCACAATCGGTAGCTGACCTCCAGCGGTGATCAAATTCACCCCAATAACAGTGAGCAAGGAATTCAAGTTCAGCGCCAATAAGGTGCCTAATACTCCACCTATGATAGCGCCGATCACACCACTACTGGCGCCTTGTACCATAAATACCATCAAGACCTGGCGGCTGCTCATGCCTTGTGTTTTCAATATGGCTACTTCGGCCTGTTTCTCCATCACCACCATGATCAACGCCGAAATAATATTGAAAGCTGCGACACCGATAATCAGTCCCAGCATCAAGCCCATCATGTTCTTTTCCATTTTCACCGCTTGGAACAGCTCACCGCGTTGTTCACGCCAATCTGACCATGTCATCCCCTCGGGTAGAGGCTGGTTAGCGAGATCGGCCACCACGAATGGATCATCAACAAACAAGCGCCACCCTGTGATTTGGCCGGGTTTCAAGCGTAACAATCGCCCAGCATCCTCGATATGGGTCAACATAATCTGGCCGTCAACATCCGAGCCGGTATTGTATAAACCCGCGACTTCAAAGTTTCTCTGGCTTGGAATTCGCCCGAGCGGCGTATATTGGCTGGCGCTGGTGACCATCAAACGCACCTTGTCGCCAACTTTTACTCCCAGCTGATTCGCTAACGTTTGACCAAGGATCACCTTATAACTGCCCGCTTCTAAATCCATGATATCGCCGTGGTTTATATAGTAGCCAACAGGTTCAAAGGCTTCAGGGTCAACACCCAGCATCATTCCGGCCGCCAATGACTTGGCACTTTGCAGAATCGCTTCGCTACGCGTGAGTGGCGAAACCATATCAACATAGGGAATAGTGGTGAGTGCTTCGGGTGGTTGTTCCGTGCGGGTAAGATGACCATCGTGGGTCGAAATCACAGCTTGCGGCATCACCCCAAGGATCCGCTCCTTGAGTTGCTGCTCAAAACCATTCATCACAGACAATACCGTTACCAGGGATAGTACCCCGACGGTAATGCCCGCGGTCGACATATAAGAAACAAAACGGCTGAACCTATCACCAGAACGACCTCTGAGATAACGCAGACCGATAAAAAACGAGACGGGATGAAACATAGATTAAAAAGATACCATCCTTATAAAAACTGTTCGAAAGCATACCCGTTGCCGCGTCTGATTACCATTAAGCACAGTAAAACTAATGTAAAAACAGCGGGTAAAACCACCACTCTGCAACCACTTTACTTGTCCCTGAGCAATAGGTGGGTGATAATCGTAGGATAGTTAATTTATATCGAGTGCGACATGAATCAGGACGAGTATTTTTCAGTCAATGCTGGATTGACCATCAATGTAGAACCACTCCAACCGGGTGAAAATGTTCCCGAGATGCTGGCTTTCCAGCAAGAAATCCCGCCCTTGTTTCGTATCGCCAGTGAATGCAGCAGCTTGGATGAAGGTCTGGAGCATTCATTATCCCAATTAAAAAAAGACGAATTCAAAGCACTCTCGAATTACCTTACAGCACAGAACAACAAGATAAACTTGTTATTATCTTTTGTTCTCGCTCAACAAGATGATGCCGAACTTCGCTTTACAACCCATACTTTTGGTGCCAGCCAACTGTCCTATTTTTCAACAGAGGCATTAACTGAAGGTGGCAAGGTAAAGCTCAAGCTATTTCTCGATAACCCCGCAGCAGCTGTTTACGCCTATGCTGAAGTAACCCAATGCCAATCCCAGCAAGACGGCAGTTTTGAGATTGCCTTGAAGTACGTACGCTTAATGGAAGATGACAGGGATCTGCTGATCCGAGCAGCCCTGTATTTCCAGCAAAAAATTCTGCGCCAACGCGCCCAACTGCGATCAGACAATAAAAGTTAACCATGAAAGCACAGTCTATTCTCTCTCTTCCATTACCGTCCAAGCCAGGTGACAGCCGATTCATCGGTAATGTATCCGGTGCAGCGCTGGCACTCTCTGTTGCAGAAGTGGCTCAAGATCATCAGGGGCCAATTTTGGCCGTGGTGCCTGATACCCAGACCGCATTGCGGCTACAGCCAGAGGTCAGCCAATTCACATCATTAGAAGTCAGTGTATTCCCCGACTGGGAAACCTTGCCGTATGATAATTTTTCGCCGCACCAAGATATCATTTCAGATAGACTGACTCGCCTATATTCCCTCCCCCAGCAAGCTAATGGGGTAGTGTTGGTGCCAATCAGCACCCTGCTGCAGCGAATGACCCCTAGGG
The DNA here is from genome assembly GCF_052873915.1 of Photobacterium sp. DNB22_13_2. NCBI lineage: Bacteria > Pseudomonadati > Pseudomonadota > Gammaproteobacteria > Vibrionales > Vibrionaceae > Photobacterium > Photobacterium sp. DNB22_13_2. Next base: position 354,143 of record NZ_JBNNXU010000001.1, read on the forward strand.
CTTTCATCCACCAACATGCACTGATGGTACATAACGGCGATACCTTGTCGCTTGAAAAGCTGCGCTTACAATTGGAAGCCTCTGGCTACCGCCATGTTGAGCAGGTTATCGAGCATGGTGAATATGCCAGCCGAGGTTCGTTGATTGATCTATTCCCAATGGGCAGCAACCAGCCGTACCGCATTGATTTTTTTGATGATGAAGTCGATTCCATTCGTCAGTTCGACCCTGAAAACCAGCGTTCTACCGGTGAAATAGACCAAATCCGCCTGTTGCCAGCCCACGAATTCCCAACCGATGAAATTGCCATCGAGAATTTCCGTATGCGCTGGCGCGAACGCTTCGAGGCCCGCCGTGAGCCAGAATCTATCTACCAACAGGTCAGCAAGCGTACTTGGCCTGCCGGTATTGAATATTGGCAGCCTCTATTTTTCGAGCAAACCGAAACACTTTTCGATTACTTACCGCAAAATAGCCTATTGATAACCATCGGTGCACTTGAGCCTGCAGTCGACCAGTTCCTGACCGACGCCGAGTTCCGCTATGACCAGCGACGGGTCGATCCTCTGCGGCCACTGCTCGAACCTAAAGAGCTATGGCTGAGCAAAGAGGAAATGTTCACTCATTTCAAAACGCTGCCTCAAATACGCATCCGCAAGGAAAGCGAAGCCGACAAGGCTGGTCGCTACAACTTGCCAGTTAAAGCGGTTCCTGAGCTAACTATCAATCACCAGCTCAAAGAGCCATTGGCTGAACTTCGACGTTATTCGGAAAGCTACCAAGGTAAAATCGTCTTCTCGGTTGCCTCTGAAGGACGTCGCGAAGCACTACTTGATCTACTAGCACGAATCAAGCTTCGCCCAGTCGTTGCGCCAACCCTGGCAGAAGCCTTGGCGGCACCGGGCAAGTTTAGCCTGGTGATCGGCTCGGCTGAGCAAGGCTTTCTGCTTAAACAACCAGAAGTCGCCCTCATTTGTGAGAGTGACCTACTGGGTGAGCGTGTCGTTCAGCGCCGCCGCCGGGATGAAAAGAAATCGGTCAATGCCGATACCATTATCCGCAACCTTGCCGAACTAAAGGTAGGCCAACCGGTCGTCCACCTAGACCATGGTATCGGGCGCTTTCAGGGCTTACAGACACTAGAAGCCGGCGGCATGAAAACCGAATACGTCACCTTGGAATACCAAGGCGGTGCCAAGCTTTACGTCCCTGTTGCTTCGCTGCACCTTATCAGCCGCTACTCGGGCGGGGCGGAAGATTCCGCTCCGATCCACAAGCTAGGTGGTGAAACGTGGGTAAAAGCACGAAACAAAGCAGCTGAAAAAGTCCGTGATGTTGCCGCCGAGCTGCTCGATGTTTACGCCAAGCGAGAAATGAAGCCGGGCCACAAATTTACGCTTGATCGTGAAGCCTATGCCGACTTCAGTACTGGCTTCCCGTTCGAAGAAACCCATGATCAAGCACTGGCCATTAATGCTGTGCTATCTGATATGTGCCAAGCCAAAGCCATGGATCGTCTAGTCTGTGGTGATGTCGGCTTTGGTAAAACAGAAGTCGCCATGCGTGCCGCCTTTGTCGCTGTCGATAACAACAAGCAGGTAACCGTACTGGTCCCGACCACCCTGCTTGCCCAGCAGCATTTTGAAAATTTCCGAGACCGCTTTGCCAATACTCCAGTCCGCGTTGAGGTACTTTCGCGTTTCAAAACCGCCAAAGAGCAAAAGCAGATCTTGGCCGACATGGCCGAAGGGAAAATCGACATCCTGATCGGCACCCACAAACTGCTTAATGCCTCGGTGAATTACTATGATCTGGGTTTATTGATTGTCGATGAGGAGCACCGCTTCGGGGTTCGCCAAAAAGAAAAGCTCAAAGCGATCCGCTCCGATGTCGATATCCTGACCCTAACCGCAACCCCCATCCCGCGTACGCTAAATATGGCAATGAGCGGTATGCGCGATCTCTCGATCATTGCCACGCCTCCGGCTCGCCGCCTGGCTATCAAGACCTTCGTCCGCGAGTCAGATGATGCCTTGATCAGAGAAGCGGTACTGCGTGAAGTGATGCGTGGTGGTCAGATCTACTTCCTGCACAATGATGTCGACTCGATTGAGAAGATGACAGAAGATCTCGCCAAGCTGATCCCTGAAGCCCGAGTTACCTTTGCCCACGGGCAAATGCGCGAACGTGAGCTTGAGAAGATCATGAGTGACTTCTATCACCAGCGCTTCAACCTGTTGGTATGTACTACCATTATCGAAACTGGCATTGACGTACCCACCGCCAATACCATCATTATTAACCGTGCTGATCACCTCGGTCTGGCCCAACTTCACCAACTTCGAGGCCGTGTCGGGCGTTCGCACCACCAAGCCTATGCATACATGCTAACTCCGCATCCTAAGCGAATGACCAAAGATGCCGTGAAACGACTTGAGGCCATTTCATCACTGGAAGATTTGGGGGCTGGCTTTACACTTGCTACACACGATCTCGAGATCCGTGGTGCTGGGGAGCTACTCGGTGACGAGCAAAGCGGCCAAATCCAATCGGTCGGTTTCACCTTGTACATGGAGATGCTCGAACAAGCGGTTGAAGCACTCAAAGAAGGCAAAGAGCCTTCGCTCGATGACCTTCTGCGCCAACAAACCGAGGTGGAGCTCCGCCTTCCGGCATTACTTCCTGAAGAGTTTATCCCGGATATCAATACCCGTTTGTCACTATACAAACGCATTGCCAGTGCCAGCAACGATAAGGCATTGGACGAGCTTAAGGTTGAACTTATCGACCGCTTTGGCTTACTACCGGATCCAACCAGCAACTTGCTAGTACTCAATAAAATCAAACTCAAAGCCGCAGACATTGGCGTGCGCAAGATTGAAGCGGGTGAAAAAGGCGGATTTATTGAATTTAACCCGAATGCCAACATCGACCCAGGCTTCTTGGTTGGTTTACTGCAGTCACAACCCCAGCATTTCCGGATGGAAGGGCCAACCAAGCTGAAAGTCATGGCCCCGATGAGTGACAGAAAAGACAGAATAAAGTATGTTGACGGTCTTCTAACAAAGTTGGCCGAAAACGCTCTATAATAGATAGCACTTAAGTGCGGAGTATTATCTTGAAAAATCTCATTTATTTGCTGCTGTTCGCCATTAGCTGGCCAAGTCTTGCAGCGCGACAGTTCGATATTGAAGTGATCTTGTTCAAGCGAAACATCGCACCGGAGCAAGTGAGCGAATCATGGCAGGACAACCCGAAGCCCGTAAACCTTAAAGGGACAATCGACTTCGGTGATACCGCCCGCCTTCAAGCAAGAGGGCTCACACCGATGTCTTCATCCCAGTTCGAGCTAAATAGCCAGTACAGCAAGCTCAAGCAACATGCAGGCTTCACCCCTCTCGCTCACTTTGGCTGGCGCCAAGGTGATTTGAGCCGAGCAGCAGCGCCGCGCATTCACTTTACTGCAGGCAAAGACTTTTCTGCTCAGTTCTTAGCGGATGGTACATTGAAGTCAGCCCAAGCCGATGAGCAAGCTGCCGTTCCGTCAGACCAAGGGTTTACTGAAGAATCATTGGATACTGCGTCTGATGAAGCTACAGAACAAGAGCAAGCAAGCGCACTACGAGAGCTAGACGGCACATTGCGCGTCTATGTTCAGCATTTCTTGTTCACAGAAGCCAACTTTGCTCTGCGCGAGCCAAGTCGACGCGAAGTCATCATCGGTGCTGAGCCACTTGACCCCATGGAAAGTGCACTAGAGCCGGAAGGCAACGTCCAGATCGGCCACCTGCAGGAAGTAAAAAAGCAAGTGAAGGTGGAAGAGTTCCTCAAAGCCTACCCGTTCCAGCAACAGCGTAAGATGCGAAGTGGCGAAACCCACTACCTTGATCACCCGTTAATGGGCATGGTGATTCAAATTCGCCGCATCGACGGCTAACCCCTCTCACTATCGCGATAAAGGGCTGCAAACGCAGCCCTTTTCACATTTTAAACACCTATTCCAACGCCATCCACGACATTCGTTTATGCTCTTAAATACAAGATCAGGACGGCTGTAGCTAGGATGAAAGCAGACTACCAATTAACAAGCGAACGCTTACTACTTCGCCCCTACAAGAATGCAGACTTGTTGAATTTGCTCGATGCTATCCACCGCTCGCAACAGAGCCTTTCTCCTTGGTTACCTTGGTGTCACGCCCAATACAATCAACATGATGCCCATGAGTGGATTCATGCTAGCCAGCAAAACTGGGTGTATGACATCAGCTATGAATTTGCCATCTTTGAGCGCACCACCGATATATTTCTTGGCAGTACATCCTTGAGCAATGTATCCGATCTCACCAATTCGGCTGAGTTGGGTTACTGGATCCGGTCCAGCGCCCAAAGAAAAGGCTATGCCAAAGAAGCCTGCCAAGCCATTGCCCAGTTTGCCTTTGACACCGTTGGTCTAACACGAATAGAAATAGTTACCCACACTGGCAACCTTGCGAGTCAGCGCACCGCCCTTGCCACTAAAGCCCATTTCGAATGCAAAGCCAGAAACCGTATCATCACCCAAGATGGGCCTGTCGATGGCTTGCTGTTTTCTCTGATCCCCAGTGACATTGCCACTTCCCCTCCGCCTAGCCTTTGATGGCCATACCTTGGTTCAAGTCCTTAGGAACCCACCTTTCCCCTGTGCGTGAGCTCTGCTACTATCAGCGAATATATTCAGCACGAAATGAGGAACTTACGTGTTTAAAATTATCCTGGGTATCGCCCTTATTGCGCTTGTCATCTTCTTTATGCAACGCACGCAAGGCAACAAGCAAGCGGCTGTAGAAAACATCCAAGTGGGTGAAACGTTCCTTGCCGAGAATAAGGAAAAAGAAGGGGTACAAACCACGGCATCAGGCCTACAGTACCTGGTACTACAAGAAGGAACAGGTTCTGTACACCCTAAGGCAAGTGATAAAGTAACCGTTCACTATCATGGTACTCTGCTCGATGGCACAGTATTCGACAGCTCAGTAGAGCGTGGTGAGACCATCCAGTTTGGCCTAAATCAGGTTATCAAAGGCTGGACCGAAGGCGTACAGTTAATGGTTGAGGGTGAGAAGACGCGTTTCTTCGTCCCGGCTGATCTGGCATATGGTAACCGTGCTATTGGCGCTATCCCACCAGGCTCTGTGCTGATTTTTGATGTTGAGCTGTTTAAAGTAAACTAATTTCTATTAGTAATTATACCAACCTACATAAATATTTAATCAGCCTTGCAGGTTAAAATCACTGTTCTCTGCGTTAGAGATTTTGTAATTAGAGCCACTAGTTACTGCAATATCTGCCTTGATAACAACGATTTTTCCAATGCAAATACTTGATCAACTACTTATCCAGATTGGTATTAACAAACGATAGATATAAAAAAACCGCCACTAAATGGCGGTTTTTTAATTTTGCTTCAAGCTAGATACTAGCAGCGACAGACATTTGGATGTCTAGCGCTCGCCTGCTCATGATAGATATCCGCTAGATAGGTAGCCAAATCGGCTTCTTCCAGCTCGGGCGGAATAACAACATCATAAATACGGGCACGCATTGCGGTCTCTGATTCTTTAAACAGCAACCAAAATCCATCTTTTTTCTGCACTGACATCTTGGTGCCGAATACATCAAACATTAAGAACATCATTGCTTTCCTTCTTTTGTACCCCGTATAGAGCTACTTGCTTAGTGAAGTTTCAGGTTTGGACGTAGCACTCGGTTAATACGGCCAACCAACATCATCAAACTGGTTTTCACTACGCCATGCAACGCAATTTGGTGCATTCGGTACAGTGAAATATACACTACACGAGCAATGCGTCCCTCAACCATCATCGAACCTTTGGTCAAGTTACCCATCAGGCTACCAACGGTAGAGAAGCGGCTCAGCGAAACCAGAGAACCGTGGTCACTATAGGTATATGCCTTCTGCTCACGGTCTGTGATTTTAGCCACAATGTTAGAGAAACAGCGGCTTGCCATCTGGTGAGCAGCCTGAGCACGTGGTGGGACAAAGCTTCCGTCTTCCTGTGCACACGAAGCCAAATCACCAATCACGTAGATATCGTCATCACGAGTGGTTTGCAAGGTAGGCTTAACCACCAACTGGTTGATACGGTTAGTCTCAAGACCAGCGATATCCTTGATGAAATCAGGCGCCTTGATACCTGCCGCCCATACCATGATTTGTGCAGGGATATGCTCGCCATCTTTGGTTGTAAGGCCAGTTTCATCAGCCTTGGTTACCATAGTCGCAGTACGAACATTCACACCAAGCTTGGTTAGCTCACTGTGGGCAGCTGAAGAAATGCGCGGTGGTAATGCAGGCAAGATGCGCTCACCAGCTTCAACCAAGTTTACATTCAATCGTGAACTGTCCAGATCACCAAAACCGTAATTCTGGAGCTCTTGAACCGCATTGTGTAACTCTGCAGAGAGCTCAACACCGGTTGCACCGGCACCGACAATCGCGATATCAACTGTTTTCTGCTCTTTATTCGCATGTAGTTTCAGGAACTGGTTGTTCATTTGTGTACGGAAACGGTGCGCCTGCTCTGGGCTATCCAGAAAGATGCAGTTGTCACGCACACCTGGAGTATTAAAATCGTTCGAGGTAGAGCCGATCGCCATGACAAGGATATCGTACTCTAGCTCACGCTCAGGCATCAGCAGTTCATTTTTCTTATCATGCAACGGAGCGAGTGTGATCACTTTACGTTCACGATCGATATCTTTCAGGCTACCCATCTGGAAATCAAACGAGTGATTTTTCGCATGAGCACGATAGCTAAGCGCGTCAACACCTGCATCCATAGAGCCTGTTGCGACTTCGTGCAACAGTGGCTTCCACAAATGGCTGCCCTTACGGTCTACCAGGGTGACTTTTGCACGACCTTTCCGACCCAATGTACGACCCAGCTTCGTCGCTAGCTCCAAACCGCCAGCACCACCACCGACAACAATGATTCGTGTCATCACAACATTCCTTCCACAAATTTAAAAACTTATAAATTTAATCTAGCTCGAACTAAATCCAACCAGTATAATTCTTTTTTATCAACGACTTAACTTTAGATATGCGAGGGATGCTTGCTACATCTTCTTTGTTTAATTAACTCAACTTTTTTTGATTCACCTCAAAAAAAGTTAAGATTTGCATTATAAGCGAATATTATTTCAAGGCAAGAAATAATTGATTAGGATCAAAGCTGGCGGCATGGCATGCTGAAGAACACATAGCTAGCCAATTCTAGTTTGGCTATGAGAGAGGTGAGCTGTTGATATCACTATTCGCATAGGGCTGATGAACATAGAGCAGACGGTCAGTCGGCCGCCTGCTTATCTTGCCAAGCTGAATAGTAAGTAGCAGTTAGGCGGTTTCTTTAAACGCTTTTATCGTTTGTAGGTGCTGGGAGATTTTTTTGAATTTATGTGTTTCTTTCTCGTCCCAAATAATTTGGTAAAAATCACCAAGCACATCTTTGGTGTGGTTGTTGTCTAATACTTCATCGTTCTTTGACAGTATGCACAGGCAGTTACCTGCGTTTTCATGACGGAAGTCCGTCACGCATTTGGTGGAAATGTCCGCATACTCCTCCGGACGGTCAATACGACCTTCCATGTTCTGTTCTGGCGACAAATTTGGGTTAAAGATAACCTGCTTCATACCACACAGAAAGCCAATCCGCTCGGACCAATATCCACCAAGCCCCACGCCACAAATCAGCGGTTGCTCATCAGCAGATTCTTCCTGTAGTTTATGCACTTCTTTTAATAGGTGTTGCATATCATGCTTAGGATGCAGGGTACTGTAATTCACAAAACGTACATCAGGATCAATGAATTGAAGCTGCAATACCTTTTCATGGTTCCCCGGGCTTGTTGAGTCAAAGCCATGCAGATAAATAATCATTTTCCTTCCCTATTGTGATTATCAGTAAAAATTAATCTAACACGTTTTGTAGGGTTTGTTGACATTACTTTCACAAGAGGTGAGATACGAATCTAGTTATTGATTAATCAGCAATGCGACATCCTTACGAAGGTCGACCAGTTTACGATTGAGGTACGCCTGCTGCTGTGGCGACATGGTATGGTTGAGCCGCCGCATCAGCTCAAAGCGGCGGTTGAGGTAGAAGCGGATTTCACTTTGATATTGTGGGCTGTCCAACTCCATCATGTCTCGTGCCAACTTGGTAAGTTGTATTTTGAACTCAGGCTGGGTGCGTTTATTCATCAATTGCTGCCAACGTTCAAAGTAACCGTTGCGCATTGAACGGAAAATTGGAGCCATTTCCAATTGATAGCCCGCCAACTCTGTCAGTAACTCTTTTTGCCTACTCGTCAGCGAGCCTACCCAATCTTGAGTAAAATCTTGTAGCCGACCTGCGCGTTTGGCTAATTTTTGGGCGTCGCTTAATTTACTGCGTTCTTGATCAAATTCGGCAAAACGCTGACGCAAACTCGCTTCAACTTGTGCAACTTGGGTATTACTTAACTGAGAGAATACATCCGCAAGAGGATCAGCCAGTATCGCGGCCGAGTCCTGCCCCAATTGGGTAAACACCCTGTAGTATTCCTGTACTTGGCCAAAAGACATAGGGGTAAGCAGATCGGCTTGCAATCTATCAATCGCGCGATGGATTTTGGGTAGTTCCTGCCGTCGGTGGAGTGCCAAAGCACGGTCCAATCCGCGGTCAAATGTCGAGTCCTGGGAAGAATTAAGCGTCACATATGAAGAAAGACGATAGCTAAGCCATACATCAAGGTTGTTATAGGCCAATCGAGTGGTACACCCCGCAACGATTACCACGCTCAAGGTGAGCGCCGCCCATTTTGGGATTTTCGTACTCATCACATTCCCCTCACCGAACCTTAAGGCTTAATACCAACGTGGAGCAGTCACGCAGCAGAGCGTCACATAACCTACAGTATAGAGGCCCTAGAGGCACGAAATACTGATCGTTTATTATTGTAGACGAAGGAAAACAAAAAGTGCCGACTAATCAGAGAATTGCAATTCATTCCACAATTTGTCTTGCAATTTTTTAGCTTCAGACAAGTAACCCTCATCTGACTGCTCTTGGTCTGCAAAGCGTTGTGCCCCAACGTAGAACCACAGCATTGCCAAATAATCACACCACGGCTGCCAATATGTAACAGCCGACTGCCAACGCGACTGGGTAGCAACATCAATGATCCCCATACGCTGGCAATAATGAGTGACAGCCTTAGCAGGATCCAGATGATTAGCAGCAATGGTCAGTGCCAAATCCAATGACGGATCACCTGCGGCCGCATACTCCCAATCAATCACTTTGTGCTGACTGACTGGAGCAATAATTACGTTATACCACCCCATATCATGGTGGCAACACGTGTCAGCAAACCACGTTCTAATAGACAGAGATTGGAAATAAGCATGGATACGGCAAAGCTGATGATCATCCACAACACCACCAACATGCTGCCAATAATGTTCGCCTCGTAGCTGGCAATCTAGCCGCCACGAAGGCAAAGGAAGCTGATGGATAGTCCCCAATATGGCCACGACGGTTTCTACGGACAGATCAGGCTTAGCGGTTTGCCCTTCAGCCCATTCGACTAATAACCCTTCTGGGAGAAGGGCAAAAGGGCGCGGTGCTATATCATGTTTGCCAGAAAGGTAAATGGCCTGGAGTACATCATGCTCTTGCTGACGTGACACTCCAAAAGCCTGTGATGACACAGAGCAAGGCCGCCATACCAGGGTTTGGCACCGGCCAGTCTGGTCGTGCTTAATCACAACCTGCCAGCAGCGGTTGCTGAGACCGCCGCTGAGAGGTTCAGCACTAGCTAAGAGGTATTCCGGTAGTCTGGCTCTGAACAGAGCCTGCAAGTTATTGATACTCATGTCACCGGAATACCCTTATACCAATCTGGATAAGTCGTTGATCAAATATTTATGTGAATTGGTATTATTACCAGCCCAGAAGACTCTTCGATTCCTGCTTACGGATCTCGGTTTCATCAGCCCATTCAATCAGGCCTGTTTCCAAGTCCATCAAGCGCATGGTCATTTTGTAGTAAACGTCTTTGTCGCTACCGGCAGACTTAACAATGCTCGACAGGTTCCCGTAAAGCATGTATTCCGCACCGACCATTTTCCCGAACTGGATGGCTGTGCTCTGGTTAACCAACTCATCGTTATTCTGGAAGTTAAGCTGCTTACGTACATCTTCGACACGAGTCATGTCCACAAAGCGGAATTTACCCGAGTTTAGCAAACGAGTACTGACCGAGTCGGTAACCGACTCGGTATCAATGTGCTCACTGGTTTTATTCTTGATGCTATCAACAACAATGATTGGGCGCTGGCCATTACCGGTGATATAAGCCACCGAGCCTGAAGTCAGCATGCTGTCAGTCATTTCTTCAGCAATTTTCTGCAAGTCTGTCGAGCCAAATTCAATGGTCGTTGTCTCTGCCTGCTGAGCATCACCATAGCTCACCTTCTGGGCACAGCCGCCCATCAGTGCTGCCACACCCATTAGTGCGATTACGCTTTTTTTCATTGTCTTACCTTTATCAGTCAAACAGCACTCGCTACAGTGCCAATCCCAAAATTAATAATCTGCTTTTCGGATATATATCCGGTATTGCGTTGCCTGAGGACTCCTGGCAACCGCTTGTAATGTCATTGTATCTTTACCGTGCAGCACAACCTGACGCCATGGGCTATCGCTACCACTCACCTCTAGGCCCTGGGCGTCATACCAATAAAAGCGGTATTGCAGATTGAGATCAGAATCAATCTGGCTGGTAACCGGAACCCCGGCCCTCATCAATCCATTTACGTCAGAAATATTGGCTTGTTCAATCGACAGGCGGCTGGCCAAGTGAGAGTTACCAATCACCACACTTTGGTTACTGCTTTCAATGCTGATCCCGGAGGTTGTCGTAGAACAAGCTGCTAGCCCCAAGACCATCCCCAATATAAGTATTATTCTCATTAGTTATTCCCCAATAAGACTGACCAACCGGTCAGCTGATTTCCCTGGCGTGACACCCAAACCATGGTTGTTCTGCCTGCTTTTACATCAACATCTATCTTATGGCCGTTCCAAGCCAAATCATACTGCCCTGCTGCGATATCTTGCTGAGCAATTGCTACCGAGGCCGGCAAACTTTGCCAACTTCTAGTATCCGGCTGTTCAGTTAGGGTGTTGAAAATATTGGTCAACACGTTACCGATATCATCCCCTTTCCTCGCCGCGGTTTTGCGCACTTCATTTTTGGCTGCGACTCGCAAAGCCTGTCGAAGCACAATCACGGGTAAATCTTCCTGCAAACTGTAACGAGCCATCCCATCGACATTGGCGACGGTGCTATCAACCAGCGGTTTACCGTTAAGCTGCAATGGCGAATAAGCCTTATTGGACGGGTTACCATAATAAGGCAGCGCCAGATTATAAATGACACCGTCACCTCGGCTATCTGTCAGCCAAATAGGTAAACGCCAGCCGTCTCGAGCCGATACCACTCCTTGTTCATCAAACACAATCACCCTACCCGTGCTGGCAGAAGGTGCTTGGTATTGGCCATATCGCGCTTGTAATGACGGTAGGTCCTGATCCATTCGCATACGTGTCGCTAAACGCAGCACTGTCTCAGCGACAAACGGGTTGTTCGGCGCCACTGCCAGTGCTCGCTTGTAGTCAATATATGCACTATTCAGATCACCGTCGGCTTCGTACAACACCCCTGAGAGGAAAAACAAATAACCATTTTGGATGTTGCCCAACTGACCACCAACATCCGGGTACCGCGCCAAGACAGCTCCAAGGTTTTGATCCATCCCTTTACGGCGTGCTTCCTTTGCGGCTTTATCGAGTTCAGCTTCCCGCAGCCTTTTGGCCGCTTCTTGTACCTGGTTAGCCCGTCGTACTTCGACCAAGGCACCATCGAGGTCACGTTGCTGTAGGTAGTTAAGCGCCAGATATAAATGCAAAAAACCCAACTCATAATCTGCCGGCTGGTAGGTAATCATATTGTCGTTGGTCAGTAACGAGCCAACCTGATTGAACCCTTCCGATACCTGGATACTGGCCTGACGCTGCTGCTCTTTTACTGCATTGTCTGCTAATTGCAGCGCCCCATAGCTTTGCGGATACTGGCCAGCAACAAAGCCGACTCGTCCTTTTTCCATTCCATCAAGAATTTCACCTGCAGGCGCATCAGGCAATACCTCCAACGCTTGCTGGTACAAGCCCTGCTGCATTGCCTGATGGGTCTTGCTGTTTGCCGCACTATAATGACTAAATAAGCTCTGGGTCGACAGGTTCGCACAAGCGACCAACCCCAAAGACAGTACCGCTACGACGGCATGTTTCAACATCTTATTACTAACCCTAATAAAAAGCCTGAGTGCCCTTACCATCGGCAAACACGCCGTAAATACACGCCACTCAGACTTCAATTTGGAACAGAAGTTCACTTATCCTTGGTTTGCCCACAGGCTAACCAAGTCTTGTGTTAACCCACAAGCATTGGCCCTAGAGGGCGACCGCCCAACAAGTGCATATGAATATGGTACACCTCTTGGCCACCATGCGGATTACAGTTCATGATCAAACGGTAACCGTCTTCAGCAATACCTTCCTGCTCTGCCAATTTACGAGCAACTGTAAACAGGCGTCCCATCATCAGTTCATCTTCTGCTTCCACATCATTGACGGTCGGCAACAATTTATTCGGAATGATCAAAATGTGGCTTGGCGCGCGCGGGTTAATATCGCGAAAAGCCGTCACCAAATCGTCCTGGTAAACAACATCAGCTGGGATTTCCTTGCGAATAATCTTACTGAAAATGGTTTCTTCAGCCATGTCTTGCTCCATTTATCGTTATCGAATCTACACTTGCAGTATGCTCGACTACGCAAACAAGAGCAATATTGAACATTGTTTTTAATCTTTTTTCCAGTGATTTTTTTTAACCGTCAAATTCACGTCCTCCAAACATCTTTAATCGTCCATCGAACGCAGCCTTGAACAAATACCTACAGCCGAGATAACAAAGTTATTTTTTGATGCAGTGGTCAAAGAATGTAAGGCGCGAAATCATTTACTATTTGGCATCAATCTCAAGAGTTATATCAAGGATTTATTACTCAACCGAGTCAATTTTGACGCTTTTTAGCTTGCTTTTTTTGCTTCTAAAAATTTAAGCGTCACACTTTGTACGAAGACTAAAACCATAACTCTAACTTCGTATTACATTGCCATAAGTAAGTTCTGCTGTCGCTTGCTTGGATTTTTTTAGGGATATTATGAAGACAACGAAACAGACCTCCGTCATTCGACGTATGTATACCGGCATCGCCGTCATGGTCATGCTTTTTGTAGCCACGCTGGTGATGATGCTCGATGGCACCAGTCGGATCCATCAACAGCTCCAAATCGTCACCAATCAATCTTTACCCTTGGTATCACTGTCAAACCAAGTCAGTGTCAGGCTATTGGCAGCAGATAAGATCTATAAGGATTTTCTGACAAGCCAAGATCTGGCACGCATGGATACTTACGAAAACCAGTTCGGCCGCGCCCACCAACAATTTCTGGGTGCCTTCAAACAACTTGAAAATGCCGCGCAAGACAATACCGCTCTCAGCAGCCAGCTTGAAGCACTTATCGCCCTTGAAAATCGCTACTTTCGCGAAGCTCATACTGCGATGAACAATTATCGCGCCCAACTTGTTGCTCAAGCAGAGCGCCAACAATCAGCCCGACGCTTCCAGCAACTTCACGGTAGCCTTAATAGCCGGATGAAAGATTATGTTGACGATCAAGAAAGCATTTCAGTCAAAATGATCGCCAAAAACTATTTTGTCAAACTGCAGGAAACCGAAGTTGTCACTTCAGACGCACTGGCTACCGAAAACATCGACACCATCGACACCGCCATAAAGAGTAACAGGCGAAATATCAACCACCTCAACAATGCCTACCGCTCACTGATCGCGATTATGCCGGAGCTCAAGGCGATATTTGATAAGTCGATAGCACAGTACACACTAGATATCGGCCAGTCAGGCGGGGTACTTGATGATCACTTCCAGTATATCGAGGCCCGCAACCGTCTCTATGACAATATTGCTATCCTGGCGAATGAAATCGACCAAGCAATGGAGTTGCTCGATAGCTTCAGTGCCCAGGCTAGTACCCAGATGGATACAGCCATCACCAATGCAGACAGGACCTACAGTCAGGGTTACCGCAATGCAACCTTGCTTGGAGTGGGTGCCACGCTGTTTGCCTTATTTATTGGCTGGTATCTCGCACAAAGCGTCCGCAAGCCGCTGAATGCGACGCTAGCAACCCTTGAGGCATTGGCAAAAGGTGATATGACTAAACGCAGCCAAGTGAACCAATTTGTTGAGTTCAGCAAACTGGGTAGCTACATCAATACACTTGCCGACAACCTGCAAGAGATCCTCGGCAAGCTCAGCCAGGCTTCAAGTGATCTCACGGAAGTCGCTGAAGAGAATCAATCAACAACCACCGAAGCCAAGAATCGACTTCATGAACAACGCCAGCAAACGGCCTCTGTTGCTACTGCGATGACCGAGATGGAGCAGTCTGTCACCGACGTCTCCCACAGCGCACAGAATACCATGGAGCGTGTTCACGAGGTTGAGAAGGCATCCAGCACCGGCCGCGAAGTCATGAGTCGCAATATCAACACAACCCACCAATTGTCGACGCGTTTGGATAAGTCTGTTCACGCCGTTTCTGATCTACAGGTGATGAGCAGCAATATCGGTTCGATCCTCGATGTGATCCGTAATATCGCCGATCAAACCAACCTACTTGCCCTAAATGCTGCCATCGAAGCAGCAAGAGCAGGTGAGCAAGGCCGAGGTTTTGCCGTAGTCGCTGACGAGGTTCGGGTACTGGCTAAGCGGACAACCGACTCAACATCCGAAATCGAGCAGATGATCCAGCGTCTACAGTCCAGCTCGGGACAAGCCGTCGAGGTCATGCAGAGCTGTGTCAGTGAAATGGATAACAGCATTACCCAAGCGTCAGATGCCAACAGCGCCATGGAAGAGATCCAAGCCATTATTCTCGAGATCAGCCAGATGAGTACCCAAATCGCCCAAGCTGCTGAAGAGCAGCGCAGTACGACAGGGTCTATTGCCCGCTCACTGGAAGATATCAGCCATATTGCCGATTCCAACTACCGCTCCATGGAAGAAGTTGCTGAAGCCAGTGGCAAGCTTGATCACCTTGCCCACCAACAGAATGACCTCGTTCACCGCTTCAAGCTCTAGAGTTTCTCTTCTTTGACCCAGTATAAAGCCAGCTATCCAGCTGGCTTTATACTCATGCATGTGCATATCAAATCCTTTTATTTGGCTATCAAAAGCAATCGTTTGCTCTTTTCTGCATCAATAAATTCAATACTTTGAAGATGCCGCTTTACAAGCTCCAGCAGAGGTTTTAGAATCGGTCGATTTTTTTTGGGAGGGAAGCAACAATGACGACTATTACGATTACACGTCCTGATGACTGGCACCTGCACTTGCGGGATGGCGACGTGCTCAATGACACTGTTCGCGATACCAGCCGCTATATGGGTCGAGCTATCATCATGCCAAACTTGGTCCCGCCGGTCACTGATACTGAAGCAGCTCTTGCTTACCGAGACCGTATCCTTGCCGAAAAGCCTCAAGGCAATTTCTCTCCTCTCATGACGCTCTACCTCACCGACAACACTTCTCCTGACGAAATTCGCAAAGCCAAAGCAACGGGCCATATCTATGCCGCCAAGCTTTATCCAGCAGGTGCAACCACCAACTCTGATTCGGGTGTTACATCAATTGAAAAATTGATCCCGACGCTGGAAGCGATGCAGGAAGAAGGCATGCTCCTGCTAATTCACGGTGAAGTAACCACTCACGATGTCGATATCTTCGACCGCGAGAAGCAATTCCTCGATACGGTGCTAGGCCCTATCGTCAAACAGATGCCAAACCTAAAAATCGTGGTTGAACATATCACCACCAAGGATGCAGTAGAGTTTGTCAGCAATGCTGGTCCTAATGTGGCGGCAACCATCACGGCACACCACCTGATGTTCAACCGTAACCACATGCTAGTAGGCGGGATCCGACCACACTTCTACTGCCTACCAATTCTTAAGCGCAATACCCATCAGCAGGCGCTAGTAGCAGCGGCAACAAGCGGCAGCCCGAAATTCTTCCTGGGTACCGACTCAGCGCCACATGCCCAAGGTCGAAAAGAATCGGCTTGTGGTTGTGCTGGCTCTTACACGGCACACGCAGCTATCGAGCTTTACACCGAAGTCTTCGAACAAGCGGGAGCGTTGGACAAGCTTGAAGGTTTTGCCAGCTTCAATGGTCCGGA
This sequence comes from Photobacterium sp. DNB22_13_2, assembly GCF_052873915.1. Classification (NCBI taxonomy): domain Bacteria; kingdom Pseudomonadati; phylum Pseudomonadota; class Gammaproteobacteria; order Vibrionales; family Vibrionaceae; genus Photobacterium; species Photobacterium sp. DNB22_13_2. The sequence continues at coordinate 370,577 of NZ_JBNNXU010000001.1, forward strand.
CTTCTATGGTCTACCTCGCAACACCGATACCATCACTCTGACCAAAGAAAGCTGGGCTGTGCCTGAGACAATGTCTTTTGGCAATGATGTTGTCGTGCCAATCCTTGCTGGCGAAGACATGACATGGAAAGTGACGGCTTAATCTGCCAAAAATAAGCAAGCTGTCGAAGACTCTTCGACAAACAACTGGCTAAACAATAAAGGGGCGCATTTTGCGCCCCTTTTGTTCATTCAACCTTTCAAATCCTAATTGGATTTAGCTAGGTACTGGCTCCGGCGCTGCAGGGCTGGTACCAGGCAACGGCAAATGGTGGAACAAACGATAAAGCACTGGCACCACGATTAACGTCAGTACCGTAGCGAAACCCAAGCCGAACATAATCGTCACCGCCATTGGCTTAAAAAACACATCTGGTAGCAATGGCACCATACCCAATACAGTGGTAATTGCCGCCATGCACACCGGTCTGACACGACTCACTGCTGCATCCACTACCGCTTGGTATTTTTCTTTACCACTGGCAATTTCTATTTCGATTTGATCCAACAATACGATACCGTTTTTCACCAGCATTCCCGACAAGCTGAGGAAGCCGAGCAAAGCCATAAAACCAAATGGCGTATTGAGCAACAGCAAGCCTGTAGTTACCCCAATGACAGCCAACGGTACTGTCGCCCAGACAATCAGGGCTTCCTTGACTTTGTTGAACAAGAAAATAGTGATCAGAAACATCACCAGATAACCCATAGGCATCGTTTGGAACAGCGACTCTTTCGCATCGGCTGATGACTCGTACTCACCACCCCACTCCAATGAGTAACCCGGCGGGTAATCCAAGCCTTCAATTTTCGACTGAATCCGAGCCTGCACGGTCGCAGCTGTTTCGTCACCCAATGGATCAGGATCAGCCATCACAGTAAGCATTCGCTTACGGTCTTTTCGTGCAATTAATGGATCTTCCCAAATCACATTAGTGCCATTGATCACCTGCTGAAGAGGGATATACCCTTGCGTTGCCGGGCTCCAGATCTTCATCCCTTCAATGGTACTGATATCCACTCGTTCTTCGTCAGGCAGACGAGCGACAATTGGCATCAAGTTCGTCCCATCTCGATATATCCCGACGGTTAAGCCAGAGAAGGACATCTGTAACAGATCGTCGACATCTTTTTTAGTGATCCCGTAGCGACGGGCCTGACTTTCATTGAAGATAGGTTCAATAACCTTATTACGCTCACGCCAGTCGTGGCGGATATTAAATGCGCCAGGATCAGCATTGAGAATATCCACAACCTGTTTGGCAAGGGTTCGTAATACGGTAGGATCAGGCCCAACCAAGCGAGCCTCGATTTTCGAACCGGATGATGGGCCAAGCATGATCTGCTTGAGCTTATATTCGAGTTCAGGGTGTTTCGTATCTAACGTCTCCCCTATCATTCCCATGACCGGCAACACATCTTCGAAATTCTTCACTCGGATAACCAGCTCACCATAAGAAGAATAGCTCTTCTCTGGCGTATAAGTCAGCATGAAACGCTGTGAGCCCTTACCGGCACTGGTACTGACATAATCCACCCGGTCATCTTTCGCCACAAACCCTTCCAGCTCTTTCAAGGTCGCATTGGTGGCACGAATGTCAGTACCTTCCGGTAACCAAACATCCACCATAAACATAGGTGTCGTCGATGACGGGAAGAAGGATTGCTTGAGTAAAGTGAAGCCATATAAGCTCGCCCCCAGCATGGCAACCAGTACTATCACTGTCAGCCATGCACGACGCATACAGAACTCAAGGAAGGTCTTATACCAAACAAAAAGCTTACCGGCATAAGGGTCTGCATTAGGGTCATCATTACCTGTCTTAACACTTTTGAAGAACAGGTCACTGAAAAACGGCGTGAGTGAAATTGCCGTAAACCAACTCAACATTAATGAAACCAGCAATACGGTAAACAGCGTTCGACAGTACTCACCGGTTGAATCCTGAGATAAGCCAATCGGTGCAAACGCCATCACGGCAATCACCGTCGCGCCCAACAGCGGCCACTTAGTTTGGGTCACAATATCGGAAGCTGCCTGCATCCGGGTTCGCCCCTTCTGCATGCCGATCAGCACCCCTTCGACCACCACTATCGCATTATCCACCAGCATACCCAGCGCGATAACCAGTGCCCCCAATGAGATCCGCTGCAAATCGATCGCCAACCAACTCATGAAGACAAATGTGCCTAACACGGTCAGCAACAAGATCAAGCCAATCAGCAGGCCGGAACGCAGCCCCATAAAGAACAACAAGACAATGATTACAATCGCAACGGCTTGACCTAGGCTTACTACAAAACCGCTGACCGACTTGTCTACCTCTGTCGGTTGACTGTACACCACCCCGATATCGATACCGACGGGCTGCTGCTCTTTGAGTTCACTTAACCGTCGTTCCACTCGTTTTCCGACTTCAACAACATTGACCCCTTCAACAGCAGAGATCCCAACATGCAGTGCCTGCCGCCCGTTGTAATTGATCAAGTTACTCGGAACGTCTTGGAAGTCCCGTTTTATTTCGGCGACATCTTTAAGGTAAATCAATCCTTCGGCGCCGCTATCTGTAATGATCAAATCACCCAGCTCATCGACGTTCTGGAACTCACCGGTAGGATGGACGCGGACATATTCAGACCCGATACGCACTGCCCCCGCACTGGTGACAAGGTTTTGGGTTTCGAGCGTGCTGTAGATGGTTTGCGGCGAAATTCCTAAACTGCTCAAGCGCTGCATCGATATTTCAATGAACACCTGTTCTTGCTGGGTGCCAGTAACCGATACCTTGCCAACACCATCTACCAGTTCGACTTCACGACGTAGGTAATCAACGTAATCGCTCAGCTCTTTGTAGCTGTAACCCTGACCAGTGACGGCAAGTAGCATACCGAACACATCGCCAAAATCATCTACTACCGAAGGCTCTTGCACACCTGGCGGTAGTGAAGGCTTGAGGTCGTTGACCTTGCGCCGCATTTCATCCCAGATCTGCGGAAGATCATCCGGCCCATAGTTGTTCTTCATGGTAACGGTGATTTGAGAAAGCCCACGACTGGAAACCGAGTTGACCTCATCAACGTAGATCAGCTGCTGGATCTCCTTTTCTATCGGATAAGTCACCTCTTCTTCAACCTGGAGAGGCGTCGCCCCTGGGTAAGCGGTGATCACCATGGCATCCTTGATAGTAAATGCTGGGTCTTCCAAGCGTCCTAGCCCAAAGAAAGCCATGGTCCCGCCAATCAGAAATATCAGTGTCAGCATCCAGCTGATCACTTTGTTACGAATAAAATAAGCTGCAATATCCTGCTTCATAATCAGCCTGCCTCCTTGTCCACTATGGTGACCGACTGGCCTTCACGTAACCTGTTTGCCCCTTCGATAACAATATGCTCGCCTTCCTCTAGCCCTTCCAACAGGCGAACGCCTTCTGGCACCACCTTATCGGTAACAACTTTGCGTTTGGTCACTGTGTTATCGTCGTTGACTACCCAGACAAATTTATTGTCCATCGCCAACTTATCACCATCCTCGTTAAAGATGGCTTCAAGTGGTATAACCGCTTCACCCTTACGGTAAACTTTTAACTTCTGGGCGTCCGCTTTCACCTCAACTGCCATCCCATCAAGAATAAAGCGATCCTTAGGCATCGGCATAGTCAACGTAACAAGGAATGAGCCCAAATTAGGATCTGGCTCTGTGGTGAACTCTTTCAAATTGGCTTTAAATTCAGAGCCATCTTCAAGCAAAATTGTCGCTCCCGGTTGAGATTCTTGGACTTCCACCGCCGTACTCTGCGAGTAAATCAGATCTGGTGCTTGGATAATGATATCGACCTTGTCAGCAAGGTGCAGATTCATCACCAACTGGCCTATCTGTACATTCTCAAACTGTTCAACCGGAACTCGTGAGATCACACCAGAAAAAGGGGCTTTAAGTTCAGTAAAAGTTAAGTTGAGCTTGGCATAATCCAAACGGGCTTTGGCGATCCGGCGTTGTGCTTTTAATTCATCAAACTGCGATTGTGGTAAGAAACCTTGCTTAACCAACTTAGCCGAACGGCGGTATTGGCTATCTGAAACATTGAACTTAGCTTGGGCATCATCCACTTCTAGCTTGTAATCCGTCGGGTCAAGGCGTGCCAATAACTGACCTTTCTTGACCTGATCGCCGGGTCGTACCCCGATAAAACTCACTTCGCCTTGTACCCTGAATGACAAGCTCGATTTATCTGCTGCTGCCGCTACTGCCGGAAAGGTCAACTGAGGCGCCGATTGTGCCATTTGCACTTCTGCGATGGCTACGGGTGCAACAACAGTACGAGGCTCTACGGCTGCTTTTTCACAACCGACAAGTAGTGTTACCCCACCCAGCACCAAAGGTATTAGCGTTAACGTCTTCATCCTACAGCCCCCGCTCCTTGACCCATTTACGCACTTTCTGCCCTTCTTGCAGTTCCTGCACCCCTGATGTAACAATCAAGTCACCGTCGTTCAAGCCACTCAAGACCCTTCGCTTCTCATCAAGCTGAATTGGTACCTTAGAAACAATCCCTTTGTCATCAACATGCCAAACAAATGTGCTTTCCCCTTCTGTTAAAATCGCTCGAGAGGGAATAGAACCGCTGGCATTTTGCGGAATAGCCACACGAACATGACCTGCCATTCCCGGTAGCAAGTTGAAACCTTGTGGACGTTCCATAAACAGGGTGACTTTATAACTTGAGGTTTTCTCATCCGCTTCGGTATCGATTTCCTTAAATTCTGCCGAGAAGGTCTGGTCGGGAATAGTATCGAAGGTCACGGTTGGATCCCGTTCGAAGTCAGAACGGTGTTGGAAGCGGGCAAACAGCTGATCCGGCAACTGGAAGGTCACGTTAATCAAACCGGCGCTTTGAATGTGCATCACTGGTTGTTTAGCTGGAATATATTCGAAGTTTTCAACCAAAGAAAGGGACAGCGTACCATCGTACGGCGCAACCAAGCTGGCATAGTTGAGATTGGCTTTGGCTTTGTCCAAGTCCGCTTTAGCCTGATTTAACTCGGCTTCCGAGCGGTCAAAGTCCAGCTCCGATACTACATTGGTTTTGAGTAGCTCTTTGTCTCGTTTGTACTGTACATAGGCCAGCTCATAATCAGCTTTTGCCTGTTCAAGCTTAAGGCTTAGTTCATCAGTATTAAGGTGAGCGAGGACTTGTCCCCGCTTGACAACATCACCAGGCTTGCCGTTGACCTTGTCTAATTGTCCTGATACCCGAAAAGCCAGTACGGCTTTATCTCCCGCTTCGACAACCGCGGGAAATGTCCGAAAGCTTTCAGTATTGCCTACTGATACAGCCTCAAGCTTGACAGGCCTAGAGTCGGGTTCAGGAATGACGACTTCTTTATCCCCGCATCCTTGTACCAATAATGCTAGCAAGGCCGGGGCCCACATCACGCGTCCCATAAAATCCTCTGTATTTCTTCATTATTGTTGTATTTATTTATGGTGCCGATCACGCAAGGCAGCTGCTACGTAACACCAAAATGCTTGTTAATACTATAGTCCACATATCGCTACAATAATTAAACAAACATCAGAAAAACAACAAAAAACAACTTATTAAACAAAGCAACGAAACTAACAGAGCGTTAAGACGGCAACGATAGGCAGAAAAAGGAAATCAGCAGAAGTCAGCAAAAATCAGGTTAAGAAATCTAGATACAGGCGATTCGTTGATTTTTTGAGGCCGGTTTAGCTATTTTTATATGACTCAAGAGTAGGCTTCATATTACCCAAAAACACGGATAACAAAAAAGGAGCCTTTCGGCTCCTTTTTAAATAGATGAAAATTCGTGTACTAAACTTATAAGGTTATACTATCAGCTTTCAAATTCTGCGATTTTCACTTTCCAGGTATCTGGCCCAGTTTGGTGAGCATTTACCCCTTCAGCATCAACCGCAACCGTGACAGGCATATCTACGACGTCAAATTCGTAAATCGCTTCCATACCCAAGTCTTCAAATGCGACCACGCGTGCCTGTTTGATAGCTTTAGCCACCAGGTAAGCAGCACCACCAACAGCCATCAAGTAAACCGCCTTGTGCTTCTTGATCGATTCGATTGCAGCAGGACCACGCTCAGCTTTACCGATCATGCCGGTAAGACCGGCTTGCTCAAGCATCATATCGGTAAACTTATCCATACGAGTCGATGTCGTCGGACCTGCAGGACCGACAACCTCATCACCTACAGCATCAACAGGACCGACGTAGTAGATAAAGCGATTGTTGAAATCAACCGGGAAATCTTCGCCCTTGGCCAACATATCCTGGATGCGCTTGTGTGCCGCATCACGGCCGGTTAGGATCTTCCCTGACAGCAGTACGGTCTCGCCAGAGCGCCAATCTTGCACGTCTGCTTTGGTAATTTCATCAAGGTTGACACGGCGTACGTTGTCTCCAACTTCCCATGTCACTTCCGGCCAATCTTCAAGCTTTGGCGGAGAGAGATCTGCCGGGCCTGTACCGTCTAGGGTGAAGTGCACATGGCGCGTCGCCGCGCAGTTCGGAATCATACAAACAGGTTTAGAAGCGGCATGTGTTGGCGCTGTTTTGATTTTGACATCCAATACCGTTGTTAGACCGCCAAGACCCTGTGCACCAATACCCAGCTTGTTTACTCGGTTGTAGATATCCAGACGCAGCTCTTCTTCTGCATTCTGTGCACCGCGCTCTTGCAGTTCATGGATATCAATAGATTCCATCAAGGATTCTTTTGCCATTACCGCCGCTTTCTCGGCCGTACCACCAATACCGATACCCAACATACCTGGTGGGCACCAGCCAGCTCCCATCAGAGGAACGGTTTTTTCAACCCACGCCGCCACGTCATCCGACGGGTTCAGCATCACCATCTTGGTTTTATTCTCAGAGCCGCCGCCTTTGGCTGCAACCTGAATTTCAACTTTGTTACCCGGAACCATGTCAATGTGGACAACAGCAGGGGCATTATCTTTGGTATTTTTACGGCTACCCGCAGGATCGGCGACGACAGAGGCTCGTAGCGGATTCTCTGGGTTGGTATACGCTTGGCGTACACCTTCATCAATCATTTCCTGTACAGTCAGATCGCTATCCCATTGTACATTCATACCAATTTTGACGAAGCAGGTCACAATCCCGGTATCTTGACAGATTGGACGGCGACCTTCAGCTGACATACGCGAGTTGATCAGGATCTGAGCAATCGCATCTTTCGCAGCCTGGCTCTGCTCTTTGTCATAGGCTTTTTCCAAAGCTTGGACAAAGTCGAGCGGATGGTAGTAAGAAATGTACTGCAGCGCATCAGCCACACTACTAATTACATCTTGTTTACGGATGACGGTCATATCTGCCCTCGTTGATTTTTTATCATTCCCTGGCGCCCGATTTTTTGCTTCCAGTGTAGGGTGTGATTCACATTCTGAGTAATAAAATGCAACCACGTGGCCATGATCCTCATGGCATTTCTCCATTCAGCTTATTTTAGTGCTACCTGCTAAAAATAATGCTTTCAGGACGTCCTTGGGCGTCGGATTAAATTCTGTGTTTATGATACTCTTGCGAATAATTTCGCGCCATGCGCCAGACGTACACCTGTCACAAAAAAGAAAATGATTTGTAAATCACATCCAGAACTGAGTATCGAACAACTCGACTACCACAAAGACGCCTCGCTAACGTGGTTTGAATCGTTTGCGGGTCTGCCGTGGGCTATGATATTACGCTCCGCAGCTTCGGATCATCCAGATAATCGATTCGACATATTAGTTGCTGATCCTTTAGCCACTTTAGAGACATATGGTGAAACAACCCGTATTAATTTTTCAAATGGTGATGAAAAGTCGAGCAATGACGACCCGTTCGCTTTAATCCAAGAGATACAGTCACAGTTGATTCCATCAACAACGCCTTTGAAAGATGTGCCTTTTCTCGGCGGTACTGTTGGTTTGTTCAGCTATGATTTGGGTCGGCGGGTGGAAAGCATAGCGGCCACAGCCCAGCATGATATTGCAACCGCAGACATGGCGGTGGGCATTTACGACTGGGCGCTTATTGCCGATCACCAAACCGAACAGCTTTACCTCGTCTCTCCGGAAGGCAGTGATCGCATGCAATGGCTGCAACAGCATCGTCTATTTGCAGAGCAAACAACTGCCACTACGAATTCGCAACACCCTGCTGCTTTTGCATTAACATCACAGTGGCAAGCCAACATGGATAAAGACGAATATTGCAACAAATTCGACCGCATCCAGCAATATCTACTGTCAGGCGACTGTTACCAGATTAACTTAACCCAACGCTTTTCAGCCCGTTATCAAGGCGATGAATGGCAGGCGTATCGATTATTGGAAGAGCGCAACGGTGCACCTTTTTCAGGATTTCTCCGTACCAGTGACAGCGCCATTCTTTCTGTATCGCCAGAAAGATTCCTGCAGCATCGAGATGGTTATATTGAAACCAAACCGATCAAAGGAACTCGACCACGGAACACAAACCCATCCCGAGATAAGGCTTTGGCTGACGATCTTCGCACGGCGGAAAAAGATCGCTCAGAAAACCTGATGATTGTCGACTTACTGAGGAACGATATCGGACGAGTCGCCAAACCGGGCTCGGTGAAAGTCCCCTCTCTGTTCGATATAGAAAGCTTTCCTGCCGTACACCATTTAGTGAGCACTGTTACAGGCGAACTGGATCAGCAATACACCGCAACTGATTTACTGCGTGCCTGTTTCCCAGGAGGCTCGATTACCGGGGCTCCGAAAGTCAGGGCCATGGAGATTATCGAAGAGCTAGAGCCAAACCGACGTAGCGCCTACTGCGGCAGCATTGGCTATATAAGCCGTTGCGGAAAAATGGACACCAGCATCACAATCCGCACCTTGGTTGCGAATGAGCAGACACTTCATGTCTGGGCTGGCGGTGGTATTGTCGCTGATAGCCAGGCGGATAGTGAGTATCAGGAAACCCTCGATAAATTGAGTCGCATCCTGCCAGTACTCGAAAAGTAATCTGGGCAATAAACACCGGCTGAGAACAAGACAAAGGCCAAGGCAAACACTGTGTTTGTCTTGGTCTTTTCGTTTTGGTTTTAAGTAGGTTTGTTTGTATTCGTATGCTTTTGTCTATAGTCTTGCTTATCAAATGCTGCATGGATCCGCAGCGCTGAAACAGCATCGAATCAAAAGAAATTCGCTAAGTAGCTGTTTCAACATCTATAGTTATTAGTATGCCGTAATAGCAACACCACGGAAGGTTTATGAATTGCCAGCAACAGATAATCACCCGCTTCTTATTGGCTCCACAAGCCAACTACGATATAAGCCACACGCTTCGTGTTCGCCAGCACAACCTTGAAAACCGTCCGTTAAAGCCAGCCGCTGTTTTGATCCCTCTCGTTCCCCGCCACGGCTCTTTCAGTATGATTTTCACCCGTCGGGCTGACCACCTGAAACATCATCCGGGACAAGTTTCATTTCCTGGCGGTAGGTATGAACCACAAGATATTGATTTAATTGATACTGCATTGCGTGAAACGGAAGAGGAGACCGGTATTTTATGCAACCGCGACAGTATTATTGGACAGCTACCAAGCCTACCAACTATCAGCGGTTATATCGTCACCCCGTACTTATCGGTTATCTCGCCTGATTATAGGCCAGCACTGGACCCAAACGAGGTTGATGAATTGTTCGAGGCCCCTATCGAACACGTATTAAACCCGATGAATATACGGATACAAAAAGTAACGTTCAAAGGCAAAAGCCACAATATTTATTCAGTTCCATTCAGCAAATATTCAATTTGGGGGGCCACTGCCCAGATGCTAAAAGTACTGTCAGACCAGCTCTGGCATGAGCAAATCTAATCTGACACGATAATTTCCCTAATTTTACCCTCCCCTCGAGCGTGATCAAGATCACACTAAATTGTATTGCAATTTCGCCCCGTTACAGAACGAGATCTCGATCAAGGTTTTCCTGCAATAAATAACGAAAATGCGCCCCGTTCCTAATTTCCGTTCCGTAATTAACTTTGGATATATAATCATGCAAACATCTACAAGCACCGCAGCGACTACTGCTGCAAAAGCAGGATGGACGTATCAAGACGTAACATGGGCGCTATCACTTTTCGGTACTGCTGTAGGCGCAGGCGTACTGTTCCTACCTATCAAAGCAGGTGCTGGTGGTTTCTGGCCTCTCGTTATTCTTGCTCTGCTTGCTCTTCCAATGACATGGTTTGCTCACAAGAGCTTGGCTCGTTTCGTTCTTTCTGCGAAAAATCCTGAAGCAGATATCACTGATACTGTTGAAGAACACTTCGGTAAAACTGGCGCTAACATCATCACTTTTGCTTACTTCTTCGCCATCTACCCAATCGTTCTTATCTACGGCGTTGGTATTACCAATACTGTTGACTCTTTCATGGTTAACCAACTAGAGATGGAATCGCTACCACGCTGGATCCTGTCTGGTGGCTTGATCATGGCAATGACTGCGGGTGTTGTATTCGGTAAAGAACTAATGCTGAAAGCGACTTCAGCTATGGTTTACCCACTAGTACTTGTTCTACTAGCACTTTCTGTATACCTAATTCCTGATTGGAACGCTTCAATGGTTTCTGTTAGCCCAGACTGGAGCGCAATGCCTTCAATCATCTGGCTAGCAATCCCAATCATCGTATTCTCGTTCAACCACAGCCCAATCATCTCTCAGTTCTCTAAAGAGCAACGTCGCGTATACGGTGACAACGCAGTTCAGAAAACAGACATGATCACTGGTGGCGCAGCAATGATGCTGATGGGCTTCGTGATGTTCTTCGTATTCTCTGTTGTACTATCTCTATCTCCAGAGCAGCTAGCTGACGCACAATCACAGAACATTTCAGTACTGTCATACCTAGCAAACATCCACGAATCTCCAATGATTTCCCTAATGGGCCCAATGGTTGCTTTCGCTGCGATTACTTCTAGCTACTTCGGTCACTTCCTAGGTGCTCACGAAGGTCTAGTAGGTCTAGTTAAATCAAGCTCTAAAATGCCAAAGAGCAAGATCGAGAAAATCTCTCTAGGCTTCATCGTAGTAACAACTTGGATTGTGGCAGTCGTTAACCCAAGCATCCTGGGCATGATTGAGACAATGGGCGCGCCAATGATTGCGGCCATCTTGTTCCTAATGCCAATCTTTGCAATGCAGAAAGTACCAGCAATGGCTAAGTACAAGACTTCTGCTCCAGCTCAGATTTTCACAGCACTATGTGGTATTGCGGCGATTACTTCTGTAATCTACGGTGCACTGTAAGGCTAGTTATCATCAACTTAATGATAATTAACCAGCACAAATTGAATTAGTAAGAAAATGTGCTACAACGCATAGTCTTCTGACTCAAATTCCGTACAATAGAGACACTAAAGAGCAGGACGCATTTGCCCCTGCTCTTTTGTTTTAATTATCTCGCCAAGGAAGGGGCGGGAATGATAAAAACTATAACAGTCTAACGGTAACTAGATAGCTACCCTGACTGAGGTATTAGCAATGATCAGTGTTTTTGATATCTATAAAATCGGTGTGGGTCCTTCCAGTTCACACACTGTCGGCCCAATGAAAGCAGGTAAAGAATTTATCGATGACCTGCGTGCCATGGGCAAGCTTCGTGACGTGACTAAAATTACCGTGGATGTTTACGGTTCGCTTTCTCTTACCGGTAAAGGTCACCACACTGATATCGCAATCATTATGGGCTTGGCTGGCAACAGCCCTGAGCATGTTGACATCGACAGCATCCCTGGCTTTATCGCCCGCGTTGAAGAAACTGAGCGTCTACCCGTTGGCATGCACTGCCACACGGTAGACTTCCCACGTGAAGGCGGTATGAATTTCCATACTACCAACCTCCCTCTTCACGAAAATGGCATGACCATCAACGCTTTCATCGGCGAAGAAGTGGCTTATACTAAGACCTACTACTCTATCGGTGGTGGTTTCATTGTAGACGAAGAGAACTTCGGCAAAGAAACAGAGTCATCAGTTAAAGTTCCGTACATGTTTACCACAGCCGAAGAGCTGGTAAACCAGTGTAAAGAAAACGGTCTGTCTGTCAGCTCAATGGTTATGTCTAACGAGCGTGCGATGAACGCCGAAGACGAAATCAACACTTACTTTGCCAACATCTGGCGTACCATGCGTGAGTGTATGGATCGCGGTATGAGCGAAGAAGGGATCCTACCTGGTCCTCTACGTGTACCTCGTCGTGCTGCAGCCCTGCGTCAGCAGCTAATGACAACTGAAAAGCTAAGCAACGACCCAATGACGGTTGTTGACTGGGTTAACATGTATGCGTTCGCGGTTAACGAAGAAAACGCAGCAGGTGGTCGCGTAGTAACTGCACCAACAAACGGTGCGTGCGGTATCATCCCTGCAGTTTTGGCTTACTACGACAAGTTCATCCAGGCAGTTGGTCCGAAAGAGTACACGCGTTACTTTGCCGCATCTGGTGCTGTTGGTGGCCTATACAAGCGTAATGCTTCTATCTCTGGTGCTGAAGTAGGCTGCCAGGGTGAAGTGGGTGTTGCTTGTTCTATGGCGGCTGCAGGTCTTGCAGAGCTAATGGGTGGTAGCCCAGAGCAAGTATGCATGGCTGCTGAAATCGCCATGGAACACAACCTTGGCCTAACATGTGACCCAGTTGCTGGTCAGGTTCAGGTTCCATGTATCGAGCGTAACGGTATCGCAGCCGTTAAAGCGATCAACGCTTCACGTATGGCACTACGCCGCTCTTCTGAGCCTCGTGTATCTCTGGATAAAGTTATCGAAACGATGCTTGAAACCGGTAAAGACATGAACGCGAAATACCGTGAAACGTCTCAGGGTGGTCTAGCAATCAAGGTTGTTTGCTAATTTACCCAACTCTCTGTAAAAATTGAAAAGCTACCCTGTGGGTAGCTTTTTTTGTATCTGAGGTTTGTATACAGCCTAATAGGTCGCCGAGCGACTAACCTAGAATGCCCCACCTGCATTGTGGAGCAACTGTTCAATATCTTCCGCCAATGCTTCGCCACATTGCAACGTCGTGACCCATGAGATAGGGATCCCCTGACTATCGCCAAAACCATAGCATGCCCCGGCTATCGCACCGACCAATATCCCTCGGCCGCAACTATCACCGCCAACGGCAATATTTTTCAATACCGCCTCGGTATAACTCGAACTATTTTGCAACACCCAAGCTGCCACCGGCAGGCTATCAGCAAGGTGACAAGCACTGTTGGCAATGGAAAAAACGTGCGAAAGATCGTTCACATCGCCGTTGAGTCCCCGTACCTGCTCGATCTTTTCCTGTACCAATTCTGGACATTTTACTTTCAGGACATTGAGCACTGGCTCCATCCGCCTTGAGCGCAATGCTTCATTCAGTGCACTAGCAAATGCCTTGGCGCAGGCAAGAGCCAGCTCGTTCTGATGGGTGACACCAATAATACGGTCTATTTCACTTTCCAGCCTCTCAGACGGCATCTTCAAGGCAACCAAGGCGGGAACAGCACATAGTGCAGGGTTCTGATCATCATCGCTTCCGGAGTCTTCTGGCCAATCTTCAGGTGGAAGAGAAAACAGGGATAGCAACAGAGCCTTGGTCGGACTATCGACATAACCGATGAACTCCCCACCAGGACCAAAGTAATCAACAATTTCCTGCTGCAAACGATGGGTTTCAACGTCAGGTTCACTGAGCAGGCGGATATACAATGCCAGCCACTCGCCGTAAATTGTCAGCTCGCCAGCAGTGAGCTTATCATGGGCATAGTAGCCTTCGACCCCTTCATAATGGTGGGGATCGGGTTCGATAAAAGGAAAATGCGGTAGGGATTGGAGGGTTCGGATACGTTCCGGTGAATAGATCCAATGGGTACCCATGCTGGCAGCATCTGCGACCAGTGCTCCCATCAAGGCTGCATAACGTTGTGCCATATTCTCATCCTTTCATGAGCTACACGCGATGCAATAAGCTTATACCAAACTGAACAAAATTCTGACCTAGCAGCAAGAAATAAAAAACCCGCCATAAAGGCGGGTTATATCAATAGGCTATCGAGCTTGAAATTAAGCAGCCGCTTTAAGTGCCTTGTCTTTTTTCAGCTCACCGACAGGCAGGATAGTACGGCCGTATTCATTGTTCAGTACTTGCGCCATTGCGAAGTAAATTGCACTTGCACCACAGATGATGCCTTCGAAACCTGCGATAGTGCCGATTAGCGTGCTGCCAGTGAAATCACGTGCTGCTAGTAGGAAGAACAGTACGGTTAGAGAACCGAATACAAACTGCTTAGCACGTGGGTAGCACAGTGAACCGATGAACATGAAGCCTGTGAAGATGCCCCATAGAAGTAGGTACCAACCCATGAAGCTAGCAGGGCTAGCAGGCAGACCCATGTACGGCATAACAATCAGGCCAACCAGTGTCAGCCAGAACAGACCGTAAGAAGTGAACGCTGTGGTACCAAACGTATCACCACGCTTGAAGCACATCATGCCTACGATAACTTGGCTCAAGCCACCGTAAAAAATACCCATAGCTAGGATCATCGAATCAATAGGGAAAAAGCCCGCATTGTGGATGTTCAGAAGGATGGTAGTCATACCAAAGCCCATAAGACCTAGTGGTGCTGGGTTAGCTAGTTTCGTAGACATGTTTTCCTCAAATAGGAGTGATTCAACAAAAATGATAAAAATTAAAATTTGGGTGCATCTATCAATGCGCGGCGAATTCTAAAGGACGAAGACGGGCAAATCAAGTCATAACTCGTGCAAAACTTAACCAAACTCAAAAAAAGTTGTAATTTGCCGGTTTTCTGTAAAGCATTTTTTAACCACTAGGTGCGACTAAGTGTTAGAAAATGTAATTAAACCGGATGCAAATAATGGCCAAACAAGATTAAAATCAAATATTATCAAAAGCTTAACTTACAAACCAAAAAACAACTCTGTCATAAACTGTCATAACACATCTTTTTTGGTGTCTTACCGTCCTTACTCATAATGTGTTTGGGCTACAGACATAAAAAAAGCAGCATAAATGCTGCTTTTTCAGACGTGCTCATTTTCATCTTAAGCGTGAAGAACGATCAGATTTCCTTCCCCTCGCCCTCTTCATTTGCAGCCACTGCAACAGTGCTGCTATTGTTTTCAACCTGATCAGCATCACCGATTTGATTGTCAGCATTAATCATTTCTGTGTCTTGCTGCTCTGGTGGCGGTGCCTGCACTATTGGTGCTGGCGCTGAAGCTGATAGCTGTGCTTGCAGCTTGGCTATTTGTTGATTTTGCTTCTCGATCAATTCCTTCAGGGTAGCAAGCTGAACCTGTTGCTGATTAGGTTTTGCCTTACTCTTTACCAACTCATATTGCAGACGCGTATCGGCAGCATCCGTACTTAATCGCTGAGCTTGATCTGCCAGAGATTGATCGCGCAAATCAGAATCATTGAGTGCTTTAGAAATGCTGAGTAGCTTTCCTTCAACGGCAAGAATGTAATTCTCATATTCATCACGGTTGCGATCACGAAGGTATTTCACCTCTTCAGCAATATGCTCAGCATGGGCAAGCTCAAACTCTATGGCAGACACCACTTGATTGATAGCATCAAAGGCCCGGGGGTAATTATCAATTAAGTTTTTACCTGCTGTAATTTCCTCTTCAACCTTGGTATAGCTGAGCGGGGCATAATAACGAACATCTTCACGGCGTAACTGGCGCAGTGCTTCTTCTTGTGGCGTAATATAGATGCGTTTTATCACCCTGACTTCCAAGCTGTGGGCGCGTGAAAGAAATTCAGTCTGCTCTTCACGAGCCCGATTTAGATTTCCTCGGGCCACAAAGGAAAATAAATTACTATAAAAGCGATTGAGTCGAACAAACTCACTACGATAGTGGGCATTGGCATCAATCGAATTCAGGTAGGCCAATTGAGTCATCGCCGGTTCCAGAACCTTGTCGGCAATTTTTTTGAGATCCACCAATTCGGTATGATTACTCTTTACCACCTCAATATCATTATAAAAGCGATCCAGATACGTCACTGACGAAAACAGTGAATAACTTTGATTGGCCAGCTCTGGCGAAGACTGAATGTCTTTGAATAGATTATCGGCACGTTGCCAACTTTCCATCATCGCGGCATATCTTTCTGGCGCATAAAGCATTAACCCCTCTGCGTCGACGAGGGTATTGCGCCAATGGCGGTGAATTTTATCAGCAGACTGAAGTACGCTTTCAACATTCACTTCCGTTGATAATCCGTTATCATTGTCTGGCGTGCTTGCACAACCAGCGAGCAAAGCAGCCAATAATGCCATGCAGGCTACTTTCCCAACATACTTCATAGATATGTGTTCCGATTCTTTTCCGGCCTGGTGAATTGCTCAAGCCAGTTATTATTGTCTTTTCTCTCGATATTCTATCTGACTCACTGTTTTATAAAAAGTTCATCGACTCGTTTTGTCGAGTTTTGAATAAAACTTGACATAAGGTCAACCTTTTCGTTTGTTTTACCGCCAGTTTAGCCATTTTTCCCACGTCGCTTCGGGTGCTTGGGTATATTATTTTAGGCTAAATCCCTGCCCTTCAATAAACTTCTTCATAAATGGACGGGCTTCTTTATTCAGTGTTCCTGAAATTTGTTCGCTCCAAGACATGTCTTTATTTCCGCCGGTACGGCTTTGATAATATTCCCTGACATGCTGGTCGTAATTGGCGAGTTTCTCTCGGTCTAATGGGGTATAGCTATTTTCGTGCACGATAAGAGAGCGAGGAAGACGAGGTTTAACCTCTGGTGATTGTGCCGGATGGCCAAGGCAAAGGCCAAATAATGGCAGTACATGCTTGGGTAGGGACAACAAAGAAGACACTTTATCAGGGTTATTTCTCAAACCACCAATATATACGCCTCCCAACCCCAGAGACTCGGCCGCCAAAAGACCATTCTGAGCCATCAAAGCCGCATCAATGGATCCGATTAAAGTTTGTTCAGCAAAGCCAAGTTTCGCTTCAGGATAAATTTGTTGGTGACGATTATAATCAGCACAAAAAACAAAAAACTCGGCGGCACTGGCCACATATTCCTGCCCACCGGCATATTCTGCCAATAACATCCGCTTTTCATTATCTATCACCCGAATAATGCTAACACACTGAATAAAACTGGATGACGACGCCGCAATGGCGCAATCCAAAATCGTATTGCGCTGGCTTTCATTTATCGATTTGGCGGTAAATTGCCGGATAGAGCGGTGTTGCAGGATGGTTTCAATCGTCTGGTTCATACATATCCCTATAACAGTGAGCCTCACGGTGAATTTATCACTCTATCATAGGCACCCGCTTTGACCCACTGCTATACCTTTAACTACCGTTAAATTGACAATAGGAATATGGCGTTAACACTTAATTCTCCTGGCTATATAGATCGTCCGTTGTCGTTGTGTCTTGTACTTTGCATTGGCATATTTGATTAAGGATGCTCAACAAGCGCTCTTTATTCAACGGTAACGGGTTCCCTTTGATGGAGTTGGAGAGCAAGGCATCTTCAGCCACCTCATCAAACAGCACATTACAGAAACCATAATCGGTCACTGAAGGTAAATTCAAGCGCTTAAGTGTCCGTTTCGTCCAGTTAATACCATCTATGATTTCAGCATTCATTCTGCCGGTCAGGATACAAGCCAACTGGCGATAACGGTTAAGCACGTCGGCCCTGCCCGCCTCCCGCGCAGCCAAGACATTTTCCTGCATCACATACGGCGCTAGTTGGGCCGTAATTAAACCATGTGGTGCTTGGAGTCGGCCCCCCAATGAAGAGGCTAAGCCATGGGCAGCTCCCAGTTTGGCATTTGCTAGCGCCATCCCTCCCAGCATGGCTGCAAAGGCCATGTCCGAGCGGGCTCGGGGGTCATCATCTTCACAAGCTGCCAGAATGGCACCCGACAAGCGCCTCAGTCCTTCCTCGCACACCATATCTGTTAACGGATTGGGCTCACCGCAAACATAGGATTCCATCAAGTGGGTAAAGGCATCCATTCCGCAACACCCTGACATGATCGGATCCATACCGTATGTCAAAGTGGGATCAACAATTGCCAAATCCGGAAGCATATCGGGGCTACGCAGCCCCACTTTGACATTTTCCTGAGCCGAGCGGAGCACCGCACTCTTACTGACTTCCGAACCGGTACCTGCCGTAGTCGGTACGGCGATAAACGGAATAGGCTTGGCCTGCAACGGTACATTGCGCCCTACGACTTCAACATAGTCGTAGACACTGCCTTGATTGGGAATTAACGCAGCGAGTGCCTTACCCGCATCGAGTACGCTGCCCCCACCAATCGCCAGCACCATATCGGGCCGAAATTTTCGCCCCATTGCCGCCATCTCTTCCACCATGGCAATCAATGGTTCACCATGCACCGCCACTTGTTGATAACGCATCCCTTGTTGCTTGAAATAACTGATCAATGGCTCCGCTCTGGCACTGTCCCGTCCCGTCACAAGCAGCACGCTATAGCCAAACTGGTTTAAAGTCGACAGCGAATTATTCAGCGCACCTTCCCCAAATATAATCCGGGTGGCCGTCATAAACTGAAACATAGGCACTCCATTCCGTATTTTTATCTAATTATTATCGAGTGTGCCCCTATGCATATTCCTGTTTTTGATTCTGAGCAACTTTTCACCATTGAATATCAGTATCGTGACCATAACCTGCGAGCTGTCACACTTCATCCCAAACTGTAAAATGGTTCCATTCTAGACTGAGCTGCCCACGACTATCGGCGCAATTCTCTTCAATCGGTTTTGTCTATGACAACAAGAGATAAATCCTTCTTTCTCATCCCTGCCTGTCACGTTATAGTAACTCCATCAAATTTAGGAGAGATGTTATGTTTGTTGTTATTTTTGGCCGCCCTGGTTGTCCATTCTGTGTTCGTGCAAAAGATCTGGCTGATAAACTAAAAGAAGAGCGCGAAGGTTTTAACTACCGTTACGTTGATATCCATGCTGAAGGCATCAGCAAAGCTGATCTAGAAAAAACCGTTGGTAAACCTGTAGAGACTGTGCCTCAAATCTTCGTTGATCAAGAACACATCGGCGGTTGTACAGAGTTCGAAGCATACGCGAAAGAAAACCTAGACCTTTTCCAGTAATCTCTAAGCAACAAGTTTAGTAACATTTTCTTAAAAAGGCTGAAATATCAGCCTTTTTTATTACCTTTTGCATTATTTGCCAGCGGAATAATTCGAAAATTTTCTGTCAATAACGATCATTTTCGGTATGCCATAAACATAAAATCAGCTAGAATTTCACCACTTTTGTTGTTGATCCCTCGTCGCGGAAAAAACTGTAGTGAACATCAATGTCGCCGCTCTTCTCCATCAGAATGATATTCTGTTGCTCTTTGTTGTACTTGCTGTTGGCCTGTCGGCCGGAAAAATTCGCCTAGCGAATATGCAATTAGGGAACTCTATCGGGGTCCTCATTACTGCCCTCCTTTTTGGTAACGCCGGTTTTACCTTTGATTCCGAGGCGCTGAATATCGGCTTTATGCTATTTATATTCTGTGTGGGTATTGAAGCCGGGCCTAACTTCTTCGGTATCTTTTTCCGTGATGGTAAACATTATTTAATGCTGGCACTGGTCGTGATTCTTTCAGCCATAGTCATTACGGTTACCATGAGTAACTACCTAGGCCTCGGTCTGGGCCTAAGTACCGGTTTAATGGCGGGGTCACTGACAGCAACACCAATATTGGTAGGGGCAAAAGATGCCTTAGCCAGCGGGTTGTCCAATATCTCCGACCCTGACAGTATTCAGCAAATCATCGACAGTATCAGTGTTGGCTACGCGATGTCTTATTTGGTTGGTTTGGTCAGTGTGATTGTACTAGCCAAACTAATGCCAAAACTGCAAAAGCAGAACTTGGCCGAGTCATCACAGCAGATAGCCCGTGAACGCGGTATCGGTGAAAGCGCCCAACGCAAGGTCTATCTACCCATTATCCGAGCCTACCGGGTTGGGCCTGAGCTGATCAACTGGATTGATGGCCGTAACCTTCGCGAGCTGGGTATTTACCGTCAAACCGGTTGCTACATAGAGCGTATTCGACGAAATGGCATCTTAGCTAACCCTGATGGTGATGCTATCTTGCAGGAAGGGGATGAGATTGCTCTGGTGGGTTACCCAGATAGCCATGCCCGTTTGGATCCGAGCTTCCGTAACGGCAAAGAGGTCTTCGACCGTGATTTGCTCGACTTACGTATCGTCGAAGAAGAAATCGTGGTGAAAAACGACAGTATTGCGGGTAAGCGTCTATCGGAGCTAAACCTCTCTGAATACGGTTGTTTCCTCAACCGCGTAGTCCGTGCCCAGATTGAAATGCCAATGGATCATAACATCCTATTGAGCAAAGGAGATATCCTTCAGGTCAGTGGCGAGAAGAGCCGTGTGCTAGGGCTTGCCGAACGCATTGGTTTTATCTCGGTACATAGCCAGATTGCCGACCTATTGGCATTCTGCTGTTTCTTCATCATTGGCTTGCTGATCGGTACCATCACCATGACCTTCGGCCAGATTGCCTTCGGCCTGGGTAGTGCCGCCGGTTTGCTAGTGGCCGGTATTACCCTAGGGTTTCTGCGGGCCAACCACCCGACTTTCGGTTATGTGCCTCAGGGTGCACTGAACATGACCAAAGATCTCGGCCTGATGGTCTTTATGGTCGGCATCGGTTTGAGTGCTGGCTCCAACTTGTTCGACTCGCTGTCGCAGGTCGGTTTGGCTGTGTTCTCAGCAAGCCTTATGGTAAGCGTAATCCCGGTTGTACTGGCTTATCTATTTGGCGCCTATGTGCTCAAGATGAACCGCGCCTTGCTGTTTGGCGCTATTATTGGTGCCCGTACCTGTGCACCAGCCATGGATATGATTAATGAACATGCTCGCAGTACCATTCCAGCACTTGGCTATGCCGGCACCTATGCCATCGCCAACGTCCTATTGACCATTGCAGGTACCTTGTTTGTGATCCTCAGCTAAGGCTTCAGGCCTGCGAATCTGTGGTTTTATAGCCTTATACACACAAAACGAAAAGCGATGCCCCCAGCAGACCACTGCCGGGGGCATTTTTTTGCTTACCATACCCGTTATGAGTCAGCACAGATTCAGTCCCTTTCATCTAAGCTATAAAGAGCTAAAATTCTCTGTATATCCCTGATTAGCACCACAAATTGCTAGGAAATATTCGCCACCTCATGCTCTATTCAGTATATTGTATGAATAGAATGAAAAACTATTGGTAATCAAAACTATGCGTATCCTTATTGTTGAAGACGATCCGATTCTGAGCCACCACTTGAAATCACAATTAAGTGAGATGGGTCATCAGGTCCAGTGTGCTGGAACCGCCGAAGAAGGCCTATTCTTTGCCCAAGATTACCCAAACGATGTGGCTATCGTTGATATCGGTCTTCCTGATCGTGACGGTATCAGCCTGATCAAAGATATGCGTGAAAAAGGCTTACGCCTACCGATTCTGATTTTGACTGCCCGCTCAAACTGGCAGGACAAAGTCACCGGGCTCGAGGCAGGTGCCGATGACTATCTGGTTAAGCCGTTCCAGAAAGAAGAAATGGTCGCGCGTCTCAGTGCACTGGTCCGCCGCAGCGCCGGCTTTGTCAAACCAGAAATGACCGCCGGTGACATCCGTGTCGACCTGCTGGCCAAGCAAGTCTTTATCCAAGAAAACCTGCTTGAGCTCACCGCATTTGAGTATGACCTGCTGGAATATCTGATGCGCCATAGCCGACAGGTAGTATCCAAGCAACGCCTGCTAGATGTACTTTATGAAGATCAGGAAGGTGATCCAAACACCATCGAGGTGATGATCAGCCGTCTGCGCAAGAAGTTTACTAATAACGGTCAGGAAAACCCAATTTCGACTATCCGTGGTCAAGGCTATATTTTCGAGCTTCAAGCGCAATAATGAAGAGAATTATCCAACCTAGGCTCCGCCGCCGGGTCCTTGTCACCTCGGTGGCTATTATCGTTTTGATCACCTCAGCACTCGCAGGGGTGATTAACCAGCTTTACAGCCAAAGTTATATGGCCGCTTACTCGTCTGAGCTTGTTGCCCAAATGCCCATGGTTGTCGCCCAGTTAAACCGGGCGGGTCTAATCAAAGATGTCGATAAGTGGATTGACTCGGTTGACCCATCCGACACTGATTATATGTCCGTAGTTTGTGACAAATCCGATCACACCATTTGGCTTTCCGATGAGGCTAAAGAGGCCAATATCGGTAATATTTGTAGCGAACTGCCCGACAGTATCCCGGTACCGACCTTGGTCGAAACTCCGGAAGGCGAAAGCTACATTGCCTATAACATGAGTCAAGAGCGTGAAGGCGGCAATATCTACCAGCTTGTAGTACTGCGCTCTGGTGATTCTTATGTGTCATCACTCGACCAGCTACACAAGCGTACAACATTCTACTTAGGGTTATTTGTCCTTATTGCTATTGCATTCTTGATTGCTGCCTTCCATTGGAGCTTCCAGCCGCTGCGAAAAATGGCATCACAGCTTGATCAGATGACGGACTCCAAACGCGACAAGCTTGATGATGATTTCCCTATGGAATTGCAGGACATCACCTTAGCACTTAACCGCTTGATTGAGATCAGTAACGCCCAGAAAGGCCGTTACCGCCATGCAATGGATGACTTGGCACATAGCCTAAAAACCCGGCTGGCTGCTACCAACGCCCTACTGGATGATAAAGACATAGCGCGCTTTGAACTCAATCAGCGGGTAATGGAACAGATCAGCCAAATGGATGAACTGGTGCAGTACCAGCTGAAGCGAGCCATGATGGGCCAACAAGGTCTGCAAAAAGACAAGACCGAGTTAAAACCACTAACAGATAGTTTCAGCCGTTTACTTAGCAAGGTGTATAACGAGAAAAACGTTTCATTGCGCTGTTTCTTCAATGACAAGCTTACGTTACCCGTCAACCGTAGTGATTTAATGGAACTACTTGGTAACCTGCTGGAAAACGCCTACCGCTTCTGTATTACCGAAGTACGGGTAACAGTAAAAGAAAAGCCAGATCGGTTTATCATCGTTATTGAAGATGACGGTCCAGGCGTGCAGGAAGAAGTGCGAGAAGCTATTTTTCAGCGTGGTGTTCGAGCTGATCAGCTCAACCCCGGTCAAGGTATCGGCTTGTCGGTTTGCCACGAGATAGTAATGAGTTACAAGGGCACAATTCATGTTGAATCTGCATCAATAGAAGGTGCTGCCTTTGTGATTGAGTTACCTAAAACCTAAGCGCCTCAGTTCTTTAGCTGCTTAGATAAATAAAAAACCGCCAGATTGGCGGTTTTTTATTTAAGCACTTGGCAGGCATTTAGATGTCTTTAACATCAAACTCTGCAATAGGGCTTACGTCAGCAGTGTAATCAACCGTTTCGATGCCAAAGCCAAACAGCTTCAGGAACTCATCTTTATATTGCTGGTAGTCAGCAACATCAAATAGGTTCTCGTTGGTTACGGTTGGCCATAGGTCACGACAATGCTTCTGGATATCTTCACGTAGTTCCCAGTCATCCAGGCGTAGACGGTTTTCACTGTCAACTTCGGCAGCGCTGCCATCAGCCTTGAATAAGCGCTGGGTGAACATACGGTGGATCTGCTCCATACAACCTTCATGAACACCTTCTTCACGCATCTTCTTAAAGACCATGGCGATGTATAAAGGCATCACAGGGATTGCAGAGCTCGCCTGAGTCACGACACTCTTAAGCACTGCAACGTTGGCTGAACCACCAGCTGCAGATAGCTTATCGTTAAGCTCAGAAGCTGCACGATCAAGGTCCATTTTCGCTTTGCCCAGAGCACCGTGCCAATAGATTGGCCAAGTGATCTCTGTACCGATGTAGCTGTAGGCAACTGTTTTGCAGCCATCAGCCAAGACACCAGCGTCAGACAATGCGTTGATCCATAGCTCCCAGTCCTGACCGCCCATAACAGTCACAGTATCTTCAATTTCCTGCTCTGTCGCAGGCTCAATGCTTGCTTCAATCAACACATCTTTGTTGGTATCAACCGCTGTCGCCGTGTAGGTTTCACCCATCGGCTTCAGAGTAGAGCGAATCACTTCACCCGTTTCTGGCATTTTACGCACAGGAGAAGCCAGTGAGTAAACAACCATATCAATCTGACCCAGATCTTCTTTGATCAGATCAATCACTTTCTGTTTTGCTTCGTGAGAGAAAGCATCACCATTCAAGCTCTTGGAGTACAGACCTTCTTCTTTTGCAAACTTGTCGAATGCGGCAGAGTTGTACCAGCCTGCTGTACCCGGTTTCTTTTCAGTTCCCGGTTTTTCGAAGAACACACCAATTGTTGCAGCACCGCCACCGAATGCAGCCGCAATGCGCGAAGACAAACCGTAGCCGCTTGATGAACCTACGACTAGCACACGCTTAGGGGCATCGGCAATTGGGCCCTGCGCCTTAGTGTATGCAATCTGCTCTTTGACGTTTTCCTCACAACCCACTGGGTGAGTCGTTGTACAAATAAATCCACGAATTCTAGGTTTGATGATCATTTTCAACTTCCCTTACACAATTGACAGTAGGATAAAAGGTAAATGACAAAATCGCATTAAATTTATGAGCGAAAACGCTAAATTCAACAGTGGTTGGAGGTGTTACGCGCGGAAAGTCACAAAAAATACAAAAAAAAGTGCCACGCGATTGCGTGGCACATGGGAGACACCAGGTTTATTGTTCACAAGGCCTAAGCCTTAGGCTGCTTTCCCCGGTTGTAAGCCGCCTTTTTTAAAGTGTGCCGCAGAGAAGTGATCCACCTGAATCGCTTTCTGTCTTAGCTGGTCGGCATTTTGCATTTTTTCTACTTCTGCTTCTGTGACGATACCCGCATCGAGGGCAATTTGTAACTTCTCTGTTAACGAAACCTTGCGCGGGATCTCACCGGCTTTAACGGCCTTGGCAATTTTACGCTCAAGATCCTTCACCCCGTACATGGCAATAAATGCCCGCTCCATCAACCCAACGGGATCATCGTCGTGTTTACCGACATAGCAAAGGTGAGTCAAACGGTCACGCTGCTTACCTGGACGCATCAATAATTCAGCAATCTTCACGGAAAGCTCATCTTTCGGTGCGGCATAATGGATACCCAACGGGAACAGCAAAGTACGCAGTAAGCGGCCGACCCCTTTACGTGGGAAGTTTGCCAGCACCTCATCAAAGGCAACCCCACACTGGTGCAGGCAATGCTGCAATCCGTAATGGACAAACGGAAGATCCTGCTGCTGACGGCCTTCATCTTCATAGCGCTTAAGAACTGCAGAAGCCAAGTATAAATGGCTCAATACGTCACCCAGTCGTGCCGATACCATTTCGCGTCGCTTAAGCTCTCCGCCCAAACTCAGCATGGCAAAGTCAGCAGCTACCGCCAATGCCCGACTCATGCGAGAAAGCTGTTTGTAGTATTTAGCAGTATCACCACTGACCGGCGAGCTGTTAAAGCGTGAACCACTAAAGGCATTAAGCAATGATTTACTCACATTGCCAACAGCAAAACCAATGTGGCTAGCCAACAGCTTATCGAAGTCCTTGGCCCCTTCCCTACTGTCAGGGTTGGCCGCCGCTTCCATCTCGCTTAGTACATATGGATGACAACGGGTTGCCCCCTGTCCAAATATCATCAGGTTACGGGTTAGAATATTGGCCCCTTCGACTGTGATAGCAACCGGCATACCAAAATAGTGGTGACCAATATAGTTCATAGGCCCAAGTTGAATCGCGCGGCCAGCATGCACATCCATCGAATCATTAAGGATGGTACGGGCCATCTCCGTCATATGGTACTTAGCAATCGCAGTGACGATTCCCGGCGTTTCATCCATATCAAGTGACGTCGTTGTCAGAGTTCTGGACGCCTCTAGCATATAAGTAAAGCCACCAATACGTCCCATCGCCTGCGCGACACCTTCAAAGTTACCAATCGACATACCAAACTGCTTACGGACATAAGCGTACGCACCTGTCGTTCTCGCCGTCAGGTGTCCAACCGCGGTACCAAGCGCAGGCAATGAAATCCCTCGCCCAGCTGACAGACATTCCACCAGCATACGCCAACCTCGACCGACATAATCCTGACCCCCAATAACCCAATCCATAGGAATAAAGACATCGCTGCCTCGGGTTGGGCCATTCATAAAGGCAAGGTTAAGCGGATCATGACGCTCACCGATTTCGACGCCGGGATGATCAGACGGGATCAGGGCACAGGTAATACCTAGCTCTTTTTTCTCGCCTATAAGCCCATCAGGATCTTGCAGCTTAAAGGCTAAGCCAAGCACAGTGGCGACAGGTGCAAGGGTAATATAGCGCTTATTCCAACTGACACGGATACCCAAGACTTGCTCGCCTTGGTACTCGTCGTAACACACCACACCCTGATCGGGAATACCACCAGCATCTGAACCCGCTTCCGGTCCGGTAAGCGCAAAACACGGAACATCTTCGCCGTGCGCCAAGCGTGGCAACCAGTAATCTTTCTGCTCTTGGGTACCATAGTGGGTCAGCAGCTCACCTGGACCCAATGAGTTTGGAACCATCACCGAAACGGCCGCACTTAAACTCTTGGTTGCAATGCGGGTTACAATGGTCGAGTTAGCATGGGCTGAAAAGTCCAAGCCACCGTATTCCTTACCAATAATTAGCGAGAAGAATTTTTCTTTACGCAGATACTCCCACACTTCAGGTGGCAGATCTTTATCTTCCTGGACAATCTGATAGTCATTCAACATATCCAACAGTGGCTCTAGCTTGTTGTCGATGAACGCCTGCTCCTCAGCACTCAATGTCGGCTGCGGGTAAGTCAGCAAGGTATTCCAGTTTGGATTCCCGCCAAACAACTCACCATCCCACCAAACGCTACCGGCCTCCATGGCCTCTCGTTCGGTGTCGGAAAGTGGTGGCAACACTTTTTTAAACATCTTGAATGCGGGATCACTGAGATAGCGTTTTCTTAGCTTGGTTAACGTACTCATGTTTCAGGTCCTTTTGTCACTTTTATCGTTATTGGTTTTCTATGGTTTGTTACATACTTTTACTGTGTTCCTGTTTGCTGTTCGCCAATCAGCGAAAGCGATTGTTCTATCGGAGCTGCAACGCCTGCCGCCAAGTAAGGTACCAGACGCTCAATCAAATCTTCAGGTTTAACCTGACAGGAGAAGTCATTCTCGGCGATCTCACAAAGCGCCGTTGACGATGCCATGGTGAAAACGGATGCCCCGAGGGTGAAGTGCAGGCGCCAGAATAAGGTTTCCGGATCCAGAGAGGGGTTGGCCCTGCACACTGCGGTAGTAAATAAGGTAAGCACCTGCTCGTATCGGGTCATAATGAACCAACGCAAGTGGCCTTGAACATCGGTATACCCTCTGCCGATAAGAGACATAAAGACAGTGGCACCGTTAGTACGGTGGTTATTCAGTGCTAACAGTGGCTCTTTAATACAGCGGAAAACATCTTCCATTGAAAAATCGTCGCGGGTCAGTAGTGCTTCCAGTTCCGACTGCAAAGTAGGCATAAACGCTTCGAGGTAACGG
Organism: Photobacterium sp. DNB22_13_2; assembly: GCF_052873915.1. Taxonomy (NCBI): domain Bacteria; kingdom Pseudomonadati; phylum Pseudomonadota; class Gammaproteobacteria; order Vibrionales; family Vibrionaceae; genus Photobacterium; species Photobacterium sp. DNB22_13_2. The sequence continues at coordinate 398,322 of NZ_JBNNXU010000001.1, forward strand.
CCCAGTACCGCCCTCACCAACGTTTTCTTATCGCCATAGTGATAGTTAACAGACGCCAAATTCACCCCAGCTTTACTAGTGATGGTTCGTAGTGACGTATCTTTGAAGCCGTGTTCAGCAAAGAGTAGCTCGGCAGCATCCAGGATACGTGCCTTGGTTTCTCCCTTTCCAGCCATATTCATTCACCCGTATTAAACACTTGTTTAAACTTTACATCTAAGAAACATTTTTAACAAGTCGCAAATATACACCATGTTCTAACACATTGATATTTTCGCTGTTTAATGTGAAAGCCGTGAAGGTGATCAATATTTTCTCCATTCATCGGTAGTGAAATGCAGAGCGAAAAGTGTCTTACCGTCGTCTCATGCAAAAGGATTGAGAACAAAGCAAATAAAAAAAATCTGAGAAAGTGAAAAATTTTTGGAACAAAGTACACATTTGCGGGTCCTAATTAATGCCACTGCTTTTTCTTAGAAGACATTCTTCGAAACCCGTCCCCACCTATGGAGATGGGTTTTCTTTATTTGGTTATCCTCTTTTTGTTTTTGCTTATCCCGCTCGATTTAAAATCAAACAGTTATAAAAAAATGACGATTTTTTCACTTTTTTCTGAACCAAAGTGAAAACCGCAAGTCCTATATAGTGACATTTAGATTAAAGACTTATCACAGATTGCTGGCCGCAAATTGCATTTACTCTTTAATCTGCTAATGCCACTGCTGCTAAACTCCTAATTGTATATAGAGCTTTGCCCACTGAATTTCAGTGGGCTTTTTTTTGCCTACAACTTAATGCGACCTCATACCAAGCCAATAACATATCACCGTAGCCCGTAGCCCGTAGCCCGTAGCCCGTAGCCCGTAGCCCGTAGCCCATGCTCTCGTTATAATTTTTTTAAATTCTTTTTGAACCAATCGCGTTTAGACCAGTCATATATAGTGACATTCATATTAAAGACGCGTTTCTTAGTTAACTATTAACCCTAGAAATATGCGGTTTTAATTTAAGATGCCACTGCTGCTAAACTCCTAATTGTGTATATAGAGCTTTCGCCCACTGAATTTCAGTGGGCTTTTTTTTACCTAAATCTTCAAGCAATCCCCCCCAGAAAGTGCATACTTGCTCCGTCATCCATGGGGCGTCTACTTGCGACTACAAAAAAAATTAATTCTTTTTGAACCAATTGTATTTAGGTCAGTCCTATATATTGACATTCATATTAAAGGCGCGTTTCTCAGTTAACCCTTGAATCTGCGGTTTTAATTTAAGATGCCACTGCTGCTAAACTCCTAATTGTGTATATAGAGTTTCGCCCACTGAATTTCAGTGGGCTTTTTTTTATCTTAATAAAAATGAAATTATTTTTGAACTATTCGAAGTCAAGCAAGTCTTACTTTACATGATTCAGATTAAAGATGCGGTTCAGATAGATTTATCTTTCCCCCTCTTTAATTGTGATGCCACTGCTGCTTAACTCCTAATTGTGTATATAGGTTTATGCCCACTGACTTTCAGTGGGCTTTTTTTTGCATCGAGCAACAATCCCTTACTCACACCACTAACAACTCCCTGATACCGAGTAAATTGGATGACTGATTTCTAAATGACCCGAGTTCAAGCAAAAAAGCCTCATAGCTCTGGGGGCTCTGAGAGTAGGTCATCGTGAGCCAGTTCAATAGACAGCCACTGACACGTTTTCGTCGCATCAACCACTTTACTATTACGGTCATTTGAGTCTGTAAACACAGGCAAAGGCAAACCCGCTAACTGCGCCATTTTGCTGTAGTACTCTTTTCGGGTCGGATGTTGTGATGAAGCGAGATGCAGCACTTGATGTTGCGGCCACTGATTGACCAATTGGGATACTGCTGTAATACAATCATCCAAATGGATGAGGTTTACTCTGTCCAGGCCATTTTCTATACCTTGGCGCCCCGATAAAAAACGAACAGGGTGCCTGTTTGGCCCAATAAGCCCAGCAAAACGTAACACCACCGCCTTACTCCCCCACTCAGCCAGCAAATACTGCTCTATCTCGAGATGGGCTTTCCCCGACAACGTATCAGGGCATGACTCAGCCGTCTCCTCAACCACTCCCTCGCAGGCACCGTAAACCGCAGTTGTACTGATAAACAACACCTTGTGGCAACCAAGCGCTTTGGCCGTCTCCGATAACCGCTTAATTTTAACTATCAACTCATCAGCCGCTCCCTCGTTACGACCGGGCGGCACATTGATAACTAATAAATCGGTGTTAAAGAACTGCTTTATTTGCGGAGAAAGAATAGTTGGTTCATCCAGCGATTGCGGGAGCGACAGGGCAATACCTTGGATCCCACTCTCCGCCAAACTTTCTGCCTTACCAGCATCTTTCTTGCTGCCCCAAGTTTCTATTCCTAACTGGACGAAGTGCTTTGCCAATGGCAACCCCAACCACCCACAGCCACAAATGCTGATCTTGTTAATCTTTCCTTGTTGCATAACCTCTCCCCTTTCACAAATCACTGAAAGTCGGTTTCATTTGACTGCTTATATTTTCACCTTGATTTATTTTAACCTGTAAATTAATTCCCACTGATTGAAAATTAGCTACAGAAAAGCTCGATATCAGCCCTAAAATCCGTAATTTTGATTAAAAATATTTTCAGTTTTGAAAGAAAAAATTCGATCCCTGTCAAACTATAATAAAAAGAGAAAGCGATATTCATGGATTTACTAGGAGCAGATCCATGAAAAGTAGTATAGTTTCATCAAAATGGCTTTAAGCACTTTATGCGAAAAGAAAGCCAGTAACGAAATTCAGTAACGAGCGGTAACCGCCATGAATACCCTAGAGAAAATTCAAAAGAACCTTGATAACTTCAGTAAATCAGAGCGTAAAGTTGCTGAAGTAATCCTTGCATCACCACAAACAGCCATTCACTCAAGCATCGCAACACTGGCTAAAATGGCGGATGTCAGTGAGCCTACTGTAAACCGCTTCTGTCGTCGCTTGGATACCAAGGGCTTTCCAGATTTTAAACTGCATCTTGCCCAGAGCCTAGCCAACGGTACACCTTATGTGAACCGTAACGTCGAAGAAGATGACGGCCCAGATGCATATACTTCGAAAATCTTCGAGTCGACAATGGCATGCCTTGATGTAGCCAAAAACAGTCTTGACCCAATGCAGGTAAATCGTTCCGTTGATCTGTTAACTCAAGCCAAAAAAATCTCTTTCTTTGGCCTAGGCGCTTCAGCGTCTGTTGCACACGATGCCCAAAATAAGTTCTTCCGTTTCAATATCCCGGTTGTATGTTTTGATGATATTGTGATGCAGCGCATGAGCGTGATCAATTGCAGCGACGGTGATGTCGTGGTGATGATTTCCCACACAGGACGAACGAAGAGCTTGGTCGAAGTTGCTCGTATGGCACGTGAGAACGGTGCCACGGTGATCGGCATTACAGCCAAAGATTCACCGCTGGATCGTGAGTGCTCGATCTCTATCTGCTTAGATGTGCCTGAAGATACCGATGTTTACATGCCAATGGCGAGTCGTGTCGTGCAGATGACTGTAATCGACGTACTTGCAACCGGCTTTACCTTGCGCCGAGGTGCAGGTTTTCGCGAAAACCTAAAGCGGGTTAAGGAGTCACTTAAAGACTCTCGCTTTACCAAAGAAGGTACTCTCTAACCTAATAGTGATTGTATGCCCTTTACATAACGGCATATCGAGTCATTAGATTGTACAGGCGTGGCTTTGGCTGCGCCTTTTCTGTATTTGACCTTTCGAATAGCCTCTCTCAGGCTACTTCCTTCAACTACACTTACCCCAATCTCACAAAGCGGATTTCCGCCCGCATGAGTGGTGTTGCTTATTTAAGTCCTGCAATATTCCTGCATTATGATGAAGAAACACGCACATCTTGTCCTACAATATGTTTTTTTCTTACAGTTTGTTGATAAAGAACAGCTTCTTTCTCCCTTTATGTGTAGTAAAATTTCACGCAATTCAATGAAGCAGATTTCTACAAGCAATCGTTTCATTGGCAAACAATGATACAGATGGAGTTTCCGATGTCTGAAATGCTAAGACGTACTAAAATCGTTACTACTTTGGGCCCTGCAACCGATCGTGACAACAATCTAGAAAAGATTATCGCTGCTGGTGCAAATGTTGTACGAATGAATTTCTCTCACGGCAGTCCAGAGGATCACATCCAGCGTACTAAGACTGTACGTGAAATCGCCGCGAAACTAGGCAAGCACGTTGCAATCCTAGGTGACCTCCAAGGCCCGAAAATCCGTGTATCTACGTTCAAAGATGGCAAGATTCAGCTGGCAATCGGCGACAAGTTCACTCTAGATAGCGATCTAGCAAAAGGTGAAGGCGATCAGCACGCTGTCGGCCTTGACTATAAAGAGCTACCAAAAGACGTTGAAACAGGCGATATTCTACTGCTTGATGATGGTCGTGTTCAGCTTAAAATCACGGCTGTTGAAGGCAACAAAGTTCACACCGAAGTGACTGTTGCTGGCCCGCTGTCAAACAACAAGGGCATCAACAAGAAAGGTGGTGGCCTTTCTGCTGAAGCGCTAACAGATAAAGACAAAGCCGACATCATTACTGCGGCACAAATGGGTGTTGATTACTTAGCAGTCTCTTTCCCACGCAACGGCGAAGACATGAAATACGCTCGCCGTCTAGCGATGGAAGCAGGCCTAGAGGCCAAGCTTGTATCTAAAGTTGAGCGTGCTGAAGCAGTTGCAACTACAGAAGCCATGGATGACATCATCATGGCATCCGATGCGGTAATGGTTGCCCGTGGTGACCTTGGTGTTGAAATCGGTGATCCAGAACTTGTTGGCGTTCAGAAGAAACTGATCCGTCGTGCTCGTAGCCTAAATCGTACCGTGATCACGGCAACCCAGATGATGGAAACCATGATCACCAGCCCAATGCCAACTCGTGCAGAAGTCATGGACGTGGCAAATGCTGTGCTTGATGGTACCGACGCCGTAATGCTTTCTGCTGAAACAGCAGCAGGTAGCTTCCCAGTAGAAACAGTTACAGCGATGGCTAACGTTTGTCTAGGCGCTGAAAAAGAGCCTAGCATCAACGTTTCTAACCACCGCCTAGCGCGTACTTTCGAGTCACCTGAAGAAACCATTGCAATGTCTACCATGTATGCAGCAAACCACATGGAAGGCGTAAAAGCGATGATCGCGATGACCGAGTCTGGCCGTACGCCACTGATGATGTCTCGCATTTCGTCAGGCAAGCCTATCTTTGCCATGTCACGCAATGAGAACACCCTAAACCGCGCAGCACTATTCCGCGGAGTTACACCGGTTTACTTCAACCGCGATAGCGATGCTGGCCTAGACGCCGCGAAACATGCTATTGAAACTCTGAAAGACAAAGGTTTTCTTTCTACTGGTGACTTAGTCATCGTCACTCAGGGTGATGTCATGGACACAGTAGGCAGTACCAACAACATGCGTATCCTAAGCGTAGAGTAATCTACAGCCTGAATACAAAAAGCGTGATGGTGTTCGCCATCACGCTTTTTTCTATCCATTTCCCAATGCTCTCACCACTTACGGATAAGTTTTATCTACCCTCACCCCGTTGGCGAAGTAGAGGATCCTCACTTTATCCTTTGGCTGGAATAGCATCGTGCTATCGACATCTTGAATGACATCAATCAAGGTTCCGTCATCTGCTTTAATCAGTAACTCAACTAACCTGTACTGGACTATCTGTTGAGTTGTCTGCCGCTGATGAGCAATACCCGCCCCAGCCACTGCACCAACTGCTGTCGCAACTTCTCGTCCCGTTCCGCCTCCAAACTGATTGCCGACCAAGCCGCCGATAACTCCGCCCAATAAGGTCTCCCAGCCATTTCGCTGAGATTCAATCACATCTTGGTGGGTGATATAACGAACACTATCAACCATTCCAAAAACCACCTTGTTAACGGTTCTGGCCTGATTTCTGTTATATGGCGCAGCAGAAAGAGTCAAAGGCAAAATTAACAATAACACTAACCATTTTCTCATCATATAATCCTCTTTCCGGTCTCACCTGAGCCCCTTTATCTATAAATAAAATAAGCTACATTTAGTGTAATTATGGCAATTTATCTTCCGGAACTTGATCCGGTCAATATTGATTTTCCTGCCCCTGAAACGGCGCTAGCAGATCCTAATGGTCTGCTTGCCTTTGGTGGCGACCTACGACCTGAACGCCTTGTCAGTGCCTACCGCCAAGGCATCTTCCCATGGTTTTCCGAAGGTGAACCTTTGCTCTGGTGGAGCCCGGCACCAAGAGCCGTCTTCGTGCCAGATCAGTTCCAGCCCAGTAAGAGCTTACGGAAATTCTACCGAAAGTCTGACTACCAAGTCACACTGAACCGAGCTTGCCACGATATTATTGAACTCTGTGCCAACACCCGTAAAGCAGAAGAAACCTGGATCACCGCCGAGATGATCCAAGCCTACCAGCACCTGCATGACCTTGGCTATTGCCATTCAGTGGAGGTATGGCTGCAAGGGCAACTCGTCGGTGGGCTGTATGGTATCAGCGTGGGTGGCATGTTTTGCGGCGAATCCATGTTCTCACTGGCAGACAATGCGTCAAAGATTGCCCTCTGGTTGTTTTGTGAACACTTTAGTGCCCATGGCGGCCAGCTTATCGATTGCCAAATCATGAATGACCACCTTGCCTCACTTGGAGCTGCCGAAATGGAGCGAAACCTGTTCACCCATTTTCTCCACCAGCAAAGAGATGCCATACTCAATGAAACGTGTTACCACAGTCAGGAGTTAACTTACCCACCATCATGACCAACCTTAACAAGCTCCCGCTGCGCATTGGCCTGACGCCGGAGTCTCATTGCAGCTACCTTCCTGGTCAAGATGAACAGCTTGGGGTAGTAATGGATCAACACTGGCTTTCACCGCCTGGCTATGGCGTGTTGCTGGCATCAGGCTACCGTCGCAGTGGCAGTGCCGTCTATAAGCCAATGTGCCAACACTGCAGTGCCTGTGTGCCTCTTCGAGTTGATTGTCCCGCTTTTTACCCATCGAAAAGCCAAAAACGCCAGCTCAACCAAATGGCTAAACTGCAATGGGAATTCAAGACTGAGCTGGATCCCGGCTGGTATCCATTGTATGAGCGCTATATTACCCAACGCCATGCCGATGGCAGTATGTACCCGCCTAACAAAGCGCAATTTTTTGAATTTTGCACCGCTCCATGGATGGATACCCTCTTTCTCCATGTTTATGAGGAAGAACGGCTGATAGCCATTGCGGTCACCGATGTGTTCGACGATGCAATGAGTGCGGTGTATAGTTTTTTCGACCCCGATAGCTCGTTATCCCTCGGCACGCTCTGTGTCTTGTATCAAATCCAGTACTGTAAACATTCGGGACGTCGCTGGCTGTACCCCGGGTACCAAATCGATCAGTGCAAAGCCATGAACTATAAAACTCGTTTCAAGCCATACGAAAAGCTTACAGCAGAGGGATGGCAACATTTTGATGAAAACTAAGCTGCATTTTTCACCGCTGCCTGAGGTAAATACGATAAAATACGTATTAATGCGTTAGAGTAGCTGACAAAGTACACCCGCAGATGTAAAATTGCGGCCTAAACTTTACACTCAAACAGTTTCAAGGCATTATCCAGCCCGATCAGATGAATGGCTGGTAGCCTAAGAGGATTCAATGGCAAAAGAAGACGTAATTGAAATGCAAGGTACTGTACTTGATACACTGCCTAACACCATGTTCCGCGTAGAGCTTGAGAACGGTCACGTTGTTACCGCTCACATTTCTGGCAAAATGCGTAAAAACTACATCCGTATTCTTACTGGTGACAAGGTAACTGTGGAATTGACTCCATACGACCTAACCAAAGGCCGCATCGTCTTCCGCGCCCGTTAATCTTAAAATAAGATTACAGAATACAAATAAAACCCGGCCTATTGCCGGGTTTTATTTTTTCTGGGCGCCAAAAATAGGCCCCTTTTAAACCTATCGGTGATAGATTCGAAAACTAGGTTTGCTAAACAGATTCGATAAGTAATACTCATCAACACCACAAAATTATTTTATTTGCCTCGATCCACATTCGGTTGTCTAATCCCCCTGCACCCAAAGGCCATAAGCGAACGAGGTGTATGCGAGGGAGCCGCCCTCACCTTACTCTGTCATACCGTGAAATCTGTCAGCAGCACGGCCGTTTAGGAATGACAATGAAAGCTATCGCAATGCATGATATGCAGTTAGAACTTAGCCTATTGAACATGTGCGACATCGCAGCCACCATTCACCCCAAAGACCGACCGCTTAACACATCGCCACAACTTGGCCGTCGTAAAAAGCGTATGTCGCAAAGGCGAACACAAAGGACGCTATCTAGCTCCGTCTAAATCAACTTGGTTCACCGATGATGTTGCTGAAGCCCATAGCATTCCCTGCACTTCGCACATCTGCATGATGAGTTTTAACTAACCTGGTGCTTACAGTCCTGAGGCTGGGCCTTGCCGCAGCTATCGATACACTGTCTGTACCCAATCACTGTTCGAGGACAAATTAATGAGTGATTGGCCTATCCAAAATGCGCGTGACGTTTACAACATCCCTTACTGGGGACAAGGCTACTTTGACATCAACCCTCAGGGTGAGGTGGTTGTCAGACCCGATAGCCAAAACCCGTTCAATACTATTGCCTTGTCCCAGCTGGCTGATCAGTTAATTGCCAAGGGCGCGTCTTTACCTGTACTGGTACGATTTCCCGATATTCTTCACCACCGGGTCGATACCCTGTGTACGGTATTCAACCAGGCGATCGACCACTACCAATACCAAGGCGAGTATTTAGCAGTCTACCCAATCAAGGTTAACCAACAGGAAGCTGTGGTCAGTGAGATCCTCGCTAGCCAATATGCCAAGCAGCAGCGTCAACTGGGTTTGGAAGCCGGCAGTAAGCCTGAGCTGATGGCGGTACTGGCCATGGCTCAACAAGCCAGCTCAGTGATTGTCTGTAACGGTTACAAAGACAAAGAGTACATCCGCTTAGCGCTTATCGGCGAAAAACTCGGCCATGACGTCTATATCGTGCTGGAAAAACTGTCCGAGCTTAAAACCGTGATGCAAGAGGCTATTGAGCTTGGCGTAAGGCCACGCCTCGGCCTGCGTGCTCGACTGACTTCACAAGGCAAGGGGAAATGGCAGGCCAGTGGCGGTGAGAAGTCCAAATTTGGTCTGTCGGCTTCACAAGTGCTATCGGTGGTCAATCAACTGCGCGACAGCGATATGCTCGATTGTCTGCAGCTGTTGCACTTCCACCTCGGCTCGCAAATCGCCAATATCCGCGATGTTCGCAATGCTGTCGGCGAAGCCGGTCGAGTCTATGCCGAGCTGAAAAAGCTTGGGGCAGGGATCACTACGGTGGACGTGGGTGGTGGCTTGGCTATCGACTATGAAGGTACCCGCAGCCAGAGCAGCTGTTCAATGAACTACAGCCTGCGCGAGTATGCTAACAATATTGTCTACACCCTGGGCGATATCTGTAAAGAATACAGTATCCCTATGCCGAGAATCATCTCGGAATCCGGCCGTAATCTGACCGCTCACCATGCGGTACTGATCACTGACGTCATCGGGGTAGAAAGGTATAAACAAGAGCAGGTGAATCCACCAGAGACAGCAGCACCGCAGATCCTGCACAACATGTGGCACTCCTGGCGTGAGCTCATGACACTGAACGATGCCCGCTCTCTGATTGAGATTTACCATGACAACCAAAGCGATTTAGCGGAAGTACATACTCAGTTTGCCCTAGGGATGCTGAGCTTTACCGAGCGGGCTTGGGCGGAACAAATTAGCCTTAGGCTGTGCTACGAGCTGGAAAAAATGCTGTCAGCGAAAAACCGGGCCCACCGCCCGCTGCTGGATGAACTGCATGAGCGCCTTGCTGACAAGTTTTTTGTCAACTTTTCGCTGTTCCAGTCGCTGCCTGACGCATGGGGAATAGACCAAATCTTCCCAATCCTGCCGCTGAGCAATCTCGACAAGGAGCCTGAGCGCCGAGCGGTGATCTTGGATATCACCTGTGATTCTGACGGCGCCATCGAGCAATACGTCGAGGGCCAGGGGATCGAAAAGACACTAGCTGTACCTGCTTGGAGTGATGAATCACCATATCGTATGGGGTTCTTCCTTGTCGGCGCTTATCAGGAGATCTTGGGAGATTTGCACAACCTGTTCGGTGATACCGATACCGCGATTGTCCGCGCCCAGCGAGAAGGCGGTTATGAGATCGAGCGAATTGATCACGGCGACAGCGTCAAAGACGTCCTACGTAGTGTCCATCTCGACTCTGCTAAATTCTTGGCGCAATACGAGCAGATGGTCAAACAGCATCTGCCTGAAAGTGAACATCGCGCTATCTTAAGCGAGCTTGAAGAAGGGCTGAACGGCTATACCTACTTGGAAGATGTCCAAAGCCAGCGCTAATGCGTTAACCAAAACTATAAACACAACTGGCCACCAGCCCACTGGTGGCTTTTTACTGACTCTAGGAGCCAATTATGGCCACGCTTGCCACTCATCCTGATTATTCGCTAACGGCGAATGCCTTCGGCTTTCTGCGCCAACCGCTAGAATTCACCCCACTCGCAACCGATGCAGATGTGATCATTACCGGTGTCCCGTTCGATATGGCGACCACAGGACGCTCAGGCAGCCGCATGGGGCCTAATGCGATTCGCCAAGTGTCCACACATCTTGCTTGGGAAGGAAAGCGCTGGCCATGGACATTCGAGCTAAAAGACAAGCTCAGTATTGCTGATTGCGGCGATTTGATATTTGACAGCGGTGATGCTGCCCAGATGTGTGAGCGCCTTGAGCACCATGCGACGTCACTGCTTGAAGCAGGCAAAACGCTACTGACCTTCGGCGGCGATCATTTTGTTACCTTGCCGCTATTGCGCGCCCACGGCAAGAAATTCGGCAAGATGGCCCTGATCCATTTTGATGCCCATACCGATACCTATGATATGGGCAGCCAATTTGACCATGGTACCATGTTCTACCATGCGCCAAACGAAGGCTTGATTGACCCAGAGCACTCTGTTCAGATTGGGATCCGTACTGATTATGACAACAATCTTGGTTTCAGTGTACTGGATGCCGGCACGGCCAACGACTGGTCGGTCGAGCAGATTGTCGAGAAAATCAAACTGACAGTGGGTGACATGCCGGTATATCTCACCTTCGATATCGATTGCTTAGATCCTGCCTTTGCCCCAGGCACAGGTACCCCAGTATGTGGTGGACTGACATCAGATAAAGCACTGAAAATCATCCGCGGTTTGCAGGGTATAAATCTGATCGGCATGGATGTCGTTGAAGTTGCGCCTGCATACGATCATGCTGATATGACCGCCTTGGCCGCAGCGACCATTGCAACGGATTTGTTGCATTTGTTCGCGAGTGGAAAATAGTACCTAAGGCCAGCTCTTCCTGGGGCCAAATAAAAAAATAACCGCCAGCAGGCGGTTATTTTATATCAGAGCTAAATATGCTGTGATTTTAGTGGGCAGGTTCGAGATCGCTACTGAACTGGAAGTCCAATTCATCGTTAACGATATTTACGCGCACCGAACCACCATTGACCAAGCTACCAAATAACAACTCGTTTGCCATAGGCTTCTTCAGATTATCCTGAATCACGCGGGCCATTGGGCGCGCGCCCATAGCCTTGTCATAACCTTTATTGGCCAACCACTCACGGGCTTTCGACGATACTTCCATCGATACACCGCGAGCATCCAACTGGGCCTGCAGTTCGACAATGAACTTATCGACCACCAGAGAAATCACATCTTTCTCAAGGTGGTTAAACCAAATAATGCCATCTAGGCGGTTACGGAATTCAGGTGTGAAGACGCGTTTGATTTCGCCCATAGCATCAAGGCTGTGATCCTGCTGGATCAAACCGATCGACTTGCGGACGGTCTCGGTAACACCGGCATTGGTAGTCATCACCAAAATCACATTACGGAAATCCGCCTTGCGACCGTTATTATCCGTTAGCGTACCGTTATCCATCACCTGGAGTAGCAAGTTAAAGACATCCGGGTGGGCTTTCTCGATTTCATCTAGAAGTACAACCGAATGTGGATTTTTGATCACGGCATCAGTTAACAAACCGCCCTGATCGTAGCCCACATAGCCCGGAGGCGCACCAATCAAACGGCTCACCGTATGACGCTCCATGTACTCGGACATATCAAAGCGAAGCAGTTCAATACCCAGCGTACGAGCTAGCTGTACCGTCACCTCTGTCTTACCTACGCCCGTCGGGCCAGCAAACAGGAATGAACCCACAGGTTTATTTTCGGCACCCAGTCCTGCACGGCTTAGCTTAATGGCCTCGGTAAGGACATCGATAGCCGGGTCCTGACCGAACACCAGCATCTTGAGCTTGTTATCGAGCTTCTGCAACACATCACGATCACTGGAAGAAACCGACTTTTCAGGGATACGTGCCATCTTGGCAATCATCGCCTCGATATCACTGACATTAACGGTTTTCTTACGACGGCTGGCCGGTGCCAAACGACAGCGGGCACCCGCTTCATCGATCACGTCAATGGCTTTATCTGGCAAGTGACGCTCATTGATATACTTAGCTGATAACTCGACAGCCGCACGAATAGCCTTGTTGGTAAAACGAACTTCATGGTGCGCTTCGTACTTCGGCTTCAAGCCCATCAGGATCTTGGTTGTATCGTCGAGCGATGGCTCGATAATATCAATTTTCTGGAAACGACGTGACAAGGCACGTTCTTTCTCGAAAATGTTGCTGTATTCCTGATACGTCGTCGACCCCATACAACGCAGCTTACCATTGCTCAGCAAAGGCTTAATCAAGTTAGCCGCATCGACCTGACCACCGGAAGCTGCACCCGCACCAATGATAGTGTGGATTTCATCAATGAACAGGATGGCTTGATCTTCTTTCTCAAGCTGCTTCAGAATCGCCTTGAAACGCTTCTCGAAGTCACCTCGGTATTTGGTTCCAGCCAGCAGTGAACCGATATCCAGAGAGTAAATAACACAATCTTTGATAACATCAGGTACTTGGCCTTCAACAATACGCCATGCCAGACCTTCAGCAATCGCGGTCTTACCTACACCCGCTTCACCGACCAATAATGGATTATTCTTACGACGGCGGCACAATACCTGCACCGTTCGCTCGAGCTCAGTATCACGGCCAATTAGCGGATCAACCCCACCAGCACGGGCAAGTTGGTTGAGGTTAGTCGCAAAGTTCTCGAGTTTATCTTCCGAGTTCTGCTCTGCACGTGGCTCTTCGCCCCCAACTTCTGGGCCGTTGATATCGTCGTTGTCGCTGTCTTTGACCGTTCCGTGTGAAATGAAATTAACGACATCCAAACGGCTGATATCACTTTTCTTAAGCAAGTAAGCCGCATGGGATTCCTGCTCGCTGAAAATAGCAACCAGTACGTTGGCTCCAGTCACTTCGCTGCGACCAGAAGACTGAACATGAAATACAGCGCGTTGTAATACACGCTGGAAGCTGAGTGTAGGCTGAGTTTCCCTGCTTTCATCATCCACTGGGATCAGTGGCGTCGTTTGTTCAATAAACGAATCAAGCTCTTTGCGTAGCGTATCCAGATTAGCTCGGCAAGCCAGTAAGGCCTCCTGTGCTGCTGGGTTTTCCAATAATGCCAACAGCAGATGTTCAACCGTCATAAACTCATGACGTTTCTCTCTCGCTCGCGCAAAAGCAGCATTCAAGCTCGCTTCAAGTTCTTTATTTAGCATAAGGCACCTCCCCTAAATACCACTCAATTATGGCGTGCCGGAAAAAGACTAAGCCTTTTCCTTCGTACACAGTAGCGGATGTTCATGCTCCCTCGCATACATCATCACCTGGGCTACCTTCGTTTCGGCAACCTCGGCGGTGAAGGTTCCGCACACCGCTTTCCCCTCGTAATGCACAGTTAGCATCAACTGTGTTGATTTCTCCAGATCCATGGAGAAGAACTTCTGTAACACTTCTATCACAAAATCCATCGGTGTGTAATCATCATTGCTCAAAATTACTTTGTACATCGATGGTGGTTTGACTTGGACTTCCTCTTCTTCCAAAACATCAGAGTCAGGAATTATCCACTCGTATAACTTACTCATAAACTTAACTTACCAGTACGGTAGGAATAGTCTACCAAGAAACAATGAGTTATCACTCAATAGTGCTTACATGGCTTAACCGACTAACATTTCCCTACCTCTATATTCAGACTAATGCACACATTGTATTCCAGCAAATCAGAGATGACTATGACTAAGCCGACAATCCGGACTAATTGCCGCCGTTTTGAGTCAAACTGGGAGATACCGCCACAACGCCACATGTTGCATAAGATATATACCAAAAAAGCAAAAAAATGCAGTAAAACGTGAAAAACGTAATGTAGCACCATATTTTAACAAAATGTTATGCAACCAGCTTGACTGCCCAACTCTTTTTACTAAAGTGTAACTTGTAGTAGATATTAACTGCATCAAATTAGCATTAGTATGCAAGTCATGTTAAAAAGAGATAGCAGACTAATGCAAAATGGAACTTGAATGCACAGAAGGAAGTAAGCATGGCAACAGGTACAGTTAAATGGTTTAATAACGCTAAGGGATTTGGTTTTATCTGCCCTGAAATAGGCGAAGGCGATATTTTCGCCCATTATTCAACTATTCAGATGGATGGCTACCGTACACTTAAAGCAGGCCAGCAGGTCAACTATACAGTTGAGACTGGTCCTAAAGGGTTCCATGCCAAGGAGATCGTTCTAGTTGAGGGTGAAGCCATCAAATAGCCACTTTCATCTTTACGATTCTTTCTGAAGGCGAGCAACTGCTCGTCTTTTTATTACCTTCTGTCTTTCTATACAACAAAACACGATGTTCCCCCAGAAAACATCCCTCTTCGACCTCGCAAGAAACTGCATAATTAATGCATATCCCATCACTGAAAAACACCCGCAAGAATTAACACGACGATTACAACACCTCATGACTATCCAACTTTATAGCATTAAACAGGCACAAAAAAGCCCAGCACTTGGCTGGGCTTTTTCTTACTTTATCGCAATGATGACACAGAATTACATCTGTTCAATCATATCATCAGCAAACTCAGAACACTTACGCAGTGTTGCACCTTCCATTTGGCGCTCGAAATCGTAAGTCACCGTCTTGTTGCTGATAGCCGCTTCCATCGAACTGATGATCAAATCAGCCGCTTCAGTCCAACCTAGGTGACGAAGCATCATCTCAGCCGAAAGGATCAACGAACCAGGGTTCACTTTATCTTGGCCTGCGTACTTAGGTGCTGTGCCGTGTGTTGCTTCAAATAGCGCCACACCATCACCGATATTAGCTCCTGGTGCGATACCGATACCACCAACTTGTGCAGCCAGTGCATCAGACACATAATCACCGTTCAGGTTCATCGTCGCAATGACATCATATTCAGCAGGGCGAAGCAGGATTTGCTGTAGGAATGCATCAGCAATGCTGTCTTTGATGATAATTTCTTTACCCGTATTAGGGTTTTTCAGTGTCATCCACGGGCCGCCGTCTAGCAACTCAGCGCCATACTCTTTCGCTGCCACTTCGTAACCCCAATCTTTGAAGGCACCTTCCGTGAACTTCATGATGTTACCTTTGTGGACTAGCGTTAGCGAGTCACGGTCGTTGTCGATAGTGTACTGAATAGCAGCACGAACAAGACGTTTAGTACCTTCTTCAGATACAGGCTTGATACCGACACCACATTGCTGTGGGAAACGGATTTTCGTGGCACCCATCTCATCTTGCAAGAATTTGATGACTTTATCAGCTTCTGCAGTACCCGCCTGGAACTCGACACCTGCGTAGATATCTTCAGAGTTTTCACGGTAAATAACCATGTCAGTCAGATCAGGGCGTTTAAGTGGGCTTGGTACACCATCGAAATACCGTACTGGGCGAGCACAGATGTATAGGTCGAGCTCTTGGCGAAGTGCAACGTTGAGTGAACGGATACCGCCACCTACAGGAGTCGTCAAAGGACCTTTGATTGCAACTTTGTAGTCGCGGATATAATCAAGGGTTTCTTGCGGTAACCAAGCATCTTCACCGTATACTTGCGTCGATTTCTCACCGGTGTAGATTTCCATCCAGGCAATCTTGCGGTCACCGCCATACGCTTTATCGATAGCGGCATCAACGACTTTAATCATAGCAGGGCTTACATCAACCCCAATACCGTCACCTTCAATGTAAGGAATGACAGGGTTGTTAGGAACGACCAGTTTACCTTCAGAATCCAGAGTGATTTTCTGACCTTCAGCTGGTACAACTACTTTACTATCCATTTAAATCTCCTAGCGTCCATTTGTTATCTTTTTGTAAGATGCGCGCAAATCATACTTGAATTTTTATCGATACGCCACTCATGGAATTTTTCGAGTATAATAGGCTTGTCAATTTTCATTTCCCTTGTACAACACGCTATTTATGAAGCCAAACACCTCTTCGCGTCAACCCAAACGTGCCAATAATGAGCGCCGACCATCAAGAATGCGCAATAAACCAAGGCGTCCTCGCGGCCCCACAAAAATCATATTATTTAACAAACCTTATAACGTTCTCACCCAGTTTACTGGTGAGCCAGGAGATCAAACCCTGTCGGATTTCGTTCCGGTCAAAGATGTCTATCCCGCAGGTAGACTGGATAAAGACAGTGAGGGCTTGTTAGTGCTGACTAACGACGGCGTGTTGCAAGCGCAGTTGACCCAACCTAAATCCAAGCAACCAAAAACCTATTGGGTTCAGGTTGAAGGAGCACCTAACGAGGAAGAACTTGAACAGTTGCGCCGAGGCGTGACTTTAAAGGATGGTCCGACCCTACCGGCTGGCGTCGAAGTGATCGACAGCCCAGAAGTTTGGGAACGTGTTCCGCCAATCCGCGAACGCAAAAACATACCGACCACTTGGTTGGCGATAACCCTCAAAGAAGGCCGTAATCGGCAGGTACGTCGAATGACCGCCCATTTAGGCTATCCAACCCTGCGCCTTATTCGTTATCAGATGGCAGACTGGACAGTCAGCGACCTCGCCCCGGGCGAGTGGAAAGAAGTCCAAATTAGTCGCTCTTGATCCGGTTTACTGGCAGTATTTCGCTGCCGGTAAACACTTCACATTTTGACGCTGCACTTTTACGAAATTAACATTAAAAACACTACACTTTTGCCTCTCGCTCATCTATCATTGCCACCACAAGCAAACGTTTGCGCAAGTAATGAAATGAAGTCGGTAAAATTATTAAAGTGTGATTCCGCTCTCGGTCTGTTTCGGCCTGTAGCTTTCTGTTAGAATCGCGACCTTAACTTTTATTAACGACTGAAGAGTAAAATGTCAGATAACAGCCAGAAAAAAGTCATTGTCGGCATGTCCGGCGGTGTAGATTCCTCGGTATCCGCGTACCTTCTTCTTCAACAGGGTTACCAAGTTGAAGGCCTGTTTATGAAAAACTGGGAAGAAGACGACAACGATGAGTACTGCTCTGCAGCCGAAGATCTCGCTGACGCACAAGCTGTATGTGACAAACTGGGTATCCACCTGCACACCATCAACTTTGCGGCCGAGTACTGGGACAATGTCTTCGAGTACTTCCTAGCAGAGTACAAAGCAGGTCGTACACCAAACCCAGACATTCTTTGTAACAAAGAAATCAAATTCAAAGCATTTTTGGACTTTGCTGACGAAGTGCTGGAAGCCGATTACATTGCAATGGGTCACTATACCCGTCGCAGCTTCCCAACCGCTGAAGGTGAACTGCCAAAAATGCTACGCGGTGTCGACAATAACAAAGATCAGAGCTACTTCCTGTACACCTTGAGCCACGAGCAAATTGGCCGCAGCCTATTCCCTGTGGGTGAACTGGAAAAACCAGAAGTTCGCCGCATTGCAGAAGAGCAGGATCTGATCACCGCGAAGAAAAAAGATTCAACTGGTATCTGTTTTATTGGTGAACGTAAGTTCACTGAATTCTTGAGCAAGTACCTACCTGCACAGCCAGGTAATATTGAGACAGCTGACGAAGGCAAAGTGATTGGCGAACACCAAGGTCTGATGTACCACACCCTAGGCCAGCGTAAAGGTCTACTGATCGGCGGCCAGAAAGGTGGCGGTGGTAATGAAGAGCCGTGGTTTGTTGTCGATAAAGATGTAGAACGTAACGTTCTGATTGTTGGGCAAGGTAAAGATCACCCTCGCTTGAAATCAGATGGCTTGGTTGCCGCTCAGCTACATTGGGTTGATCGCCAACCTATTCGCGAACCGTTCAAGTGCACGGTTAAAACACGCTACCGTCAGCAAGATATCCCTTGTACTGTCATCCCGGTTGATGATGAAACTATCAAGGTCATCTTCGACGAACCGCAAATTGCGGTAACGCCGGGACAGTCTGCCGTATTCTACAGCGGTGAAATCTGTCTAGGCGGCGGTATTATTGAGAAGCGTATCTAAGGGAGTTGAGGCACGTGGCACACACTGTATATGACCGTACCATTGCTTTTGCCGGTATTTGCCAGGCAGTAAAACTGGTTCAGAAAATTGCCCGAGACGGCCATTGTGACCATGACGTACTGGAAGCCAGCCTAAGAAGTATCATGGCGACCAACCCGTCGAACACCATTGAGATTTTTGGCAACGAAGCCAATTTGAAGGTAGGTCTCGAAGCATTGGCAGCCGAGATTGATAACACGCCTTCGGGTAATGAAATGACTCGCTACTTAGTCAGTGTTATGGCGCTGGAACGTAAGCTGGACAGCCGCCGAGACAGCATGGCGCAGTTGGGTGATCGTATCAGTACGGCTCAACGCCAGACGGATCATTTTGAACTGCTGGAAGACCAGATGATCAGTAATCTGGCAAGCATTTACCTGGACATCATTAGCCCGCTAGGGCCTCGAATCCAAGTAACGGGCACACCAGCCCAACTTCAGCAACAGAGTGTGCAGCACAAAGTGCGTGCCCTACTCCTCGCCGCGATTCGCTCCGCGGTACTATGGCGCCAAGTAGGTGGCAAACGCCGCCATTTGATCTTCGGACGCAAGCAAATGGTCGAGCAGGCAAAAATCTTGCTCGCACGCTGCTAATAAATATTTAGTGCCAGCATTGCTGGCACTTTTTCATCCCCTAGCTATATCTTAGCAAGGGCGGAAGTTACACCTTGTTTAAATCTTAATTGATTCAGGAGAGAGCAACATGGAACTGTCAGCATTGACTGCTGTTTCCCCAGTAGATGGCCGTTACGGAAGTAAAACGATTTCACTTCGCAGCATTTTCAGTGAATATGGTCTGCTAAAGTACCGCACAATCGTTGAGGTCCGCTGGCTACAAAAACTTGCCGCTACTGATGCTATCGTGGAAGTACCTGCGTTTAGTGCTGAAGCCAATGCGTTTCTAGATCGCGTTGCAGCTGAGTTCAGCGAAGAAGATGCAATGCGTATCAAGACCATTGAGCGCACAACTAACCACGATGTAAAAGCTGTTGAATACTTCCTGAAAGAAAAAGTCGCTGAAGTACCAGAGCTACACGCAGTGAATGAATTCATTCACTTCGCATGTACATCTGAAGATATCAACAACACGTCTCACGCCCTTATGCTACAAGAAGCGCGCGAGCAAGTTATCCTGCCTGAAATCCGCAACGTTATCGACGCGATCAAAGGCCTTGCTAACGAATACCGTGAAGTACCACTTCTTTCTCGTACACACGGCCAGCCAGCTTCTCCATCAACGATGGGTAAGGAAATGGCTAACGTTGCATACCGTATGGAGCGCCAGTACAAGCAGATTGCTAACGTTGAAATTCTAGCGAAAATCAACGGTGCTGTAGGTAACTACAACGCCCACATTTCTGCTTACCCTGAAGTTGACTGGCACCAGTTCAGCGAAGAGTTCATCACTGAATCTCTTGGCGTAACGTGGAACCCATACACAACTCAGATTGAACCGCACGATTACATCGCAGAGCTATTCGACGCTATCGCTCGCTTCAACACAATCCTACTGGACTTTGATCGTGACGTTTGGGGCTACATCGCACTAGGCCACTTCAAGCAGAAGACTATTGCGGGTGAAATTGGCTCTTCTACAATGCCGCATAAAGTTAACCCAATCGACTTCGAAAACTCAGAAGGTAACCTTGGCCTAGCGAACGCTATCTTCAGCCATCTAGCACAGAAACTACCGGTTTCTCGCTGGCAGCGTGACCTGACTGACTCAACAGTTCTGCGTAACCTAGGCGTAGGTTGTGGTTATGCAATCATTGCATACACTTCAACGCTTAAAGGTATTAGCAAGCTGGAAGTAAACCAAGCAGCACTAGAAGCTGAACTAGACAAAAACTGGGAAGTACTGGCTGAGCCTGTGCAAACAGTAATGCGTCGCTACGGTATCGAAAAGCCTTACGAGAAGCTAAAAGAGCTAACTCGTGGCAAGCGTGTTGACGGCGAAGGCATGCGTAACTTCATCGACGGTCTGGAACTACCAGAGCACGAGAAAGCACGCCTGAAAGAAATGACACCAGCGAACTACATCGGTGACGCAGTTAAGCTAACTGATCAACTGTAATCGCTAAGATATTTACCGCTTAATTCAAGGCCAGCTTTTGCTGGCCTTTTTGTTAGTTATCTTCTATTCAAGATTTTTTCACGAACTTCGCTGTAACCATCATTTCGCCAGCACTATCAACTTTGCAATCCAGTTGGTGATCCTTGCCTTCGACGATACGACGAATAACCGCTTTAGTGCCAATCTTCATCACCATAGAGCTACCTTTGACTTTGAGATCTTTGGCTAGGGTGACTTTGTCCCCTTCTTCCAACAGCGTTCCGTTGGCATCTTTTACGGTCAATACATCTTCTTCACCAGAAGCTTCCGACGGATTCCATTCATGCGAACACTCAGGGCATATAAGATGGTTTTGATCTGGGTAAACGTATTCAGAATTACACATGGGGCAAGGAGGAAAAGGCATAAACAACTACTTCTTTCAATGAGTCCGGCGTATATGGTAATGGCTCCTTTTGACCTACGCACGTACATTCGCTTTGTTTTTGGGATATCTAATAAGTGCCGGTTTGAAGTCAGTCATTTGCAGATGTGGTATCTACCTTATCGTAGGCTGCTCGCAAATAAGCCATACCCGAGACATAATTATGAGTATAATCCTCACACAATAGTCAGCATATAAAAGCAATCCTATGTATCAATTCACCTTCTCCTTCGAAGAATTCCTTGCCGAGTTCTGGCAAAAAAAACCGACCATCATCAAAGGTGGCTTCAAAGATTTTATCGATCCTATCAGCCCAGATGAGCTGGCAGGCCTTGCCATGGAAGAAGAAGTCGACTCCCGCTATATCGCCAAACATGGCGACGAGTGGGATGTAAAACACGGCCCTCTTACCTTCGATAACGTACCTGAAGATAACTGGTCGTTCATCGTTCAAGCAGCCAACCATTGGCACGAAGGTGCTGCTCGCCTCGTCACGCCATTTCGTCAAATGCCCAATTGGCTGTTCGATGATTTGATGATCAGCTACTCAACTTCAGGCGGCGGCGTTGGCGCTCACATCGACCAATATGATGTCTTTATCGTTCAAGGATCGGGGAAACGCCACTGGCGAGTCGGCCCGAAAAAAGATGATTATGAAGAGGAATTTGGTCATCCGGCACTTCGCCAGATCAAAAGCTTCGATCCTATCATTGATGATATCCTTGAGCCGGGTGATATTCTTTACATTCCCCCCGGTTTCCCGCATGACGGCTACGCTATCGATACCTCGATGAGCTTCTCTATTGGCTTCCGCTCGCCGAAGAAGCAGGAATTGCTCAGCAGCTTTGCTGACTTTGTTATTGCCAACGAAGTGGGTGATGTCCATTACCACAACCCAAAACTACCAGCACGCAAGACACCTGGGGCTATTTTGTCCAACGAGTTTGCCGATATGGAAGCCATGATGCGTAGCCTGCTGGATCACCCTGACATGATGAAAAAATGGATGGGTGAACACTTGAGCCAAAGCCGACATGAGCTAGATGTGATCGCTGCCGAGCCACCGTGGCAACAGGCCGAGATCTACCAGTTCCTCGAAAGTGGCGAAAACCTCAAGCGACTGGGTGGTCTGCGTGCATTCTACTACCCAGAACAGCCTCACCTGCTGTATATCAATGGCGAAACCTATGAGCTACCAGAAGAGTGTGGCACCGCAGCTAGCTATTTGTGTGATGCCGAAGATGTCAGCCAAGACTTGCTGGGTAAGCTCATTGATCACCCTGCTTTTATCGCATTACTAACCCAACTGGTTAATCATGGTTACTGGTACCCCAATGAGTAGGAAATAAACGTCCAAAATGAAAACACCGGGTGATTACCCGGTGTTTGTGTGAGCTATTGATGTCAGGCACTTAATTAGACTTTAAATTGACCAGCCAGCGATTGCTGGTGATGGGACAGTTCAGCCAGCCGTTCACCTATCCCTGCCGACTTTTCAGCCTGATCAAGAATACTCTCACTCAAGCCACGAATATTCGACACATTGCGGTTAACCTCGGCAGAAACAGCCTGTTGCTCTTGAGCTGCGTGCATGATCTGTTCGTTCATCGACTGGATAGAGGCCACCGCCTCGGTGATCTGTCCCAAACTGATCACTGCCTGTCCAACTTGGGAGGATGTTTCCCCAGCCAATTGGTTACCCTCTTCAATTGCGACAACCACATCGCGCGTTCCCTGCTGCAGCACTTCAATAACGGTGCGGATCTGGCCAACCGAATCATGTGTACGACTTGCTAACTGGCGAACTTCATCAGCGACAACCGCAAAACCACGACCTTGCTCACCGGCACGGGCTGCTTCAATCGCCGCATTCAATGCCAGCAAGTTAGTCTGCTCTGAAATGCCTTCAATAACCTGAAGGATCTGGTTGATATCTTCACTGTTGGTTTCAAGCTCTTTAGCAACAGGAACGGCATTTTCCATTCTGACTACCAAGTTATCCATCGAAGTGGCAGATTGCTTGATCACTTGATGACCATCGCGCACTGCGCTATCAGCCTGCCCTGCCGCAACCACTGCCGTTTCGGTATAACCCACAACTTGTTCAGCGGTCTGCGCCATTTCCTCTGAGGCTGTTGCCACCATATCCACTTCACGGAACTGAGCTTGGCTACCATCTCGGGTATGATTAGCCACCTCAGCCGCTTCTTTTGACGTTGTACCAACGTCATTCACGGCAATGACAACATCGCCGATTGTCGCCTGAAGTTTATCCAGGAAACGGTTGAACCACAGTGCAAGCTGACCAACTTCGTCATCCTGCTCGACATGTAGTCGTTGGGTAAGATCCCCTTCTCCGGTTGCTATATCTTCAAGCCGCTCTGCTACATGGCGAATCGGTGCGACCAAGCGAGAGGCAACAAATACCATCAACAGTAAACCAGCGATAGCAACCGCCAAACTGGTCACCAATTGTACCCAAGTCGACTGCTCACGCTGCTGAGATATATCTGAGTCCAAGGCAATGGCTTCGGCCAGTACACGCTCAACAGGTAACTGGATGATAATGCCCCAGCTAATCTGCCCCAGCCTAACCGGCGTGTAGGCATACAACCACTGCTCATCAGGGGTCCAAAATATGTGCTCTTCACTACTTTTCAGCCACTGTGTTAATTCACTAGGCAAGCCATCTGCTTGCGTAACCTTCAAGCCTATTCGGTTTTGGCTCTGATCCCACGCGACAATCGTATTATCCTGACTTATCAGGCTGACATTACCGATACCGTCAAACAAACCTTGATCAACGGCTTGTACCAGAGGCTGTAGCGGAGCCAATCGGATATCAATCCCCATCACGCCAGCAACTTCACCGTTTACATCTAATGGCACTGTTATCGTACTGACTAATGGCGCTTGCTGACCAAACCCTGCCAATTGAGGGTTGGAGACACACAACTCAGCAGAATGATTCAGACATTGTGACCAGCCTGTTTGGCTAGAAAGCAATTGCTGTTCAGAGAATATAAATTGCTCGGCTTCGCCTAATGGTGACTTAGCCCAGTACGGCGAAAAACGTCCCTGCTCATTGGCACCAACATAATCAGCATTCACATAGTTGCTGTCTTCACCGTCGAGTGCATCGGGGTTGAACACCACAAATGCGCCATGAATATTACCGAACTCATTAACGGATCGACGAAGAAGTTCGCTAATAGAACCACGCAGTTCAGAGCTGTTGGTATAGTTTTCTTCCGCATTCAATTTTAGAAAAAGTACACTTTGTGCCAGCATCTCGGCGCGGTATGCAGCTTCATCAAGATACTGCTGAACGGTGGTACTTTGCTTTTCGGCTTGGGCCTGCACCACAAGTTGTGATTTTGTCCTGAGGGTAGAAAACACCTGCTGGCTAACGAGCTGCTGGTTCTGGGAGGCAAAATAAAAAGAGAGGCCTGTTAATACAGTTACTGTTGCCAGTAACCCTAGCCCGGCCATCAGGGCTATTTTCCATTTAACGGATAATGACCGCATACAACAATCCTTGTTTTACTGCTATTCCACTACCACCAACAGATTCCACACTATCCAAGCAAGAACCCGATGATTGGTGACAGCTTATTGTCACATGTTAGTTACACTCTCATCAATAGCATAAGTATTTATTTTATAGGCATTTTTACCAATACTTCCATATAAAAAAGGCGCGGCTTTTACACCGCGCCCAAAGCCTGTCACAGGCTTGAATTATTGAGCGTTCAGACAAGAAACCGCATGAACCTCATCGCCGGTTAAAGTTGGCTTTTTATTCGCACACTCTGTGGTCGCAACAGGACAGCGAGTACGGAATACACAGCCTGATGGCGGGTTCATCGGCGAAGGCAAATCCCCTTCCAGCAACTCAATGTGCTTAGCCCGCTCCAAATCTGGGTCAGGAATAGGCACTGCCGACATCAACGCTTTGGTATAAGGGTGCTTTGGCTCACTGAACAATGCATCGGATTCACCCATCTCAACCGCATTGCCGAGATACATAACCAAAACCCGGTCAGAAATGTGTTTAACCACCGATAGATCGTGAGCGATGAAAATTAGGCTCAAGCCCATTTCTTGCTGCAATGATTTCAGCAAATTAACTACCTGCGCCTGAATTGATACATCTAGCGCTGAAACAGGCTCATCACAAATGATCATTTTAGGCTTAAGGATCAAAGCACGGGCAATACCGATACGCTGACACTGGCCCCCAGAAAATTCATGTGGGTAACGGTTAATCACGTTAGGCAGTAGACCTACTTTGGCCATCATAGCTTTAACTTGATCTTTAACGTCATCGCTAGAAAGCTCTGGGAAATATGCTTTCAAAGGCTCGGCAATGATCTCACCAACCGTCATACGAGGGTTAAGTGATGCCAGCGGATCCTGGAAAATCATCTGGATATCTTTACGCTTTTCACGCATCGCTTTGTGATCAAGCTTGGTCAGATCCTGACCGAGCCAAACCACCTTTCCATCTGTTGCTTCAACCAAACCGATCACAGCACGGGCAAAGGTCGATTTACCACAACCTGACTCACCAACTACACCCAGTGTTTCACCTTCATACAGGCGGATATCAACACCATCAACGGCTTTTAGGCTCATTGGCTTTGTCCACGGCCATGCTGATTTCTGGGCAATACTGAAATGAACTTTCAAATCATGAATATCGAGTAGTACTTTCTTTTGAGCTTCCATTACCACGTCCCCACATCAGAAAAACACGCGCGTAAGCGACCTTCAGTAAATGCCTTCAATTGAGGCGCTTCTTGCGAACAGCGGCTAGATGCACGGTGACATCGTTCCTGATAAGGACAGCCGACAGGCAAACGCAGTAAGTTAGGCGGGTTACCCGGGATAGTTGGTAGCTCTTCACCATCGGTATCCAAACGCGGGATCGCTCTGAGCAGCCCCTCGGTATACGGATGCGATGGCTTGTAGAATATCTCATTGATTTTGCCGTATTCCATGGTACGGCCGGCGTACATCACCAGTACTTTGTCACAACTACCGGCAACCACACCAAGATCGTGAGTGATCATAATGATCGCCGTGTTGAAATCAGTTTTTAGCTCGTTTAACAGTTCCATGATCTGTGCCTGTACAGTCACATCCAGTGCTGTCGTCGGCTCATCAGCAATCAGTAACTTAGGGCTGCACAGCAACGCCATTGCTATCATCACACGCTGACGCATACCGCCAGAGAACTCGTGTGGGTACATGGTAATACGCTTACGTGCTTCCGGGATTTTTACCGCATCCAACATGCGAACACTTTCTTCGAACGCTTCGGATTTCCCCATGCCTTTGTGCAGCATCAGCACTTCCATCAGCTGATCACATACTTTCATATAGGGATTGAGCGAAGTCATCGGATCCTGGAAAATCATCGCGATTTGTTCGGCACGGATCCGGTTTAATTCTTTTTCCGGCAGATTGAGGATTTCTCGGCCTTCAAATTTGGCGCTACCGCCAATAATGCCGTTTTTGGCCAGCAGGCCCATGATGGCGAAAACCGTCTGGCTCTTACCTGAGCCGGATTCACCAACAATACCCAGAGTCTCACCCTGGTTGAGCGAAAAGTTTAGATCGTTAACCGCGGTGACAATACCGTCTTGAGTTTTGAATTCTACGCGTAGATCTTTGACATCTAATAAGCTCATAGTACTTCCTTATAATCTATCTACCTTTGGCCTGCCCACCGTTCCAGCGTATGCAGGCCTAGGTCTTCTTGTTATCTGTCTTTTGGATCCAGTGCGTCACGCAAGCCGTCACCCACATAGTTAAAGCAGAACAGCGTCACTACCATAAAGGCTGCAGGGAACATCAACTGCCAAATAGCCACTTCCATGGTCTGGGAACCTTCTTGTAACAGGGCCCCCCAGCTGGTCATCGGCTCCTGAACACCCAAGCCTAGGAAACTTAGGAATGACTCGGTCAGGATCATCGATGGCACTAGCAAAGTTGAGTAAACCGCTACAATACCCAGTACATTCGGTACGATATGGCGGGTAATGATACGCCACTGGCTAACACCAGATACACGCGCCGCTTCGATGAACTCTTTACTGCGCAATGACAGAGTTTGGCCACGAACGATACGTGCCATATCGAGCCATGAAATTGCACCAATCGCCACAAAGATCAGCATGATGTTACGGCCAAAGAAAGTCACCAATACGATCACGAAGAACATGAACGGGATCGAGTAGAGGATTTCCAGAATACGCATCATTACTCGGTCGGTACGACCACCGATAAAACCAGAGGTTGCACCGTAAAGAGTACCGATCAGGACCGCAACCAATGCGCCCATGATCCCCACCATCAGTGAGATCCGCCCCCCGACTAACGTCCGGGTAAACAGGTCACGACCCAGACTGTCGGTGCCAAAGAAGTGACCTTCAGCACCGAAGCTTGGCGCGGCATGCAGTGCGTACCAGTCGGTATCATCAAATGCATAGTTACTAAACATCGGGCCAAAGATAACCGCCAAGGTGATCAAAGACAGAATCGTCAAGCTCACCATCGCCGCTTTATTTCGCATAAAACGGATACGGGCATCCTGCCACAAACTTCGGCCTTCAATTTCCAATTGCTCGGAAAAATTCTCAACCGCTTCTACGTTTTCTTTTTTTGTCAGCATCATCGGTTGGGCCCCTTAGTAACGGATTTTTGGATCAATGTACGCCAGAACAATGTCGACTATGGCGTTGAAGATAATGGTCAAAGAACCAATCAGAATAGTGATACCCAATACTAGAGAGTAGTCACGGTTGAAAGCTGCGTTAACAAACAACTTACCGATCCCCGGCAGGCCGAAGATGGTTTCGATAACAACCGAGCCGGTGATGATACCGACGAAAGCCGGCCCCATATAAGAAACCACCGGTAATAATGCAGGCTTCAGGGCGTGCTTGATGATGATGTAGCCATAACCCAAGCCCTTCGCACGAGCGGTACGAATGAAGTTACTGTTGAGAGTTTCGATCATGCTACCACGGGTAATACGGGCAAAGGTTGCCACATAAAGCAAAGACATACCCATCATTGGCAACAACATGTATTTCATGCCACCGTCGTTCCAGCCACCAGCAGGTAGCCAGCCCAAGTTAATAGAGAAGATATAGATCAGTACCGGGGCGAGAATAAACGACGGCATCACCACCCCGGCCATGGCCGTCGACATAATGCAGTAATCTATCCAACTATTTTGTTTCAATGCGGCAATGGTGCCGACGGTGACCCCCATCACCAATGCAAAGATAAACGCAAAGAAGCCAATTTTCGCCGAAACAGGTAAGGCTTTGGTAACCAACTCGTTAACGGTGAAATCTTTATATTTAAAAGATGGACCGAAATCACCCTGCACGATATTGCCAAGGTAAGTGGTGTATTGCTCGAATACAGGCTTATCCAGACCGTACTTGGCCTCAATGTTAGCCATTACTTCCGGAGGAAGCGGACGCTCGCTGGAAAATGGATTGCCTGGTGCAAAGCGCATCAGGAAAAAGGATATTGTAATTAGCACCAACAGGGTTGGTATTGCTTCAAAAATCCGTTTTGCGATGAATTTAATCATAAACTCCACCGTTCTTTTTAGTCTGTGACAGTCAATTAATACTGGTGTGAAATACCAGAAAGGGCACTGCTCTCGTCCTGAGAGCAGTGCTTATTATCATGCTTCTTGCTGGTTATTATTCAGCAATGATGTACATATCTTTGGAGAATAGCTTGTCTTCTGCGTTATTCGCAGGGTAGCCACCCACTTGTGGGTTAACCAGACGCGCTTTCACATATTGGTAGATAGGTGCAATTGGCATATCTTCGGCTAGCAACTGCTCAGCCTGGATGTATAGCTGCTCACGCTCAGCATCTGAGGTAGACTCCAGCGCTTTCGCCATGATCGCATCGTATGCCTTGCTGTTGTAGCGAGGATCATTCGAGCTGTTATTGCTCTGCATGAGTGACAGGAAGCTTGATGCTTCATTGTAGTCACCACACCAACCAGCACGTGTTACGTCAAAGTCACCCTGACGACGAGTATCTAGGTAAGTCTTCCACTCCTGGTTTTCCAGGTTAGCTGTCACATTCAGGTTCTTTTTCCACATAGAAGCAACTGCGACTGCAATCTTCTTGTGGTTTTCTGATGTGTTGTAAAGCAGTGTGAAGTTAAGTGGGTTACCAGGACCAAAGCCGGCTTCTTCTAGCAGCTCTTTCGCTTTCGCGTTACGCTCTTTCTGAGTCATTTGACCGTACTCAGGCGTCACTGGGTTGAAGTTAGCGGTAATTTCAGGTGTTAGGAAATAGCCCGATTTCTGGCCTTGGCCAAGCAGCGCTTTGGTCACGATGTCACGGTCGATAGCGTAAGACAGGGCTTTACGGACACGTACGTCGTCAAAAGGCGCTTTTTGGTTATTAAAGCCGTAGTAGTAAGAACACAGGTTACCTGAGATAGACACTGAATCAGCGTGCTGCTTCTCAAGACGGCGGAAGTGTTCGTTTGGTAGTTCGTTGGTGATATCAATCTCGCCTGCTAGGAAGCGGTTCATTTCAGCCACTTGGTTTTCGATTGGCAGGAACGTAACCTTGTTGATAACAGTATTTTTGTTATCCCAGTAGTTCTCGCTACGAGTCAATACGATACGCTCGTTCACAACCCAGTTGTCTAGAGTGTATGCGCCATTACCTACGAAGTTTTCTGGTTTAGTCCAGTTATCACCAAATTTTTCAACAATCTTGCGGTTTACGGGTTTAACCGTGGTGTGACCCATCATCTTAACGAAGTATGGAACAGCCTGCTCAAGCTCGATAACCAGAGTGTTGTCATCAGTCGCTGAAACACCCAGTGTATTCTTATCGGCTTTACCTGCGATAATTTCATCTGCATTCTTCATGGTGGTCATTTCTAGGTACCATGAATACGGAGACGCTGTTGCGGGGTCAACAGCACGCTTAAAGCTGTAAACGAAGTCATGTGCAGTCACAGGATCGCCGTTTGACCATTTTGCATCTTTACGCAGGTGGAATGTGAAAGTGCGGTTGTCGGTAGTTTCCCAGCTTTCAGCAACACCAGGGACAGTGTTACCGTTTTCATCTTGGTTTACCAAACCTTCAAGCAGGTCACGGATAACGTGTGACTCAGGCACACCTTCTGTTTTGTGTGGGTCAAGTGAGGCAACTTCAGTACCGTTACCACGAACCAATTCTTGCTTGGCAGCAAGTTTTACCCCTTCCGGTACGTCAGCAGCAAGAGTGGAAAAAGAAGTGGCTGCTACAGCCATACCAGCGCTCAGTAGAATCGTCTGGGTAATTTTATTCTTATACATGCATTAGCTCCAATACATCGTTAAATACGTCCTTGCGTTCTCCAGTCGGTGCCATCTCACAATATTTGCATCATTAATCCTAAACAACACAAAGCAAACCGAAGAATTGGTCAAAACATTATCAGGCATTGAAGTAATTTGCCACATTTTGATTACAAAAACCGACATAATTCTTAATGGAGACTGAATATCCAGCACAAGCAACTAGTTGACACTTTTGTTGCAGCCAGATGTGTCACAAAACCCAAGATATAGAGAAAAATCCGCCAAATACGCCAAAAAAAAGGCATATTTGAATAATTAATTGTAGAAATGAATAAATATACAGCAGAAACGCCTTGGGTTATTTACACTAACGCAATAAGTCAACAACATTTACGCAAAATCATGATATCTAGTCATAAAAAAAGCGCCTTTCGGCGCTTATTATTTGTTCTCGCTATCCATGTTGATATTGGGGGGGACTTCATTTATTGATTGTTCTTTTCCCTCAACCATGGATTTATGCTCGTTGCTTATAGCTTCATCAAACAAACCATCGTGGTTGATGTCTTCCATCATTTGCTTGATTCGACGATTAGACATTCTTTTGTGCTTCATGGAACCCTCCGCTGTTAACCACAGCAATTTTGACCCATAAATGTAATATCCTATGTCTATAATAACATTGCCACAGACGGACTCTGTTCCTCAGACACAGCAATAAGCATGGCACAGGATCCGCATTTTTTCCTTCCTCTCCCCCAACGATTATGCCGCCAAAATAACCAAAATGTATATAAAGCAACCCCGATAGATTAAGTTGTTACATAGCTGAACTTTTCAACTTTGATACGTTTCTCTCACCTCTGATTAACGCTACTATATTTTTGTAGGGTAAATCTTTGGTTTAACCTGCATTCCGTTCCCGTTCCGTTATCCTTGAGAGTCAGAAAGTATGAGACCAGCTGGTTGTTTTTCGCGTCCAAGTCCTTCCCGCGTTCGCCACGGCTATGTGCCACCATCGCGCAAGCCAAAAGCAGAATAAGCGTATCAACTAAACCTTGATAGACAAGCCTACAAGCCCCTCTATGAGGGGCTTTTTTTCGTTCATGTGGCACCAACATGTTAAATACTTGTGATCCACTGCATGTTATGGAATGATCATCAGTAGATCACGGATTTGATCTCAGCGCGTATAAAAACAGTTCAAGGATAGAATCAATGAGGGACGCCACTAAGCAAGAAGTTGTGTACAGCATTTCACAGCTCGCGGAAGAGTTTTCGCTAACGCTACGCAGTATCAGGTTTTATGAAGATCAGGGGCTAATAATACCGCTTAGAAAAGGGAATACCCGGGTGTTCACACGCCAAGACCGAGCCCGGCTAATCCTAATCTTGCGTGGCAAGCGTCTTGGCTTCAGCCTGCAAGAGATACAGGAATTATTCCAGCTCTATGATTCAGGTGCTCAGAGCCCCTCCCAAGCACAACATATGCTCCACACCATCCAATCACGCCAACAAAAACTCAAACAACAACAAGCCGATATCAACCGCTTAATGATGGAACTCAATGCCGCAGAAAGAAAATGCTATCAGCACCTGAAAAAATTCGAGTAAATCCCCTCCTTTATATACCTTTTAGATATCCCCCTCTTTCAGGAATAAAAAAGCCCGGCGCATGGCCGGGCAAAAATAAATAAGACAATGAACGTTGGGAGGATTACCAGTAGACGCGGGCACCCACAGCGAAGTTACTTTCGCCATCTGCTGATGTTACGCCAACGAAGCTGTCGCTACCTTTGTTGGTGTAACCTAGGGTATCACCATCTGCGTAAGCGTACTCAACGTAGATACGAGACCAGCTGTTGAAGTGGTAATCGGTACCGATGTAGAACAGTTTGCCGTCACCGTCAGCATTCAGTGATTTAGACTCCTGCTCTGTGTACTCATAACCAGCATAAGCGGTTGCATTGTCTGCCCAGCTGTAAGTACCGGCAAGGCTGTAACCATCTTCATCGATAGTCGCGCCATTACCCTTGTTTTCAAGTTCTGCATTGTAGTAAGTGAAACCGATTAACGCAGCGCCAAACGTGTACTCAACCGTACCCTCAAAGTAGGTGTTTTCCAAATCAGCAGTAACATCTTCGCTTTGAGTAAAATCAGGTGCACTTGGAACTGGAGTGGTTTCAATTGAGCCAACTTTGAAAGATTTATCACGGTTTACACCACCACCCACGTGGAAGTTGAAACCACCGTAGCTAGATGCAATAAACAGTTCTGCTAGCTCTTGGTTGGTATCATCTTCGGCCAAACCAACGTTACCCGCGACGATGAAATTTTCACCTTCGTAGTTATACTTAATTAGCGAGTCGTGGCGGGCACCAGAAAGGGTTGAATAACGTAGAGCAGTACCGCCGAAGAAGTATGAGTAATCTGCGCCGTAAATATCATCCGCAACCACCCACTGGCGACCGAATGATAGCTTACCGAAATCTGTATCTACACCGGCGAAGTGTAGCCGGTTTTTCATGGTGTAATCTTCATCAGCGGTGTTGTAGTTCAAACCAAACTCAACCTTACCGAAGATATCTACCGAATCTGTGACAGCGTACTGTGCCTGTACACCTGCACGTGAAGAACCAGCATTAAGAGTGACATCCTTATCATCTAATTTTTTCACTTCAGTACGAAGTTGGCCATAGAAGTCGACAAGTGCTTCGTCGGTTTTTAGAATTTCTACGGCGGATACGGAATGAGCGAAAAGTACTGCTGGGATTGCTACTGCTAGAAGTGTTTTTTTCATTTTTACTTACCTGTAATAATAATTTTTGTAATCTTGCTGACTCGTCCTGAGTCGAAATGAAACATATCAACAACAAAAAAATACATCAACAGTGCAAAAAACTGACATGAAAAAATATCACAGCACTTTCCGCCATCTAAAAAAACATAAATAAAACACATAAAAAACCACAAAAAACCTCAATAAAGACATTAATATTCAGATAAACCCATATCTTGTTCAGGTTTTATTCAGGGCACCATCGGTGCAAATCACAAGCCTCTCAATAACAAAAAGGAATAAGAGATTTATAAAAAAGGAAAATCGGTATAAGAAAAGCAACCAATAGGCTATTTTTTGAGCACAAAGAGAAACAAACCGATAACAAGTGGTACATTTTCCCCGAGCTACAGCAAATAAATACAATAAGAAACTTATTTAATAAAAAAGGGGAATGACATGATAGTCATTCCCCTTTTTCTAGCGGACGATATTGGCAGGTGGTTATGCTGTTAATGCAGCGGTATGCTAACTATCCAAATTTTGTGCTGTTCTTGGTGATATGCACCTTGCTCAATAATTTTATTCAAATATGCCATGCGATGGTGCCCTTCCAGTAAATTGTAAGGGGCCTTAAGCGACTTACCGTTTGTCATCGGTATATCTCGAGCATAGCGAAGCACAATTGGGGCTTGTGGCCAGGTTCCCGTTTCCTGCATTTGCTGTACCAACCAACTGCGCTGAAATACCGGGTTCGTCATACGGCGCGATAATTTATCAACAACTTCTTGATGTGGCGTATGAATTTGTGACTGAATTTGCTCACTGGTCCAAGACTCAAGTTCAAAGCGCATTGACTGAAAATCCAACCAACCCCAGTTGCAGAGCACCCCTTTCCAGTGCCTGAAAAGCCATTGCTTCAATACATCTTCGGGGAAGTTAGGCAGAGCCTGACTGGCTTTCGGCTGCCACTCTTCCCAAGACTCGCAGTGGCGGCCGCCAAAACCATCAGGTTCAAGTTCGTAGAGTAGTCGATCGCTCCTGATCATTAGCATACTCCTCTGTTGCTTGCTTTTGCATTTGACCGATTCCAACCGGCCATAAAAACCATAACCATTCACTTTAATTGGTTATTTATACCTTTAAATTCAAGGTAGCACAGAGGTTGGTGAAAAAATAGCTGAATAATAAAGAAAGATTATGCAGCTTGAGGCTTGAGGCTTGAGGCTTGAGGCTTGAGGCTTGAGGCTTGAGGCTTGAGGCTTGAGGCTGAGCATGTTGGCACCTGCATGAGACAGGTGCCAGTATTACATAACTATTTATCCTGCCAGCGATCTGCTGCTGAGGTATCTGTCTCACGGGCATCCACCCAACGCGATTCATCCGGTGTTTGTTCTTTCTTCCAGAACGGCGCACGGGTTTTCAGGAAATCCATAATAAACTCGCAGGCTTCGAAAGCCGCACCACGGTGAGCGCTGGTCACACCAACGAATACAATCTGATCACCCAACGCTAGGTCACCCACACGGTGGATAACGCGAGTTTTCAGCAGCGGCCAACGCTCGCCAGCTTGCTCTACGATGGCAGCTAAGGACTTTTCGGTCATCCCTGGATAATGTTCCAGCGACAAACCGGTGACAGCATCACCTTGGTTGAAATCACGTACTTTACCAACAAAGGTTACAACCGCGCCGGCATCTGTCCCTTGGGATAGTTGCTCATATTCATCAGCAACAGAAAAATCTTCGAACTGAACAGAAATCATGACTAGCCTCCAGTCACTGGTGGGAAGAAGGCCACTTCGTCGCCATCTTTGATTTCGCCATCCAGAGAACTGATTGTCTGGTTAATCGCTACCAGCAGTTTGCCCTGCTCCAACGCTAACGGCCACTTGTCACCTTTCGTAACCAGATGCTGACGCAACGCTTCAGCGGTAGCAAATTCAGCAGGAACTTCCAGGCGGTCAACGCCAACAAGCTCTTTAACCTGCGCAAAAAATAATACGTTGATCATGATTCCACCTTGAAATGCCCAGATTTGCCGCCCGTTTTTTCCAGCAGACGAACTTGTCCAATCACCATGTCTTTCTGGACAGCTTTGCACATGTCATAAATGGTCAATGCCGCAACAGAGGCTGCAGTCAGCGCTTCCATTTCTACACCCGTTTTACCAGCCAATTTACAACAAGACTCAATACGAACCATGTTTTCTGCTTCAATCGCTTCAAGCTGAACTTCAACTTTCGACAGCAGCAGTGGATGACACAGTGGGATCAAATCCCATGTTTTTTTAGCAGCCTGAATACCGGCAATACGGGCAGTGGCAAATACATCGCCCTTGTGGTGCTGGCCAGAGACGATCAACCCAAGTGTTTCCGGCGCCATATGCACAAATGCTTCTGCACGCGCTTCTCGGACCGAGTCAGTTTTTGCTGACACGTCAACCATGTTTGCTTCACCAGAAGCATTAATATGCGTAAATTGGTTCATCCGTCTGTCCCAAAAAAGAAAATTTGAAAAGGTGGCGATCAGCCACCAATAGAGGCTAGATTTGGTGTCATGCCAGTATTGCCATCATCAAGAAAGTGACTGACCGCTTTTTCTGCCAAACCACCCTGGATACGGGCGATCAGCTCATCACGTTGTTCATCACCCTGAAGCAGGTCGCGCAACTCCACACCATGATCACCAAATAGGCACAGATGCAGCTTACCCAAGGCAGAAACACGCAGACGATTACAGCTTTTACAGAAATCTTTCTCGTAAGGCATGATCAGGCCGATCTCACCCTTGTAATCAGGATGACAGAATACTTGAGCCGGGCCATCATTGTTACTTTTCAGCTTCAATAGCCAGCCATTGGCAATCAGGTAATTGCGGATACTGACACCGGAAACATGATGATTGTTAAACAGATCATCCATTTCACCAGTCTGCATTAGTTCGATAAAGCGCAGTTGAATTGGCCGAGTCTTGATCCAATCAAGGAACTGCGGCAACTGCTGGGAATTGAGATCTTTTAGCAGTACGGTATTGACCTTGACTTGTTCAAAGCCAGCATCAAAAGCCGCATCAATGCCTTCCATAACCTGATTAAACATATTCTCACCGGTGATTTGGTAGAACATCTTTGGGTCAAGGCTATCAACACTCACATTGATATGGGTCAAACCGGCTTCACGCCACTCATGGACATGCTTTGCCATACGGTAGCCATTGGTCGTCGTCGCAACTTTGCGGATACCAGGCTGCTCAGCAACCGTGCGGATGATATCAGTAAAATCACGGCGCAGGCTTGGCTCACCGCCAGTAATGCGCACTTTTGACGTACCACATTCAGCAAACGCGCCTGTTACACGCTGGATTTCATCTAGCGTTAGGAATGATGGCTTTTTCTTCTGTTGAGGGTGGTAGCCATCAGGCAGGCAATAGGTACATTTAAAGTTACAGACGTCTGTAACCGACAAACGCAAGTAATAAAACTTGCGATGGTGATTATCTTCAAATTGTTTCGCCACGGAACACCTTTCCAAGTACGGGAGGCCGATTCATTTCTTTATCGACCCTGGTGACAACTTGTCACTGGCTTGAATCACATATCCCCCACAATGAGGCACTTAGTGAAAAAAGCTCGGAGCATGGCAATTGTACAGCACAGGATAAAACCAAAATGCGCACAACAGCGTATTAGTAATAAAAATATCAGAGGAATCACCATACAGGCAAACTCTCTCTTTTTTTCGTGCTGCATTCTACCTTTCAGCCGAATTCGCGACAATACTACTAAAGGGAATACCGGTAAAATTTCTTACTAAAAGTGAGGATATTATGTCCAATATTATTGAATCAGCGACAGTCGATGATGTTGCCCTCTACTTACAGCGTGAAGAAGGGTTAGATTCGGCTCATGCCCACGAGCAAGCCAAGCTTGTCATCAACGGTTTTATTGATATGCAGGAGAAAGGATTAATCAAGGGCTGGTACTTCGATGAACAAAGCCATCTTGAGTTACTCCCAAGCGATAATGCGATGAAAATAATTGCGAATCAGAAATAATTCGCAAAATGAAAATTGCGGATTAGTACTTTTTTGCATTTTAAAAAGATAAATAGAGTCAAACGCGCTGAAAACCTATTTTAAGCGGTATGTAATCTTGGTATCCCATTTGCAGTGTCTATTTCATCAGACAATCAGTAACCGGATTAGACTATGAATACTTACATACCGCTACTATTCCAAAAACGCCACGTCTTACCCGGTGGACGCATCCCTCTTCGTATTGCTCCGGGGCCACAAATGGCAGCTTTCAAAGCCGCAATGCGAGAAGGCAACAGTTTTGGTGTTTGTATGTTTGACCAAGATGAACATGGCCACCATTTCTTTCAAATCGGTACACGTGTCACTGTTGAAGATTTTGATGTTTCTCCCAATAACGGTTGTTTAATCGTTACCGTGGCAGGACACGAAAATTTCACTATTGATCACATGGAAGAAAGCGACGAAGGCTTCTTCTGCGGTGATTGTCAATTCATCCCACCATGGCCAGAAACCGAAGTCCGCCAGGATCAAGAAATTCTGGCTGAAAAGCTTAAGCAAATGTTCAGCAAGCACCCTGAACTCGGCGATCTTCATCACAATAAGCAGTTCGATAACCTTAGCTGGTTGTGCCAGCGTTGGTTAGAACTGCTGCCAGTACCTGCCAGTGAAAAGCAAATGCTGCTGAGTGCACCTAGCTGCCTTGATACCTATGATTACCTGATCAGTATTATGCAACAGCCGCACTAGTCGATTTAACCGCTTCAACTGCCTTTACCCTCAGCCTAGTTGAGGGTTTTTTTTTATCCACTCGCCCCCACATTTCGTGACAGATATACCATCATAAGCACATAGTTTGTATTCATTCCAGCTTACGCGATACACTGCAAATAACCTACTCAGCTCACATTTTTTAGCAAGCGATGGTACATACGACAGTGAAAAATATTACAGATGCCAAAATTGTCGCAATTGGTGGCGGTCATGGTCTTGGCCGTATGCTCTCGGCTCTATCAGAGTTTGGCGGAAATGTAACCGGTATTGTCACCACTACCGACAACGGTGGCTCAACAGGCCGGATCCGTGCCTGCCAAGGAGGGATCGCTTGGGGAGACACACGCAACTGCATTAACCAGCTGATTACTGAGCCATCCGTCGGGTCTATGATTTTTGAATATCGGTTCCGTGGCAATGGCGAGTTAAATGGTCATAACCTTGGTAATCTGATGCTAAAAGCACTGGATAACCTCTCCGTACGCCCACTAGAAGCCATCAATTTGATCCGCGATATGCTTCAAGTAAAAACCCATATCGTGCCAATGACTGAACACCCTGCCGATTTGTCTGCAATGACAATGAACGGGGAGATCATCTGTGGGGAAACAAGTGTGGATGAATTGGCTGATGTGCCGCAGCGACTTTATATTGAACCAGCGGTTCCTGCGACCAAGGAAGCTGTCGTCGCTATACAGCAAGCCGATATTATTTTGCTTGGCCCCGGTAGTTTTCTGACCAGCGTTATGCCACCGCTTCTGCTCAAAGACATTGAGCAAGCCCTAAAAAAATGCCAAGCCAAGATTGTCTTTGTGACGAATCTAGATAAAGAAAATGGGCCAGCAGGCATGATGGGGTTACAACAGATGCTCAGCTGGTGTGAACGTTCTATGGGGGGCCGGCAGATAGATACCGTGCTCACTGACACACAACATGAGGAGCTGGATGAAAAATACAACCAGCATATTACCTCACTAGCATCGAACAACCACCAGTGGCGACATGATAGGGAAAAATTAAAACAGGCTATTCACCGGATTGTCGTGGCTGGCTAAGCGCTTATACTCAATCGCCATACCTTCTACCATCTGCCTAAATTCAGGCAGGTGGTCTAGAATCCATTCATCTTGTCCTTGTCGAACTCGTGACTCACATTCCTGTGCCATATCAGCGAGATCGTCGGCGCCAAAGCTGGCGGCGCTGCTCTTGATCGCATGGCTAATCTCTCGTACCTGCTTTATTGATGGGCGTTCTGAAAGCTGACGCTGGTATTGTTCCAATTCATCGCTAAATACATTGAGGAGAAGTGTCAGAGTTTCCTGCCCGACTTCATCTTCCATACGCTTGATGGTCTCAGCATTAATTGTCATTGCCATGTATCTCTCTCCCTACAACTAACCTTGTGCTTCCTGCCAGGTTTGTAATTTACGGTATATTGTTGACGGGCTAACTTCCAACAAACCCGCAGCACGTGGAATATTGCCGTCACAAGCATCGATTGCGGCCTGAATTGCACGCTTTTCAACAATCCATAGTGGCTCAACCTGCGACTTATCTATTATTGGTGTTACGCTGGACTCTTGTGAAGGAAGTTCTCCCACCATATTTCCAGCAACAACTGGTTGATAGGATGCAATTTTAACGCCACCTTGATTAATCGGTGGAGGCACCATATCCAGTGACACTTCTTGACCAGAATTTAACACAACAATATTTCGAATAACGTTTTGCAATTCACGAACGTTACCCTGCCAGTGGTACTGCTCGAACAGTGCTTTCACATCCGGTGAAAAACGGGTGAAATCCTTACCTTCCTCAACAGACATCAATGCCAACAAGGCGTGGGCTATCTCCAACACATCGCCACCTCGCTCGCGCAGTGGTGGCAAAGTGACGGGAATTACATGCAGGCGATAATAGAGATCTTCGCGGAACCGCCCTTCCTGGACTTCAAGCCATGGGTTACGGTTAGTCGCACACACAAATCGGACATCAACCGTACTGGTTTTGGACGAACCGACCTTTTGATACGTCCCAGTTTGGATAAACCTGAGCAATTTGCTTTGCAAGTCCAAGTCCATTTCGCAAAGCTCATCGAGAAATAGTGTTCCTTTATTCGCTAACTCAACAGCCCCTTGGCGCTCGGTCGACGCGCCAGTAAAGGCACCCTTCACATGGCCAAACAATTCACTTTCAATCAGTTCTTTAGGGATAGCGGCACAATTAAGTGCAACAAAAGGTTTATCATTTCTAGGACTGGCCGCATGAACGGCCTCGGCACACACTTCCTTACCGGTACCACTTTCGCCAGTAATAAATACGGTGGCCTTACTTGAAGCGGCAGACTCAATGACGCGGTAAACCGCCTGCATGGGCAGGCTGTTGCCAATAAAGCCTTGGTATTGGGCACCGGATTGTTTGGAAGAGGATTGAGAGGTTTCCCCCTTGGCCTTTCTATCTTCATCTTTCAAGGCATTGTTGACGGTGACCCTTAGTCGGTCTGCCTCACAAGGCTTGATGAGAAAATCTTTAGCCCCATAGCGCATGGCTTCGACCGCTACATCAATCGAACCGTGTGCCGTCATTATTACCACAGGGATACTCGGGTTATCCCCTTTTACGACATCCAGTACTTGCATGCCTTCCATGTCGGGCAGGCGCAAGTCGAGCAGAATAAGATCGGGGGTGACCTCTTTAACGAATTCCAACGCCTCAGTCCCCGTACCAACGATAGTCACGTTGACACCCAAAGGATTAAGATATGACTTATATAGCGCTGCAACTGATGCTGTATCTTCAACCATCAGAATACAGCGTTGATGTGATCTGCTTTCCATTGCCCCTCCAAGTCCCATCACTCTTTACTAATTGTAAACAAAAGAAAAAAAACGATGTGACTTTTTCTACGTTATCGCTCAAATATAGCTGACTATAAAGCCTTTAGCATTATGAATCGCACATTGCTTTGCAAAATGCAAATCAGCGTCCACAAATAAGTACTATACACGACTAATTTTGCTGCTAACCCCTTTAAAAAGTGCAATAAAAGAGGACTATGAAAAGTTGGCACGCATACTGCTTTAATCAGTATGACTCTTCCTGAGAGTCAACCTAGCCAACTGACGTTGTTTGTGGAATTTTTTCACTAAAACAATGACGCCAACCGAACTTATTATCGGTTGGCTTTTTTTTTGCCTATTTTTCACTGCCCCATATATTTGAGCCATTAGCTATTAGCAATAAACTGCTCACGATAGGTGTGGATTTTATCTCTCAGCTCAGCCGCTTTTTCAAACTCCAAGTTCTGAGCGGCATCGTACATCTCTTTTTCAATCTTCAGAATTTCCGTTTCTAACTCCTGAGGTGACATAGTGGAATACGTGCCCTTCTTCTCGGCAACCTTGTGAAGCTGCGCGGCACGATTGGCTCTATTGCCCTTACCTGGTGCCCCCAACTCCATAATGTCAGACACTTTCGTCTCGAGCGCCTGAGGGACAATGCCATTTCTTTCATTATGAGCTTTCTGCTTATCACGGCGACGGCTTGTTTCGCCCATTGCCCGCTCCATCGAGCCAGTGATCCGGTCGGCGTACAAAATTGCCCGGCCCTCTAAGTTACGGGCAGCGCGGCCGATGGTCTGGATCAACGAACGCTCCGAGCGCAAGAAACCTTCCTTATCAGCATCAAGGATCGCCACCAGCGACACTTCCGGCATATCCAGCCCCTCACGCAGCAAGTTGATCCCCACCAGCACATCGAATTCGCCTAAACGTAAATCGCGAATGATTTCCACCCGCTCGACTGTATCGACATCTGAGTGCAAATAGCGCACCCTGACACCGTGCTCGCTTAGATACTCGGTCAGATCTTCCGCCATTCTTTTGGTCAGGGTCGTCACCAGCACCCGTTCTTGCTTAGCTTCACGGATCCGGATCTCTGACAAAAGATCATCGACCTGCGTCGCGACCGGGCGCACTTCAATTTCCGGATCCAGCAAGCCAGTTGGCCTCACAACCTGCTCTGCAATATCCTCTCCGGACTTTTCAATTTCGTACTTACCCGGAGTCGCCGAGATGTATAACGTCTGGGGTGCTAAAGACTCGAACTCTTCGAATTTCAATGGCCTGTTATCCAATGCAGATGGAAGGCGGAAGCCATACTCCACCAAATTTTCCTTGCGCGAACGGTCTCCGCGAAACATGGCACCAATTTGCGATACCGTGACATGGGATTCATCGATAATGAGCAAGCCATCGGCTGGCAAATAGTCAAATAGTGTCGGTGGCGGTTCACCCTCAGCTCGGCCACTGAGGTAGCGGGAATAGTTTTCGATCCCCGAGCAGAAACCCAACTCCATCATCATTTCAATATCAAACTGGGTTCGCTGACTAATACGCTGCTCTTCAACCAATTTATTATTTTCTAACAGCTGCTTCTTACGACTTTCCAGTTCAACTTTGATCCCTTCAATGGCTTCAAGTACCTTTTCTCGGGGAGTCACATAGTGTGTTTTCGGATAAATAGTACAACGCGGTAAATCACGATTTAACAGCGTCCCCGTTAGGGGGTCGAAGACACTAATGCACTCGACTTCATCATCAAACAGCTCTAGACGGATGGCATCTTTCTCAGATTCCGCAGGAAAGATATCAATCACCTCCCCTCGCACCCTAAATGTTCCTCGTTCGAACGCCATGTCATTGCGTTTATATTGCAACTCCGCCAACCTACGTAATATGTCTCGCTGATCGAGCATATCGCCACGACGAACGTGCAACATCATTTTCAAGTAGGAATCAGGATCACCCAGACCATAAATAGCCGATACCGACGCGATGATGATGACATCACGCCTTTCCATCATCGCCTTCGTCGCGGAGAGCCTCATTTGTTCGATGTGCGCATTCACCGACGCATCTTTTTCAATAAAGGTATCCGTCGTTGGTACGTATGCTTCAGGTTGGTAGTAATCGTAATAAGAAACAAAATACTCAACGGCGTTTTCCGGGAAGAATTCCTTCATCTCACCATACAATTGTGCCGCCAATGTCTTGTTCGGCGCCAAGATCATCGTTGGCCGCCCCGTCTCGGCAATAACATTGGCGACAGTGAAAGTTTTACCCGTACCCGTGGCCCCCAATAGGGTCTGATGGGCCAGTCCGGCATCCAGTCCTTCAAGTAACTTACGGATAGCCGTAGGCTGATCACCAGAAGGAGAATAGCGGGAAGAGAGAGTAAAGGTTTTAGAGCTAGACTTGTCCATCATGATTCCGTACTGGCTATATGATCAGTGTTGCTAACCATTGTCCTACGACTGAAAGTTATGTCAATAACCCCTACTGGTTTTAGCCCCATATTTTAAGGGCCCGTTTACAGGGCTAGGGGGAACTTAATCATAATAATAAATCTTGACCACTGCCCATTTTCTACGTACTATCACCGCCCACGCAGCAACCCTAGTCTGTTTACCCTCCAGTCAGTTAAACTTTTATATAAAAAATTCAAAACTGTATTTAAACTAGCTTTCCACAGCTTATCCAAGATTTGATTTATATCAATTCACAGCACACTTATATCTACATATCCGCTAAAGTAATCACTCTAACTTTTTATACCAGCACATTATTCCCCTCTATCACTCCCCCTATAACAGTGGTTTATTGCATATCCGATCTTGCTCACAATTTAACCGCAATGCCATGAGGATGAACTCTACCCCGAGTTCCCAAGGATCAATTAACACACTTATCCACAGTTTCCGTGGATAACTAAGCTAAACCCTTGTGCCGACTGGGCTGATGGAAATCAAGCCTTTTTTAGACAGGAAAATGACTAGTGCATTAAATTTCTGCGTACAAATGATTAGGTGTACATAAATCAACCAGTAATAGTCTGGAAAATTTTTCATACCGATTCTGACCACCCATTCAAGAATCTCATAAAGTCATCTGGGCACATAAAATCACCGACTTAAATGTTAATAACAGATAATGTTGCATTAACTTTGCAGCAATGAATGGCGAAAAGGTCGTCGAAGTGGAAAAACCCTGCTGCTGGGGAGTTGTTATAGGTGCGACAAAGGAAGATAATATAAAGATCTTTTGCAAATAATATTATGCGGTATGACTGAATACCTACTCCTTCTCGTAGGTACAGTGTTGGTCAACAACTTTGTACTGGTTAAATTTTTAGGACTTTGTCCCTTCATGGGGGTTTCCAAGAAACTGGAGACTGCCATTGGGATGGGGCTTGCTACGACTTTTGTTCTCACATTGGCGTCAGTGTGTGCTTACTTAGTCGAAACTTATATTCTTGTACCTCTGGGTATCCAATACCTCAGAACGCTGAGCTTTATCCTTGTGATCGCTGTCGTCGTGCAGTTCAC
The DNA here is from genome assembly GCF_052873915.1 of Photobacterium sp. DNB22_13_2. Taxonomy (NCBI): domain Bacteria; kingdom Pseudomonadati; phylum Pseudomonadota; class Gammaproteobacteria; order Vibrionales; family Vibrionaceae; genus Photobacterium; species Photobacterium sp. DNB22_13_2. The sequence goes on from NZ_JBNNXU010000001.1 coordinate 442,783, forward strand.
TGAAATGGTGGTTCACAAAACAAGCCCAACCCTTTACCGTCTTCTCGGCATCTTCCTACCATTGATTACATCGAACTGTGCCGTTTTGGGTGTTGCCCTACTCAACATCAATGAACGTCACAACTTTATCGAATCGGTTATTTATGGTTTCGGTGCTGCTGCTGGTTTCTCTCTGGTACTGATTCTATTCGCATCGATGCGTGAACGGATTGCTGCCGCAGATGTACCTGAACCATTTAAGGGTGCCTCGATTGCCATGATCACTGCAGGCTTGATGTCACTTGCCTTTATGGGCTTTACTGGACTGGTGAAACTGTAACATGAGTGGATTAATCATTGCTGTGATTGCCATTGCAGCCCTGGCCGCTATTTTCGGTCTGATTTTGGGCTTTGCCTCGATCCGATTCAAAGTCGAAGCCGATCCTATAGTCGAGCAAATTGATGCGATTTTACCGCAGACACAATGCGGTCAGTGTGGCTACCCAGGCTGTCGCCCTTATGCCGAAGCCATCGCAAATGGCGATGCCATTAATAAGTGCCCACCTGGTGGCCAACAAGCAATCGAGAAGCTAGCAGACTTGATGGGCGTTGAAGTCCAAGAGTCAGCCCATGATGCTGAAAGAAGTATCAAGAAAGTGGCCTTTATTCACGAAGACATGTGTATTGGCTGTACCAAATGCATCCAGGCTTGTCCTGTCGATGCTATTGTCGGTGGCACCAAAGCGCTTCATACCGTTATCAAGGATGAATGTACCGGCTGTGATCTTTGTGTTGCGCCTTGCCCAACCGATTGTATTGAAATGATACCGCTAGAAACGACGCCAGAGAACTGGAAATGGGATATGAACCAGATCCCGGTTACAAATATTCCAGTCGAAAACACTGAAAGCACGGTGAAGTAACATGCTGTCTATTATCGAACAAATCAAGCAGGGTCAGCTGTGGGATTTCCCAGGCGGTATTCACCCATCCGAAAATAAAACACTGTCGAACCGTACTGCAATTACACCAGCTGGCATCCCAGACGAACTGGTGTTACCGCTCAAGCAGCACATCGGTACCAAAGGCGAGATCCTCGTCAGTGTCGGCGACAAAGTACTAAAAGGCCAGCCACTGACCAAAAGTGACATGAGTATGTGTGTACCTATTCATGCCCCGACATCTGGTATCGTGACGGCGATTGAACAAAGAACCACAGCTCATCCTTCTGGCCTTAGCGATTTAAGTGTTGTCATCAAGAGTGATGGCGAAGATCTGTGGGGATCACAACATAAGATTGCCGACTACGAATCACTTGAACCTGCAGAGCTGATCGATGCGATCCGCCTGAGCGGAATAGCTGGTCTTGGTGGTGCAGGCTTCCCTACCGGGCGTAAACTGCAGGGTAGTTTAGGGCTGGCCGATATTCTGATCATTAATGCAGCTGAGTGTGAACCGTACATTACTGCCGATGACCGCTTGATGCAGGATTATGCCGCTGAAGTGCTCGAAGGAATACGGATCCTACGCCATATAGTGAAACCAAAGCTCACCTTGATCGGTATTGAAGATAACAAACCGGATGCGATCAAAGCGCTTGAAAAGTGTGTCACTCCAGAAGACAACATTATTATCCGAGTGATCCCGACCAAATATCCTTCTGGTAGCTCCAAGCAACTGGTTAAAGTGCTTACCGGCCGTGAAGTACCAAGCCAATCACGCTCATCTGCAGTGGGTGTCGTGATGCAAAACGTCGGGACGGCCTTTGCGGTCAAACGTGCGATTATTGACGGCGAACCGTTGATCGAGCGCGTCGTGACCCTGACAGGTGAAGCCTTCAAACAGCGCGGCAACGTATTTGCTCGCTTGGGTACACCGATATCCTTCCTGCTCGACAACTTTGGCTATAAACCGGACAAAAAATACCCGCGTGTGATTATTGGTGGCTCTTTAATGGGTTTTACCCTGCCCCATGCCCATGTGCCGATCACCAAGATCACTAACTGTATCTTGACGCCTAAGCGTCGCGAACTGCCAGTTCATACCCACGAAATGGCATGTATCCGCTGTAGCGCTTGTGCTGATGCCTGCCCGACATCACTGTTGCCACAACAGTTGCAGTGGTATGCCAAGGATAAAGACTACGATAAATGTGAAGAGTATAACCTGTTCGACTGTATCGAATGCGGTGCTTGTGCTTACGTTTGTCCTAGTGAAATCCCACTGGTTAACTATTACCGCAAGGCCAAAGCCGAGATTTGGGCTAACCAGCAAGAAGCAGCCAATGCAGAACGTGCTAAGCAGCGCTTTGAAGCTAAACAAGCTCGATTCGAGCGCGATAAAGCTGCCCGTGAAAACCGCTTCAAAAAAGCGGCTGAAGACAGACGCAAAGATATGGCCACTAAAGGCGGTGATGATGCCGTTGCAGCAGCTATTGCCCGGGTTAAGGCCAAACAAGCCGCTGCCACACCTGACAATGGTGACAAAAAGCCGGCCGTTGCTGCCGCCATTGCCCGCGCTAAAGCCAAGCAAGCAGAAGCTGCCAATGCCGATAAAGCAACACCAAAAATTAGCAGTGCCGTGCCTGACAACAGTGACATGGCAAAACTACGCAAAGAGCGTAAACGCCAAGCCCGTGAACGCAAGGCGGCTAAACTAGCGACTTCAGAAATTACATCTGAAAACGCATTAGATACCGCTTCCAACCAACCTGCCGACAGCAAAAAAGATGCTGTTGCTGCAGCCATTGCCCGTGCCAAAGCGCGCAAGGCAGCCCAAGTCACGGAAGGTGAACAGGAACAAGCTGATGCTCCAGCCACTGAGGCCGATCCGAAGAAAGCCGCTGTTGCTGCCGCCATTGCCCGTGCCAAAGCCCGTAAAGCGGCCCAAGCCACAGAAAGTGGGCCGGAACAAGCTGATACTCCAGCCTCTGAGACCGATCCGAAGAAAGCCGCCGTTGCTGCAGCCATTGCCCGAGCCAAAGCCCGTAAAACGGCCCAAGCCACGAAAAGTGGGCCGGAACAAGCTGATACTCCAGCCTCTGAGACCGATCCGAAGAAAGCCGCTGTCGCGGCTGCCGTTGCCCGTGCTAAAGCCCGCAAAGCGGCGCAACTGGCTCAAACTGATTCTCAAGCAGAAGACGTAAAACCTGCAGAGCCTGTTGCTGAAGCCGAGGTGGATCCGAAGAAAGCTGCTGTCGCGGCTGCCGTGGCCCGCGCCAAAGCACGCAAAGCGGCGCAACTAGCTCAAACTGACTCTCAAGCAGAAGACATAAAACCTGCAGAGCCTGTTGCTGAAGCCGAGGTGGATCCGAAGAAAGCTGCTGTCGCGGCTGCCGTTGCCCGTGCTAAAGCGCGTAAAGCGGCGCAACTGGCTCAAACTGACTCTCAAGCAGAAGACGTAAAACCTGCAGAGCCTGTTGCTGAAGCCGAGGTGGATCCGAAGAAAGCTGCTGTCGCAGCTGCCGTTGCCCGTGCCAAAGCACGCAAAGCGGCGCAACAAGCTCAAACTGACTCTCAAGCAGAAAACGTAAAACCTGCAGAGCCTGTTGCTGAAGCCGAGGTGGATCCGAAGAAAGCTGCTGTCGTGGCTGCCGTTGCCCGTGCCAAAGCGCGCAAAGCCGCTAAAGAAGCACAAGAAAAAAATGAGGAAAACTAACAGTGGCTTTTAATATTGCAAGCTCTCCCCATGCCCACAGTCGCCGAAGCACCAGTAGCTTGATGCGTACTGTTATCCTTTGTACAACATTGGGCGTCGCCGCCCAGTGGTACTTTTTTGGCTGGGGCGTACTGCTCCAAATCGCATTGGCGGCGTCATTATGTGTCACAACCGAAGCGATCATTTTAAAGTTACGTCAACGCCCTTTAATACCCTACCTAAGGGATAATAGCGCACTGCTAACCGGTGTATTAATTGGCCTTTCCATCCCGCCTTTGGCTCCTTGGTGGATCTGCGTGATCGGTTGCTTGTTTGCAATTGTCATCGCCAAGCACCTTTATGGCGGTTTGGGGCAGAACCTGTTCAACCCGGCCATGGTCGCCTATGTCGTTCTGCTTATTTCGTTCCCATTGCAAATGACCACTTGGCTACCACCGCAGTCACTGGCTGCCGAGCCTGTCACTTTAGTTGATAGTGTGAACGCGATCCTAACGGGCTTCACCCAAGATGGATTCAGTGTCCACCAACTTCGCATGTCAGTAGACGGCGTAACGATGGCGACACCGCTCGATACCCTGAAAACGTCGCTGACCACGGGTCACACTGCAACAGAGATCCTATCCGGTCCCGTCTTTGGCCTGATTGGTGGTATCGGTTGGGAATGGGTCAACCTTGGCTTCTTGCTTGGTGGCCTAATCATGCTGAAAATGCGCGTGATCCAATGGCATATCCCGGTAGGGATGCTGGGTGCCCTATTTATTATCAGCACCTTGGCATTTATGATCAGCCCGGATAATACGGCTTCACCGCTATTTCACTTATTTTCTGGGGCAACCATGCTCGGTGCCTTCTTCATCGCAACCGACCCGGTTTCTGCTTCGACCACAGTCAAAGGCCGTTTGATCTTTGGGGCCTTGATTGGTGTGCTTATCTTTTTGATCCGAACCTTCGGTGGCTTCCCTGATGGGGTGGCATTCAGTGTCCTGCTTGCCAACATGTGCGTACCACTGATTGACTACTACACCCGCCCACGCACGTTTGGCCACTAAGGAAGCAACCATGTTTAATGCAATGAAGAAAAATGGTGGCACCTTGGCAATTTTCGCCATTCTGGCCACCAGTTTAGTGTCGGTAACCAACCTCCTTACGGCGGGTAAAATTGAGCAACAGCAACAACAAGAGCTACTCAAGGTACTCAATCAAGTTATCCCAGCAGAAAGCCATGACAACGAGCTATACAAAAGCTGCACCTTGATTACCAGCGAGCAGTACTTGGGTACCGACAGTCCAATGCCTGCATATATCGCAGAGAAAGGCGGCAAGAAAGTCGGTATGGCTATCGAGGCGATTGCACCTGATGGCTACAGCGGTGCCATTAAGCTTATTGTCGGGCTCAACCTAGAGGGTACCGTTACCGGTGTTCGGATCCTGAGCCATAATGAAACCCCAGGACTGGGTGATAAAATCGAAACCCGTATCAGCGACTGGATTTACAGCTTTACAGGCAAACGTCTAGACGGTGAGAAAGACACCCGCTGGGCCGTCCGCAAAGATGGAGGGGATTTTGACCAGTTTACCGGGGCAACCATTACCCCTCGTGCTGTCGTGGGCTCGGTAAAAAACGTATCGCTATATTACCAAGCAAACCAGCAACGCCTTTTCGAACAGCCACTGAACTGTCAGGGGGAGTAAAGATGATGAATAAAGAACTGATGAAAAATGGCTTGTGGAACAATAACCCGGCAATTGTCCAGTTATTGGGCCTCTGCCCGCTTCTTGCCGTATCAGCGACGGTCACCAATGCTCTCGGCCTCGGGTTGGCAACCACTGCCGTACTGGTTGGCTCAAACCTGATTGTCTCTTTGGTTAGGCAATGGGTTCCGTCAGAAATCCGTATTCCGGTGTTTGTGATGATCATTGCTTCACTGGTTACCTGTGTACAGTTGCTTATGAATGCCTTCACCTATGGCTTGTATCAATCACTGGGGATTTTCATCCCATTGATCGTGACCAACTGTATCATCATCGGCCGCGCTGAAGCCTTTGCCTCTAAGAATGATCCTATCCCAGCCCTACTGGATGGATTATGGATGGGCTTAGGTATGACCGCAGCCTTGGTCGTATTGGGCGCGATGCGAGAAATTCTGGGTAACGGCACACTGTTTGATGGTGCAGACCGCCTACTCGGCGATTGGGCCGCCTCATTGCGTATCGAAGTATTCAGCTTTGACAGTAGCTTCTTGCTTGCCATCCTACCGCCGGGTGCTTTCATTGGTGTAGGCTTTATGATTGCCCTAAAAAATGTTATTGATAACAAGTGTGAACAGAAAGCCGCCAAGGCGCAGGATAAGCCTGTTATTGAGCGTGCCCGCGTCACGACGACAAATTAAAATAATCTTAAACTGCTGGTGAAGGATCACCAGTAGAACAATGTTGGCTATATCGCTGGAAGTAAGTATGAACAATCAAAAGCGCATCGAAATTCTGGAACGATTACGTGCGGAGAATCCCCACCCAGAAACCGAGCTAAACTGGAGCACCCCTTTCGAGTTGTTAATTGCAGTTTTGCTCTCTGCCCAAGCAACTGATGTAAGTGTCAATAAAGCCACCGACAAGCTCTATCCTGTCGCTAATACCCCACAATCCATATTTGATTTGGGAGTAGAAGGCGTAAAGGAATATATCAAAACCATCGGTTTGTTTAACTCCAAAGCTGAAAATGTCATCAAAACCTGTAGGATCTTGCTTGAGAAACATGCAGGTGAAGTACCTGAGAGCCGTGAAGCACTTGAAGCCCTACCGGGTGTTGGCCGTAAAACAGCGAATGTGGTACTCAATACTGCCTTTGGCTGGCCGACGATAGCTGTCGACACCCATATCTTCCGTGTATCGAACCGCACTAAGTTCGCCATGGGGAAAAACGTCGATCAAGTCGAAGATAAACTACTGAAAGTTGTTCCTAAAGAGTTCAAGATTGATGTCCACCACTGGCTGATCCTGCATGGACGTTACACCTGCGTAGCGCGCAAGCCACGCTGCGGCAGCTGTATCATTGAAGATTTGTGTGAATACAAAGAAAAAACTGAGATTTAACTCAGCTTACCCCACTTAATGCTGCCGGTTAACCCCAAAAGTGACTGGCAGTATCTTTACCTACATTCACCTCCCTTTCCTCTACTTTTCCGATGCTTAAATTGTTCCTTTTTTATTTCATGTGAAAGCTAAAATATTTCATAATAATTTAAAAGGCAGAAATCAATACTTTTAACGTTAATAGTTTATGAATTAAATAAATATCATCACAAGATAAAAACGCTATTAATAGAATACAAATAAAAAATATCGATGTTATAAATCACAAATAAAAGTAAATACATGCCACCACAAAAATTGGTGATGACGTAACAAAATACATAAGATTCAATAGTATAAACTCAATTGAAATTAAAGCATAAATAAAAATACAATCGTTATTACTGGTAATGTCATCTACGCTGAATATTTTCTTAATATTGGTGTAGTAAAAAATAAACAATTCATCGTCAATATTGCCGGAAATTTTTATTTGGTCTGCACGATGAAGTTTTACAGAGCGTCACTTTACTTTGCTAGGAATACGAACTGGTTAGAGCTATTACTGCTTATTTCCTTTGTTGTATTCTTTATTAGTCCGCTGACTAATATGGTTATGGAAGCATTTAGATACAATGCATTCGAGCGAAACTATATTCCAGAGCAAATGTCTCTGCGCTGGTTTCAATTTATTATCGAGCGAGACGGTGTGGCGAGTGCTTTCTATAACTCGTATATGATTGCTATTGTCTCAACCGCTCTATCCTTGCTGGTATGTATTCCAGCCGCCTATGCACTGGCCCGCTTGTCGTTCCCCTTCAAGCACTTCTTCCTGTTCTCATTCCTGCTGTCAAATGCATTCCCGAAAATGGGGTTGTACATCAGTATTGGTGTCGTTTTCTACAAATTCGACCTTATCGGGACCCTAACCGGTGTGATGATTATCCATATCATCAACTCGCTAACCATCATGACTTGGATCACCAGTGCCGCATTCAAGAACATCCAGCGGGCCCAAGAAGAAGCTGCCCGTGATGTTGGCGCAAGCCGTTTGCAAACCTTCTGGTGGGTCACATTACCGCTCGCATCCCCGGGGATTGCCGTAGCCACAATTTTCACCTTCCTCGAATCACTGGAAGAATCTACCGGTACCCTATTGGTTGGCATGCCAAATTACAAAACACTACCGACAGCGATGTACGGCGTTATTTTTGATACCCCTATGCCAGCCGCGGCGGCATTCGCCATGGTCTATATCGTGCCAATCATTCTCCTGCTAACCGCCGTGTATTTCATTGCAAAACGCAGCGTACTGTTTAAATCAATGTTCGAAAGTAAAGGGATGTAAGATGCCTGCTCATAAGCTAAAAGTTCATCAATTAAAGAAAGTTTTCCCAAGTGGCGATGGCGTCAAAGGCGTTAACTTCCATGTCAGTGACGGTGAACTCGTCTCTTTACTTGGCCCATCAGGCTGCGGAAAAACCACCGTTCTTCGCGCTATTGGTGGCTTCAATGATATCGACTCGGGCGAAGTGTGTATCGACAGTGATGATATTTCATCGCTGAGCCCAGATGAGCGCCCTACCTCAATGGTCTTCCAAGGTTATAACCTTTGGCCGCACATGACGGTATTCGAGAACCTGGCCTTGGGCCTGAAGCTTCGCAAAGTCGACAAGCAGGAAATCAAAGCCCGTGTTCGCGAAATGCTTGAGATCCTCAAGATGGATGATCACATTGATAAATACCCCGATCAGCTTTCTGGTGGTCAGCAGCAACGTGTCGCCATTGCCCGTTCGTTATTGCTGAAGCCGAAAGTACTACTGATGGATGAACCCTTCTCGGCGCTCGATGCCAAGATCCGCCGCTATATGCGAGAAGAGCTGCGTAAGATCCAGCATCAACTGGGGATCACTATCTTGTTTGTTACCCACGATCAAGAAGAGGCCTTGAGCCTGTCTGATCGGATCATCGTTATGAATAAGGGCTGCATCGAACAGATCGGCACGCCAGATCAAATCTATCACCAGCCGCAAACGCGATTTGTTGCTGAGTTCATCGGTGAGATGAACTTCATTGAAAAAGGTGAAGAGACCATTGCCTTCAGGCCTGAGCATATTTCAGTAGCAGAAGACGATTTCGACTTCACCGGTGTCGTGCAATCGAAAATGTCATTCGGCTTGTACTCCAAATTAATCCTCGACACCCAATACGGCGAAATTCGTGTCGCAATGACCTCCAACGAATACCCACATATCCAAGCCAACGAAACCGTTGGTTTGAAAATCAATAACTCTATGTCTATTTAATCGAAATCTAAGGGAATACTGCGATGAAATCTACTGTTTCTCGTTTGGCTGTCGCTATCAGCCTGTTAGCTTCTGGTGCCTCGTTTGCAAGTACGGTTGAAACCATCAACCTATACTCTGGTGGTTCTGACAACGTTAAATCAACTTGGGACAAAGTGATCCAAGATTTCGAAAAAAGCCATCCAACCATCAAGGTCAACCTTGAGTTCTTGCCATCTGGCACTGGCGGTATGGTAGGTGCTGATCGCCTGATTGCTTCTCATAAAGCCGGTCGCAACTCTGGCATCGACCTTCTGGAAGTCTCTCAGTCAGAGCTTACCAATATCATCTCACAAGCTGGCGTTGAATCACTTGCGAAGTTGGACGAAGCATCTATTCCTAACCTGAAAAACGTCATTGCGAATAACGCAGATTCACATGGCTATTCAATCCCTTACCGCGGTACCACCGTCGTGCTGGCCTACAATCAGGAAGATGTGAAAAACGTCCCGACAACATCTGCCGAGTTGGTTGAGTGGATCAAAGACAACCCGCAACGCTTTGCCTACTGTGAGCCTGGAACCGGCGGTGCGTGTGACTCATTCCTTGTGAGCTCGGTGTACAACACCCTGCCACAAGAAGCGATGACGTCAAGTGACGATAAATGGTCACAACAATGGTCTGAAGGCTTTGAACTACTGGAAGAGCTTCACCCTTTCATGTACCAAACAGCCAACCGCGTTCATTACCCGTTCAAGAACCAAGGTGCACTTGATTTGCTTGCTATTGGCGAAATCGACATGACGCCGATGTGGGCTGACATGGTACTGGATCAAAAATCACGCGGTCTGATCCCTGACTCTATTGCCATCACCCAGCTTGAACCGGCATTCACCGGTAGCTTGGTTTCCCTTGCCATCCCTGAAAGCTCAGATAAAAAAGCAGCAGCGAAGAAGTTTGTAGATTACGTTGTTTCATCCGAAGCACAGAACCTGTTCGTGAAAGAGCAAAAAGCGATCCCTGTTATTGCCAATGCAGAGCTAGATAGTGACGTTGTTAATTCACTGAGTGGTCTAGAGGTCAGTGAATATCGCACTTACACACTGGGTAACCTAGAAAACCAACTGAAACGCCAGTGGGCAAATAAAGTTGCAGTGCTAAACAAGTAATTGAAAAGCGGGGTATGTTGCAATGAATAAGCTAATGAATAAATTTGACAAACAAGCAGTACTGGGAATAAGCCTAATGATGCCAGCGATGGCAATTTTATTATGCTTTGTTGCCTACCCCGTATTTTCTTCTTTTGTTACCAGCCTCTCTGATGGGGCTGGCGGTTATAACTTTGATGTCTACATCAGTCTGCTAACAGACAGTAACGTTCAAACCAATATCAAGTACACCATCTCTATTGTGTTATGGACTGTGGCACTGACCGTGCTGTTCTCACTGACACTATCGGTTTACTTGCGGTTTACCTCATCCAAAAATGCGTTTTGGATCGGAAAAATTATCCTGTTGCCAAAATTTGTTCCGGGCGTGATTGCGGTATTTGCCTTTATGTCGGTGATCCGCAATGGTGGTGGCCTAACCCGTATCGGTTACCAACTAACCGGCGAACGTTTCCTACCTCAACTGCTGCACACCGATACCGGGATTATTATCATGAACCTGTGGTTCAACATCCCTTTTGCCACCTTGTTGATCATGAGTGCACTTTACAAAATCAGCAACAACCAAATTGACTCAGGCAGGGACATTGGCCTTAAGAGCCTCGATATTCTGTTTAAGATAGTGATCCCACATATTAAAAATACGATCTATCTTGCGGCAACCTTCGTTTTCATCAGCACCATGGGTGCTTTCACCACCCCGTTCCTAATGGGTGAGAATGCCGTGAAGATGCTAGGGGTAAACTTGTTCCAAGAGTTCTCTGTTTACCAAGATTACTCACGAGCAGCAGCACTGTCGGTCATTATTTTCGCTATCTCATCGATCGTCGGTGCCTTGTATATCCGCATCATGTTTAACGATAAAAAAAGCACGTTTAATTAATCGATCTCATTTTCACATTAAATTCTTATGGATGGCTCAGTGAATACCGTGATACACCCAACATTGCCGCTAACTATTGATGTTCAGTTTAGTGATCCCCAAACGATCAGAAATAATCTTGATCCATACTCGCCAAAAGCGATGACGTATCATTTCGTCGCGAACGCTGGCCACCCATTGAATATCCAATTAATCGATGTCCCTTTTGAGCATGCTCTTGTCAGTATTTACTCACCATCGAATAAGTTTGTTTGCTCGCTGACTTTCAAATCCCAATTAGCTCATTTCCACCTGCCAGCACTTGAAGAGTCAGGGTTATGGCAAATCGTGGTCAGCCACTTTCATCCTCTTAGCGGTTATGGACAAGTTTCGCTTCATCAGGGTGAAATCCATGCTGACAGTACCAATATGGCATTTGACTTCAAAAAGACGGCAAGCGCGGCAACAAGCAGTGCACCGAGATGGTACAAAGGCGATTTCCATATGCACACCCACGTGTCCGATGGTAACGAATCGAGACAACACCTGGATGAACTATGCCGCCAAGGAGGATTAGATTTCTATACCATCACCGATCACAACCTTGCTGTTCGCTCGCTACGTGATGACAAGCAACCGACATACTCCATGGAACTGACCTTAGATGATAATGGTCATATCAACTTCATTGGTTTAACCCAGCCGCTGGACATTCACTCACTCACCAAACAGGCCAAAACAGTCCATGAAGCCGCAGAGCTGTGTATCAAGGCAGCCAAGGAGCAAGGTGCACTCATTTCTCTTAACCATCCATTCAACCCGCACACTGGGGCAAGATACAATTTCGATATTACCCTGTTCGACACCATTGAGGTTTGTCGCCCTTACCGAGAAGGCAAAATAAGCCTTGACGATGTCAAAACAGTGAAAGCCTTTGATGAACTATGGCGCCGCGGTTACCGACTTTTTGCCGTTGGTGGCAGTGATTTTCACGCCAAAGCCAGATCGGAATATATTTTGCCAGGCAAACCCATCACCCACTTTTTAGCCAATTCACTCAGCCCAGCCTCGGTTGTCTCTGCCCTTAAACAAGGGAGCAGCTTCATCACAAAAGACTGCGAGGTTGAATATCAACTTAGTGAACAGGACACAGGAGCATCTTTGCTGTGGGGCCAAACGGTTGATGCTCACTCACCAATCCACTTCAATGGTGCCTGCCAAGACAGCGTTAAATGGCAACTAATATTGAGTGGCGAGATCGTGGAACAAGTTGAGAGCAGTGAAGTAGGATTTAGCTTCACCCTAACAGAAGGTGACTTTGCCCGAATAGAGGCCAGAAATGGCGAGGGAAATCTCAAGGCCTTCTTCAACCCGATTTTTTGCGGCGAGCGCAAGCGGAAACCTATAGAGTGGTTGGCATTGAAGAGCCACATTGATTTCTATTATCACTAAGACAAAAGATTTCTTCTTCCACTAAGACAGAAACGCCCGCAACAGCGGGCGTCTTTCCACATCAGCACCAGAGATTACTCAACTTTACCGAAATATTCAGTGACCGTCGCAACATAGCTCTCATCGTCACTGGTAGGATCGTTAAACTCTATCGAGTAATAAGGCATGATGCTGTCTTTGAGCTTCTCAGCAATTTGAATCTCTAGGTTATCAACACTGACTGTACTAGAGACCTCATAGGTCTCAGCACGATTAAGATCCATTTCTTTGGCCTGCTCTTGGGTTATGCGCTGTGATTTTACTTCAGCCGCTAACTCTTTATCAATTTGGTCAGCACTACTGTCTACCACCACATCATTCTGGGCAAAAGCACAGCCAGCACCAAACAGCAAAATCCATAGAATGTTTTTCATAGCCACCACCTTACTTAGTTATTATTCCCCAATAAATCTAGCTTGTTGGGCGTAAGCTGATGTATACAAATTTAAGACAGCACATTTATGCCATCAAGTCAGTGTATTAATAGAGCCGCTAAATGATGGTACGGCCAAGAGAAATGACAACCCGACGGTTTTTATTGCGGCCAATTGGTGTGCTGTTATCCGCAACGGGACGGCGCTCACCGTAAGCTTCAACCTGAATACGATCTTCCGGAAGGCCCATTGCCATAAAATAGTCCTCTAGACGCTCAGCACGGCGTTCAGACAAGGATTGGTTTGCCGTTTTACCACCTTGACCATCGGTATAGGCCGCAACCAAAACCAAATCCACATCATCACTATAGCGAACAAAGTCTGAAATCTGGGCCAGGCGCTGCTGTGACGCTTTGTTAAGTTGATCGCTACCCTGATCGTAATGCAGTACCGTAAACGCGATATCCTCAAAGCTGTACGGCAACAAATTATCCAGGCACTGGCTGAACTGATTGTACGCCGGACGAAAGGTAACCGCTGACAATGCCACATCAATGCGCTTGTTTCGCTGCTGCCAGTCCTGATAACTGAACGTTGGGTAACGCCCCGCTTCCAACTCAGACAATATGACCCAAGCAGTTTGTCCACCCACATAGCCGTCAAACTGTTTAAAGAATGTCAGGTTGGTGATCGGCTGTGCAGCATCTCCCGGCATCCAGCGCGGGGGCATCGAGACAAGGTTTACATTGCGCGTCTCACCCATCGGCCGACGCATCTTCAATTCGAAGTCGAGATTAATTTTCTTACTCGCTTTCGACGTAAATTGGGCCTCGCCATAATTGGGGATCGTATGAAGCATCCGGCATTCAAGTGGTGTATCTACCGCTACTTTCCACGTCGACTGTGAAGGTTGGGCAACATAGACCGGTGTTGCGCTCGCTGCACTGGCCATCACCATGGCGAACAGAGATGCCATAGTGCAATATTGAATTTTCGAGATAGCCATTGTTCCACCCATTGCTGCTGTCCTGCCCTTCACGCTGCTTGTTCGTACGCGATATCTTTTCGGCTGTTTATTATATCGGAAAATACCGAAAAAACTTTATACCCAAGTCACTCACCTTTCCGCTACATGATATTGTATCCGGACAGGAAAGGTTTAGCTCATCCATCGAATCTGACATAATGGCCGACTATTTTACATTGATTTGCCGGTTTATGAGCCAAGATAACGAACTAAATACTTTGAAAAGTCGCTTTCGCGGCTACTTCCCAGTCGTCATTGACGTGGAAACTGCAGGCTTCAATGCCAAAACGGATGCATTGCTTGAGATTTGTGCCGTCACACTTCAGATGGACGAAGATGGTTGGCTGAAACCAGCGACGACCCTGCACTTTCACATCGCCCCCTTCGAAGGCGCAGTGATTCACAAAGAAGCTTTGGAATTCAACGGTATTCGCGACCCATTCAGCCCACTACGTGGCGCTGTTTCGGAAGAAGCGGCCCTGAAGGAAATTTACAAGCAGATCCGCAAAGAGCAAAAAGCGCAAGGCTGCTCTCGTGCCATCATGGTGGCCCATAACGCCAACTTCGACCACAGCTTTGTCATGGCAGCTTCAGAACGAGCAAAGTTGAAACGAAATCCATTCCACCCATTCGCGACTTTCGACACTGCAGCATTGAGCGGTTTGGCATTCGGGCAAACGGTATTAGCTAAGGCTTGTGCCACTGCCGGAATCGATTTTGACAACAAAGAAGCCCATTCCGCATTGTACGATACCGAAAGAACTGCTGAGTTATTTTGTGAGATTGTTAACAAATGGAAAAAATTGGGCGGATGGCCACTGCTAGAAAGTCAAACAGACGATAGCGTCGAGAGCGAATAATTCAAACAAAACCAACTCATCAGACCTCCGACCAAGCCCGTTAAGTATGGGCTTGGTCACACTTCTATTCAAACAAGCTCATATTTTTAAGCGATTGTTTTAAACGCAACCCAATTAAACATTGCTCAATTAGACATGTTTTTCAAAAACAATGCGTTACACTAGGTTAACAATTCTAAATTCCCGTTTTATACTGCCCCAACTGTTTCATATTGTTTCAAGTGGTATCACTACATAAACGATAACCTCTGGCTATTTATCGTTTATGCGTCCCTGCGTGTGAACAAATATGCTGTTCCCCTGTCACCAAGGACTCCCTCCGAAACCCCATGGTTCAGTAACACCTTTTTGCGTTTTTCATTCATGGATCGAAGAACAAGAAGTAACCCACTCTAAAAGGCACGTATAATAATGACAAAGAAAATTACTCTAACGGCTCTCGCCGTATCCGCAGCGCTACTCAGTCTCAATGCTCATTCTGCCGGCTTTCAAGTTAACGAACATTCTGCCTCCGGCCTTGGCCGCGCATTCTCAGGGGAAGTTGCAGTCGCAGACAATGCATCAGTCCTTGCCCGTAACCCAGCGGCGATGACTATGTTCGACCGGATGCAGTTTTCCGGTGCTATCTCTTACATTGACCCACAAATAGATATCACAGCACAATCAAGCGGTGAAAAGGCCACAGATGTTGCTCCAACAGCCGTCGTTCCAGCAGGCTACTTCATCCAGCCTATTAACGACAAGTTTGCTTGGGGTCTGGCAATGTTTACCAACTATGGTTTTGCCACTGAATACCCATCCGATTTCACTTATGGCACCGATGCAGGTACAACCGATCTTCTGACCCTGAACCTTAATCCTAATATTGCTTACCGTATCAACGAAAATTTCAGTATTGGTGCAGGGGTTAACTTGGTGTATGCCGATGCTGAGCTAATTCGCCACTACGGCGGCCTTCAGCCATCAAACCCAAGTGCAGATTTCCTAAAACTAGAAGGGGATACTTGGGAGTGGGGTTGGAACATCGGTTTCCTTTATGAAGTAAACAAAGATAACCGATTCGGCCTAAGCTACCGCTCGGAAGTTGAACTGAAGTTTGACGGTGACTTCACCGACTACACCGGTGCGTTTCTAAAAGACGGGGATGCAGGCGATACCGTACCCGGCAAATTGAACGTGATCACCCCGGCTATCGCTGAGTTTGGCGGCTTCCATCAGCTAAACAACCAATGGGCAGTTCACTACGGCGTACAGTGGATCCAGTGGAGCAAGTTCAAAGAGCTACGTGCCACTAGCGATCAGTGTGTCGACAATGTGTGCCTACTGAAAGAAGAAGACTTTGACGATAACTTCCGCTATTCCATTGGTGCAACCTACAACCTAAACCCAGACTGGATCCTTCGCGCCGGCTTTGCATTCGATGAACAAGCAGGCCAATCAACCCTAAGTATCCCTGATACCGATCGCTACTGGTACTCCGCTGGCTTTACTTACAACTACAGCAACCAGATGACGTTCGACTTTGGCTTTACCTACCTCTACGGCAAGAGCAATAGCTTTGAAGAAAGTGGCGAGACATTCCACGCCAGCAATGATGCGTACCTGACTTCTGCGCAGATCAATTACATCTTCTAAACCGCTAGGTAGACATAAATTCAGTTAAGGGAACACCACAATGAAAAAAAGTATTTTAGCACTGAGCATTGCAGCCTCATTGGCACTGGCTGGCTGTGGCAATGACGCCAAAGTCGAGAATAAAGTCAGCTACGAAGATCACATCGTCAAAAGCCTTCAGGCCGACACCAAAATCAAATTTGATGTATTGACCGCCCCGATCCTACCAACGTTCTTGGCCATGGATAGCACTGACGGTACCCTATCAACCGAAGGTAGTGTGGGGGATGAAAACTACAACACAGATTTGTCTGATCCGCTAACCGCACTGGGTAAAACCGACGGCTGGAGTGTCTCGCAGCCAATCGTCATGCCGTTCGATGGCGATTTAAATATGATGAGCGCACAAGGCGCATTCCACCTGATTGAGACCACCAGCCCACTTTCAGGCGACCTGCAGGTGAAAGATCTCTTGGTCAATGGTGAAGATTTCACGGTTGTGGCCCTGAATGGCAATCTAACCGTTATTCCGACCAATCCATTGAATCCAAAATCAGAATACATGTTTGCAGTAACCGATACCTTGGTTGATGGCGAAGGCGAACCTGTAGGTATGTCTGAATCATATGCTGCATTGAAAACAACCGTTAAGCCACCAAGCAGTGACCTTATTGACGCGCAAAAAGTCACCCATGCAATAGAAGCCACTATCGCAGCAGCAAAAGACATCGATTCCGAGTCAATCATCTACTCAAGCTGGTTCACAACAGCATCTGTGGGTGATGTACTTGATACCACCAAATCAATCATTGCCCAGACGATTGCTACGGTACAAGCCGGCGGCAAAGCTGAAGATATTCTGAAGGGTGAAGCCAACCCAAATAATGCTGATTTGTCTACCTTATACCAGATGAATATCAGTGAAGTCACTGATATTGAAAGCTTCTTCAATGATAATGCAACTCTGAGAGCCTTGGTTGGCAATGACCAAGACACTATTGACGCGCTAGTTGCAGGTTACACTGGAAATGCTATTAGGATTTATACTGGTACCGTCAGTTTACCAAACTTCCTCAACAGCAACACTGAAGACGAAGCATGGAAGAAAACCCCTTGGCAGAGTGCAGTACCTAGCCTTGCCAAAATCAGCAATGTCATGACCAACGGCTCTGATGCTGATAAAGCTGCAGTTCAGGCATCCTTAGACGGTATCGATATTGCCAAGCTGCTTGCTGGCGACAGTACCGAGTTCATCAAGCTAATTGGCCTTAAAGTCACGCTGGCTGATGGTTCGCAACTTGACGAAGAGCGTCTAGTGACCCAATACAGTCCACTACCGCAAATACAATCAGTTGACCAAGTACCGGTTCTGATGATTCTCCCACCTAACGCAACACCCGGTGCTGTTGTTTACCAGCATGGTATTACTTCAGTTAAAGAAACCGCTTACCTATTTGGTGCTCAGCATATCGGTGCTGCAGCGGCTGCATCTCTTGCTCCGAAAGCCATTGTTGCTATTGACCACCCACTTCATGGTGAACGTGCCCTTGCCGACGGTACAGTGACCACCGGCGCAACCGCTGACGTTTATATGAATCTGGAATACTTAAACGTTGCCCGTGACAATATTCGCCAGAGTATCATTGATGATCTCGGTGTTCGTACATCACTAACCGTCATGGCAATGAGTGGACTACCTACCTTCCCAAGCTTGAACGTCATGGATGTCAGCTTCTTCGGTCATTCACTGGGTGCGATCACTGGTATTGGTACTTACCGCTTGGGTAATGACAACATGGGCATACCTGCTGCGGATGCGATGTTTAACTTCACCTCAGGGGCATTTGCCAACCCAGGTGGTGGCATCCCATCTCTATTGCTAGAGTCTGCAACCTTCGGCCCGACCATCAAACACTCACTATTAGTGGGTGCCGATGAAGCGGCGTATATTGCAGCTTGTGGCAGCGCTGAAGATGGCGGCGCATGCTTTACAACTTTCTATAACAGCCTAGATGATACAACCAAAGCCAAGATTGACAGTACGTTCACCTCATTTGCCTATGCTGCCCAAACCGTGTTGGATACCGTCGATCCTTATAACCTAGCCAAAGGTGTAAACGGCCCAGTTTATGTGATGCAAGCAGAGGGCGATAGTGTAGTACCAAATGACACAGGTATGTTCGGTATTGGTGGTACTGAGCCACTAGTGAAGCAGCTAGATCTGACCGCGTTAGCAGGGAGTGTTACAGGGGAAGTTAAACACATCGCCCGTTTCAATGCTGATGTTTCAAAAGCCCAGCACAGTACGGTAATTGGTCCACAACTTGTAGACGGTGAAGGTAACCCTATTTCACCTTCTGAAGCTCAAGCTGCAACTAATGAAGCTCAACTACAAGTCGCCACCTTCTCAGCGAACGCGGGACAAGGCGTGGTGGTCGGTAATGACACGCTGATAAAATAACTCGATTGACATAAGTCTCAACCAAAAAGGCTAGCCATTCGGCTAGCCTTCTTTTTATCTACCCTCACCACCAAACCGAATTAATGCTCAGCAGCAAGTCAGCGCACACGAACTTATAGGTCGTCGGTGTGCTCAGACAGGTACGCCGCTACACCCTGTGGAGACGCGTCCATACCCTCTTTACCTTTCTCCCACTGCGCAGGACACACTTCGCCGTGCTCTTCGTGGAACTGAAGGGCATCAACCATACGCAGCATCTCATCGATATTACGGCCCAGTGGTAGGTCATTAACGACCTGATGGCGAACCAAACCTTCTTTATCAATCAGGAACGAGCCTCGGAATGCAACACCCGCTTCTGGATGCTCAACATCGTAAGCTTGGCAGATTTCATGCTTAGTATCGGCAATCAGCGGGTACTGAACAGGGCCGATACCACCGTCTTCTACGGCTGTATTACGCCATGCATTGTGAGAGAACTGAGAGTCAATGGATACCCCAATCACTTCCACACCTTTAGCTTGGAAATCAGCTAAACGCTTGTCAAAGGCGATCAGCTCCGATGGGCATACAAAAGTGAAATCAAGTGGATAGAAGAACAGCACTGCAGGCTTGCCTGCAATATGGCTGTGTAGGTTGAAGGCATCAACAATTTCACCGTTACCAAGTACTGCCGCTGCAGTAAAGTCCGGAGCCGGACGGCCAACTAGAACACTCATAACAAACTCCATGTTGTTGGTTTGGGTTATCTTTGATCCGAAACCCAAAACCAAGATAAGATCACGCCGTAATACTTATGTACTACTGCCGAATATTCATACCAAAATGGCGAAACCAGTATAGACAGGGTAATGTGACAAGGCTTAGACCTGCTGCACAATAAAAGAAAATTCCCTCACAACATGAATTTTTATTCTACATGTTGTAAATTGATTTACTTTGAGCAAAACAGCCAAAATAAATAAGAAATATTGCGCATAACGTGCAAGCTTCAAGCAATTCACGACATAACACAATGGACGGATCTTAAGTTTATGAACCCAGTAGTAATTTCGGTATGCGTCATGCTTTTACTCGCATTATTGCGAGTAAACGTTGTTGTAGCGCTTACCTTCAGTGCCATTATTGGTGGCCTGATTGGCGGGATGCCTCTTTCGGAAACCATTTCAGCTTTCGAAGGCGGTTTGGGTGGCGGTGCCACCACAGCATTGAGCTATGCCATGCTAGGTACTTTTGCTGTTGCGATTTCTCGCTCTGGCATTACCGATGTCCTAGCGCAAAAAGTGATCAAGCGAATCAGTGGCCATGACAATGCAGCTGCTGCCACGGGCGTTAAGTATTCTGTTTTAATCATTCTTGTGCTTCTAGCCATTTCTTCTCAGAATGCGATCCCTGTTCACATTGCGTTTATCCCAATTGTGATCCCCCCCCTACTTCACGTTTTCGCCAAGCTAAAAATTGACCGCCGACTAATTGCCTGTGTGCTGACATTTGGTTTGGTGACACCTTATATGGTTCTGCCTGTTGGCTTTGGTGGTATTTTCCTTAACAATATCTTGTTGAAGAACTTACACGATAACGGCCTAGACGTTACCGCTGGCCAAGTGCCAGTTGCTATGTTGCTGCCTGCATTAGGAATGGTATTCGGCTTGCTGCTGGCAACATTCTTCACCTACCGTAAACCTCGTGAGTACTCGGAAGAGAAAATCCTCGCGTCAGAGCCAGAACACAAAACAATCAACATGCAGCATGTTTACATCGCTGTAGGCGCAATTGTCGCGGCTCTCGGTGCCCAGCTATATAGCGGCTCGATGATCGTTGGTGGCCTTGTCGGCTTTATGGTTTTCACCTTCGGTGGTGTGATCAAGTGGAAAGAAACCCACGATGTATTCACCAAAGGTGTTCACATGATGGCGATGATCGGCTTTATCATGATTGCCGCAGCGGGTTTTGCTTCTGTAATGAAAGCGACTGGCGGTGTAGAAACACTGGTTAACTCACTGGCTGATATTATCGGTGACAACAAGCCTCTGGCTTCACTACTAATGCTTGTTGTTGGGCTTCTTGTAACCATGGGTATCGGTTCTTCGTTCTCGACTATCCCAATTCTGGCTACCATTTACGTACCGCTATGTCTGACCTTTGGATTCTCTCCACTGGCCACAGTTGCACTGGTCGGTACCGCAGCAGCACTGGGTGACGCCGGCTCGCCAGCCTCTGACTCCACACTCGGTCCAACAGCGGGCTTGAACGCAGACGGACAACACGAACACGTATGGGACTCGGTTGTCCCAACATTCCTGCACTACAACCTACCGCTTATTGCATTTGGTTGGCTTGCTTCTATGGTGCTGTAGCACAAGTAAATCAGGTTCTACACCTAACAATTACATAGGCCAGCCGGTTTTCCGGCTGGCTTTTTTTTCACCTAATAAAACCAGTTAAATTAAATGGTTATTTAGACATTTCCTGTTCTATAGTTTATACAAGGAGTTTTATATCAAGGATGAAATATGGAGATTATTGCGCAGTCCTCTTATCTGATTATTGATGACAGCAACATAATTCAAACTACAACGCGAGCGCTGCTGATGAAGCTGGGCGTACCAATGAATAACATCATTAGTACCGCCAATGCCAAAGGAGCAGTGATCGCATGTAGTAAACGCAAATTTGACATTCTGCTGATTGATCATAATCTGGGTACAGGTAGTACTGGGTTGCAACTGCTGGAATATCTCCATCATAAAAAACTAATTTCGCGTCGTACACTGGTCTTCATCGTTACAGGTGATGACAGCCAAGAAGTCTTCTTCGGTTACTCGCAACATGAGCCCGATGGTTACCTGATCAAGCCGATTCGATCTGGAGATATAATCAAACGAGTCTCAGCGGGATTATTGAAACGTGAATATTGCGATACTCTGCAACAAGTCTATGTCAACAATGGCCTTCCTAGCGTCAAACCTTTATTTGCCAAAGCACCGGATACTGCAGCGTTAAAAAGCGGCATTTTATTTGTCGCTGATCTACTGACCGAACAAAAACAATTCGATGATGCGCAAGCCATGTTGGCCGGCCTATTACAGGTTCATGACGTCCTACAGGCGAAAGTCAAACAAGCAGAAATCTATGTTGCACAACAGCAATACAAGCAAGCATTAGAACAAGTAAACCGCCTAATCAAAACAAACCCTTTTAATGTTCGCTTGCTAAAGCTCAAAACCACCATCAGCATCTTAACCGAGCAGTGGGATGAAGTAGAGGAATCAATCCAGCGCCACATCCAGTTGCACAGCGGTAATATCGAGCAAACGTTAACCCTCATCTGGGTTCATCTTGCTCATCAAGAGTTAGATAAAGCAAGCCCTTTACTGATCAAAACAGCGCAGCTCTTGCCTCATTCAATGTGGGATAACCCCGGTCGTCGCGGGATGATTTTGCTTGCCGACCTAATGGCATTAAAGAAAAAGAATGACAGCAGCGGACTAAAAAATTGGCGAATCGATGGCGCTTGGAGCAGGCTGTGTAAAGACCCTAAAAGTAGACTTCGTGGCAAAGGTGCGCAAAAAGCGCTACTGGCAATCCAAGCACAATTGATTGAACAAACAGAGAAAGCACAGAGCATACTTGCGTTGATCGAAGATAAAGAAGTCATTGATACCGAGACAGCCTTTCTGGTTTGCTGGGCCTATAGCCAACTGGGGGAGCAAGAGAAAATCTCGCGTTACCAACAGCTACCCCAACATAGCCAGACACCTATCAGCGAAGAGCTTGCCAATCTCCAGCGCATCGCCGTGACGAACATGACCAAACTCAGGGCGACTAACGAGCAAACAGATATTGTATTAGACGAAGCCACATAACAGGATCTTACCGAACTACTTTCACTTCTTTACAAGGACGTAAAGTATGCCGCCCAATACATTGGCAAAAATTGTTTATCATATCGTGCTAGCTTTTTGTTTTTTCTTCAGTTCGTTAAGCGTAACGGCTAGCCAGGCGACGGTTGAAAGTAAAGAGACAATCGCCAGTAAAGCTGACATTAACTCCCCCCTCATACCACAGGAAGCACAACCGATGGTACGCATCGGTTTTCCTGGATTCAATCTCCCCCCCTACATTTATATCGATCCGGCGATAGAGCAACATATCACAGCCGCTGGCTACCGAGCTTCACCGGATAGCTATAGCGGGTTACTCATGGATGTGCTCAAACAGGTCTCACGTCTAGCTGAATTTGAGTACCAGGTCGTGTTCTACCCGACCTTTGAAGATGTTACCAACGCATTTAAAGCTGGCGAGCTTGAATTATTAGCAGGGGTCACATCAACTTACAGCCGGCAAGAGTTTATGTCGTTCAGTGAGCCGATATTTTCATTGCGCCGTGGTGTCATCACCCTAAACAAGCCTATTAACCACTATCAAGAACTCGACAACGAAATCATTGCCATTGAGCAGGGGTTTGCCTTGCAAGAATTGCTACCCACAATTCTACCTTGGGCACAACTACTCCCAGTCCCTGACAGTGCCGTTGCCCTAACCAGCATTTTGCAAAGAGAAGCCAAGGGCTATATTGGCGATGCTGTAGTTTTATCAAACCTCATGAAGCAAATTGGTGATAGACAGCTGACCTTATCCATCTTGCCCGATTTACCGACCAATCATCTTCACTTTGCTACCCAGAAAGGCAAGCATCGGTTACTCAACCGGATTAATTTTGCACTCGAAGACATCAAAGATGACAGCATCAAGTCTATCTACAACCAGTGGCTTACCCCCGATCAGCACAATATGTTTGCCCAGTACGGACACCTCAATTTAAGCCAAGAGGAAAGAAGCTGGCTTGAGGCTAACCCGACCATTTCAGTAGGTGTTCACCAAGATTGGGCCCCCTACGATTTCATCAACGAACAAACACACCACGCAGGACTTACCGCCGATCTGTTGAAGATCATTGCCAATGAGTTGGGGGTTAAATTTGAAGTCATTTCGAAACCGTCATTCGCTGCCTTGCAAGAAGCCTTCATCGAGGGTGATATCATGATGTTATCTGCATTAGCGGAGACCCCTGAAGATGCACTGCAAATGCATTTTTCCACTCCCTATGCAAATGAACCTTGGGTGCTTTTTAGTAATGCCAGTTCAACATTCACCCAACTGCTAAGCCAAGGTACACCCCAAGTTGGTATCATCAGTGGAACCTCTGGTGATAGCTTGCTCTCGTCACTATGTAAAGGTTGTGAAGTGACATCCTTCCCCCACCAGCAGGCGGCTTTTCGGGCATTACAAGCAGAAGAGATCGATCAGGTACTCACGTCCTTGCACCATGCTTCCCCAATGCTGCAAAGTGACTACATTGGCCAGTTCAGAATGCAGGGGCAGATACAGCAGGAAAACCTACTTCCATTGCGCTTTGCTATCAACTACCGCCATCCTATATTGTTGAATATTATCAACAAGGCGCTTGCCTCTATTCCTCCGAAAGAGTACTCGAGACTGGAACACCAATGGCTCACCTTTGACTACCAAGAAGGGTTAGCCCCATTGGAAGTTGCCAAGTGGGCCGGCTTGCTCTCAACGTTAGGAATTGTGGTAATCGCCAGCATCATAGGCTGGAACCGCAAGATGGCTAAAGAGATCCTGCAAAGAAAAGCCGCCGAGCACCGGGCCAAAAAAGCCGAACAGCGCTTACAACACCTAGCCGATAACTTGGATGGAATTGTACTGCAGCATATCCAGCCCGACCCAGCCAAACCACTCCAATTTCAGTTCACTTTTGTCAGTGCCAGCATCCAGGATTTACTGCAGGTCTCGGCCAGCCAACTATTTCAGGCCCCACAAGTGTTATTCGATAAAATGGCGATTGAAAATATCAAAGAACTGGAGCAAAGCATGCTCAATGCCTGCCAGCAAGGTCATTGGGATCATGAACAAGCCATCGACACCACCAAACCAGCCCCTATGTGGGTACAGTTCAAAAGCCGAATTACGCCCCATGAAACGAAAGGGTTCTACTGGAATACCGTCATCACTGACATTTCGCTGCTCAAGCAACAGCAACTTGCACTCGACATCGCAAGGCAAAAAGCAGAGAGCGCCACCGAGGCTAAATCCCAGTTTCTGGCCACTATCAGCCATGAAGTGCGCACCCCTATCAGCGGCATTCTCGGCCTGCTCGAGTTAATGGCAGATCAACCGCTCAACGAGGAAACCAAAAACTTGCATGACGGTCTGACCCAATCTGCGAGGAATATGCTGCATATCGTCAATGATGTACTGGATTTTTCAAAAATCGAAGCCGGAAAACTAGATCTCAGCCCAGTAGAAATAGAGCTCGGCACTGTCCTACCGCGTATCATCCAGCCGCAGTCAATCCATGCTCAGCAAAAATCACTGGCATTCCACTACTGGCAAGACCCTGCATTGGCACAATGCCATTTCCTTGATGATATTCGCCTGCAGCAAATCCTGAATAACTTCCTCAACAACGCGATTAAATTCACCCAGCAAGGCACTATCTCCCTTAAAGTCGATGTCATCGAAAGCCATAAGGCCAGTCAATATCAACGCTGCCAAACAGTCCGGTTCAGCGTCAAAGATACCGGTATTGGCATATCAAGAGAAAAGCAACAGGCGCTGTTCCAGCCATTTGCCCAAGCAGACCAATCCACCAGTCGGCAGTTTGGTGGTACCGGGTTGGGACTAGCCATTGCACGAAAACTCGTTGAACAGATGAATGGCAGTGTTGATTTAGACAGTGAAGAAGGCAAAGGCAGTACTTTCAGTGTCACCCTTCCCTTACCTGTTGTGACACATAACGACAATACTGCTGTCCAACCATTTGGCATGAAGACTGCTGGCGTTTTCGGCTATTTCTTGCAACGGGAAGAGCTATGCCAATACCTTGAAAGCCTAGGCATTAAGCCTGATATCGCAACCCTCGATAACCCATCGACAGTGCGTGAAAAAATTCGCCAATCTCAACCTGATTTTGCCTTCTTAACCCTGTCGCTCTGGCAGCAACTGACGCGACCAGAAATCTGGTTTGCCCAGTATGCCCCTGCGACCAAGGTGGTCATCATAAACCAGAACCCGATGTTGTCACCGGAGCCACTGGATGAACATTGGTGTCTGTCGGTCAACCCGCTATTTCCTGATAATTTACGTCACGTTATGACTCAAAAGGTCACGCCACTTATTCCCCCATCAGAAGAGGCATTACATGACGAAGTCACCGCAGAGACCCGAGAGTATGCCGAGCAAACTGGTCGACTCGTTTTAGTTGCTGAAGACCACCCCATTAACCAGCAAGTGATTGCCAAACAACTAGAAAAACTAGGCGTTGTGGCCGATATTGTCGACAACGGCATTCAGGCATTACAAGCCCTAGAACAACACCGGTATGGCTTGTTACTCTCTGACTGCCATATGCCAGAGATGGACGGCTATACGCTAGCCGCTACCATCCGCCAAAAAGAACAACATGCCCGTGAGTTGTATACCCAATTCGAACAATATGATGAAAGTACTGAAGATGTGATGAAGCGTTTGGCATCCACGGCCGGAACGGCAATTGCCCATTCCTGCCTGGAGCAAGGTTTACCTATCATTGCGCTAACCGCCAATGCGGTTCAGGGTGAAGATAGTCGCTGTTTTGCCGCAGGCATGAGTGACTTTGTGGTTAAGCCCGTATCGATAGAACAACTCAAAGAGAGGATTGAGAAGTGGTTACCGTCAAAGAGTGAACCTTCGTCCACGCCAGAAGCAGACTTGCTGGCCGATGAGTTTGGAGCATTGTTTGGTGGTATTACTGCAGCGCTAGAGGTGGAAGTTCAAGACGAGGAAGCTAAAGGGCTAAGTACCCCAAAGACCAATGATCTATTGGTTAAGCCTGATCACGATACCTCAAACCTGCTCGATATAAAGAAACTAATCGAAATGTTTGACGATCAAGTACTAGCTGAACAATTAATTGCCGAGTTCAAGGAAACGCATCAGCGAGATATGGCCTTATTGGAGTCAGCACTGAGCGCAAAAGATCAACCGCTTACCGCTGATATTGCCCACCGAATGAAAGGGGCGTCCAAAATGTTGGAGTGTGAGGCCCTTGCCAAGCCCTTAGCCGATATCGAACGCCATGCTAATTTGAAGACGGTCGAACAAGCACAGACATCGATTGAAACACTGAGGGCGCTGAGCGAACAGCTTTAGTCCTTAATATCTCGTTACCTTCATACAAAAACACCCCGGCGATGAAGAATCCCCGGGGTGTTTCAAAAAAGTGGTCAATAGCAACAAGGCCACAGCCTTCTTCTATAAGCCAACTTTATCTTTAACGATTACTCTGCAGATGCTTCGCCGTCGCGACGCTCAGCCGCTTCTTTAACCAATGGCTGAAGTTCACCTTTCTGGAACATCTCGATGATGATGTCACAGCCGCCAACTAGCTCACCTTCAACCCATAATTGAGGGAAAGTAGGCCATTGTGCGTAGGCTGGAAGCTCAGCGCGGATATCTGGGTTTTGCAGGATATCGACGTAAGCAAATTTTTCACCACATCCCATCAGCGCTTGAGCCGCCTGAGAAGAAAAGCCACAGCTTGGTAGTTTTGGTGAGCCTTTCATGTACAACAGAATAGCGTTTTCAGAAATCTGTTGTTTAATTTTGTCGATGGTTTCCATAGCTTCCTCTTACGACTTTGCTTATAAGTTGACTATCACAGACATCATTCTACTTGGTCACGCGCCGGAAAAAAACGCCTAAAGAAAATAAGGATATTATTTTTCACTTCTTTTTGGCCTTCAGATCTTTTAATAAAGAAAAAACTTGCTAAAATGATTTCACTGTCACAATTTGGACCAATACCTAGCGGTATAGTAATTCAGTGACGATAGTCAGTTTCAAATAATAAGTTGGCCTTAGCCAACTGGAAGCAATGTCAAGGGAAACGCCCCTTAACCAAAATGGAGAATCGAGCAATGGCATTCGAACTACCAGCTCTACCTTACGAAAAAAATGCTCTTGAGCCACACATCTCTCAGGAAACTCTAGAGTTTCACCACGGCAAACACCACAATACTTACGTGGTTAAGCTAAACGGTCTTATCGAAGGTACTGAGCTTGAAGAAAAATCACTAGAAGAAATCGTTAAGACTTCAACTGGTGGCGTATTCAACAATGCAGCTCAAATCTGGAACCACACTTTCTACTGGCACTGCCTAGCACCAAACGCAGGTGGCGAACCAACAGGTGAAGTGGCTGATGCTATCAATGCAGCTTTCGGTTCTTTCGAAGCATTCAAAGCGAAGTTCACTGATTCAGCAATCAACAACTTCGGTTCATCTTGGACTTGGCTTGTTAAGAAAGCTGACGGCTCTCTAGACATCGTTAACACGTCTAATGCTGCCACTCCACTAACAGAAGAAGGTGTAACTCCTCTTCTAACTGTTGACCTGTGGGAACACGCTTACTACATCGATTACCGTAACGTTCGTCCAGACTACATGAACGGTTTCTGGGCACTGGTTAACTGGGACTTCGTTGCGAAGAACCTAGCAGCCTAATCGAGCTAGCAATCCCCCCTAATTCAGCTCAACAAGTTGTCTTAAGTTTGATAGAAACGCCTGCATTTGCAGGCGTTTTTTTATTTTCCACCTTCAGATTTTTTAAGTAATTGCCTCATTCCTGATTTGTGCTAAAAAGCTATAAAAAATATAAAATCTCTTTTTTTCATAAGCTTGATTGACGCTTACCTGACAATTCCCTGAACACATAACAGTAAAAATGCGGGAGTATTCAGCAAGAAGATACCCTTATGACCAGATATTCAACCTGCAAAATGATTGCCTCGACTGTCCTTTGTTTAGCTCCAAACATAGCGATGGCCAATGCTGTTGAATCTTCAACGATCCCAGTTACCGTGGAGCCCGTGTCCACCCAAAGCATCGCGCAAAAAATCGAGGAAGTGGGAAAAATCACCGCACTTGATAATGCCAACCTTACATTCAGTGCAGGGGCAAAGATTGAAAAGATCGCCTTCAATGATGGGGATGCCGTTAATAAAGGCGATGTCATTGCCGAACTCGATAGCACCAAAGCCAAAGCGGACTTGGACAAAGCTCGCAGCACACTCAACTTGGCAAAAACCAAACTCCAACGAACCCGTGATCTACTCGCCAAGCAACCTGACGCCCTATCGCCGCAAGATGTCGACGAGCTACAAGAACAAGTTAACCTAGCCGCTGCCGACTTCCGCCAGCAAGAAGCAACCCTCAAAGACTACACCATTGTTGCACCATTTGATGGCAGGCTAACAACCTTTAGCCACTCCATTGGCAGCCATATCGATGCCTCTACGGCACTGGTGAGCCTTTACAAGTTAGATCCAGTTAATGTTACTTATGCCATCAGCCAGGAAGATCTTGGTACTGCCCAGATTGGCCAAACCGTGACGGTTAGCGTCTCGGCATTTCCCAACCAGACGTTCACGGGTGAAGTGAACTATATTGCACCAGCTGTTGATGAAAGTTCAGGCCGAGTTGAAGTTCATGCCACTATAGAGAACCAAGAGCTGATACTGGCACCGGGCATGTTTGCCAACGTCAGCCAGCAGCTGCAAAGGGGACAATCTCAGCTTGTCGTACCACAAAACGCCATTTTGGCTAACAACGAACAACGCTATCTTTGGGTTGTTGAAGGCGACAAACCACTACGCCGCCAGGTTGAATTAGGTGCCAATACCAATGATGGTTATGTCATCATTAAAAGCGGGCTGAGAAAAGGCGAACAGATTGTCACGACAGGGCAACAGAAATTAAATGATGGTCACACGGTCAATGTTCTATCGTCTCAACCTTCTGGACAGCCAATTTCTAAAGAAACAAGAACGATAGAAACAGGCTCAGAACAGACTAACAACAAGGAGGCAGGATAATGCGCTTACCTGAAGTTTGTATTCGCCACCCTGTTTTTGCGTCGGTACTCAGCATTGCTCTCGTGTTGCTGGGGATCTTGTCATTCCAGAAACTCTCCATCCAGTATTTTCCTGAGCACCAGACAGCCACCGCCACAGTTAGCGCCAGTATCACCGGTGCCAGTGCCGAGTTTATGTCTCGCAATGTCGCCGACAAACTGATCGATGCCGCAACCGGCCTAGACAGCGTCGATACCATGACTACCGACTGTGTCGAGGGTAGCTGTACCCTGAAAATAAACTTCAGCGACGATGTCGATGATGTTGAATACACCAACCTGATGAACAAACTGCGCAGCAGTGTCGAAGCGGTGACTGATTTCCCACCGAGTATGACTGACAAGCCGACAGTCACGGACAACTCGTCAGATACCAGCACTACCAGTAATGTCATCTCTTTCGTCAATACCGGAGGTCTTGAGCAGCAGGAGATGTATGACTACATCAGCCAGCAACTTGTCCCGCAGTTCCGTCATATCCAAGGTGTTGGCAGTGTCTGGGGACCATACGGTGGCTCTTCCAAAGCAGTTCGGGTGTGGCTCAAACCTGAACGGATGAAGGCGCTGAATATCAAGACCGCCGACGTTGTCGGTACCTTGAGCACCTATAACAGCACATTCACAGCCGGTACCATCAAAGGCGAAGCGCGAGATTTTTCTATTAACCCTGTCAGTCAGGTCACTTCGCTAGAAGATGTCCAGGAACTAGTGATTAGGGTTGAAAATGGCCAAATCATCCGGGTCAAAGACATTGCTGATGTGGTTATGGGTGAAGAGAGCCTGACTCCAAGCAGGTTGACGGTTAATGGCAACCAAGCCATGTCGCTACAAGTCCTGCCGTTGAAAACCGAAAATCCGGTCGTGGTTGCCGAGCGAGTTAAGGCGGCCATTGCGTCGATGGAGGACAAACTGCCTAACGGCATTGAAATGAAGATGGTTTACAACCAAGCCGACTTCATTCAATCAGCCATAGATGAGGGCTTTGCGACATTGGTCGAAGCGGTTGTATTGGTATCTATCGTGGTGATGTTGTTCCTTGGCTCTTTTCGTGTCGCCTCTGTGCCTATCATTACCATACCTGTTTGTGTCATCGGGGTGTTCTCTGTCATGGCACTGCTCGGTTTTAGTCTCAATGTGCTAACTATCCTCGCTATTATTCTAGCCATTGGACTGGTAGTTGATGACGCTATTGTGGTGGTCGAGAACTGCTACCGCCATATTGAACAAGGAGAAACACCTTTCAATGCCGCACTGAAAGGCAGCAAGGAGATCATCTTCCCGGTTATTGCGATGACACTCACCCTAGCCGTTGTCTATCTGCCAATTGGTTTGATGTCTGGCTTAACCGCCGATCTTTTTCGTCAGTTTGCTTTTACCCTCGCTGCAGCCGTGATCATTTCCGGCATGGTTGCTCTTACCCTTTCGCCAATGATGAGTGCATACCTGATCAAACCAATCAGCCAACACCCCAAATGGTTTGCTCGTATTGACCATCAACTTAACAGTCTGGCCGATAGATATACCCTTGAACTTGCTAAGTGGATGAATCGTAAAACGGTCATGGCAGGTTTGTCCTGTCTTTTACTGTTGCTATCGGGCTTTGCCTTTGTCAGCATACCGCAGGTTCTGCTGCCAACCGAAGACTCCGGTTTTATCGAAGTTACCTCAACCTCGCCGACAGGCGTCGGCCGCCAATATCACCAGTCTCATAATGATGAGCTAAACAGTGTGATGACAGGGCAACGCGCTATCGAAGCTAACCTATCTTATATTGAAGGGACGCCAACCAACCATGTATTGCTCAAGCCATGGGGTGAGCGCCAGCAAACCGCAGATGAGGTGATTGCCACGCTTAGCGACAAAGCAAGTCGCACCGTATCGGCTTATGACATGTCCTTTGCCGTCCGATCTGCCGATAACCTTGGGATTGCATCGAACTTGGTCCTTGAGTTGACCACCGTAGACCGAAATACCGACGCCTTGGCGAAAACTGCCGAACAGGTCACCACCCTGCTCAAGCAATACCCAGGGGTCACCAATGTGAAGAACTCTACCCTTCGCGATCAGCTCACTTACGATCTGGAAATCGACAGAAATGCCATTATCTTATCAGGGGTGAATTACAGCGACGTCACCGATGCACTATCAACGTTCATGGGTTCAGTCAAAGCAGCTGATTTGCAAGCCGATGACGGGTTTACCTACCCTATTCAGGTACAGGTTAACCGCCAGGATTTGGGCAGCTTCAATGTCCTCGATAAACTTTATGTCAGTTCAGACTCCGGACAAAGCTTACCGCTGTCCCAGTTTGTCAATATCAAGCAGACAACGGCGGAATCGAGCTTCAAGACTTATATGTGGAAAGACAGTGCAGAAATCACCGCAGATTTGATGCCGGGCTACACAGCCAGTGACATCAAAGCCTATATCGATCTGGAAGTGCCTTCCCTGTTGAGCAGTGCGCAAGGTTATGCTTTCAATGGAACAGTAAAATTGCTGGACGACTCGCAAGCCGGAACGCAATTACTTTTCCTGCTGGCCTTAATTTTCGTTTACCTGATTTTGGCAGCACAGTTTGAAAGCTTTATCGATCCACTGGTCATTATGCTGACGGTTCCGTTATGTATTGTCGGGGCTCTATTGACGCTGTCGCTGTTTGATCAAAGCCTAAATATCTACTCGAAAATCGGCTTGCTGACATTAGTCGGCTTGGTGACTAAACACGGCATCTTGCTGGTTCAATTCGCCAACGAACAACGCCGGCATGGCGCCACAGCTATTACTGCTGCACTGGAAAGTGCCCGCTCCCGCCTGAGGCCAATTCTGATGACCTCACTGACGATGATCCTCGGTTCGCTGCCGCTAGCATTTGCCTCTGGGCCGGGCTCTCTGGGTCGGGTAAATATCGGCTTGGTGCTCGTTGGCGGTCTGGTTGCCGGTACTTTCTTCTCGCTGTTCGTGGTACCTGTCGCCTATGTGGCCATGGCTAAGTTAAAAGAGAAAGATGTACTGGCCATCTGGCGTCGTACCCGCCAAGCACCGGTAAGCTAGGCCTTGAAGCTAAAGAGTTTAAGCTAATAAACAACACCATAAAAAAACACCTGCCCCTCTGTTAACCAGAGTGAGCAGGCGTTTTATATCAGTGGTTATTCTTAATTAAACTGATTGCTTCTCAGCCAAGATGATACGCAAAGTACGGCGAAGCGGCTCAGCAGCACCCCACAACAACTGGTCACCCACAGTGAACGCATTGAGGTAGTCATCACCCATCGCCAGTTTACGCAAACGACCAACAGGGACAGAAAGAGTACCGGTTACTTTAGTTGGGCTCAGCTCCTGGGCTGTCACATCACGATCATTCGGGATCACTTTCACCCAATCGTTATGTGATGCAATGATTTCTTCCACTTCGTCCATTGGAACAGCTTTCTTCAACTTCAGAGTCAACGCCTGACTATGACAGCGCATTGCACCGATACGTACACATGTACCGTCGATTGGAATAGGCTTGCTATCAAGACCGAGGATCTTGTTGGTTTCCACCGACGCTTTCCATTCTTCCTTGCTTTGGCCATTATCGCGCTTCACGTCAATCCAAGGGATCAATGAACCTGCTAGCGGTACACCAAACTCTTGAGACGGGAAGCTATCGGAGCGCATGGTTTCAGCCACCTTGCGGTCGATATCCAAAATAGAAGTAGAAGGATCAGCCAGTTCACTAGAAACAGCGTCGTTGATCACGCCCATCTGACTGATTAGCTCACGCATGTTTTTCGCTCCGGCACCAGATGCCGCCTGGTAGGTTTGAGAGGTCATCCACTCAACCAAGCCTGCTTGGTACAAGCCACCGACAGCCATAAGCATTAGGCTCACGGTACAGTTACCACCAGCGAAAGTACTCACACCCTTGTGCAGACCTTGTTTCATCTGTTCGTAATTCACAGGATCAAGGGCAATAATGGAGTCTTCTTTCATGCGCAAGGTTGATGCCGCATCAATCCAATAGCCTTTCCAACCTGCTTGACGTAGTGCTGGGTATACTTTCTCGGTGTAACTACCACCCTGACAGGTGATAATCGCATCCAACTGTTTCAGGCGCTCAATATCAAACGCATCCTGAAGGACGCCGGCATCCTTACCAAAATTCGGGGCTGGGATCCCAATTTGGGACGTAGAGAAGAAAACTGGCTCGATGACATTAAAATCACCTTCTTCCACCATACGCTGCATCAGGACAGAGCCCACCATGCCTCGCCAACCCACTAATCCTACTTTCATCATCTGCACTACTCTCCCTGATCATTGTTCTATCGGTATAACTATCGATACTTCTGGTATGACCATTTCAGTAGAAACAAGCGATAGTTATAACGACAGACAGACCCCCATCTATAGTAATTTCAGCCCCGAAACTCAAGCATAAGTTGCAAAAAACCTGTAAAAAAAATCACCACACTGTGAACAAAACCAGCAAACAATATTACACCTTACGATACTGAATGATAAATCCCCACATTATCTTTGGTGAAATTTCGGGCTAGAAGACAAACAAACATCGCTCAAATTGCACTCCAAGTGTTAAATAATGGTCAATAATAAGACTGAAAGATGAAATCTTAATTAAATCTTCACAACCAATAATCATTACTTATTTTGATCATTTCGCGACACATTGATAACCTACCATAGCTCGATATGGCAAAACTTAATTCTAAATTACCACCATAAGTGCGGTTGTATCATCTATCTATTAATGGAATATCACACATGGAAACAATATGAAAAGCAGTCAAAAAACATACAACACACAAATCAAGTACGCTAATTTAACAAAAATTCAAAATACAAACGTACTTTTTCAAAGGGTTTAGACTTCATTTT
The DNA here is from genome assembly GCF_052873915.1 of Photobacterium sp. DNB22_13_2. Taxonomy (NCBI): domain Bacteria; kingdom Pseudomonadati; phylum Pseudomonadota; class Gammaproteobacteria; order Vibrionales; family Vibrionaceae; genus Photobacterium; species Photobacterium sp. DNB22_13_2. The sequence continues at coordinate 477,489 of NZ_JBNNXU010000001.1, forward strand.
GCATCAGATCACATCTATAGACATTTTCTATCGTGAGCATGAAATCTATCCGCTAGAGTAGCAGCAAATCAATGCTAGCACTCTTTAACTGGCCATTTTGGTCATCAAAATTATTAAAAAATAATCCCTTGGGGCGAAAATACACCGCTCAAAGGAATAATCATTATTTACAGGCTCGAACTTACAAGGTTAGAAGTATGAACAAACAGACTGTAAAACTACCGTCGCTGACTCAGGTCTTTATCGCTCTCGGTATTTTTCTTGCGCTGGCTTTCTCTTTTACTGCGAAACTCGATTTACCTATCCAGTTAGCGCTTTACATCGGCTGGTTCGTGATCATGGCTCTGGGCATTAAGCTTGGCCATGATTATAAGTCGTTAGAAACAGCAGCAACCAAAGGCATCGCTAACGGCTTGGGGGCCGTGCTCATTTTGCTGGCGGTGGGTGCGCTTGTCGGTACTTGGATTGCAGGTGGTATTGTTCCAACCATCATTTATTACGGCCTAAAAGCCATCCACCCTTCCATCTTCCTGTTGGCAACAATGTTGATCTGTTCAATGACTGCATTGGCAACCGGTACTTCTTGGGGTGCGGCAGGTACTGCCGGTATTGCGATGATGGGTATTGGCCAAGGCTTGGGGATCCCTGCTCCAATGACAGCTGGTGCAGTGCTGTCCGGCTGTTACTTTGGTGACAAGTTGTCACCACTATCAGACTCGGTAATTCTGGCTTCATCGATGTCTAATGTTGAAGTTGTCGAGCATATCAAAGGTATGCTGCCAATTGCTCTTATCAGCTACATAATTACCGGTATCCTCTTTACCGGTGTTGGCATCCACTACGCCGGCAATGTCGATATGTCTCAGGTTGAGTCTGTTATCATCGCGATGGAGCAGCAGTTCGTGATCTCGCCATTCTCATTCGTACCTGTGATCATAGTTCTTGCTCTACTGGCTTTACGTCTGCCTTCTTTCCCAGTTATTTCTCTTGGTTCACTGCTGGGCATCATCTGGGCAGTAATGATTCAGGATATGGACCCACTGGTTGCATTTAACACTGCTTGGGCACCGTTCTCTATCGACTCTGGGGTCGACTTCATCGATGCAATCCTTAATCGTGGCGGTATGTCATCGATGCTGGGCTCGGTAGCAGTCATCATCTTCGGTCTTGGCTTCGGTGGCCTGCTGGACAAAGTTGGCGTATTGCAGACCATTGCTAAGATATTCGAGAAACGTGTTAACTCGGCGGGCAGCCTGTCTGTATCGACGATTGCCACCGCCTTCCTGGGTAACGTCTTCGGTTCAGCGATGTATGTATCACTGATCCTAACGCCAAAAATTTGTGCCAAGAACTATGACCGCCTCGGTTACCAGCGTAAGAACCTCTCTCGAAATGCAGAGTTCGGCGGTACCCTAACATCAGGTATGGTCCCTTGGAGTGATAACGGTATCTACATGGCAAGTATTCTGGGTGTAGCCACCTTCTCCTATGCACCGTTCATGTGGTTGAGCTTTGTGTGCATTATCGTCACTATTGTCTCGTCGTATATGGGTTGGTTCGTTGATCGCTGCCCTCCAACAGTAACCACCGACGAAGCTGAAGAAGATAGCCCGTTACAAGCGACTCAGAGTCCACAACAAACAGCTTAAATTTCTTCTATATAAAATTGTAAGGGCGCCATAGCGGCGCCTTTTTTGCACCTAGTCAAGAATATAGTTGTAAACAAATATTAATTGAACTTATACTAACCAACCAGCAACAACACGCAGAATTATCATTCCTATCCTGCCCAAAAAACACTTATCACACACTAAAAACACACCATGGAAATGATTAATTAATAATAAAAAAACAATCAATCATGATTAAAAACATCCACTATGAATGTTATGTTTTGTGAATAGGATATTAATGTAGATCACGATCACAAATACCAGCCATTAGCCCTATCGGGTTAGCATTCAGTAGCACATATTGACCCCCGTCAATTATTTCCCCGATAAATCATGGACAATGACCTCGTTTCTTATTTTGAGGACTCTGTAACAGCTCAATTTGCAGTGAAAACCTGTGAAGAATTGTTACAGATTCCTTATTTTGGCCAATCGGCCTTTTTGATTCCTAAGAGGTTACATATGAGCAATCCAGCAGAGAAAAACCAAAAGGTAACGATAGGTGCATACATTGCCCTAGCGTTCGCTTTTGTGTTCTTTTCAGGTTTACTACAAACCAACGAGTGGTACGGTGTTTTTGATTTCAATACCCTGAACGGTTCTTTCGGTACCATGGCGAACACTGTCACGACAGCTGCTGACGGTGCTGTAGAAGTGACAAAAACAACTATGCGCGGTACTGGCGGTAGCGGTGCACGTGACGGCTTCCTTTTTGCCCTAACGCTTGTACCTACTGTTATGTTCGCACTGGGCATGATCAACGTTCTTGAGCACTACGGTGCTCTAGACGCTGCTCGTAAGCTACTGACTCCACTACTACGTCCACTTGTTGGCCTACCTGGTGATACTGGTCTGGCGCTTATCGCTTCTCTACAGAATACTGACTCAGGCGCTTCTATGACACGCCAGCTTCAGGAAGCAGGCCACATCAACCAGCGCGAAACCGATGTGTTCGCGATGTTCCAGTTCTCTGCCGGTGCCACCATTGTTAACTTCTTCTCTTCTGGCGCGGTATTGTTCACCCTAACCTACGCTGACGGTAGCAATGCAGTTACCTCTTCAATTGGTCTGGCTGTTGTCATCATGTTCGTGATGAAAATTGTAGGCGCGAACATCTTCCGCCTATACCTGAAAGCCACTGATAAGAAAAACAACGTTTCTACTGAGAAGGAGACCGCATAATGTCTCAAGCAACTAAAAAACCAATGGTTACTGATATCTTCGTAGAAGGCGCGAAGAAAGGCTGGGCTATCTCAACAAGCTCTACGATTCCAAACGTACTGATGGCATTCGTGATCATCAAAGTACTTTCTCTTACTGGTGCACTTGACGCTATGGGCGTTTTGTTCTCACCTATCATGGGTGTCTTCGGCCTGCCAGGTGAAGCCGCAGCGGTATTGATCGGTGCGTGGATGTCGATGGGTGGTGCGGTTGGTGTGGTAATCACTCTGTTTGACAGTGGTATCCTTGACGGTAACCACATCGCAATCCTTGCCCCTGCTATCTACCTAATGGGCTCTCAGGTTCAGTACCTTGGCCGTATCCTCGGTGTTATCGGCACAGAAGGCCGCCACATCCCTGTGATGGTTGCAATTTCGGTCCTGAATGCATTCGTTGCCATGTTCGTAATGAACATCCTTGTGTAAATATCTTTAAGGGGGCTTTGCCCCCTTTTTCCTGTCGCTATTCATACCCCTTATAGGGTTTCTCTCAGGAGCTAATATGAGTTTCTCACTGCAAGATTACTTGGAAGAACTACGCCCGCTAATCGATGTCGACTGCGGTACGCTAACCAAAGAAGGCATTGAAGTTATTGCCAACCAGATGGAACAAAAATACGTTGATCTGGGCTGGAATGTGAAGCGTGTAGATTGCGGTATTGCCGGAACCGGCCTTGAAGTTCGCAATAAGCCTGACGCTGAACACATTGACGTGATGCTTATTGGCCACATGGACACCGTTTTCCCTGTTGGCACAGTGGCAGCTCGCCCAATGACATTTGATGACAAACGCGCTTACGGTCCAGGCGTATCTGACATGAAATCTGGCCTGCTGAACGTTGTTTACACCTTACGCGGCATGGATCAGGAAACACTAGATAAACTGTCTATCTGTGTATGCATGAACCCAGACGAAGAAATTGGTTCGCTACACTCAGAAAAATGGCTAAAGAGCGTTGCCGTTAATGCTAAAAATGTATTGGTGGCAGAAGCTGCCCGTGCTGACGGTTCTTTGGTTAAAGCTCGTAAGGGTATGGCTCGCTACCGCCTGACATTTGCAGGTAAAGCTGCACACGCAGGTAACGAACCGCAAAATGGCCGCAGTGCAATCACTGAGATGGCAAACTGGATTCTGGCGATCAACAACCTAACTAACTTTGAGTCAGGTACTACCCTGAACGTGGGTGTGGTTAAAGGTGGTGCCGGTGCCAACATCGTTCCTGATCATGCAGAAGCCGTGGTTGATGTACGTTTCTGGGACAACGACGAATACGCCGATGCCGACGCGAAAATTCGTGCAATGGCTGAAACACCATTTGTTGACGGTGTTGCTATTACTATCGACCGTGAAGCTCACAAACCATCAATGGTTCCTTCTGAAAAGACTGAATCTCTGATGGCCTTGGTTGAAGAAGCGGGCCAAGAAGTAGGCATCAACATCACATGGCAAGAAGTCGGTGGCGGCTCAGATGCAAACCTAACTGCAGTGCTAGGTATTCCAACACTGGATGGCCTTGGCCCTGCCGGTGCTGGTTTCCACAGTGCTGATGAATACCTTGAGCTTGAAACTATCGAGCCGCGTATCCAGCTACTGAAAAAAGTACTGACCAAAATCGCTGGCTAATTAACAATAGATTAGCTCGAATCGAGAAAAGGGCGCAGAAGCGCCCTTTTTTGTGCCTATCCGGTGACTCCTTAGCTATCCCTGTCAGCGCGCCCGACCCTTTTCATTCGCTCGGTATGCCGCTAGATATTTTTTTCGCACTTTATCCAAATGTGCCTGAGCCCTCAGGGATATACTCATATCCAATCCATAATAGTTAACTGACTATATATAGGCTACATAGATACAAAACACTGTTCAATAGTGCGGGGGCAATCCATACATTCCGATACAATCCATAAACCTACCTCTCATAAGTAGTATTTTATATGGTGGTTACTGGCAGAAATGATCTCGATCAATGACGTTGCTTCGCTTTCCTCGTATGCTCGCACCATAAGTTGCAAAACAAATACACCTTTAAGGAATGCAATAATGTCGAACTTAGCAATGTTTTGTCATCAGTGCTCGATGGCCCAAACTGGCGGCTGTGGTAGCACAGGAAAAACCCAAGGCACTTGTGGTAAAGACGAAAACCTTTCGCGCCTACAAGATATTATGATTTTCGGCCTGAAAGGCCTTTCTGCTTACCGTACTCACGCCGATGATCTAGGTGCAGATACTAAATCTGTTGATGACGTAATTGCCGAAACCCTATATTTCACGCTAACTAACGTTAACTTCAGCTTTGACCAGCACATTGCCCAATTGATGAAAATTGGTGGTGCCGGTAGCGAGATGATGTCTCGCTTGGGTGAGGCCCACCATGGCCGCTTAGGGATCCCTACTCCTGTATGCGTGCCACAAAACAAAGCTGAAGGTAAAGGTATCCTAGTTACCGGTCACGACCTTGAACTGCTTGAGCGCCTGCTTATTGCGACCGAAGGTAAAGGTATCAATATCTATACCCACTCAGAGATGCTACCTGCACACGGCTATCCTGAACTACGCAAATACAGCCACCTAAAAGGTAACGTTGGTAAAGCGTGGTTCGACCAAAAGCAGCTATTCCAAAAGTGGAACGGTACCATTATCGTGACCACTAACTGTATTGTTCCACCAACAGGCCGTGCAGATTATGCCGACCGTCTATACAGCTACGGTATTGTCGGCATCGATAACTGCCGCCAGCTTGAAGACGACTTTGGCCCACTGATCGAGCAAACATTGAGCCTACCGGATATCGAAGGCTTCAACAGTGAAGACACCCTGATGACCGGCCACAACTACAAGACGATTCTTGGTTTGGCACCGCAGATCCTAGAAGCGGTTAACGAAGGCAAGATCAAGCAGTTCTTCGTCGTAGCAGGTTGTGATAAACCAGGCAAACCGAACGATTACTTCCGTGAGTTGGCTCTGTCTATCCCTGACGATTGCATCATCCTGACGTCTTCATGCGGTAAATTCCGTTTCAACGACCATGACTTCGGTACGGTTCCGGGCACGGAGATCCCACGCTACCTTGACCTTGGCCAATGTAATGACAGCTACGGTGCGGTAATGATCGCATTGGCACTGAGCGATGCGATGGGTGTTGCCGTTAACGATCTGCCGGTGAACATCGTTCTGTCTTGGATGGAGCAAAAAGCGGTGCTTATCCTACTGGCACTGTTCAACTTGGGTATCCAGAATATTTACCTGGGTCCAAACCCACCAGAGTTCGTCAACGAAGATATCTTTGCCTTCCTACAGCAGCAGTTCAACCTGCAGCTAACGGGCAATGCCAAAGATGATTTGGCCCGCATGCTAAACCCTCAACCGCAGCTAGATGTGGTTGAAGTGTAAATCGCAGTAATGCCCTCGGGCCGGCCCTCTGCTACCCACTAGGGGTCGGCCCACCCTATTTAAAAAATCAAAAAACGCAGCAACCTGTTTGCCTGTGTCGATTACCTGTACCTGTTAGCCCGATGGAGCTACTCATGTCTACTCATCAAAAAAACCAATCGCAGTTTGTTACCATGGACGGCAATGAAGCCGCCGCGTCTATTGCTTACCGCTGCAATGAAGTGATCGGTATTTACCCTATCACTCCATCTTCTCCGATGTCGGAAGCCTGCGAGACATGGGAATCCCAACAGAAAGAAAATATCTGGGGCCAAGTTCCTCGTGTTATCGAGATGCAATCAGAAGGTGGCGCTGTCGGTGCGGTTCACGGCGCCCTGATGGCCGGCGCGATGTCGACGACCTTTACCTCTTCACAGGGGTTACTGCTTAAAATCCCCAACATGTACAAAATTGCCGGGGAGCTTACCCCGTTTGTCATGCATGTTGCCGCCCGTACCCTTGCCACCCATGCATTATCGATTTTCGGTGATCACTCAGATGTTATGGCTGTACGCCAAACAGGTTTTGCCATGCTGGCAGCTGGTAGTGTCCAGCAAGCCCATGACTTTGCTCTTATTAGCCAAGCGGCAACATTAGAAAGCCGAGTACCCTTCGTGCACTTCTTCGATGGTTTCCGTACCTCGCATGAAATCAATAAAATCAAACTGATTGATGATACGACACTGCACACCATGGTGGACAACGAGCAGGTCAATGCCTTCCGAGAACGCGGGTTGACCCCAGATGCACCGAGCATTCGTGGTACTGCGCAAAACCCAGACACCTTCTTCCAAGCCCGTGAAGCATCAAACCTGTTTTATCAGGCGTGTCCTGATATTGTCGCTAACAAAATGGCACAATTTGCCGAGTTGACTGGCCGCGAATACCGCCCGTTTGACTACTACGGCCACCCGCAGGCCAATAGCGTTATAGTGGTGATGGGTTCAGCCTCTTCGACGGTAAAACAAGCCGTTGACCACCAGCTGGCCCTGGGCCAAAAAGTCGGCGTAATCACCGTACACCTATACCGTCCGTTCTCTTTAGCGCATTTGATAGAAGTGCTACCTACTTCGGTCACAAATATTGCCGTACTTGATCGCACCAAAGAGCCAGGCGCCGTAGGTGAACCGCTGTACTTGGATGTCATGGCAGCCTTGCAGCAAGCCGTAGCCAACCAGCAGTACCCGCAAATGCCAGCAATTGTGGGCGGCCGTTATGGGCTTTCTTCCAAGGAGTTTACCCCATCCCATGCCGCGGGTATTTTCAATACCATGCGTGAACAGCAACTCAAGCATTCATTTACCGTAGGGATCGTTGACGATATCACCCATTTGTCACTGCCGCAGCCAGCCTCTATCGATGTAGAGCCCGCAAGCCGTTTACGTGCATTGTTCTATGGTATTGGTGCCGACGGTACGGTCAGCGCCAATAAAAACACCATCAAGATCCTCGGTGAAAATACTCCTCTTCACACCCAGGGGTACTTTGTCTATGATTCAAAAAAATCAGGTGGCATCACTACCTCGCACTTGCGAATCGATCCTCAGCCGGTTGAAGCCCCATACCTGATTGAACAAGCAGACTTTATTGCCTGCCACCAATTCCAGTTCATCAACAAATTGGAAATGTTCGAAAAAGCCGCGCCTAAAGCTACCCTGCTTCTCAATAGCCCGCATGATGCCGATACGATTTGGCAGCATCTGCCGTGTGAAGTCCAACAGGTCATCATCAGCCGTCAACTAAAACTGTATGTCATCGATGCGGTAAAACTGGCCCGCAAACTTGGGCTGAAAAACCGCATTAATACCATCATGCAGGCAGGATTTTTTGCACTTAGCAACCTGATGCCACTTGAAGATACACTCGGGCAATTAAAAACCGCCATTGAGAAAAGCTACAGCAAACGCGGACCAGCCATTGTCGAGGCTAACCATGCTGCGGTTGATGCAGCCGTCGAACACCTCCAGGCTGTCGCAATTCCAGATGAAGTCACCAGCATCTTCCGTCGTCCGCCGGTAGTGAGCGAAAATGCACCAGAGCTCGTCAAACGTGTCAGCGCGATGATGATGGCCGATAAGGGTGATCAACTACCGGTCAGCGCCTTCCCGGTCGATGGGGCATGGCCAACCGCAACAACCCAATGGGAAAAACGCAACATTGCCCAGGAAGTACCTGTTTGGGAGGAAGACCTCTGTACCCAGTGTAATATCTGTACCTTAGTGTGCCCGCATGCCGCGATCAGGGCCAAGACTATTGCACCGGGTGAGCTTGTCGATGCGCCTGACGGCTTCAAGCATACCGACTACAAACAGCGGGACTTCAAAGGCCAAGCATACACCTTGCAGGTGTCGCCGATGGATTGTACCGGTTGTAACCTGTGTACCACGGCATGTCCGGCCAGTGACAAAGATAATTCGGCCCGCAAGGCCATCAATATGGTACCGAAGCAGCAAGTCATTGAGCAGCAAAGCACCAATTACGATTACTTCCTGCAACTGCCGGAAGTCGAGCGTATCGATATCAAACGTATCGATGCCCGTACCAGCCAGCTTCTCCAGCCGCTATTTGAATACTCTGGCGCCTGCTCGGGCTGTGGCGAGACATCCTATGTCAAACTACTCACTCAATTGTTCGGTGACCGATTATTGATCGCCAATGCGACCGGTTGTTCATCGATTTATGGCGGTAACCTGCCGACCACACCTTATGCGGTTAACAGTGATGGTCGAGGTCCAGCTTGGGCCAACTCGTTGTTTGAAGACAATGCTGAGTTCGGCTTGGGGATGCGCTTGGCATTAGACAGCAAACGCCACCATGCTCTGTCATTGCTCGACACGGCCTGCGATATTATTCCTGCAGATTTGATTGAACAGATCCGCGAGGACGCTTTCGACAGCAGCGAAGCAGCCGTCGTCCGCCAGCGCGACAACCTCACTCGCCTACGTGCAGCGCTACCTTATTCGCTTCGCCAGCTAGATGCTTGTGCAGATGATTTGGTTGCCAAAAGCAATTGGATTGTAGGGGGGGACGGTTGGGCCTATGACATTGGTTATGGTGGCCTTGATCATGTCCTTGCCGGAGGTGACAACGTCAACGTTCTGGTAATGGATACCCAAGGCTACTCCAATACCGGTGGCCAACAATCCAAAGCCACACCGACCGGTGCCGTTGCCAAGTTCGCAACCCAGGGCAAAACCAGCCAAGGCAAAGATTTGGCGCTTAATATGATGATGCATGGCAACATCTATATCGCCAAAATCGCGCTGGGTGCCAATATGAACCAGACCATCAAAGCCCTCCAGGAAGCTGAAGCCTACCCGGGGCCATCCTTGGTGATCGCCTACTCGCCTTGCATCACCCATGGTTTTGACATGGCCGAAGGCGTTGAACATCAGCAGCTATTGGTCGACTCCGGTCTGTGGCCATTATTCCGCTTCGATCCGCGCCGGATTGCCAAAGGCCGCGCAGCACTGCAAATGGACTCGAAGCCAGCGAAAAAGGACATCGAAGAGCTGATCGGCCGTGAAGCGCGCTTCACCCAGATCAAACGAAAAGATCCGGAGCGCTACGAACAGAACCTCAGCCGCCTTCGTCAGCAGGTAAGCCATAAACATCAGCTACTTGAACAGCTAGCTCAATGGAAACCGACGCAAGACACAAGCAAATAACCAACAAAATTATCATAAAGATCACAAAGCGGCTGGCTAAACCGTGTAAAAGACTAAAGCCAGCCTGCCCCAAAAGTTAGGAGAAAATCATAATGGCTAACATCGGTATTTTTTTCGGTAGCGACACCGGCAACACTGAAAAAGTCGCAGAGAAAATCGCAGCGAAACTGGCATTGGAACCACAAGATATCGCAGGCAACAGCAGTGACATCTTTGATGACTATGACCTACTGATCCTTGGTACGCCAACCGCTAACTACGGTGAAATGCAGCCGGATTGGGATTATTTTGTACCTGAAATGGAAGATGCTGATCTTAAGGGTAAAAAAGTCGCACTATTTGGCCTTGGTGATCAGGTTGATTACCCTGACAGCTACCTTGATGCCATGGGCGAACTGGCAGAAATGGTTGAAGAAGCCGGTGGTGAATTGATTGGCGAATGGCCGACTGATGGCTATGAATTTAATGATTCCCGAGCCGTAAAAGACGGGAAATTTGTCGGTCTGGCACTGGATGAAGACCGCCAGCCAGAGCTTACCGATGATCGCATCGCAACCTGGCTTACAACTTTAGGCCTGTAAGACAACAGACAAAGTAAGCTGTAATAACAAGGGCTGCGCAATGCAGCCCTTTTTTAATCCTATCTTTCAGCGTCTTAGTCAATAGCGAGCAAAAGAGGTTATGTCAACGTAAGCTACTGCTGTAAAGAAGATGAAGAAGTATCAACCGGCTCGCCACGACGCAAGCAGTCAAACTTGAATTTTAGTATTTGAAATGGACGCCGCCATACCAGTTTAGGCATAGCCCAACGCGACACATGGTTGAAGTGTAAGCGTTTTGCTGGTTGATAGCAGTTGCTCTTACACTGGTTACAGTTAGGCTTTTCATTGCCAAGGCGACATTTTTGTACGCGGTGTTCGACATATTCAATTAACCCTTCGCATTCAGGGCACATGATGGCACCACGGTGCAGCGTTTTGCAGTAAAGGCGAATCATCGCCTTTGCGGTATCCAACTCACGCTGCTGTCGAGCTGGACCAGAAGTTTGAACGATCATAGTGGCGCTATTATCCACTGCAGCGGCGGTATTTATATGATCTCGATCAATTCAGACTGGCGAACCAAACAATCACCAGTCTAAAGCGAACTTAACTAGCACAATAACCTGTTCGTCAGCATTTCGCCCGACTTCTAAGCGCGGATCGTCGTTTTAGCAAGATAAGCCTCAGCTGTGACAATCGTCAGGTTCAATACTCGTTCTATTTCTCGGCATTCATCAACAGATACCGACTCATTATATTTGAATTTCGCCTCTGCCTCCCCACAGCACGCACGTAACGGTGCTGCGCTAAGGTTTGCCGCAACGCCCTTCAATGCATGGACAATATTCAATGCATGATCTTGCTGTCCCGGCTCTGACACTGCCGCAACCAACACCTGCCCCTTACCAACGTTATCCTCAATGAAGATCTCCAGTAACATACACACTGTCTCCTCGTCACCGTCCATCGCTTCACGCAGTGCATTGACATCTAGCCAACCACCTGACTCTGCACCATTATCAGAACTCTCTTCCTGAACCTGTTCTAGTATGGAGCCGCTACCTGATGCAACGACATCGACTGTCTCTTCTTTAATAAGCCTTGAGACTATACTTAACTGATCATGCTGGGATTTCTCTTGGCTGGCAGCTTCTGTGACAGATATATTTTGAGTGGATAGATGTTGAGAGGACGCCCCTTGGGTGAGTACTTCTTTGCGGCTTCCCTGTAGCGATTTAATGTTGGCACTTTCATCGAGAAAAGATTGGATTTCCAATGCGGCTGGCGTAAAGACCATCTTCAGCAACTCACACAAGTTTTCCAGCTTTTCACTATCAGCCTGAGTTTTGGCTTCGCGCTCAACCTTCTCAGCTAACGCATTTATCTGCTCAACCCCTAAGCTGGCTGAAACCCCTTTCAAGCGATGGGATAGCATCTGAACTTGGTCCACGTCGCCGGTTTTTAGTGCCATGACGATTTTATGGCCATCATCAAAATGCTCATCGACAAATACCTCCAATAGCATGGTAACCATGTCACGGTCACCATCCATGGTATCAAGCAGGTAGTCACTGTCGAAAACGGATAAAGACTCTACATCAGCAGAGAGACTCAATGTCTCAAAATTACGGCTGACACTGGTCTCAACCATAGATTCGTTATTAGGTTCTCTGCGCTCGTCTCCTCTAGGCTTTAGCAGCAAACTATAACCAATACCCAGTGCGGCAACCAACGCCATGATCGAAAATACAATGAGTGAGTAGCCAATGACGCCTAACATCCTGCTCCCAAGATACAAACTTGGTAGTGCGGCAACAATCAGTGCAATGCCAACAAAGCTGTTCGTTGAACGATTAGATGGCTTGGAGGAAGTAGCACCTTTGCTGGAATCCTTTGTCATGGTCACTCCTGTCCATTCTTACCAAAGGCAACAAAATCACCTCAATATTGGTATGTGAAAACAATCATCAAGGCATGGAAACCCATACAGAAACTGTAGGCAAAAAAAGTAGAGAGGTACAACCAAAATCAGGCGCTGATTAAAAGATAAGTAAAAATGGCAGTAAAAAGTACGAACAGCGAGGAGAGCTGTTCGTACTACAAGGGATTAGTTGTCGCTATTTAGCCGACGCAACAACTGATCCTTAAGGTTTGGCGGGGTCCCCTTCAAGGTCAGCGTATCTGTTTCAGCATCATAGAAGATACGCTCACCAAGCAACATGCCATCAAAATTGATGGTTACGCCACCACCGGAACCCACGAATTTGGTCAGTTTACGCATCGCCGTTCTATCAGCAGGGAAGCTTTCCTCCAGCTCATAACCTTGCTGTGAAGTGAACTGGTAAAAATCGGTGCCATCATCAGACTCAGGTAATTCAGCGGCCAGTTCCTTGACCGTCACTTCATCGCCTGACTGCAGCTGACCGTTGCAGTAGTCATAAACCTGTTTGCGGTACTCCTGCTTCTCTTCTTTATCCATGCGCGAATCGGCGCAGAAATCTTCCACCGCCTGCATCAAGACCTGATTTTGCTCTTTAACATCCAGACCTACTTCGGCCTGCAGGAAATCGAGGAAAAAGTCTGCAATCTTACGGCCAACACGCCCTTTGATGTAAGTCAGGTAACGATTCGAGTCCGCGTCGGTTTCCCACGATGACAAATCAATGCGGGCTACGATGTCCATTTTAGATACATCAAGATAATCAGTCGCACTAATATCCAGTTGCTCTGTCACCTTCATGCTGTGGCAGGTCGGTAGCAAGCCGATAAAGAGGTAATCTGTCGCTAAAGATTGGTATTCCGCAATGACTAAGGTGCCAGACTCTGCAAACGGATATTTCACCAATTCAGCCTGAAGTCGCTGGGCTGATTGGTTAGAAAATGTAAGAAAGTCCAACTCGCCGCGACGAGACTGTTTCAGCCAATGGCCAAATTCGCTATCTTCAGAGAAGTGACCAAAACCTTTTGCTCCCTTGCTGCTGTATACTCGATGTAGCTCGGATACCAGCTCCTCAGTCGAGGAATTGTTTTCAAGGGATTGTTTTCTAAGATGAATTTCCAATTCATCGTTTTCATTCTTGACTAATTGATGAAGAATGACGTTGGAAAGTGTGAGGCTCATAATGGAAAAATTTCAGTTAATCTAAAGTGTAGGTTATTATAAGTCGCTTTCCTTAACATTAAACAAGATTAAACAAGACTTCCTATGCCAATTACTTCAAAATACACCAATAAAAAAGTTGAACAAATCATTGATGATATGTTCGATGTATTAGAGAAGCATGATGCTTCTGCAGAACTCGCTCTGATGATCGTGGGCAACATTGCGACTAACATCATCAATGCCGATGTTCCTGCATCGCAAAGGAAAGCAATTGCAGACAAATTTGCGCACGCTCTACAGTCTTCAATCAAAGAAGACTAATCTTGTTTGCTGTGCCACAGCTATATAGGACTGGGAAACACTGACATCTATGGTCTCCAGCGGTAACAATTACAAAGACAAAGTCTCTCAGCTTATCAGCTGGGGACACTGGTTCAGTTTTTTCAATATTATCGCCGCCATGCTTTTGGGGTCGCGGTATATTGTCCATTCCGAGTGGCCAGCGTCTCTGATTGGCCAATTCTACCTGCTGCTTAGCTGGGTTGGCCATTTTGGCTTTTTGGTATTCGGATTTTACATCCTGATACTCTTCCCAGCCAGTTTCCTGATCCCATCACAACGCTTGATGCGGATTTTTGCTGTGCTGGTGGCCACCACTGGCTTGACTGCATTGCTGCTCGACACCCATGCCTACGAAACGCTGGAGCTTCACCTGAGCCCTCTGGTATGGGATTTGCTGCTGAGCGGAGAACGTACCGAGCTCAATGCTCGCTGGCAATATCTGTTTATTACCGTTCCAGTAATATTCCTGTTCCAGCTCGTGCTTTCTGAGTGGCTGTGGCGCAAACTCAGAAAACTTACCCGCAAACACGTCGGGATACCTATCGCAACGGTCTTTGGGATCTGCTTTATAAGTAGCCATTTAATGTACATCTGGGCGGATGCCAATTTGTACCGTCCCATCACCGCACAACGATCTAATTTCCCGCTGTCCTACCCAATGACAGCGAAAACCTTCATGGAAAAGCATGGCTTGCTTGACCGTGAAGAATATGCCGAACGCCTCAATGCCCAGGGGGTGGAAACCAGTGAACAGCTGCGTTACCCACTGGAGAAAATGACATTCGATGACCCAGGTACTGGCAAAAACCTGTTAGTCGTGGTGATTGATGGGCTACGAAGCGATATGGTCGAGGCAGAAACCATGCCTTACCTGTCAGCTTTTGCCACCCAAAATATGGATTTCGAGAACCACTACAGCAGTAGCAACGAAAATACGGCAGGTATTTTTGGCCTGTTTTATGGTTTGCCAAGCAGCTATATCAACAGTGCCCGTTCGAGCAATACCAAACCACTGCTCGTCAGCACCCTTGAAAAACGTGGGTACCAATTCGGCTTGTTCGGCGGCGATAATCTCAGCCAAGACCCGATTTATACCGAAGCTATCTTCAACGGCCTTGCGCTGGAGGAAATAACCGGTACCAGTCAAGATGCAGAAGCGGTGGATAACTGGGCTTCATGGCTTGAGTCTGAAAAGACCAATTCCCCATGGTTTAGCTATATCGAGCTAACCTCAGTACAAAACTTTGAGGAAGGCGGTGATTACTCACCAAAATTTGAACCGTCACTGGGCTCGAGTAATATCTCGGGCCAGAACACGAATCTGATTTTGAAAAATAGCTATCGTAATGCCGCCTATTTTATTGATGAGCAGCTGATCCGTATTTTTGACCACTTAGTCAACCAGCAGTTGATGGACGATACCATTGTCATTATTACGGCCAATCACGGAACAGAGTTCAACGAAACCGGGAGCAATAGCTGGGGTGCCAACAGTAACTACAGCCAATATCAATTAAAAGTGCCATTGGTGATCCATTGGCCCGGCAGTGTCTCGTCAGTGAGCGATAGGCTAACCAGCCACCTCGATCTCGCGCCAACGCTGATGGAGTCGCTTTTAAATACCACCACGCCTGCGACTGCCTACAGCAGTGGGAACAGCTTGTTTAGCAATTCGACCAAGCGTCGCTGGATTTTGGCAGGTAACGAGAAAGATATCGTGATGATCCAGCCTGAGTCCACCACCGTTATCGATAAATACGGTAACTACATGGTGTATAATCAAGACTATAAACGGTTGGATTCAGCTAAGCCTAAACTCTCCACACTGATGCAAGCAATGCACGAGATGAAACGCTTTTACAAAGCTGACTAATCACAGATCAACAAATGAAGAGGGCAGCCATTGGCTGCCCTTTTTTGTATTCGCGGTTATTAGCAATTCATTATAAATAATCTTTATTGTCGGCATAGCATTGCTCGTAGCCATCCTGCCAGCCATAAGCATATTTTTCCTCGACCTCCATTCTTTCGGGATCTTGGCGAAACCCCTCCAAATGCGTCGCTGGTTCATTCGTACGGCTGTAACACCCATCTTGGTAGCCATCAAGATATGGCCGGGTAAAGCCCAACTCGGATAACGTTTCATGCCGGGTATCTGCACAGCCGACAAGTATCAAGACCATGAAAGCAATACCCATAGAATTTGGTGAAAAGATCATAAATATCCATATATGAATATAAACACCTAAAATGTAGTGGAGCACACCTCTTTGGCCTGTCTTAGATCCGATACTTCCGCTATCTTATATCTCAAAGCAGTGTATCAAGGACAATAAAATGAGTAAGACTGTCTTAATAACCGGTGCAAACCGTGGTGTGGGACTGGCTCTCACCGTGGCCTATCTAGAGGCTGGCTGGCAGGTGTACGCCAGTTGCCGCGACATTGCCAGCGCAAGTGAGCTGACCCGCCGGCAAAATATATTTCCTCACCTATCCATCGTAGAGCTGGATGCCACCGACCATGAAGCGGTTTTACACCTAGCGCAATCAATGGAAACCACTAGCCTGGATCTCCTTATTAATAACGCAGGGTATTACGGCCCCAAAGGATACGGCTTTGGTAACACCGATGTCGATGAATGGCGGAAGGTATTTGAAATCAATGCGATTGCGCCGTTAAAAATTGCAGAAGCTTTTTATCCCCAGCTAAAACAAGGCTCTCCCGGTGTTATTGCTTGTATCTCCTCAAAAGTTGGTAGCATGGCCGAAAACACCAGTGGAGGCGGTTATATCTACCGCTCTTCCAAGGCAGCACTCAATTCTGTGGTCAAGAGCCTATCCAACGATCTGCAGCCTGAAGGCATAATTACTGTTGCCTTGCACCCGGGTTGGGTACAAACCGAGATGGGCGGGCCGAATGCACTTATCGAGGCGCAGGCATCCGCCGCTGGCCTTAAGAAAGTCATCGATAACCTCACCCCGGCCGATTCTGGTTTGTTCATGGATTATCAAGGTAATTACTTACCTTGGTAAACTATTCACCTTGGTATGCCCGACGTTACCTTGGTCGCCCAAAGTGGTGATGACTTAGCCACATACCATTTCTACAATCTCTCTTACTTTTAGCTGGCTGAGTAATTAGCCAGTTACACCTAGCCGTGTAGTTCGTCGCATTTTCAAAAACCAATCCATCAAAAAGCGCCAATTTGCTGTATTCATAAGCCTTTTATCGCAAAAATTTCGTAACAATAGTATGAAACAAACTGCGTTTACGGCTTTATAAGCCCATAGTCCATGCCGAATACACAACTTCAGGGACACCTAGAGTGCTTCAATGCGGTTATGTAACAAATCAATATCCAAACTAATTGGGAAGGTCACTTGGCTCAAGGTTCTCACATTCAAGACTTTTACGACCGGGTACTCTCCCTCTCAGGAAAGTCACACGGTTTAAGGGCAACCTGTGAACAAATCTGCAGAAACCTTCTGCTGAGCTTTTCCGTGCAAGATGCCACCTTGGTCATCGCAGACGACTCTGAATGGAAAGTTCTACTGACCATGGGTAATGCAGGGATCAAATACCTATCCCCGCCAATTAAATACCAAGAAAACAAGATATTACCATTTGATCGGGTCACTCAAGCCGTGCAGCTACAAGTGGCCACCATTACCGAATTAGACAATGCCTATCGCCTTTCCCTCCCGTTAGAGAAACGTTCGAGGATAATCGGCTGTTTCATTGCCGATTTTCCCAAAAATGAGGTCCCTAAACAGTTTACAGCCAAGGACTTCAATCTTCTGGGCGTTTTGTTAGCATCTGAACTCAATACCTCGATGACCGATGCTATCATCCAAGATGAGCACAGTGGTCGGCGTATTGCAGAGCGGGAGCTTAAAATTCGTCAGCACGAGCAGCACAGCTTGCAGAAACAGCTCCAAGCCCTGCATGATATCTCGTTCAGGCTATGGCGTGCCGACTCTATCGACAACATGTTGTTTACTGCCGTTGACGAGGCCAAAAAGCAACTCAACATCGACAGAATGGCGATATTCCTGTTCAAACCTGGCAACCGGATGCAGGGCACTTATGGTTCTGATATATACGGTAAAACAGTTAATGAATATTATTTTGAGACACAAATCCCCGACCTATGGTTTTCAGTCCATGCCTTGCAGAAAAATGAAGAATATCTGGCGATAGAAGAAAACACCCCGCTGTACCATAACCTCAAGGTGGTTGGGTTTGGCTGGAGTGCCTATATTTCACTGTGGGATGAAGATACACCGATCGGTTGGATTGCCTGTGATAACTTGCTCAGCGGAATGCCGCTGCCTTCCCATTTGCATCAGCTACTCAAACAGTTTGCCTTCATTGTCTCCCAGCACTTGGTCAGGCGCCAAGCAGAAGAGAAGCTTATCCAGCTCAATACCGAGCTGGAACTAAGGGTTGCAGAGCGAACCCAAGCGTTGCAACAGGCCAACGAAAAACTAGAAAAAGTATCCCGTGAAGACCCACTAACTCAAGTGGCCAATCGGCGCCAGTTTGACGAACGTTTTTTGGATGAGTGGCGACGGGCCGAACGACATAGCCTACCAATTTCGCTACTTATTATTGATGTTGATCACTTTAAGGACTACAACGACAGCTTCGGCCATGCTGCAGGCGATCAGTGCTTAAAAATTATTGCTACGACGCTTGCCCCGCTGGAACGGCGGGCGGGCGCGCTTTTTGCCCGCTACGGCGGCGAAGAATTTGTCTTGCTACTGCCTGGCCAAGACCAACATGCGGCGCAATATGCTGCCGAACGGGCACTGGAAGCGATCAGGGAACTTGCCCTGCCGAGGGAAACACAACAACCTGGCACCGACGATATTGTCACCATCAGTATTGGCGGATGCACCCTCATACCTTCAGGCAACAGCTCAGCCGAGACCTTCTTTAAGTTAGCTGATAGTGCACTCTACGAAGCGAAATCCTGCGGGCGTAACCAGTTTTTTATGACTTGCGACATGCCCGAAGATCCCCATTAATCACTATTTGTTCGCGGCACGTCGGCGAGGAGCTCGAGTTTTCCCGGGTGCAGAGTTCCCCGAAGCGGCCTTTCCACTACTGGTGCCAGCAGACTTACGGCTTCCCTTGCTGCCACCTTTGCTATAACGGCGCTTCTTAAAGGGTTCTGGAGACTTCAAGTCACGCAGGCTCTGAGGAACCTCACTGGTTTTCACCTTTTCCATCAACTGTGTTACCTGTACTTCCAGCGCATCCATGAAAGGCTTGTAGGCGCACTTTTTATCGGCCATATCCTGCAATTGGTGCTCCCAGTGTGCAGTCATATCAGGATAAGTCGCCTCATCCGGCAAGGCATAGATCAATCCCTTGCCAGCCTCGGTCGCATGGATGCTTTTTCCTTGCCGCATCAACAGTTGTCTTTTAAACAGGATATCGAGGATCCCGGCACGGGTTGCTTCAGTACCGAGGCCGTCGGTATCGCGAAGGATTTTTTTCAGCGAGCTATCAGAAACAAAGCGGGCGATCCCCGTCATCGCCTGTAACAAGGTTGCTTCAGTAAAAGCTTTTGGCGGTTCGGTCATCTTGTCCAGGATTTCACCATCACGACAGGTCAATACCGTTCCCTTTTCAAGCGGAGGGACTTTATCGGCCAAGTCAGCCTCTTTATCTGCCGGATCATCCCTCCCCAACAACGTACGCCAACCCGCAGACATTAACTGCCGGCCACGAGCAATAAACAGCCCGCCGGTAATGGTGAATTCCAACTTGGCCTCGCTGTATATCGCCGCCGGGTAAAACTGCATCAGGTATTGCCTTGCGATCAGCTGATATACCTTCTGCTCACCGCCACTGAGGCTAGCGCTATTGACTGATTTAGGGGTCGGAATAATCGCGTGGTGTGCATCGACTTTTTTATCATTCCAGGCTTTTGATTTCAGGCTAGTATCTGCGCCTGCCACCGCTTTGCTCAACGGGTTATCTGTATTGGCAATCGCTTGGCAAACATCCCCGGCCTGCTTGAAATGATCTACTGGCAGATAGCGGCTATCAGAACGTGGATAGGTGATGATTTTGTGCTTCTCATACAATGACTGACAGGTGGCTAGAACATCAGCGGCACTCATGCCAAAACGCTTGGCGGCATCAATCTGAAGGGCCGACAGGGAATAAGGTAAAGGAGGAGCCTGGCGGGTTTCCTTGCGCTCAGACGCTGTGACTTCTGCGGGCTGGCCTTTTATTCGGCTAACCACGTTTTCACAAAGTTTGCGGTTCAGGATCCGGCCATCTTCATCCTGCCAAGGTTTGCACGACTCACTCGGCTTCCATCTCGCCCGAATCTCTTGCTGCTGGTAAGGGATCAAGGCAAACAGCTCATAGAAGGGCTTCGGTACAAAATTGGCAATCTCATCATCGCGACGAGTCACCAAGCCCAATACCGGTGTCTGTACTCGACCAACCGATAACACACCTCGGTAGCCTCCTTTCTGGCCAAGCAGGGTATAAGCGCGCGTCATGTTCATGCCATACAGCCAGTCGG
This sequence comes from Photobacterium sp. DNB22_13_2, assembly GCF_052873915.1. Classification (NCBI taxonomy): domain Bacteria; kingdom Pseudomonadati; phylum Pseudomonadota; class Gammaproteobacteria; order Vibrionales; family Vibrionaceae; genus Photobacterium; species Photobacterium sp. DNB22_13_2. Next base: position 498,012 of record NZ_JBNNXU010000001.1, read on the forward strand.
CACGGGATCGGGCCAGCGCTGATACTGATAGCGGAATAAAATCGCGGTTACTACGCAGTTTCCCCAGCGAACGCTTCACCGCGGCAGGGTTGAGATCTGAAATCAGAAGCCGTTGCATTGCTGCCTTTTTGCCTTGGGCTAACTTGACATAATCAATCACCTCATCCACCAGCAACTGCCCTTCCCTGTCCGGGTCACCCGCGTGGATCACTTCCCCAGCTTGCTTGCAGAGTTTCCTTACTACACCTAACTGCTTCTTGGCCGTTTTACGGGGCGATAGCTGCCATTGCTGCGGTACTATCGGCAAGTCGAGTATATTCCACTTTTTATATTTCTCGTCATAAGCATCCGGCTCGACTTGTTCGAGCAAGTGACCAATGCACCAAGTGACAATATCACCGTTGCCCGCTTCAATATAACCGTCATGGTTCTTGTGGGGCCGAGGCAACACAGCGGCAATGGCACGCCCTAGGCTGGGCTTTTCTGCAATATATAGACGAGGCATAGTTGGAATTCAGTTGAATAACGTTGGCAAGTATTGGCTGAACTATAAGAAAAAAGCGCGGAGAGAACAAGAAAATACTGGATATAGATACAGGTTTGGAGTAAATAAAATCGAGTCCAGTCGCTAGGTACTACTGGACTCGTGTTTAAGAGATTAGCTGCTGTTTTCTATCAGCCAAGCTTTAACATCGGCGTATTCGCCACGATAAGCAATACGGTCTGCCTTCTTGCTTAGCTGGTAAGTATACATCGGATCGTAGTACTGCTCGAGCAACAAGCTGAGCCAGTCATAATGACCAGACAGTTCACCACTGGACTGCATGACCTTGACGGCCTGTTGCTGCACCAATAGCAGCTCTTCATAGCGCTGGAAGCCAAGGCGCTTGCGGATACTGAACATACCTCGCTCAAGATACTGGGCAAAACGCTCCCATCCTTCCTGCTCACCGAATTCAGTACAGTAATCACGCTGCATCCTTACCACGTAGTCTTCCAGCAAACGTTCGAGTCGAACATCAAGCGGATCATCAACAATCGCTATCGGCGCATCCTGCATAGCCTGGATAATAGGCAAAGGTACACCGACCGAGCCAATGATCTTCCCTTCATCTTCATAGACAAAATGCGACACGCCAGCGGCTTGCTTTTTAAGCATGGATATCGCCAGCACATTTTCGAAATTAATCTGGGTACGCTGGGCTGATACGTAGCGGCCAAATGATGAACCACGGTGATTCGCCGCACCTTCCAAATCGATACCATTGGTAAGCTCATTGACCATGATCGTCTTGCCGCAACCCGTATTGCCGCCAATCAGGGTCATCGGCTTAGTCGCTACGTCATCGATAATCTCGAGCAAGAAACGTCGTAACGCCTTGTAACCTCCCTCGACAAACGGATAATCAATACCCACTTCTTTCAGCCACTGTTGGGTAATGCGCGAGCGTAAGCCGCCGCGGAAACAGTACAGGTAACCATTTGGGTTTGCCTCACAGAATGCTTTCCACTGCGCGACACGCTCGGCTTTGACCTCGCCGTTGACCAATTCATGACCGAGGGCAATCGCCGCTTCCTGGCCTTGTTCTTTATAACAAGTCCCCACCGCTTTGCGCTCTTCGTCTTGCATCAAAGGGAGGTTAAGAGAAGAAGGATACGCACCTTGTGCAAATTCCACCGGCGCACGCATATCCATCAGTGGGGTATCGTTGATGAACAGCTGGCGGAAATCTTGGCAATTAGGACGCGACATATTTAGCAGATCTCAATCAGTACAGTGTCATCGGCTGCAGCTGCAACCAGCTCACCGATAGCATTGAGTTCAATGTCATGTTGCTGTGCCAAGGCTTTGACCTCAGCTTCTGCATCAGGCGCCACAGCCAGTAGCAGACCACCAGATGTCTGCGGATCGCAAAGTAGGGCTTTTTGCTGATCAGTCATGCATCCCAAACGGTGACCGTAGCTGGCAAAATTGCGTTCAGTACCACCCGGTACACAACCTTGCTCGATGTAATCAAATACGCCCGGAAGGCTCGGTACCTGTGCGAAATCAAGTTTGGCTTTCAGACCGCTGCCTTCACAAATTTCATTAAGGTGCCCCATCAAGCCAAAGCCAGTCACGTCAGTCATGGCTTTCACGCCTTCAACGTTAGCAAAATCAACACCGGGTTTGTTCAATTGACACATCCAGTCACGAGCCAAACCATGGTGTTCATCAAGCAACTTGGATTTTTTCTCTGCGGTTGTCAGCACACCAATACCAAGTGGCTTGGTCAGATAAAGCTTACAGCCCGCTTCCGCTTGGTTGTTACGTTTCACACGGTCTGTATCGACTATACCGGTTACCGCCAAGCCGAAAATTGGCTCAGGCGCATCTATCGAGTGACCACCCGCCAATGAAATTCCTGCTTCACGGCAAACTGCACGACCGCCTTCAATCACTTGCTGGGCAATTTCAGGCGCCAGTACATTGACCGGCCAGCCAAGGATAGCAATGGCCATGATAGGCTTACCGCCCATGGCGTAGATATCACTAATTGCATTGGTTGCCGCAATACGGCCAAAGTCATACGGGTCATCAACAATCGGCATAAAGAAGTCTGTAGTACTGACCACTGCAGTACCATTGCCAAGGTCGTATACCGCGGCATCATCCTTACTTTCATTGCCCACTAACAGGTTAGGATCGGCAAACGGAGCGAGCTGCGTTCGTAGAATTGTATCAAGAACTTGAGGAGAGATTTTACAACCACATCCTGCTCCGTGGCTGTATTGAGTTAGGCGAACATTTTCCATGACACGCTCCGATAATTTTACAAGAGCGATGGATTCTACTCCTGCTGCCAGATCCTGTCATCAACCTGGATCAAAAAGGGAAGCCTATTAGCTCCCCCCTCTTTAATCAATCAAATAGCGGCTACAGGTATTCGACATATTGGGTAAGATCCCGCTCTGGCGCTTTTGCATCGCGGCAACCGGGCGTTCCCAGATACAGAAAACCGACAATCATATCATCTCCCTGTATCCCCAGAGCCTGTCTCACAACAGCGTGATAGGCCCATTTTCCGGTACGCCAGAATCCGGCAAATCCCTGAGCAACCGCCGCTAGCTGCATCGCCTGCACCGCACACCCTGCCGATAGATACTGCTCTATCACCGGCACCTTGACATGTTCAGAGACTTTAGCCACCACTGTTATAACCATCGGAGCCCTAAAAGGGGCTTTGCCCGCTTTCTGCAAGGTAAGTTCATCAGCACCCTCACTGTTCGCGGCTTCGACAAAAATATCAGCAAGCTTTTGTCGACCATCGCCTTGAGAGCAGCCCTCTTGAGAAACAATAAACCGCCAAGGCGTCAGACCAGCATGGTCCGGTGCTCGCAGTCCAGCACGGAGAATAGCGTCCAATGCTGCTCCCTGTGGCGCTGGTGCCACCATTTTTGGCAGCGACCGACGGTTGAGCAATAAGGAAAGTGCGTCCATAACAACCTCAGGATGATAATTATTCTTGTGAAGACGATAGCATAGTTTTGATACGGAAAGTCCATGGTAAGCACGCGGGATTATGGAGTTGAGCTCCTAGAACCTAGATTCTGGTTCCTAGAGAGCAAGGAACATGCTTTGCTCTTCCTAGGAACTAGGATCCAGGAACTCGTTTCTGATGTTAAAGCTTCGCCGCCAGCTCAACCCCTTGGCGGATCACCCGCTTAGCATCAACCTCGCCAGCAACATCGGCACCACCAATCACATGGACATTGATGTTCTTGGCCTTGAGCGCATCGGAAAGTTCATCCACCGACGTCTGCCCGGCACACAGAACGATATGGTCTACATCCAATACCCGCGACTGGCCTTCGACAGTAATATGTAACCCTTCATCATCAACTTTGTCATAACCCACTCCGCTGAGCAGCTCAACGCCACGTTTTTCCAACACTTTCTTATGGATCCAGCCAGTCGTCTTACCCGGTCCCTTACCCATTTTGCCCGGACGACGCTGCATCAACCACACCTGCCGCTGGCTGACATACTCTTCATGCGGATACAGACCACCAGCATGTTCAATCGACTTGTCAATTCCCCAGTCTTTCAGCCAGTCGTCCAAGTTCTGGTGTTCAGGCTCTGTCAGCATCGTAGACACATCAACACCGATACCACCGGCACCTATCACCGCAACTCGCGAACCCAACTCGACCTTGTCACGGATCAAGGTCTGGTAATCAACCACCTTTTCATGGTCGATACCCGGGATAGGCGGACGGCGCGGCTGAACACCGGTAGCAACAATCACTTCATCATAGCCTTGCAGCTCATCTACCGAGACCGCCTGACCTAACTTCACATTCACGCCGGTTTGCTCAAGACGACGACTAAAATAACGGATCGTTTCTTTGAACTCTTCTTTGCCCGGGATCTGCATCGCCAGATTGAATTGACCACCAAGGTAGTCATTTTTCTCGAATAAATCGACGGTAAAGCCCCGCTCGGCAGCTGCAACCGCTGTTGCCATGCCAGCAGGCCCTGCCCCGACCACCGCAATACGGCGCTGACCCGCCGCCGGAGACAGTATCAACTCAGTCTCATAACACGCCTGCGGGTTAACCAAACAGCTGGCACGCTTACCAACAAACACATGATCCAGACAGGCTTGATTACAACCAATACAGGTATTGATGTCATCCGCCCTGTCTTGCTCTGCCTTCATCACAAAGTCTGGGTCGGCAAGGAATGGCCTTGCCATTGACACCATATCGGCTTGACCAGTGGACAGAATATCTTCAGCCACTTGTGGGGTATTTATCCGGTTACAAGTCACCAAAGGAATAGAAACTTCAGACTTGAGCTTTTCAGTCACCCACGCGAAGGCTGCTCTTGGCACCTGGGTAGCGATGGTCGGGATCCTAGCTTCGTGCCAGCCAATACCGGTATTGAGAATCGTCACACCGGCTTGTTCTAACTGCTTGGCAAGCAACACCACTTCCTCGTGAGTACTGCCTTGTTCAACCAAATCGAGCATCGACAAGCGGAAAACAATAATGAAATCGCGACCAACCCGTGCGCGTACCGCCTTGACCAATTCAAGGGGGAAGCGCATACGATTTTCATAACTGCCGCCCCACTCATCGTAACGGTGATTCGATCGTTTACAGATAAACTGGTTGACTAGGTACCCTTCCGACCCCATCAATTCGACTCCGTCATACCCCGCCTCTCGAGCCAACTCCGAACTGCGGGCAAAGGCCTCTATGGTTTTATTTATTTGTCGGGTACTCATTTCTTTGGGCGTAAATTTTGAAATAGGCGCCTTAATTGCCGAAGCACTGACGGCAAAAGGATGCATGGCATAACGACCAGCATGGAGCAGCTGCAAGGCTATTTTCCCACCCTCTTGATGCACGGCATCGGTGATCACACGGTGCGCCCTGGCGGCGCGACCCGAACTAAATTCAGCACTTAGTGGGTGAAGACGACCGCGGAAATTCGGTGAGAAACCGCCGGTAACAATGAGACCGACACCGCCCTTGGCCCGGGCTGCGTAGAAAGCCGCCAACTTTTTGAATCCATCACGGGACTCTTCCAGACCAGTATGCATCGATCCCATCAACACACGATTACGTAATTGAGTGAAACCAAGCTCTAGCGGCGCTAACAGATGAGGGTAAGATTTATCGTCCATGGCTTCCATTCTTTATGTTGTTATGGTCTGACCAGTATACGAAGCAGTCAAACATATTTCAAACAATCGTTTACATAAACGCAACAATATATTGATTTAGATCTAACTCTTTGTATAAAAATACTCCGTCATCATTTTACTGATGACTATCACGCATTTGTTGGTTAAGTCTTTCACCTAATTCTATTACTTACTGTAATTCCTTGATTAGTCGGTTAGCATATAGAACTAAATCAGTATTATTACGTCCAATCTTCTATAAATAATGAAAGAAGCAGGCCACTGGCCCTTGCGAAAAATCAGGAACCTTCATGAAAGTGATCTTTAAAGGAATTGGAAAACTCTTCCGTTGGATATGGAAACTAATCAGCTTTACTCGCCAGCTGATCATCAACCTACTTTTCCTCATCATCATCGGTGCGCTTTTCTTTGCCTTTACCGAAAGCGGTAAAGAACCAGAGTTACCGGAGCAGGCAGCATTAGTCTTAGACCTTTCAGGGCCAATCGTCGAACAACGGACCAATACAAGTCCGCTAGATAGCCTCACCAGCAGTGCCTTTGGTAATGAACAGACGCAAGAAAACGTGTTGTTCGACATTGTCGACACCTTGCGTACCGCAGCCACTGACGAGCGTATTACAGGACTGGTCCTCAATCTCCGTGACATGCAAGAGACTAACCTGACCAAGCTGCGTTATATCGCCAAAGCGCTAGAGGAATTCAAACAATCAGGCAAACCGGTCTATGCTATTGGCGATCATTACAAGCAAAGCCAGTACTACCTGTCGAGCTACGCCGATAAAATCTTCATGTCACCTGATGGTGGTGTGATGCTAACCGGTTATGGCACCTACACCCTTTACTACAAGAGCCTGTTCGAGAAACTGGACATCAACACCCATGTCTTCCGTGTCGGTACCTACAAATCTTTCGTCGAACCTTACACCTTGGACGGTATGTCTGACGAAGCCCGAGAGGCAAACACCGCATGGCTCAACCAGCTTTGGGGGGCTTACACTTCTGATGTTGCCAGTAACCGCCAGATTGTAGCCGGCACACTAACACCAGAGCTTGAGCAGTTTGTAATCGAGCTGAAAAGTGTCGATGGTGACTTTGCCAAGCTGAGTAAAAAGATGGGCTTAGTCGATGAACTGGTCAACCGCCCGCAACTTCGCCAGCAGCTTGTGGATGCCTTTGGTGAAAATGACGATCACAGCTTCAACCAAATTAGCTACTACGATTACCAGCCAACAATTGGTGATATCCAGCTACCGAGCGACAACCAAATTGCTGTTGTGGTAGCCAGTGGTGCCATCATGGATGGCACCCAACAGAGAGGTAACGTAGGTGGCGACACAACAGCAGCCCTGCTGCGTGAAGCTCGCCTTGATGACAAAGTGAAATCGGTTATCCTTCGCGTCGATAGTCCAGGTGGCAGCGCCTTTGCTTCTGAAGTGATCCGCAATGAAGTTGATGCCCTGAAGGCGGCAGGTAAACCAGTTGTGGTCTCAATGTCGAGTGTCGCGGCATCTGGCGGTTACTGGATTTCGGCCTCTGCTGACAAAATCATGGCCCAGCCAACCACGATCACCGGTTCAATCGGCATCTTTGCCATTCTGACCACTTTCGAGAATGGGTTGGAAAAAATGGGGATCTACAGCGATGGTGTTGGCACAACCCCATTCACTGGAGTAGGTGTTACCCGCGAGTTGCCGCAAGGCATTGCCGACATTTTCCAGCTTGGTATCGAAAACGGTTACCAGCGTTTTATCGGCTTGGTCAGCCAATACCGAGGCATGACCCTTGAGCAAGCAGATAGCGTTGCACAAGGTCGAGTATGGACAGGCAAAGATGCCTTAGCCCTTGGCTTGATTGACGAACTCGGGGACTTTGATGATGCCATCACCAGTGCTGCAGAACTGGCTACACTGGGTGAAGACTATGAGGTTCGCTGGATGGCCAAGCCATTGAGTACAGCCGAGATGTTCATGCAGCAATTCAGCTCTGAAGCCAAGGTATTCTTCCACCAGTTAGTCTGGGGAGAGTTGCCAGAAGCTATGCAGCCAGTTACACAAAAAGTTGTAACAGACCTTTCTACCCTTGGTAACTTCAATGATCCAAAAGGGCAATATTCCTTCTGCGTAAATTGCCCAGATCTATAAAAGTGAGATCAGCCCGGCGTCGCCGGGCTTTTTTTACGCTACATACCCCGTATAATGCGCCCACCAAACCGATAATTCTGTACCTTCATATGGAAAGAAAACACATTTACATCGCCTACACTGGCGGCACAATTGGTATGCAGAAGTCAGACCATGGCTACGTACCAGTTGCTGGTTTTATGGAACAGCAATTGGAAAGCATGCCAGAATTCCATCGTGCAGAAATGCCAAAGTTCACCATCCACGAATACGATCCCCTGATCGATTCGTCGGATATGACGCCAGCGGATTGGCAGCGCATTGCTGATGATATTAAAGCGAACTACGACAAGTACGACGGTTTTGTGATCTTGCATGGTACGGATACCATGGCATACACCGCCTCAGCCTTGTCTTTCATGTTCGAAAACCTCGACAAGCCAGTGATTGTCACCGGATCGCAGATCCCGCTTGCGGAGCTGCGCTCTGACGGCCAGAGTAACCTACTCAACGCCCTTCACGTCGCGGCAAACTACCCGATCAATGAAGTCACTGTGTTCTTCAATAACAAACTGATCCGTGGTAACCGCAGTACGAAAGCTCATGCAGACGGATTCGGTGCCTTTATTTCACCAAACCTACCGCCATTGCTAGAAGCCGGTATCAACATTCAAACGAATAATGTTGAAATCGACAAAAAGCCCGAAGGGCCTTTCAAGGTTCATAACATCACACCTCAACCGATTGGCGTGATCACCATGTACCCGGGGATCTCACCAGAGGTAATCCGCAATACCCTCCGCCAACCAGTCAATGCCATGATCCTGCTGACATTTGGTGTGGGGAATGCCCCGCAGAACAAAGAATTGCTGGATCAGCTAAAAGAAGCGAGCGAGCGTGGTGTTATCGTGATGAACCTTACCCAATGTCTATCAGGTAAGGTCAACATGGGCGGCTATGCAACAGGCTGTGCCCTTGCCGATGCCGGTGTCCTTAGTGGATATGACATGACGCCAGAGGCCGCACTGGCCAAGCTACATTTCCTTCTGAGCCAAGATCTACCAGTAGAAAACGTACGCAGTCTAATGCAACAAGATTTGCGAGGCGAGCTAACGCTCTAATCCTCAATCTCGCGACAAAAATAAATATAAACGGCAGCCATTGGCTGCCGTTTTTTCTAGTTCTTCCCGCATAAACAGCAACTCGGCTACACTTTGACTATTCCTGTCAGCGAAAGGCCGTACGTACATTATGATCCTACATGGCTCCTCTATTTCACCCTTTGTCAGAAAAATCATGTTGGCCCTTGCCTATAAAGGGATCACCTATGAGCTGCAGCCGCTTAATCCCTATGTCGAAAAAGAACTAGCCCAAAAGCGCCACCCGTTGGGAAAAGTTCCCGTATTGGAAATTGAGCAACACAGCATCATGGACTCCACGGTTATTGCCCATTATCTGGACGACCAATACCCTGTCCCGCCGTTGTACCCCGGAGATGCGATCACGAGAGCCAAAATCCGTTGGCTGGAAGAGTATGCCGATACCCGCCTCACATCGCTCATTGGCGGGGTATTGTTCTACCAAAAAATACTCAGGGGCAAGATGCTGGATAAAGATGTCGATGAAGAAGCCGTCGAGCAATGCCTCGAAATTCACCTACCAAGGGCAATACAATACCTAGAAGAGCAGCTACCAGAACAAGATTACATCGGTAATCACCTGTCGATGGCAGAAATAAGCTTATGGAGCGTATTACGGAGTGGTTGGATGGCAGGGTTGAGGTTTTCGCATTACCCGCGGTTAGAAGGCTACCTATCGCGTATTGAGCAAGAGCCCTGGGTTGCCAATCTGGTTGGCGAGGAAGACCACGAGTTATCAGGCTTCTATTGCCCGCCCGTGGTACTCGCCAGCATCAAATAGTGCAGCTAGTGTATGGAGCTACAACTCAAAGTTGGTCGTGGTCAAAGCGAGCAATATCGTCTGCCGTCATTTCAGCGCTTGCGGCATTGTCGCTTGCAAATTCCTTTTTCAGCTCTGCCTTCGATTTAAATTTTATCTCTCCCCCTTTTTCAACCGTCATGTGGGCAGCATCGGCATTGTGACGTGACTGGTATAACATTACCGCCTGCATTGAAGAGTCGCGCTGTTCAGGGGTCAAGGCCGTTCCATCGGGCCACTTTCCCGTTTCAACTGCAGTTGCTAGCCGTTGGTACACTTCTGGGGTCATGGCGTTGAGCAAAGTTTCAAGATCCATCGCGATTCACTTTTTCCATTTAATATTGTCGTTGCCCGCAGTAATAACAGTTTCTATTAAAGCTCGCCAAGGATACGTCGATAAACTGCTTGGGGGATCACACTGCTGAAAACCGGCGGCCCGCCGCAATCTTTTATCTCTTTTTTGATAAACTCGTTAGTTAAGATCACCTTTACCGAAGTCACTGAAAAGCCAAATGAGAAAAGCCACGTTAAAACTTATCCTACTGCTGGCCAGCATTGCATTCCTTAGTGGTTGCTTTGAACGCCATCGCTCGACCGACAGTTTATGTCAGGCAGAGCCGCAGCTTTGTGCCGATACCAACCTCAATGATGGTCAGTGCCGCCTGCAACGGGTCAACCTCATTTGGCAACGATACGATGTGTTGAAAGATCCAACCGACAAAGAAAAATTTAAAGAGCTGCAATATACCTACGATTACCAAAAGTGCCTTGAGTATGCAGCCCGGATCGAGCCCACGGAATTGAAAGAGCGTAAAACCCACCGCACACAAGCCATGCTCAGTGCCTATGACTCAATTAAGCGGCTCAACGAAGAGCTTGCTGAATCGAACGATCCTGAAATTCTATATTTCCGTTGGAGCCAAGGAGATAAAGGGGCACTGCGAAAATTCTTGAGGCTCGAGGGGTCTTCTGAAATGGAAACCCCGGAGATGCAGTTGGCGTTAGCCACCTTCTATACCTCAAAGGATCAAGAGAAAACCATCCGCCTGCTCAAACGGGCGCTTGAGCTATATTCTCGCCAACCGAAGGTAAAGCCAGAAATCCTTCAAGGCTTGGCTACTTTATCTCATCAGCAAGGCGCCACGGAACAAGCCTATCTATGGGCTAAGGTCGGAGGGGCGTTAGCAATGCCGGTTGCTAACCAGGACAAATTAAATGCGTTCTACCCGATGAGCGACGAGCGACGTAATGAATTGAATGGCCAGGCAGAGAAGATTGCCCAGGCTCTTTATGACGGTGACTTCAGCGCCAGCATGGTTGAGTAGCGCCAATCAGTAAAGAGGCTATTAGGCATTTCGCAACGACGCCCCGTATCGGATGCAGGGCGTCGCGTTGGACATTGGTATGAGTATCCAACGGATGACTACTCACCCTGCGTCTCGGTATCCATACTCTCGTTATTAAAAATTAAAGATACTGAATTAACACAATACCGCTCCCCGGTGGTTTTTGGCCCATCGGGAAAAACATGACCAAGATGACTATCGCACTGAGCACAGCGGATCTCAATCCGGTGCATGCCATGGCTGTTATCCTCTATATATCGAATCGCATCACGCTCAGCCGGCGCATCGAAGCTCGGCCAGCCACAGCCGGAATCATATTTATTGCTCGAGTGGAACAATGGGGCTTGGCAACAAGTACAACTATAAACCCCGGTTTCACGGTTGTGCAGTAGCTTGCCCGAGAAGGGCGCCTCCGTTCCTTGTTCCCGACAGATGTGATACTGCTCTTCCGACAGCTTTTCACGCCAATAAGAGTTTGATTTAACTGACATTATATTCCCTTCATTGAATTTTCACGTTATCTATCTGAAAAATGGTTGCCATTTACGTCAACTGTGGCACATACTTTCTGCTCGAAAGGATTTTACATCTTCACTGCTCATTTAAGCATATTTTGGGTGGGCTTCGTGTTGATATTAAAAGTTAATAACAGCTATGATTGATATTCATACAACTTCTGTACAAATTTGCAGCGTTGTAGTAGGAATGTAAAAAAGATCCGAACTTTTTTTTGACCTCACGCAATTTAAGTTCGTTTTTCACTTGCAGGGTCACGTTATATTCTGTAATTTTACTACCAGTTATCTTTCATTAGAAATTAAGTTGTGGAGCAACTGTAATGACTATCAAAGTAGGTATTAACGGTTTTGGCCGTATTGGACGTTTTGTTTTCCGTGCTTCTGTAGAGCGTAACGACATCGAAGTTGTTGGTATCAACGACCTAATCGACGTTGAGTACATGGCTTACATGCTTAAGTACGATTCAACTCACGGCCGCTTCAACGGTACTGTTGAAGTTGAAGGTGGTAACCTAATCGTTAACGGCAAAACAGTTCGCGTAACTGCAGAGCGTAACCCAGCTGACCTTAAGTGGGATGCAATCGGTGTTGACGTTGTTGCTGAAGCAACAGGTATTTTCCTAACTGACGAAACTGCTCGTCAGCACATCACAGCTGGTGCGAAGAAAGTAGTTCTTACTGGTCCATCTAAAGACGCAACTCCAATGTTCGTTATGGGTGTTAACCAAGATTCTTACGCTGGTCAAGACATCGTTTCTAACGCTTCTTGTACTACGAACTGCCTAGCGCCAATCGCTAAAGTTCTTAACGACAAGTGGGGCATTGAATCTGGTCTTATGACTACTGTTCACGCTACTACTGCTACTCAGAAGACTGTTGACGGTCCTTCTGCTAAAGACTGGCGCGGTGGTCGTGGTGCTTCTCAGAACATCATCCCATCTTCAACTGGTGCTGCTAAAGCTGTAGGCGTTGTTCTTCCAGAACTAAACGGCAAGCTAACTGGTATGGCTTTCCGCGTACCAACTGCTAACGTTTCTGTTGTTGACCTAACAGTTAACCTTAAAGAAGCTGCTTCTTACGACGAAATCTGTGCTGCTATGAAAGCTGCTTCAGAAGGCGAAATGGCTGGCGTTCTTGGTTACACTGAAGATGCAGTTGTATCTCAAGACTTCATCGGTGAAGTTCAGACTTCAGTATTCGATGCTAAAGCTGGTGTTGCTCTGACTGACAAATTCGTTAAAGTTGTATCTTGGTACGACAACGAAATCGGTTACTCAAACAAAGTTCTAGACCTAATCGCTCACATTTCTAAGTAATGTAAGCTTTTAGCTAGATAATAAAAGGCGACGCTACGGTGTCGCCTTTTTTGTATCTGGCTTATACCAAGCAACATAGAGTTTTGATAAACCTTGTTGGTTACAACCCCCCCTGTTCTCGGTGTGAGATAATTAATTATTAGGGTTACTCATTAGTGCAGTATCAGCCTTGAAACAATCATTTTTTAAAGCAATGATATGATCAATGGCTTGCCCTGCTCAGTCTTAATGTCTCAAGGCTTAGAAGCAACAAATCCCAGCTAAAAAATAATTACAAATTTAACAAATATTTTTTAATAGTGACACTTAATTATTAAACAAAAATAAGTATATAAATAACTGTTACTTTTACGTCAAAGTGGCAATTATTTATACATTGCTACAACCAAAGGATAGTCTGATGGATTTCAATACTCTTCCAACAGTGGCAGCCTTATCGGATGCTGTCACCATCTGTGAACACCAAGGGATCAAGATAGTAAGAATCAACCATGCCCAAGCAGAGGCCGGTATTTCTCTTCATGGCGGGCACCTGATTTGGTTCAAACCACGAGGCGAAGAAGACGTAGTTTGGCTGAGCGAAAAAGCTGAATTCGATACAGCCAAGGCGATTCGTGGGGGAATTCCTGTCTGCTGGCCTTGGTTTGGCAAAGCAGCAGCACCATCACACGGTTTCGCCCGTAACAGTGAATGGACTCTTCAGGAGCACCGTGAAAATGACAGCGGCGTTATTATCGCCCTGACACTGTCCGACTCAGAAGCAACCCGCGCTATCTGGCCGCATAAATTCCACAATGTGCTGACCTTCGAAATCGGTACAACCCTAAAAGTCTCGCTAACCTCGACCAATACGGATGATACGGCGTGGAGCTTCTCAGGTGCGCTGCACACTTATTTCAGTGTCGCAAATATCCATGATACCCACGTAACCCAAATGGGCAGCGAGTATGCAGACAGTACCCAAGCAGGGCAACTCAGCCAAGGTGGCGAGAAACTGAGCTTTGAGGGTGAAGTAGATAGCGTCTATACCCAACCAGAGCCAACGGTAATGATCCATGACGGTAATAGCCGTAAACTTGCCGTCACCAACAGCGGCCACAATGCCGCGGTGATCTGGAATCCGTGGCAAGCACTGTCAGAAAGCATGGGTGACATGGCCAACAACAGCTTTGAAACCATGGTATGTGTTGAGTCAACCATCCATAACAGCCAGAGCATAACCCTAGCGCCAGGTGAGATGCATACACTTACCACGGAAGTCAGTGTAAAACGCTAACAACCACTGCAGGGCTGGCATGTAAATCAGCATATTGAATACCTGTACGGCAGTTTGCCGGCAGGTATCTTTTCGCGCTCACGACCCGGCTGTAATACATCAAGCTAGCATCTGCGAGTTAGCTTCAATAAGTACCCAGCCATTACCATCAGGGTCTGCAAAGGTCGCAAAACGACCACCAATCAGAGTGACAATCTCCGACAGCGACACACCACGACTTGAGAGCTCATCATAAGTCGAGTGAATGTCATCTGTTTGCACCACCAGCCCCTGTACAGATCCGGCTTTCATCCCACCAAAAGGCATCACCAAACTTATTGTGGTCTCTGCCCCTTTCGGTGCCAGTTGGATCCAACGCTTATGCTTATCCGCTTGGTGGTCACGTATCAGCTCGAAGCCCAGTGCATCACGATAAAACGTCAATGACTGGCTTTGATCAGACACCGGGATCGAAACAGTATCAACACGAGAAATACTCATTAATTAGGCTCCCCCCAAATATCGGCACTTTTTTATCTTAAGCCAGAGTTTTTGATTTAGCTCTCAAAATAACTCCTTATCGCAAATTTTTGACACTTAAGCCAGACCAAAACATCACCACATAATTGCTTTGGATTTCCCGCTTTTTTGCAAAAATCAGCCTTGTAAATCCGTCATTTTGCAAAAAAGCCATCATGCACTAGCCAGCGCATCATTTGTTACCCGTTTGGAACAATGAAATCCTTTACATTCAGTAAATAACTCTGTAATGGAAATAAATTTCACCATTTATGACTGTCTATTTTTACAAGCAGGATAAGTCACAACACATCAACATTTTTGTGATTTTTTTTAAACATACCCTCTTGCAGAACCTGATTTATAGGAGGATAGTAAACAAATGAGCAAAATTTATTCAGCTTGTAAGGAACATCGAAAAAGGAAATTTAGTTTATAAACCAACAACTCAGTCAAGCACTTTAATCAGTTAGGTCTAGTCTTAAGATGTGGGGGATGTGAAAGATTTGTGTTTTCGTCCTTTCTAATTGATTAAAGAACGATTCAGGGGGCATACCATGAGTATTTTTGACCACTATCGTCAACGCTATGAAGAATCCAAGGATGAAGAGCTTTCATTGCAAGAGTTCCTTGAGATCTGCCGTAACGATCGAAGCGCTTATGTCAACGCAGCAGAACGTCTGTTGATGGCTATTGGCGAACCCGAAATGATTGACACCGCTCAAGACCCGCGCTTGAGCCGCCTTTTCTCTAATCGCGTAATTTCCCGCTATAAAACCTTTGAAGATTTTTATGGCATGGAGGAAGCGATTGAGCAGATCGTCTCCTATCTAAAACATGCCGCGCAGGGCTTGGAAGAACGTAAACAGATCCTCTATTTATTAGGTCCTGTCGGTGGGGGTAAATCATCTCTGGCTGAAAAACTTAAAAGCCTAATGCAGAAGGTTCCAGTTTATGTACTAACAGCCAATGGCGAGAGCAGTCCGGTAAACGACCATCCATTCTGCCTATTCGATAAAACTGAAGATGGAGATATCCTCAAGAAAGAATACGGTATCCCCGAACGATACCTTAACAACATCATGTCTCCTTGGGCTGCTAAGCGCCTTCATGAATTTGGTGGCGATATTACTAAATTCAAGGTTGTGAAAGTACGTCCATCCATTCTTGATCAGGTTGGTATCGCCAAAACAGAACCAGGCGATGAAAACAACCAAGATATCTCATCTCTGGTGGGTAAAGTTGATATTCGTCAGCTTGAACATTTTGCCCAAGACGATCCAGATGCCTATAGCTACTCAGGTGCACTGTGTAAGGCTAACCAGGGTTTGATGGAATTCGTCGAGATGTTCAAGGCACCATTGAAAGTGCTCCACCCGTTGCTAACCGCAACGCAGGAAGGTAACTACAACGGTACCGAAGGTCTTTCAGCCCTACCATTTGACGGCATTATCTTGGCACACTCCAATGAATCTGAGTGGCAGACATTCCGTAATAATAAGAACAACGAAGCATTCTTGGACCGAGTCTATATTGTTAAGGTTCCATACTGCTTACGCGTTTCAGAAGAAATTCGCATCTACGAAAAACTCCTGCAAAGCAGTGAACTATCAGCAGCACCTTGCTCGCCAAGCACGCTGGAAATTCTGGCCCGTTTCACTGTGCTTTCGCGCCTGAAAGAGCCAGAGAACTCGAGCCTGTACTCGAAAATGCGTGTCTATGACGGCGAAACACTCAA
Source organism: Photobacterium sp. DNB22_13_2 (assembly GCF_052873915.1). NCBI lineage: Bacteria > Pseudomonadati > Pseudomonadota > Gammaproteobacteria > Vibrionales > Vibrionaceae > Photobacterium > Photobacterium sp. DNB22_13_2. The sequence goes on from NZ_JBNNXU010000001.1 coordinate 514,458, forward strand.
AGATACCGATCCGAAAGCCAAGTCTTATCAGGAATACCGGGATTATGCCGGTGTCGATGAAGGAATGGCCGGACTATCAACCCGTTTCGCGTTCAAGATCCTATCACGGGTGTTCAACTTCGATCATTCAGAAGTGGCGGCCAACCCTGTTCACCTCTTCTATGTGCTTGAGCAGCAGATTGAGCGTGAGCAATTCCCTCAAGAGCTGGCTGAGAAGTACCTTGAATTCCTCAAAGGCTACCTAACGCCGAAATACGTTGAATTTATCGGTAAGGAAATTCAAACCGCCTATCTCGAGTCTTACTCTGAGTACGGCCAGAATATCTTTGACCGCTATGTCAGCTATGCCGACTTCTGGATCCAAGATCAGGAATACCGTGACCCAGAAACTGGCCAGCTGTTCGACCGCTCAGCATTGAACAACGAGTTGGAGAAAATCGAGAAGCCAGCCGGGATCAGTAACCCGAAAGATTTCCGAAACGAAATCGTCAACTTCGTGCTCCGTGCTCGTGCCAGCAACGCAGGTAAGAACCCGAACTGGACCAGTTACGAGAAGCTGCGCACGGTTATTGAGAAGAAAATGTTCTCTAACACCGAAGAGCTACTTCCAGTTATTTCATTCAATGCCAAAACATCAACGGATGAGCAGAAGAAACATGACGACTTCGTTGCTCGTATGATGGAGAAAGGCTACACCCGCAAACAGGTCCGCCTACTTTCTGAGTGGTACCTGCGCGTTCGTAAGTCTTCATAAACTGAATGGTTGGGATGAATAAGGGGAGAGCTTATGGCGCATTTTATAGACCGCAGGCTCAACGGTAAAAACAAAAGCACGGTAAACCGTCAGCGTTTCTTGCGTCGTCACAAGCAACAGATTAAAGAATCTATTGCTGACGCGGTAAATAAACGCTCGATTACCGATGTGGAAAGCGGTGAGGATATTACTATTCCAAACCGTGACATCCGCGAGCCAAGCTTTCACCAAGGCCGTGGTGGACAACGTGAAGTTGTCCATCCGGGCAATGACCAGTTCAGCCCCGGAGATCGCATTGAACGCCCCCAAGGAGGGGGCGGGCAAGGCGGAGCCGGTGAAGGACAGGCTAGCCCCGATGGTGAGGGCCAGGATGAATTCGTGTTCCAAATCTCCAAAGATGAATATCTCGATCTACTCTTTGAAGATTTAGAGCTGCCAAACCTTGAGAAAAACCAGCTCAACAAAATTGTTGAATGGAAGACGTTCCGCTCGGGCTTCAAGTCTTCCGGCGTACCGGCCAATATTGCCATTGTAAAATCGCTCCAGAATTCTCTGGCTCGACGTACCGCAATGACCGCCGCTAAACGTCGCCAGCTTCGTGAGCTTGAGAAAACACTGGATCTGTTAATGAATACCGAACCAGCCCAACCTTTCGAGGAAGAGCGGGTGAAAAACGAGATCCAGGGATTACGCCAGAAAATTAGCAGCGTACCGTTCATTGATACCTTTGATCTACGCTATAAAAACTACGAGCGTCGGCCACAGCCTAGCAGCCAAGCCGTTATGTTCTGCTTGATGGATGTCTCCGGTTCGATGGATCAGGCAACCAAAGATATCGCCAAGCGCTTTTATATCTTGCTGTACCTGTTCCTCAACCGGACCTATAAAAATGTCGACGTGGTATTTATCCGCCACCACACACAGGCCAAAGAGGTAGATGAACACGAATTCTTCTACTCCCAGGAGACTGGGGGCACCATAGTGTCCAGTGCACTGCGGTTGATGAATGAGATAGTGAAGAAACGCTACTCCCCTGCCGAATGGAACATTTATGCGGCACAAGCGTCAGATGGGGATAACTGGGCGGATGATTCACCGGGCTGCCGTGAACTATTGAACAAAGAGCTTCTACCGGTCACCCGCTACTATTCGTATATCGAAATCACACGCCGGGCACACCAAACACTATGGCGGGAATATGAGGCACTACAAGCCAGCCACAGTAACTTTGCGATGCAGAACATAAGGAGCGTGGAAGACATTTTCCCTGTATTCCGGGAGCTTTTTAAAAAGCAAGTCAGTTAACGTCGCTTTAGGGGGAATGTGCTATGGAGACAGTCGCTAAATCAAAAACACTCAGTGACGGTCCAGATTGGACATTCGATTTGTTGGATCAGTACCACAAGGAAATCAAGCGGGTAGCCGACCACTACCGGCTTGATGCCTACCCCAACCAAATCGAGATCATCACTGCCGAACAAATGATGGATGCTTATTCCAGTATTGGTATGCCTATCAACTACCATCACTGGTCATTTGGTAAGCGCTTCATCGAAACCGAACGAGGCTACAAACACGGTCAAATGGGCCTCGCTTATGAAATCGTGATCAACTCTGATCCCTGTATTTCATATCTGATGGAAGAGAATACCATCACAATGCAGGCGCTTGTTATGGCCCATGCCTGCTATGGTCATAACTCGTTCTTTAAAGGTAATTATTTATTCAAGACATGGACAGATGCCAGTTCCATCATCGACTACTTGTTGTTTGCCCGTAAATACATCACCGAGTGTGAAGAAAAATATGGCGTAAATGACGTTGAAAGGCTGTTGGATTCCTGCCATGCATTAATGAACTACGGCGTCGACCGCTACAAGCGACCACAGAAGATTTCTATGGTTGAAGAAAAGGCACGCCAGAAAGCCCGGGAAGACTACCTGCAAACGCAGGTCAATTCATTATGGCGAACCATTCCGGTTACCCATGAGGAAGAAGTCGAAACGGCAGAAATACGATTCCCAGTAGAACCGCAGGAAAATATCCTCTACTTCATCGAAAAACATGCCCCTTTATTGGAGCCATGGCAGCGTGAAGTGGTCAGGATTGTGCGGAAAGTAAGCCAATATTTCTACCCGCAAAAACAGACTCAAGTGATGAACGAAGGGTGGGCAACATTCTGGCACTACACCATTCTCAACCATCTCTATGATGAGGGTCTGGTAACCGACCGCTTCATTATCGAGTTTTTGCATAGCCATACCAACGTGGTGGCGCAGCCGGACTACAACAGCCCGTACTACAGCGGTATTAACCCCTACGCGTTGGGTTTTGCGATGTTCCAGGATATCCGCCGGATCTGTGAAAACCCAACCGAGGAAGATAAACACTGGTTCCCTGATATTGCGGGCAAAGATTGGCTAGATACCCTTCACTTTGCGATGGAGAACTTTAAAGACGAAAGCTTTATCAGCCAGTTTCTGTCACCGAAAGTGATGCGTGACTTCAAGTTGTTTGCCGTCGATGATGACGACCGGCATAACTATGTCGAAGTCAGTGCAATTCACAATGAGGAAGGTTACCGGGCTATCAGGGAGAAGCTCTCATCACAATACAACCTCAGCAACAATGAGCCGAATATCCAAGTATGGAATGTCGCACTGAAAGGTGACCGCTCGCTAACCCTACGCTATGTGCCGCATAATCGTATCCCGTTAGCCGACAGCCACCAAGAGGTTCTGAAACATATGCACCGTCTATGGGGTTTTGACGTCACTCTAGAGGAAGAGCTCGCCGATGGCCGTTCCCATATATTAGGAACCTGTCCAAACCGTGCGCAGTACAATACGGAAATCTGATCAAAAGATCACATTGCCTGTCTGTTTTACCGCCACATACTTTTTAATACTTAGAAACAAAAAGGAGATGCTATATAGCATCTCCTTTTTTATTCCAGCGCGATCCGCTTGGCTTACTGTTCTTCTTCGTACAGGTGGCGAGCAATTTCAATACGGTTAGCGTACCAAATCGCCCCACTCTCACGGCCGTATTTACGGATACGATCGGCGACCATCTCTGGCTGACGATTATCACAGTATGACTTCATGTCTCTGTAAAATTCTAGAGCAAGCTCACAAGCTTCTCTCGACATAAAGTAGTAACCACCGACACGGGTATAGATTTTTCGTAGACCATTGATTGTGAGTACATACAGGGTATTGCCTGATTTCGTCGCCAAACCTTGGAACATACGGTAATCGAAGTAATTGAAAGCACGGGCGCGGCTAATAGCTTCGCACAGCTCAGGATCGTCTTTACCATATTTATCGACGATCTTTTTTACTTCCTGCATCAAGTCAGCTTTGTCTTCACTGTGTTCAATATAATCAGCGAAGCTATCAGCCTTCAACAAGGCTTCACACTCTTCGATGACATGATCAATCAAAGTAGAAGATTCTTCCGGGTTACCCTTAACGGCATAGCGCATGTATACACTGCTGATGTCTGTGCGTGCAGAAAGAAGATCTTCCATCACGCCTTGAACATCTTGGCCATCAAGTGTAATTAGGGTATCGAGAATACTCAGCCCCGAGGTGTCCATGTAGTTGTTCACCCGAGTCGGTTTACCATGCTGGATTGTCAGCCAACCATCACGAGCGAGACGCTGCAATACCTCACGAAGAGTCGTCCGTGTAACACCAATTAGTTCTGACAACTCTCGTTCTGCGGGAAGGATTGAGCCCTGTGGGAAGTGATTATTCCAGATACTCTCAATAATATATTTCTCAGCAAATGTTGCTGGGCTATCAGCCTTTATAACCATCTGATCAGTTTTCCAGTTGCTTCTTGCTCTATTTTTATTAACTCATCATACCACCAGTCTTTACTTATTGCCCACCTAATTACCAAAAGAAGTATCTCGGTTATCTATTTATAACCATGCACACTCATGTGAATGATATGCATCGAGCATATCCATGGCACGCAAAATTCCGCTCAAAGATTCGTCGAACTAAAAATTGACGAAGCTCAACGCAAAATGAAAATTGTAAGCATATATTTCATAACGACGTAGAAAATACCTGTACAAGCCGTGTTTTGCGATGAATTTTCACAATCTTAAATAAGTTCATCTCGAAGCACTTGACTGCGACGGATCACGCGGTAGAGTTAGCACGTTTTCACTCTGGGAGCTGAACGGATGCTGCTGCCTGCTTTAAGTTAAACACCATCAAGGAAATGGTTTTTAGCTTAGAGGGTCTCTATAGAACAATTAACCAAAACAATTACATAATGGTTATCCTCTCTCGGACTTCAAAGGCAAGATAGCAACGCAGCTCATTATTATTAGTATTTGCGTATATCAAGAGACTCGAACACATGGCAATTTCGCTAGGGAACGCTTTTATAAAAAACTTCCTCGGTAAAGCACCCGACTGGTACAAAGTCGCCATCATTGCTTTTCTGATCATTAATCCCTTTGTTTTCTTTTTGGTTGACCCTTTCGTTGCAGGCTGGCTACTCGTTATCGAGTTCATCTTCACCCTGGCAATGGCATTAAAGTGTTACCCATTACAACCTGGTGGCCTACTCGCTATCGAGGCGGTCGCTATCGGGATGACCAGCCCTGAAATGGTCAAGCACGAGCTGGTCGCCAATATCGAAGTGATGTTGCTACTGATCTTCATGGTTGCTGGCATCTACTTCATGAAGCAGTTGCTACTTTATATCTTCACCAAGATATTGATCGGCATCCACTCCAAGACCTTACTATCACTGGCGTTCTGCGTAATGGCTGCTTTCCTGTCAGCTTTCCTTGATGCGCTGACGGTAATTGCCGTTGTGATCAGTGTCACTATTGGTTTCTACAGTATTTACCACAAGGTCGCTTCTGGTCAGGAGCCCCACTCCTCGCACGACCATACTTCAGATTCGAATATTCTTGAAGTCAGCCGTGACGACTTAGAAAACTACCGTGCCTTCCTGCGTAGTCTGCTGATGCACGCCGGTATCGGTACTGCACTTGGCGGTGTAATGACCATGGTGGGAGAGCCGCAAAACCTGATCATTGCCGATCAGGCCGGTTGGCTGTTCGGTGAGTTCATCATCCGCATGTTGCCAGTAACCCTACCCGTGTTCCTATGCGGAATCGTTACCTGTGTATTGGTCGAGAAATTCCAGATCTGCGGCTACGGTGCCCGCCTGCCAGAAAACGTCCGCCGTATCTTGGTTGACTTTGACAATGAAGAGCGCAAACGCCGTACCAACTTAGATTACGCCAAACTGATCATCCAAGTGGTTATTGCAGTTTGGTTGATTGTCGGCCTTGCTATGCACTTGGCAGCAGTGGGACTAATCGGTCTGACAGTGATCATCCTAGCAACCTCGTTCACTGGCATTACCGAAGAGCATGCACTGGGCAAGGCGTTTGAAGAAGCCCTGCCATTTACCGCTCTGCTTGCTGTTTTCTTCTCGATTGTCGCGGTGATCATCGACCAAAAGCTATTCGCTCCTATCATTGAAATGGTATTGAGCCTAGAGGGTAGCGCCCAGATGACCATGTTCTATATTGCCAACGGCCTGCTGTCGATGGTCTCTGACAATGTGTTTGTCGGTACGGTATATATCAATGAAGTCAAATCAGCACTCATTGACGGCATCATTACCCGTGAACAGTTCGACATGCTGGCTGTTGCTATCAATACCGGTACCAACCTGCCATCGGTTGCTACGCCAAACGGTCAGGCTGCATTCTTATTCGCATTGACCTCGGCACTGGCTCCGCTAATCCGCCTGTCCTACGGACGCATGGTATACATGGCACTGCCGTACACTATCGTGCTATCACTGGTTGGCTTGGCCTGTATCGAGTTCACTCTGGTACCTATGACACAGTGGTTCTATGACCTGGGTTGGATCACTCAGGCGACAGTGGAGGCGGGTTCACACATTGCCCCGGCGCTTGGCCATTAATTGAATTTTTCTAACATCTGATTGTCTGTATTAAAGCCCTGTACTGTCAGGGCTTTATTGTATTTTTCGTAATTATTTGGTGCTAATATTTATCTTTAAGACCAAATAGATGACAGAAATTTATATTAATTTGGTCTTTATATAACCAAGTGACAGTTAAGTGCTAAGTCGACTGAAAGCTTTATGGTCTTCGGTAATCTAACAACGTCGTTTTAGCAGTTAACCTTTCAACCAGGAACCCCGTATGTATTTTCTGAATACTTTTTCAAAGAGTCGACTTTCATGGGCTATATTACTGGCTTTCATTATCTTCTTTGAAGCCTGTGCCCTGTTCTTCCAGCACGTAATGAAACTCGACCCGTGTGTGATGTGTGTCTATGAGCGCGTTGCCATGATGGGGATTGCTTTTGCTGCAATATTGGGAATGATCGCGCCAAAAAACAATATTATTCGCTGGGCGGGCCTCGCTGGCTGGGCTTACAGTTCTTACCAGGGTCTTGCGCTGGCTCAGGAGCATGTCGCCTACCAGTTCCCGGAATTCCCATGGTCAGCCACCTGCGCGCTGGACGTAAACTTCCCGGCATGGGCTCCGCTCAACCATTGGGTACCATGGATGTTTGAAGCCTCAGGCGATTGTGGCAAGATTGTATGGCAATTCTTCGGCCTTTCAATGCCACAGTGGCTAGAAATTATCTTCGCGGCTAACTTGGTTGCCGTTGCCATTATCGTTGTCGCGCAGATCCTAGGGACCAAGAAAAACTAACCCCCTCCATTCATTGCCCAGCCCAAGGCTGGGCAAGCCCATATCCCAGCGGGCTTCTGAAGAAGCTGTCTAGTAGACGGTGGTGGCGCTTTTCCTCTTGGTCGAGATAGCGACAAAAGGACAATAGATCGCTGTTGATCAATGCACTACTGCCAAATGTTGCCTCTAATTGGTAAGAGCGCCGGATGATCTGCGCATTAATATTCCGGTTCTTCGGTAATGCATGATTATAGGTTTCGATGGCATCTACCCTTTTAATCACATTTTTCACATAAGGCACACTTTTCAGGAAGTTCTTTTCAGCCAAACCATTGATATGTGGAATCGATAAGTAGCAATCCCTCTCAGACAGGAGGTCCAAATAATAGCCGATATCCTTATTCGTCCTTGCCGTCAGGTAACAGTGCGTATTTCTTTCGACTTCCTTGGTATAAAACACTTCTAGCTCTTTCAACGTTTTAAAATAGACAAGCAACTCAAAGCCATCTTTACAAACCAACTCGATACCCGGGATGTTAGTCATCCCTATTTCACATGCCACTGCAGCCCCCCTGATATCATTGTGATCCGTAATAGAAATCAAATGGGGTTTATCTGAAAGGAAAGACAATAAAGAGGGAGAAATGGTGATTCCCTCAGAGACTGTGGTATGTAAGTGGAAATCAAGATAAATAAACCTTTCCCTTGGCTTAAAAGTATAAAAGCCAGAGAAAAAACCAGATAATTTATCAAATTCAATCATAGTTCATGCCCCCTCCATAAAGATAGGAGAAATTCCCTACTCTAAACGCCATACACCAATATTTAACTCTCTATTATGTCCTACAAAAGTTGAGTCACCCAATTGCTCTATTGATTATTATACTTAGCGATATCTCGATATCTGCCGGATCAGCCGATGCTATGAAGGATTTACGCTCTAAGACCAACCAACAACGTATAGCAATGGCTCTTCCCCGCCATTCCGCTAAAACCGGCCAAGTGACAGCGGCAACCAAACTCAAAGCAACCGAACTATTCCACCCTTGCGATCCCGCTATTTTCGACTTCAAGACGACAGAAGAAATAGACTCAACAGACACCCCTCTAGGGCTAAAACGCGCCGCTGAGGCTATCAAGCTCGGCATAGGGATCCCGAATAAAGGGTTCAATATCTTTGTCATGGGTTCTGCGGGACTCGGCAAGCTTTCGATGACCAAACAGCTACTATCCCAACATTTCGATACTGATAAGACACTCTCTGACTGGTGTTACGTCAATAACTTCGCTAACAACAGCAAACCCGTTGCTCTCCAGTTACCTGCGGGAATGGGGCTCCGGCTAAAAGAGAATCTTCAGGTGCTGATCGAAGGGCTGAAAAAAACCGTGCCTTCATTATTACAAAACGACAAATTCATCAACAGCATCGACAAACTGCAAAATGAGCTCAACAACAAAGAAATCGCAGCGTTCCAGGCAATCGAAGCACGAGCTAAAGCCAAAAGTTGTATCTTAAAGCGCTCACATAAAGGCTATGTCATTCACCCGGTCAAAAAAGACAAAGTTATCAGTAAAGAGGAGTTCGAGAAGCTCCCAGAAGACGAACGGAAAGTGATCGATAAATCGGTCGAAGAGCTAAGGCAGATGCTCGTCAACCTGATAAAGCAAGTACCGTTTTGGGATCAGGAAATGAGGGGCAAAAAGGATCAGCTGGAAAGAGAGTTTGTAGCCGGTACACTCGATTACCTTATTGGGCAACTCCCTGCCGATATCATGGCCGTCGAATGTATCGAACAGCACATCGAAAGACTCAAGCAACATATCCTTAATAACATCCCTCTGTTCAACGGCAGCCTTGAGGCCGAGGTGAACGAATATACCGGACAAAAGCTTAGCTTTAGTCCCTTCACCATCTACGAAGTCAATATTATTGTCGATAACAGTCAGCACAATTCCCCCCCGGTGATATATGAAGATAATCCGACCTACGCCAACTTAATCGGTCGGATCGAACACAAGGGTGAACTCGGCACTTTCATCACCAATTTCACCTTAATCAAGCCTGGGGCGTTTCATCAAGCCAACGGCGGATACCTGATCATCGACGTGCTCCAACTGCTCAACAAGCCCTTTGTTTGGGATGTTTTCAAGCGCACGTTGCTGTCTGGAGAAATCAAAATCCAACCGCTCGAACAACAACTCAGTGTCACAGCACTTACCGCGCTAGAGCCGGATGCAATACCTATCGATATCAAAGTTATCTTGGTCGGCGATCGTATGACCTACTACCTGCTCAAGCGTTACGATCCCGACTTTGGACAGATGTTCAAAGTCCAGGCCGATTGTTCAGAAGAGATCAGCCGTACACCGGAATCCTGCCGGCTCTTCTCGAGATTTATCAAAGCGCTGCAAACGGAGGTACAGGCACGGCCACTCGACCGTAGTGCGGTAGCAAGGCTCATCGAGCATGCTTCTCGGCTAGTTGAAGACGGCGAAAAAATGACACTGCATCGGGACACGATAAGCGGGATCATACTCGAAGCGAATTACTGGGCAGAGCAACAGGCCCTTAAGCTGATCACCGCCGCTGCGGTTGAACAGGCAATTGACACCCGCCGATTTAGGAGTAGCTATCTCAAGGAATGCATAACGGATAATATTCATCGCGGGATCAACCAGATTGAGGTTGAGGGTGAAACCATCGGCCAAATAAACGGCCTATCGGTGATCTGCCTTGACGACTGCCTGTTTGGCCGTCCGAGCCGGATCACCGCGGCGGTGCATCTAGGTCAAAGCAGTGTTATCAATATCGAGCGGGAGGTTGATCTCAGCGGTCCGAGCCACTCCAAGGGAGTAATGATCCTGACCGCCTTCCTGCGCGAAAAATACGAGCAGCAGCAACCACTCGCCTTTTCGGCCACCCTCACCTTCGAACAGTCCTACGGTATTGTCGACGGTGACAGTGCATCAGCTGCCGAACTCTGTGCACTGCTATCAGCGATTGCACAAATCCCTCTAAAACAAAGTATTGCCGTAACCGGTGCCATTGATCAACATGGCAATATCGAAGCCATCGGCGGGGTCAACGAAAAAATCGAAGGGTTCTTTGATATCTGCAACGCTGATGGCCTGACCGGGGAACAAGGCGTAATCATTCCGAAAACCAACACCGTCCACTTGATGGTCAACCAACAAGTCCGGCAGTCGATGGCCAAGGGCCAGTTTCATATATGGGCTGTGGATCATATTCATCAGATAATGGCACTGCTCACCGACCAACAAATGGGAACACCAAATACCAAAGGCCACTATCCGCCCCATAGCATCAATGCCGCAATTGTTTTAAGGATCAAGCAAATGAACAAGGCACTCAGCCATGCAATAAACGGTTCCCGAACGGGATCAAAACGCTAAGGTAAAGGACGAAAAAAGGCGTGTCTGCCCACTAAATAAGCGGGGACCAAAATTCTATTGATCAAATATCAGAGACGAAAAAGCCCGTTGATAATCAACGGGCTTTTTCATGAAATGTGGCGGTGAGTGAGAGATTCGAACTCTCGATACGTTGCCGTATACACACTTTCCAGGCGTGCTCCTTCAGCCACTCGGACAACTCACCAAATTGTACTGTCTAGGCATGTTGCCTCAACAGGGTCGCTACTATAGTGGCTGGGGTGGTAAAGGTCAACAAAAAACACTGCACAATCAATCAGGTGTTCATAATTACAGCAAAGGTCTTGATTTACATGTGAACAGTCCCACCTTCTTCACTAGCCTGTTACTATATGGGTATAAACCTAAATCGTGTTCATCCAGCGACAATTTACGTTGGACAAACCCTGATACAAAATTTACGAGAGCGAATTATGTCTTCATCTTTACGCACACTGCTGGAAAATCCACAACTGGCTCAACAGTTGCTTTCTGAAGCCCAGACCCGTGGTTTTGTTACCGCAATGGCGGCGGCACCGCACCTGATCAACCCATCCGAATGGCTGGCTTTCATGTGGGGTGGCGAAGAAACCTCTCCTTTTAACAGCCAAGAAGAGCTAGAAGTCTACGCTAATGCCATCATTGATCTATGGAACGAAAGCCGTGAAGCCTTGCTGGAAGGTAGCTGGCACTGGCCGGAAGGCTGTTCTCTAGATGATAAAGAGCTGGTATCTACCGATACCCGTGAATTTGCAGAAGGGCTACTTCAAGGCTGGCAGCTATGCCGTGATGACTGGGAAACTATCATGCCAGAAGAGAGCGAGAATAATGCCCTGCTTGGTGGCGTGTTGCTTTGCTTCAGCCTGCTGTACGATCCAGAAAATGCGATGGAAGCCCTTTCTCAGGAAGGTGCGGACGGCCTTGCCCAGTTCGAAGAAATCTTCGCTTCTGTCCCAACCATGCTATGTGGCCTGACAATTCGTGCCTATCAGCTGGTCAACGAAGACGAAGCAGAAGCTTAGTCGCACAAATCCCAAAGAAAAGGCGGTAATTGAGTTACCGCCTCTTTTTTCACTACCGCAAACTTGGCTAACGAGCAAACAGTGAGCGCAAACGTCCTCTCTGATGGCGGTAGATCATCACCGTGACCGGAATATTCATCAATACCCCGTACAATAATGGCGTCAATGCCAACTCTGGTTGCTTGAGCTGAACTACAGCGACAAAAATCGCAGTCCCCGCATTCTGGATCCCCACTTCTATCGCCAGCGTCTTGGTCAACGTTTCCCCGCCTTTGAGCACACGAGCAACGATAACCCCTAGCACCATGCCCATTAAGCACAAAGCAATCGCGACAATCGAGGCACTGGAAAATAGCTGCTGGAATACCTGATGATTAACAGCCAACGTAATAGCTACAGTAAACATCAAGACCCAAATTGATGAGCGCCCTGCCCACTTGGCAAAGCTTGCGAACCACCTGCCACGACCAAAGTGATGGCAAGCCATACCAATTGAAACGGGAACTAAAGTCACCATCACCAACTGTAAGATTGCCGTTTTAAGTGGCAATACCAACTGGGAATCGCTAAGTACCACAGGAAGCATCAGAGGAAGGCTAAAAGGAATAATTAAACTGCTCACTGCGGTCATCGAAATGGATAGTGCGGTGTTACCTCCGGATAGGTGGGTGATGACATTGGACGACGCCCCACCTGGTGCCAACGCCAGTAACCACAGGCCAACGGCCACCACTTCCGGCAAGCCAACAAAATGTATTAGGCTCAGCGCAATCAGCGGCAAACCAACCAACTGTGCAGCAAGACCGGAAAAAATAAACAGCGGATATCGGCCAACTCGTTTAAAGTCAGCCAAAGACAGTGTCAGGCCAACACAAAACATCATCCATGCCAGCGCAATAGGCAAAGCGACAGTCAGCATTGTCTGTCCCATTTGAAATCTCCTTATTTAAACGTAGAGTCTACTCCAATATGCGCTGTGGCACATAGAAAAAGAGCGACCAATGGTCGCTCTCTTATCTGTTCGCTTTACGGTTTCTTACGCATTACCTTTCACATTAACCTGCAGTTGGGCTGCAAAGTCCAACATACGGTTAAGCGGGATCAAAGATTTTTCGCGTAGTGACTCATCGACAAAGATTTCATGCAGCTCTCCGCCTTCACGCAAGCCCTGCTCAATCGCTTTGAGGCCATTCATCGCCATCCACGGGCAATGGGCACAGCTACGGCATGTCGCACCTGCACCTGCCGTTGGTGCTTCGACAAGTTCTTTATCCGGTACCATCTGTTGCATCTTAAAGAAGATGCCTCTGTCGGTCGCGACAATTAGCTTCTGCTGAGGTAACGACTTGGCAGCCTTGATCAACTGACTGGTTGAACCTACTGCATCAGCCAATGCCACTACGCTTGCTGGTGACTCAGGGTGGACTAGAATCGCCGCCTCAGGATACAAGTGCTTCATATCGCGCAAGGCTTTTGCCGAGAACTCGTCGTGGACGACACATTCGCCTTGCCACAGAAGCATTTCAGCACCGGTTTCTTTAGCGATATAGCCGCCTAGGTGACGGTCTGGACCCCAGATGATTTTCTTACCTTCGCTATCTAGCTGTTCGACGATTTCCAGTGCGATACTCGAGGTCACGACCCAGTCAGCACGGGCTTTTACCGCCGCAGAGGTGTTGGCGTACACCACTACAGTGTGATCCGGGTGGTCATCACAGAATTTGCTGAATTCATCAATCGGACAACCAAGATCAAGCGAACATTCAGCTTCCAGTGTCGGCATCAGTACGCGTTTTTCTGGCGTCAGGATCTTGGCCGACTCACCCATGAAGCGTACGCCACAGATCACAAGTGTCTTGGCTGGGTGCTGGTTACCGAACTTGGCCATTTCCAGCGAGTCACCAACGAACCCTCCGGTCTCTTCAGCCAGAGCCTGGATCTCAGGATCGGTATAATAGTGGGCCACCAGCACTGCATCTTTTTCCTTTAGCAATGCCTTGATTTTTGCCTTGTACGCCTGCTGCTGATCAACAGTTAGCGGCGTTGGCTTAGGTGGAAACGGATAGACCATTTCAGAGGGATCAAAAGTAAGACTCATAGCTCGGTTGCTCTATTGCTGTCCATGTACAATCCGCGCATTATACACCGCAAACGTTCAAATATCATGGATCAAAAAAGGCCGGTTAACCGGCCTTCTTCAATACCTGCGAGCAAGTGCTTATAGCTTATCGAGATTACTTTGCGCCTGGCGCGAACTGGTTGAGTCCGGGTAGGTCGAAATAACTTGCTGGTAGTATTTCTTCGCGTCTTCCGGCTTTTTGCTGCGCTCGGCAATAATGCCTAGCTTCAACAATGCATCGGCACGCTTATTGGACTTCTCAACACTGGCAACCTCGGTGAATTGCTCTGCAGCTTCAGAAAGTTGGTTTTGAGTAAAGTAGAGTTGGCCAAGCCAGTAATGAGCATTCGGCTTGTAACTTGATTCAGGGTACGTGACCAAAAACGCCTTGAAAGCGGTGATCGCACCGGAGTAATCCTTTTCTTTTAAGATAAGGTTAACCGCGGATTCATATGCTTCGTTCTCGCCCACATTACTAGAGTATACTTCAGTGCTTGCTTTATCCGATGCTGGCTCTTCAGTCGCCTTAGCTTGAGGCTGTCGACTAAGGCTGTCAACCTCACGGTAAAGCTCGCGCTGACGTTCAAGCATCTGGCTGAGATCATAGCTATTTCTCTCTACAATCCCTCGTAGCTCATCCATTTCGGTTGCCAGCTGATCCAGTTGCCGTTGCATATCCAACTGCACCTGGTTGCGTGCCTCAATCATCCTTTCCAGACGTTCCAGGCTACCGCCCTGCGCACTGTTACCACTGATTTCAGTAACAGGAGCAGGTGCGGCGACCACTTGGGTCGCCGCACCAACCAGCAACGTTAATGCGAGCGTTCGCATTGTGTTACTGTTCATCGTAATTACCTATTATGGCTTAGTAAACCAGAACCGAACGACGGTTCTTGGCGTAGTCAGCTTCAGTATGGCCAAGGACTAGTGGCTTTTCCTCACCGTAGCTAACAATTGAAATCTGGCTTGCAGATACGCCTAGTGCCTGAAGGTACTTAGCAACTGCGTTAGCACGACGCTCGCCTAGGGCGATGTTGTACTCAGGTGTACCACGCTCATCGGCATGACCTTCAACAATCACTTTTACTTCTGCGTTATCGCGAAGGTATTCAGCGTGAGCAGTCAGCATATCCTGGTAGTCAGGCTGGATTTCAGCGTTGTCAAACTTGAAGTAAATAGTTTGTTCCTGACGTAGCTGCTGGCTGCGTAGTTCCTGCTCAGAAAGCACTGGCTCTTGCTCAACTGGCGATGTTACGACTGTCGATTGCTCTGTCGTTGAACCTGTGTTGGTTTCTGAAGCTGCGGAGCTATCAGTACTGTCACTAGAGCTACACGCCGCTAGAGTGAACATTGGCAGCGCAATTGCCAAGCCCTTTAAAACTTTGTTCAGTTGCATTTTATTTTCCTTTTTTATTGCTAGTTGCTACTAACTTAGAGGAAAGGTCCCCAGGACGGAGCCCTTACACGCCCATTAGTAGCAGGTAATCTTGCCTTAAATCGCCCATCAATCGACACTAATGACAGCTCGTTAGACTTGTTATTAACCGAGCTGTAAATCACCATGCCACCATTTGGCGCAATGCTTGGTGATTCATCCAAAAATGTCTTGGTCAGTACCTGCACGGCATTAGTTTTCAAGTCTTGTTTAGCAATGTTGTAGCCAGAATCAGACCTGTTCACCATCACCAGATACCGGCCATCAGGCGTCAATTGACCACCGAGGTTCTGACTTCCTTGCCAAGTCAGGCGCTTAGTCGAACCGTCAGCTAAATTTACTCTATAAATCTGTGGGTTACCACCTCTGTCTGAGGTAAAAATTAAAGAGTCGCCGCTCGGATCCCAAAATGCTTCTGTATTGTTAGCTCGACCACGGGTGATCTGCTTCAATTCCTTGGTTTCCAAATCTTTAATGTAAATTTGCAAGCTACCGCTCTTCGACAAAACAATGGCCAGCTTCTTACCATCCGGCGAGAAGCGAGGGCTACCGTTGTGGCGAGGGAACGACGTTACCATCTCACGGGTACCTTTGTAGATATCCATAATGAAAATCTGTGCCTGCTGGTTCTCGAAGCTGACATATGCCAACTTACTACCATCTGGCGACCATGATGGGGACATCAACGGCTGCTGGGATTTCAATACCAAACGTTCGTTGAAGCCATCGTAATCAGCGACACGTAGCTGGTACGGGTATTGGGCTTTATCATCAATCACGACATAGGCGATTCGGGTAAGGAAAGCCCCTTTCTCACCAGTCAATTTTTCATACACAATATCGGAGATGCGGTGAGCGTAGTGTCGAAGACGTGATTCTTTAACCGTGGCGCGATTATTTAAAAGAAGATGATCTTTGGTCAACACCAACTCACCATTCTCCAGGCCACGGCTCTGACCGCTGGTCAACTGACCACGCACTACATCAATAAGCTGGTAATTGATCACATAATTACCTTGCTCATTCATCGTCACCGTACCTGTGACCAAGGCATCAACCCCCATTGAAGTCCAGGCATTGTAATCCACCTGCTCTTCGTTAGAAGGTGTTTGCGGCATGTTACTGGTCGACACCGGTGAGAACTTACCACTTCGACGGAGATCAGAAGCAATGACCGCTGAAATATCAGTCGGCATTTTGCCAGCCCCTTCCCATTTGAAAGGAACGACACCGATAGGACGGGCTGAGTCCACCCCTTCAGTGATCACCAATTCCAGCTCTGCATGGGCGATTTGGCTGAAACTCAGCAACGCCACGCATAAACCCATTAACCAACGTTTCATCATTACTCCTTCCTTATTGCGGGCTTACTGTTAGTCTGATGTTGCGCAGCTGCTCTACAACCGCTTGGTCTTCCGGCATCGGGAACTGGCTAACCTTGACCACCGCGGCTTTCGCCGCCCGGCAAAGTGCACTGTCACCGCCATCTTCCGACGCATCAAGAACCAAACCATTGCTCGACAAGCGCATGCGGATCACACACTCCTTACCGATAAAGCTCTGCTCAACCAACAAGTTCTGCTGGATCATCTGTCTATAGATAGCGCCGTAGCGGTCTCTTTCATCAGCCACAAACTGGCCGCGGGCACCGCCGCGCAGCTCAGACTCGGCTTCAAGGCCGGCAAACATATCGTTTAATGCCGCTTCCTGCTGGCGTTGAGTTTCACGGGCTTCTGCCGCCTTGCGCTCGGCTTCCTTACGGGCAGCCTCGGCTTTGCGAGCTTCTTCTTCCGCTTTTTTCTTCGCTGCTACTTGGGCCTGGCGTTCGGCTTCTGCTTTCGCTGCTGCTGCTTCGGCTTGACGTTTCGCTTCCTCGGCCTTGCGTTGTTCAGCGACTTGACGCTGGCGCTCTTGTTCAGCTTTGCGTGCCGCTTCCTGCTTCACCTTACGGTCAGCCTCAGCCTTGGCCGCTTGCTCTCGGGCTACACGGGCCGCCTCATCGGCTTTACGCTTCTCTTCCGCCGCCTTAGTCCGTTCCGCCGCCACTCGCTTGCGCTCCTGCTCGGCATCACGCGCTTCTTTCTCGGCTTTGAGTTTATCCGCTTTGAGCTGACGCAAACGTTGCTCTTCTTCCTGACGCATTTTTTCCAACGCATCAGCTTGTTGCTCTAAACGCTTCAACCTGTCTTGCTCAGCGGCTTTGGCCGCTTCGCGTTGCTGGCGAATACGCTGCGCCTGTTGGTTCACCAACGCAGGATCGACCACCACCGCCTGAACGATGTTGCCCGACGGCTTGGGTTTTGTCATGACGAAATCCGATCCCCACAACAACATCACGACCAGTGAACCATGCATAAGTAACGAAATAATGAAGGCAGCACTGTAATCTTTCTTTTTCATCCTGCCAGCCTACTTATTGCTCTAATGGCTCGGTCATCAGGCCTACCGACCCAACACCAGCTTGATTAAGGGCATCGAGGGTTTCGATGATATAGGCATAGGGAGCACGCGCATCGCCGCCCACCAGTACCGCCGACTCTGGATTCAACTGTAACTCGGCACGCACCCGGGTTAGCAGGTCATTAAGGCCAAGCCCGCGCTGCATTTCCCTGTCATCCACACTAATACCGAGGTGGCCATCTTGGCTGACCTCGACAATAATCGGTGGCTTTTCGTTGTTCTCGCCAACCAACTCAGCCGCTGTTTTGGCCGAAGTGGTACTCGGCAAGTCAACATCAACCCCCTGAGTGATAAATGGCGCCGTCACCATAAAGATGATCAACAGCACGAACATCACGTCGATATAAGGTACAACATTGATCTCGCACGTGACTTTACGCTTCTTCGGTTGATAAGCCATGCTATTTACTCCTGGTAAGCAGCAAATGCCTGGCGGTGCAAGATGCTAGAGAATTCTTCCATAAAGGTCGCGTAAGAATGCTCAAGCTTAGACACCTGATTGGTCAGCTTATTGAAGAACATTACCGCGGGGATTGCCGCAAATAGACCGATAGCTGTCGCAATCAATGATTCAGCAATACCCGGAGCAACCATTGCCAAGGTTGCTTGTTTCACTGCACCAAGGGCGATAAAGGCGTGCATGATCCCCCAAACGGTACCAAATAGGCCGATGTAAGGGCTGATAGACCCGACAGTGGCCAAAAACGGCAAATTGGTTTCCAGCTCTTCCACTTCACGTGAAAGTGCTACGCGCATCGCTCGGCCAGTGCCTTCCATTACTGCTTCTGGCGCTTTGCCATTATTGCGGTGCAAACGGGCAAACTCTTTAAAGCCAGCATGGAAAATTTGTTCGGTACCAGTCAGGCTATCTTTTCGCGCTTCCACTTCTTGGTAAAGCTGCGACAAGTCGACGCCAGACCAAAAGCGGTCTTCAAAGCGGTCCACATGATTTTTTGCCTGCGACAAGACTTGGGATCGTTTAATGATCATTGCCCAAGACGTAACCGACATACCCAGCAAAATGAGTACGACAGCCTTACCCAGCAGGCTCGCCTGTAGGAAAAGATCTAAAATCGAAAGTTCAGCAGTCACTTAGTTATCTCCGATAAAATGTGTTCTGGGATCTTGATAGGTTTCAACGTATCGGGGTGGACACAGGCTACCTGAATCGATGCTCTACACAAGGTTTGCCCGTTATTGTTAACTAAAACCTGACAAAATTCGATCGATGCCCGGCGTATAGTATTAGGCCAGGTCCGAACAACAAGTTGGTCGTCTAGCTTGGCACCTTTGAGGTAATCGATCTCTAGATGCCGAATGACAAAACTGGCTTTTTCAGCGAACAAGTCGTTAAGACTGACACCGATGGACCGGAAGAGTTCCGTCCTCGCCCGCTCAAAAAACTTAATATAGTTAGCATGATAAACCAGGCCGCCTACGTCCGTATCTTCGTAGTAGACCCTAATCGGCCATTCAAATGGGTGCTCTTCGGTCATTATCATTCCAACCTTTCTTGCAATGTATTCAGGCTTTTACTCAATCGCTTACTATACCTAACTTGGCTACCTGATTGGAATCATGCATTGCTAGTAAACACGCAGAGTTTTACTTTTTGATGACCTTGTCACTGCCAATCATCCGTGCCAATACGTTATCTGCTTGTATTTTATCCAGATATAAAAAAACAGCCCATCACTCAATTGCAATGGGCTGTTTCAATTGTATATTTTTGTATCAGCGTGAACAGTTTGAAATCAATTCGCTACGCTAAACGCAGAAACAAAATATAAGCCAATATTGGCAACGAGATGTACGGGGTGAAAAACACCTGCCCGTACCAGCGGCGCGGCACAAAGCCAACACCGAAGACCATCGCGGCACACGTTGCCCATATTAGGGCTGGCGAGATAATCGGTCCGAATCCGCCAATCGCCTGGGCGAAAAGTGTAGGTTCCCACACCACCAGTCCTGCTGATGCCAATGACATCAGCAGCGCCACTATGCGCAGTAGACCGAAGTCTACCCACTGGTGGGCACGCTTCACCCAGTGATCGAGGTTACTCACCAGTATCCTCTTTATCCATATTTTCTGTCGCTTCAAGCCACAGCGCGTTGATGATACCGAATGAGCAAGCAAGAAGCACACCCAGGATCCAAGCGAAATACCACATAGTCTGTCTCCTTAGTACAGTGAGTTCTTGTTGTCTTCGATATATTTGGTATCAAGACGGCCAAACATCTTGTAGTAACACCAAGAAGTGTACGCCAGGATAATTGGAACCATTACTGCCGCTACACCAGTCATGATGTTCAGCGTCAGTTCTGATGACGTCGCATCCCACATCGTCAAGCTATGACCCGGGATCAGGCTTGATGGCATGATGAACGGGAATAGAGCAAAACCAGCAGTTAAGATGACACCCGCCATGGTCAGGCTTGATGTAATAAACGCCAGCGCCCCACGGTTTGCACGAGAGCAAAGTACTGTCAGGACAGGCATAGCAACAGCCAGTAGCGGTGCAATCCATAGTAGCGGGTACGCATCGAAGTTATTAAATAGTGCACCTGACTGGCGAACAACCTCTTTCGTCAGCGGGTTAGAAGGCGCATCTTTAATAATTTCAGATGTAATCACGTAGCCTTCAAGGCTCTGAGCCCAAAGACCAGCAATTGCAAAACATACTGCAGTACCTACTGAGGTAAGCATTGCTACACGACGAGCACGCTCACGGATAGCATCAGTTGTTTTCATCTGCAGGTATGCCGCACCTTGCGTCGTGATCATCAAGATGCTCACGATACCGCATAGCAGGGCAAACGGGTTCAGCAGACCAAAGAACGAACCTTTGTACGTAGGGACCATGAACTCATTCAGTTCAAACGGTACGCCCTGCATCAGGTTACCAAATGCAACACCGAAGATGACTGGCGGAACAAAGCTACCGACGAAGATGGCTTTATCCCACGCTTCACGCCATTTTGGATCTTCAATCTTTGAACGGTAGTCAAAACCGATCGGACGAAGCCAAAGTGCCGCTAGTGTGATGATCATGGCAAAGTAAAAACCAGAGAACGCAGTTGCGTAAACCAGTGGCCATGCCGCAAACAGCGCACCACCAGCAGTGATCAACCAAACTTGGTTACCGTCCCAGTGCGGGGCTATCGAGTTGATCATAACTCGACGTTCGCTGTCAGTCTTACCGATAATACGGGACAGAACACCTACACCCATATCAAAACCATCAGTGACTGCAAAACCGATGCAAAGCACACCGATTAGCGCCCACCAGATAAATCGCAATACTTCATATTCAAACATTGCTTAACTCTCCCTGATTATGCTTCAACCTGACGCGATACCACATTCTGCGGTGCATCGTTAGTTTCAAAGTGGTAGCGGCCAGTTTTCAGGCTACTAGGACCTAGACGAGCAAACTTGATCATCAGGTACAGTTCAGCAATCAGGAACACTGTGTACAGTGCGATAATTGCCAGTAAAGAAGTAATGATGTCTGAAGGCGTCAGATTAGACACCGCCATCGACACTGGTAGAATTTCACCCACCGCCCATGGCTGACGACCGTACTCAGCAACGAACCAACCAGCTTCAATTGCAATCCATGGTAGAGGTAAACCAAATAGTGCCGCTTTCAGTACCCACTTGTTTTCAGTGATCTTGTGACGACAAGACTGAACAAATGCCGCACCAATGATACCCAGCATCAAGAAACCACAAGCAACCATGATGCGGAAACTCCAGAACAAAGGCCATACCGTTGGAATAGAGTCATCTGCAGCTCGTGCAATATCTTCGTCAGTTGCATCGACAACATTGTCCGCGTAAGGTTTGACCAAATAACCGTAGCCTAGATCGTGTTTAACCTCATCGAATGCTGCGATATTTTCGGGGGTCTTATCACCGGCACGCAATTTTTCCAGCAGGCCGTAAGCAACCATACCGTTACGGATACGCACTTCGTGTTCATCTTTCAGATCACGCAGGCCGGTTACTTCCGTATCGATTGAACGTGTTGCGATAATACCCATTAAGTAAGGGATTTTGATCGCATAATCCGTTTCCATGGTTTCCTGATTTGGAATACCGAACAGCGTGAAGGCAGCAGGCGCTTCTTCTGTGTGCCATTCCGCTTCAATCGCTGCTAGTTTAGTTTTCTGAACGTCACCAAGCTCATAGCCTGATTCATCGCCCAATACGATAACAGATAGGATTGATGCCATACCGAATGCCGCAGCAATCGCGAATGAACGGCGAGCGAAGGCAATATCACGACCTTTAAGCAGGTAGTAAGAACTGATAGCAAGAACGAACATCGCACCGGTTACGTAGCCAGACGCAACAGTGTGAACGAATTTCACCTGTGCAACTGGGTTAAGTACCACTTCTGCAAAGCTTACCATTTCCATACGCATGGTTTCGAAGTTGAACTCTGCACCTACAGGGTTCTGCATCCAACCGTTTGCAACAAGAATCCATAGCGCCGAGAAGTTAGAGCCAAGAGCAACTAGCCAAGTAACAGTAAGGTGCTGACGCTTGGATAGACGATCCCAACCAAAGAAGAACAGGCCAACTAAGGTAGATTCAAGGAAGAAAGCGATAAGCGCTTCGATAGCCAGTGGCGCACCGAAAATATCACCTACGTAGTGAGAGTAATATGCCCAGTTAGTACCAAACTGGAACTCCATGGTAAGACCCGTGGAAACACCCAGGGCAAAGTTAATGGCAAAAAGCTTACCCCAGAACTTGGTCATGTCCTTGTAGATTTGCTTTCCAGTCATTACGTAAACCGACTCCATGATGGCTAGCAAGAAAGCCATGCCGAGAGTCAGTGGGACGAACAAAAAGTGATACATCGCAGTTAATGCGAACTGTAACCGCGATAGTTCGACGATATCAGTGAACATTGAGAACTCCTTCTTTCGTCAGGCTGACTGACGACAGTACAACACAGTGCACTTATGGTTGGGCTTAGCAAAATGTAGCCAAACGTCGTCGCAATTTTGCCACCTTCCTGGTTGCCATCATTTTAATTTTCAACGGCATCCTTGATATGTTGCGACACTGTACCAAATTAGTTAATTTGTTGTTAAGCTACAGCTAATAAAGTCATTGCTAATATTACTGACATTCGCTCTCGGGCTCAATGGATTTATCGCACAATTTGCTTTGATAAATATCAATAAAGACTGTTCATTTATTAATCACACGCACCTTGGTTGACTTAGATCAAAAAATTGAGAGTCGTTCAGGCGTCTGGAAACAAAACAATAAAAGCTGGCTTTTTCAAAACAACAGGCGCTGTATTAATGCTAATTCACATTCTGTTTTAACCCTTCATATCATCGCTGTTTATCCTTAGAAAAAAAACGATTGAAGCTTACATTTTTGGTCAAAAAACCAACTCATCTCGGTTGTCGTTACTGATAGAACAGTGTTTAGAGATCGTAAATCCCATACTAATTAATTAGATTAACTAATCCGAAATTTAAATTTAACTCGCTTTTGGATATATGAAAAATGCCTATAATCAGCTCCAGAAACAGATAAGGCCGCCCAGAGACTAAAAGTCTTCTTTTTGGCGGGTTGTAGGCTGTTTCCCCAACCATGTTGATTTAGATTGAGGAAGTAGATATGGCTCGTATTTTTGAAAAAATCGTTGCACTTTACCAACCAAGCTTTGCTGAGATGTACAAAAGCAGCTGCTAAAAAATGCCCACAAAGCAAACAAGTGCTCAAACAGCTGTTCAGTAGACACTATATTCACTCTGTGGATCTCGCTCGACTTGTCACAGAGTTGTAACCATAGAAACAGAAGTGAAACAAAAAACAGTTGTGCTAGGTGTAAAAAAACAAAAACGAGGCCATATGGCCTCGTTTTTCTTTCCAGTAAATTTAACGCTTTATTCAAACAGGCGGCGGTGCACTTTCACCACCGCCTTTTTAATGGCTGTAGGTGTTTGCACCTCACATCCCGGCTTATGGGGCTGGTTTGGCAAAAAAATCGCAAACATTCCCGGCTCCATCACCACTTCAGATTCCATATTTAACTGCCCAGCTAACCAATAGTCATTCTCTGCATCATAGGTTTTCTCAACCGTATGGCTATCATTTGCTAAGGCAAAGCCTATACGTTCCTCACCAGTGATCAGATATTGGATATCCAAATACTCTCGATGGACTTCATGTAACTTGCTGTTTGCGCAAGCCGTGTCAAATTCCATCACATTAACAAAAATATTGTCCCCGTCGATATCATGGCGGCCGACGGATAGTTCCGCCATATTTGTCTCAGACAAAAAAGCCAAGCTTCGGTGCACTGCTGCAGGAAGATAGGAATAAGTCTCTAGCTGTTCAATATGACCAACAATCATAAGTTCTCTCGTCATAAAATAAGGCCCGGCCTATATGGCACGGACCTTAAAGGGGGAATAGATTTTTTCGTTTTAGATTAGGGTTAGATAGTCAGCGCTTTAACTTCTTCATCGCTGTGGCTATTTTTGAACAGTGGAGCAGTGATAAAGCCCACCAGAACCACAACCAAAGTACCAATGACGCCATAGAAGAAGAAGTTCAAGTCGGTGCTTGCACGCACCCACAAGATTGCAGCAACTGCGGTAACGACACCCAGCAAAGCGCTGTTCGCATTAGCACGGCGGACAAACACACCCAGCATGAACAAGCCAGTCATTGGGCCCCCCATCAAGCCAATCAAGCTGTTGAAGGCATCCCACAGCTCACTTTCGTTCGACATGATGAGGTAGGTAGAAGCAATCACACCAAACACACCGGCAGCAACAGTCACTAAGCGGCCGACTTTCAGTTTTTGCTCAGGCGTTTTCTCACTGCTGAATCGAGCATAGATATCTGAAGTAAAGCAAGCAGAAATACTGTTGAGGCTACTTGAGATGCTTGATTGCGACGCCGCGAAAATAGCAGCAATGATCAAACCTGCAATACCCGCTGGCATCTGGGATATAACAAAGAATGGCAAGATCCCACCGGTGTTGAAGTTCTCAGGCATTAATTCAGGATGCTGAGTATAGTAAGCGTAAAGCGCAGCCCCGACAGCGAAGAAGAATACAGGGATACACGCAACCAACTTGGCATTGGTCACCAGGGCTTTCTTCGTTTCCTCAACCGAATCCGTCACAATATAGCGCTGCACAACATCTTGGCTAGCCGTAAACTGCTGCAAGCTAGCAAATAGGAAACCAATCATCAAAACAGGTACGGTGCTTTCAGACCAACTCCAAGCCATTTTGTCTGCCGGGAAGTATTTATCCGCTTCAGCTGACAGGCGGAAAATCTCGGTCATACCACCATCGACGTTGAAACAAATCATCACAAAGATCATCACAGCAGCGACAGAGAGCATGACGCCCTGAATCACATCCGTCCAGATCACCCCTTCGATACCGCCCATGAAGGTATAGACAATACACAGCACACCGATCAAAAACACAATGGTCAACGGATTAATATCGATGAACGGCATCAGTGCCAGTGCTGTCAGATAAGTGATAATCGCAATACGACCTATATGGAAGAGCATAAACGATAGGCTGGCAAATAACCGCATCCGGACATCGAAGCGCTTTTCCAAATATTCGTAGGCTGACGTCAAATTCAGCTTACGGAAAAAGGGAATGTAGTAAATGAAGACAAACGGCAGAATAATAATCGCAATATACTGCCCTAGTAGGAATGTCCAATCCTCGGTATAAGCTTTGGCCGGGATAGACATAAAGGTAATCGAGCTTAGCGTGGTAGCAAAAACGCTGATCCCCGCCGCCCAGCCTGGAATTCGTCCACCCGCTTTAAAGTAATCGTCTGCAGACTTCTGCCGCTTGGCAAAGTACATTCCCACCATCATGATTGCCGCCAAATAGACGATCAGGACGATATAGTTCAGGGTTCCAAAAGCATGCATTTCCATGCGCTAGCTCCTCTCAAGAGTGTAGGTTGAGATAAAATGTCTATATGTTTTTATGTTTAGCTGCAGGCTTGTGCCCACAGGGCGACACCGATCAGTCCTGCATCGGTTCCGCATTTAGCTGGTACTAATTTGGGTTGGTAGATAGCTGGCATTGTATTTAACACTGCTTGCACTAACTCAAGATATTGGTCTGCTAAACCAACTCCCCCGCCGATCACAACGGCATCTAGATCATTGGTGATAGTTAAATCCGCCACCAACTGGGCAATGGCTTTTGCAGAGCGGGTAACGATTTCCTGGGCATTAGGATCACCCGCCAAAAAACGTTGGTATACGTCCCGGCCGCTACAGCCAGCTCCGAAGAATTCACTCCCCTGCAGGCCAATAGCCGTACCCGAAGCAATCGCCTCCACACAGCCAGTCCGGCCACAGCCACACACCGGACCCGCGGGATCGGCAAGGGTATGGCCTGCGTGCCCTGCAATACCACGCGGGCCGATTTGTAATTGACCGTCCAAGACAAGGCCTGCACCGACTCCCGTCGAGACGGTAATGAACGCCATATTGGAATAGTGCCCGGAAGCAGCCTTAAATTCAGCCCATGCCGCCGCCTGTGCATCATTAATCACCAAGGTGTTCAGCCCGGTAATGGCCTCAACCTCAGCTTGAAGCGGGAACTGATCCAACCCACCCAGATTTAATGGGTTGAGCGCAGTCAAATGCCCGTTTTGTATGATCCCGGTAGAAGCGACCACCACTTGGTCAGCCAGTCCTTGAAAAGGAGTAAGTAAAGTGGCCAGGTTATCTCTCAGTACCTGCGGAGACCTATCCGACTGGGTATCAATTTGCCGGTGACCGCTGGCCACACCATTGGTGACCAATGCAGCAGCTAACTTCGTGCCACCAAGGTCAACAGCTAAGTAGGTCGTCATACAATGGCCTCTTTCTCCGGTAAACAAGCTTGTGAGACTTCGTAACCAAACCACTGGCAAATGTGTTCAATACGGGTGATCGCAGAGCCGACTGTCACACACGATGCACCGGCTTCAATAGCCTGGCGGGCAAGCAGTGGCGAGTTGTAACGCCCTTCAGCCATAACAAAACAGCCAGCTTGATCCAGTTTTGTCACCAAGGCAAAATCCGGCTCCTTCGGCACCTCGCCGCCGGTATACCCGGACAGTGTAGAACCAATGATCTCAACCCCTAATTGCAGACTGGCGATCCCTTCCTCATACGTAGCGCAGTCAGCCATTGCCAGACACCCCAACTCTTTAATCGCCGTCACCAGCTCCTCGACTGGTACAGGACGAGAACGTTGTGTTGCATCAATAGCAATAATGTCTGCCCCTGCTTGGGCCAGCGCCTCCACATCTTCAACAAAGGCTGTGATACGGACATCACTGTCTGCCAGATCGCGTTTAACAATCCCGATAATCGGTACCGACACCTTCGGCCTAACAGCTCTAAGGTTGTCAATTCCCTCAATCCTCAATGCGGCCGCACCGCCAGCGACGGAGGCTTGTGCCATCGCTGCAACAATCTCGGGGGCATCCATAGGCCCATCATCCACTGGCTGGCATGAGGCTACAAACCCATGCTTCAGCGTCGCCAGAACAGTATTTTTAACAGTAGAAACTGTCATAAAGCAGAACTCCAAAAAACAATTTAGTGGTGAAGTTTTATTCCAATCTATTTTTTATGGAGCAAAACTTCAACCTGCATTATTCAAAAAGGAGATCAACACCACAATTATTAGCCCAAGGTATAAATACCCCTCGATACCGTACTGAAGTTTCATTAAAGTTCCTCGAAAAATGGAGTAATACTCCACCAGTAAGCTTCATAGACCGTAGCAAAGCCCCTTAAACCGTTTTAATCCCTTTGGATCACAAGAAAGGACGAGGAAGAAAGGATGATGGAAAACAGCAACGCTTCCCAAACACCCTTTGCGCTAACCCACGCAACCGTATTTGATGGCGATACCCTATTAGATAATCAGGCCGTTATTATTCAAGGTGACACTATCGTAAGTGTAGTGCCTATGGCACAAGCCCCTTTGTTACCCCCTTGCTGCATCGATGTCGAAGGGCTACTCATCACGGCAGGTTTTATCGATTTACAGCTTAATGGCTGTGGCGGGGTATTGTTTAATTCTGATCTCAGCCTCGAGACCTTAGTCGTCATGAACCAAACCAACCTGAAATCAGGTACCACTCAGTTCCTGCCGACCTTAATCACCTGCCCGCAGCAACAAATGGCTCAAGCCATCACTTTGGTCGATTCGATCCAGGATCGGAATAACATCGGCGTCCTTGGCCTACACCTAGAAGGTCCGTTTATCAATGTCACAAAGAAAGGGGCCCACCATGCTGACTTTATTCGTCCTTTAGGGCTTGAAGAAGCGAAGCGGCTGGCTGAAAATCAGGATGCCATCAAGATGATCACTCTCGCCCCCGAATGTGTTGAGCAAGCGGCAATTGATGCACTGGCAGAAGCTGGGATTAAAGTGTCTATCGGCCACACCAATGCTACTTACCAGCAACTCAATGACAAACAGGGGTTAACCATGGCAACCCACCTCTACAATGCCATGACCCCACTCGCCTCTCGCGAAGTCGGTGCCGTGGGCTACATCGCCGAACACAAGCCCGCAACCGGAATCATCGTTGATGGTATTCATGCCGCCTATCCAGCAGTACGCATAGCCAAAGCCTTGTTGGGAGAGCAGCTATTCCTCGTCACCGATGCCGTTACCCCTGCAGGTACTAATATGTCGAGCTATGATATGGCTGGCCAACCCGCCTATGTCACCAACGGAAAGTGCCACTACAAAGACGGCACCATTGCAGGCGCTGCCATTACGATGATTGACGGGATAAAAAATCTGGTTGAACACGTTAGTGTCAGCAAGGAAGAGGCCCTGCGCATGGCAAGCCTATATCCAGCTAAAGCGATGGGCATTGATGGGGACTACGGCAGAGTAAAAGCCGGATATAAGGCCAATATCGTCATGCTTGATCCTGCCCTTGATGTAAGAGGGGTGTATCAAATGGGGATAAAGCGTCACTAAAAATCCAAAGCAGTTACATAAGCTCGCTGTATACAAAACAAAAACGGCAAGCCAGAAAGCTTGCCGTATAATGATTGTGAGGCGTTTCTAAAGCTTATGATTCGAGAGCTTGCGTGGTTCGTAGTTTCTTGGCCAGCGCCCCGTCCACATCATCTTTGACGAGCAGGGTATAAACCAGATCAAGCACGAACAACTGGGTGATTTTTGTTCCTATCGAATCGCCTTGAAGCTGGCCCTGGCGGTTACCGTTAAGCAGAACCCAATCGGCGTATTTGCAGATCCCTGATTTAGGGTTATGGGTCAGTGCAACCGTACTCGCTCCGGCTTCTTTTGCCAGCATCAAGGCTTTCGTTGTTTCCAGCGAATTACCAGAATGGCTAATACCAATCGCCAAATCGCCTGGCTGCAGCAGTGATGCTTTCATATACATAAAGTGGTTATTGGTTAGCGCATCGACATTATAGCCAACGCGCATAAACTTGTTCTTGGCATCTTCTGCGGTGATCCCCGATGAGCCGACACCGAAGAAATACACCGCTCGGGCATCGCTTATCTGCTGAGCGACATCTTCCAATGCCTCAAAGTTCAGCAGGTTTAATGTCTCAGCAAGCACATTGTGGATCGTCTGCTGCAGCTTCTGGCCAATCAGTTCTGCACCGTCTCCCGCCGTAATATCGGTATCAAGTAGCGACTTGTCACCTTGACTTTGGTTGGACAACTCAATGGCAAGATCCATTTTAAAGTCCTGAAACCCTTTAAAGCCCAACATCCGGCAAAAGCGGATAATTGTCGCTTCCCCAACATTAACAGCTTGAGAGAGCTCAGCGATAGAAAGTTTGGTGACCCCTGCGGGGTTGTCCATCACAAATTCAGAAATACGGCGGGCGGAAGGCGTCATGCTCTCTTGCATGCTTCCCATCATATCGAGCACTTTTCCTGATTTTACCGGTAAGTGATTTGCAACCATTCTTCCATCCTACGGTGCTTGAATGCCAACCTGTATCAATACTTGTTCTGCGACTCATTCAGGTTGGACTAACTCATTTATTTGTATCGATTCTCCCATTAAAAAAGCTTTTTGTGAAGTAAAGCTCCATCGATATGGGGTCTTTAATGTCAAGCTGAAGCCATGCAGCTACAATCTACTTAGGATGATACCTTCATCACAATTTCGGTGTGTCGGACATTTTTCCTGATTATATCGATTGCTAAATGAAGCTTTACTCCATAGGATAACAATCAAACTCCACTATCAATATTATTTTTGAAGTATAACTTCACAGGTGTTTGAACTATGCAAAAACTAACCGGGCTAATCGCCGCTCCACATACTCCATTCTCAGCGAATGGCGACGTCAACTTCGCTGCTATTGACCAGATTGCAGCCCACCTGATCCAAGATGGCGTCCAAGGTGCATACATCTGTGGCACAACAGGTGAAGGTATCCACTGCTCTGTTGAAGAGCGCAAAGCGATTGCCGAGCGTTGGGTTTCAGCTGCAAACGGCAAGCTGAAACTCATTGTTCACACCGGCGCACTTAGCATCGTTGATACACTAGAGCTAACCCGCCATGCTGACACCTTGGACATCCTCGCCACATCAGCAATCGGCCCATGCTTCTTCAAGCCGGGCTCTGTTGCCGATCTGGTTGATTACTGCGCAACTGTTGCAGCCGCAGCACCGTCAAAAGGCTTCTATTACTACCACTCAGGCATGTCTGGTGTGAATCTCGATATGGAACAGTTTCTGATCCAAGCTGAATCACGTATTCCGAACTTGTCCGGGCTGAAGTTCAACAGTGGTGACCTATACGAATACCAACGCTGCCTACGTGCTTGCGACGGTAAATTCGATATTCCATTCGGCGTCGATGAACACCTACCAGGTGCACTGGCGGTGGGTGCCACTAGCGCAGTTGGCAGCACCTATAACTACGCAGCTAACCATTTTATCGACATTATTAGTGCGTTTGAGCGTGGCGAACATCAGCAGGTGATCGAAGGAATGGATACCGTCATCGCGCTTATCCGAGTTCTGGTTGAGTATGGCGGTGTCGCAGCAGGTAAAGCGGCAATGGCATTGCATGACATCGATGCCGGTGATCCGCGCCTACCGCTAAAAGCACTAACCCGCGAACAAAAAGACGATGTGATAGCCAAGATGCGAGCAGCTGGTTTTCTGAAAGCTTAAAGCGTTGCGAAGAAATAAATATTAAAAAAGCGAGGCAGTTGCCTCGCTTTTTACAGGTTTATTTAAGAATCGTTTTACTTGGTTTCCGGCACATCAAACCCGAAATGCAAGTAGGCACGGTGGGTGGCAATTCGACCACGCGGCGTGCGTTGCAAGAAGCCTTGCTGGATAAGGTATGGCTCAAGCACATCTTCAATGGTATCACGCTCTTCACCGATAGCCGCCGCAAGGTTGTCCAAACCAACTGGCCCCCCCATGAACTTATCGATAATCGCCATTAGCAACTTACGGTCCATGTAATCAAAACCGCTACTATCGACATCCAGCATGTCCAACGCTTTGGCAGCAACATCCGGACAAATATGACCATTGCCTTTCACTTCGGCATAATCACGTACCCGGCGCAATAATCGGTTGGCAATACGTGGTGTGCCGCGTGCACGCATCGCGACTTCCATCGCACCGGCTTCTTCCATCGATAAATCTAGGCAATTAGCACTACGCTGGACAATACCTTTCAGATCTTCCACCTTGTAGTATTCAAGACGCTGAGTAATACCGAAACGGTCACGAAGCGGTGATGTTAATGAACCGGCACGGGTGGTCGCACCAATCAAAGTAAACGGTGGTAGATCAATCTTAATAGAGCGAGCTGCTGGACCTTCACCGATCATAATATCCAGCTGGTAATCTTCCATCGCCGGATATAGCACTTCTTCGACCTGCGGGCTGAGACGGTGGATCTCATCAATGAACAAGACATCATTTTCTTCGAGGTTGGTCAGCAGTGCCGCCAGATCACCGGCTTTTTCCAATACCGGACCTGACGTAGTACGGATACTCACCCCCATCTCATTGGCAACAATGTTGGCCAAGGTGGTTTTACCCAAACCCGGAGGACCAAAAATCAGCAAGTGATCCAAGGCTTCGTCACGTAGCTTGGCTGCCTGAATAAAGATCTCCATCTGGCCACGAACATGATCCTGCCCCTTGTAGTCTTCGAGCAACTTCGGGCGAATCGCGCGATCAATAATGTCTTCTTCGCGTGTGGTAGGAAAATCATTTGCGACCAATCTGTCTGCTTCTATCATCAAGCTTACCTAAATACCGAAACCTAAAACTAAACAAGCAACCACGAATTACACCATTGAACGCAGGGCGTCACGAATGATCATTTCGCTGGTCATCTCCGGCTTGGCAACCTGAGCAACCACTTTTGATGCTTGCTGAGGTTTGTAACCCAGTGCAACTAGGGCACTGACCGCTTCATCTTCGGCTCGTGCCTGTGATGTCGTATCTTGTACTGGTGCATTCGATGCCGCCGTATCCAGTGCCGGCGTGAACAGATCGCCCTCACCCCAACCTTTGAGACGGTCTTTCATTTCTACGACCAAGCGCTCGGCGGTCTTTTTGCCGACACCAGGGATTTTGACCAAAGTCGTGACATCTTCGTTTTCAACACTCAGGACAAACTGGCTCGCCGTCATTGCCGATAAGATAGCCAAACCCAACTTAGGGCCAACGCCATTGGCTTTGATCACTTCGCGAAACAGATCACGCTCGCTTTTTTTGTTGAAGCCATAAAGCAACTGAGCGTCTTCACGTACCACAAAGTGGGTCGAAACGATCGCTTCCTGACCGACTTCCGGCAGCTCGTAAAAGCAGCTCATCGGCATCTGGACTTCGTAGCCCATGCCGTTCACCTCAAGCAATACTTCAGGTGGTTGTTTTTCAATGATGATTCCACGTAGTCGGCCAATCACAGCAAGATCTCTTTTCTCAATCCACAAAATTGGCTCTAGGATAGTAAAGAGCTGGATGTATATCCAGCTCTTTTTTCACATCCAGTCCCCGTTGGAACGCAAATCCTATGCCATGTGCTGACGCATACCCACCACCTGATTCAGGCTCTCAGCCAGTGAATTCAACCGCTCAACCTGCTCGGCCAACATCGCCCCTTGTGAGGCAACGGCATCTGAAACTTGATTAGTTTCGACCACACTGCTGGCGACAGCCTGGCTGGCTGAAGTCAGCTCCCTGAGCGCTTCAACTTGCTGGCTAATGGTTTCAGCCAACTGGGTAACGTCTACCGAAACACTGCTGACTTGTTCGATGATCCCGCTCAGCTCTGATGTGCTGCTTTCAATAACGGCCTGCCCTTGTGATACCTCTCGACGGCTTCGCTCCAATAAGGCACGGATATCCACCGCCGAGCTGTTACTTTTGGCCGAAAGCTCGCGGACCTGATCAGCCACAACGGCGAATCCCCTGCCCTGCTCACCGGCCCGTGCCGCTTCAATCGCCGCATTCAGAGCCAATAAGTTAGTTTGCTCAGCCACTGAAGTGATCACATCAGCAACCGACATGATCTCATCATTGCTACTCTGGATCCGAGCAATAGCCTCTTTCGAGGCTTGCAGGGAATCGGAACTGGTTTCCGCTTGGCGGTAGATAATATCGCTGCGTTGTTTCAGCTCGGTCACAAATTGATCAGAAGCTTCCATCCCTTGGGTTAAATGTCTGACCTGTTCACTCATTTGCTCTGCGGCACTGGCTTGCGACTCACAGTTGATATTCAAGGTACCCACCTGCTGATGCAATGCTGATGATTGCTGCTCAATCACACCCGAAACCTGGGTTAAGGACTCCGCATTGCCGCTGGCTTTCTCCAACACATTAGATAACTGGCTTTCCCCTTGCTTGGCTTGCTCAGCAATCGCTTCACTGGATTGATGGGCTGACTCTGCCTGCGCTATGGCCAGATCCCGCTGGCGTGATGCCCATGCCTGGGCAATAACAATCACCACCAGAGGCAGCAAGAAGCCTGACCAAGTCTCAATAGCAAGGGATGTAGGGGTAAGCTCAACGTTAGGAAAAACCTGTCCCGACAAGTGGCCATTCACCATCCAGCCGGTCACCAGCACCACCAGCAATGACCATGCGGTTGCCATGAACAGCCTTGCCGAGAGGTAGAAAGCCACAATCAACAGCGGTAACCAGAAAGCCTGCGTCGACTCCACAATACCGCCAGTCTGGTAAATAATATTGACTGCATGGATAACCATGCCGAGAAACCCGACATTCAAAGCCGCTTCGGGCTGCTTGCTAAAGCGAAAGATCACTCCCGCAATGCACTCCATTGTTACCAGCAAAATGGAGGTCATCACCAACGCACTGTGGCCATGATCGACCCACTTGAACAGGCTGTAGATCCCAACAAAGAAAGAGGTTAGCGTAAAAAACAAAAAGGTATCGACGTAGCGCGCGTCTTCGCCTTGCCAACTTGAGGTCGTCGGCATAAACAGCGCTCGCCAAAGTGCCAATGGCGTCATGGAATCCGTTCCTTATTTTATTTGGATTATTGTTATCAGGTATTGTTTCGAGTATTTATGGATTTACTCAGAAGTAGTCACCATCACTGGGTAATATGACCTCTGACCAATATATGCCAATAGACAATATCGTTACATAATAAAAAAGCAGCCAAAGGCTGCTTTTTTGATCAAACACTCATTATGCAAGTAAGATACTAGTGAGATAACGCTTTGTATTCTTGATGATTATCGATAGCGTCCTCGACGGGCCCCACGGGCTTGACCTGCCATGGCGATCAGTGTTTTATGAGTATGGGCATGACAGATCGCCACCGCCAGTGCATCGGCGGCATCGGCCTGGGGTTTACCCGGTAACTTGAGTACCGAGCAGACCATATGCTGGACCTGTGCTTTGTCAGCCCCACCGGTTCCGACTACCGCCTGCTTAATCAAGCGAGCAGCGTATTCACTGACCGGTAAATCAGCATTCACCGCGGCGACGATGGCACTGCCACGAGCTTGTCCTAACTTCAGCGCCGAGCTGGCATTTTTTCCCATGAAGACTTCTTCGATGGCAAAGGCATCAGGCTGGAATTGGGTAATGACCTCACTCACACCGGCATAAATTTGCTTGAGGCGACCCGGAATATCCTCGACAGAAGTACGAATACAACCACTACCGAGGTATTCAAGATGTCGCCCAACCTGACGGATCACACCGTATCCGGTGATCCTTGAGCCGGGGTCGATCCCCAAAATAATAGACATACTTTTCAGGCGTTACAGCAACGCTGCAACCTCATCAGAAATTTCACCGTTATGGTAAACTTCCTGAACATCGTCCAAGTCTTCTAGTGCATCGATCAAGCGAAGTAATTTAGGTGCTGTGTCCGCATCAAGATCAGCTTTTGTTGAAGGAACCAAAGTCACTTCTGCATTTTGTGCTTCAAAACCCGCAGCGTCCAACGCATCTTTTACCGAACCAAACTCAGCTGGCGTCGTAAACACGTCGATAGACCCATCATCATTCGTTTCAACATCGTCAGCACCGCCTTCCAACGCTGCTTCCATAACCGCATCTTCGTCTAGGCCTGCGGCATAAGATATCACACCTTTCTTATCAAACAGGTAGCTAACACTGCCATCGGTGCCGAGATTACCGTTCGCCTTTGAGAATGCATGGCGTACACCTGATACGGTACGGTTGCGGTTGTCAGTCATACACTCAACCATCACCGCAGTACCTGCAGGACCGTAACCTTCATAGATCACGGTTTCCATATTCTCATCACCCTCGCCACCGGCACCGCGGCTAACAGCCCGGTTTACCGTATCACGGGTCATGTTGTTTGATAATGCTTTATCAACGGCTGCACGTAAACGTGGGTTATTGTCAGGTTCGGCGCCGCCTTCTTTTGCAGCAACAACGATTTCACGGATTAGCTTAGTAAAAATTTTACCGCGTTTCGCATCCTGTGCCGCTTTACGGTGTTTGATATTGGCAAATTTACTGTGACCAGCCATTTCATTCTCCGGATTTTAATAGGCATCTATGCCCAAGTTTCACAAACTGTAGGGTTATATACCCAAGTAACCTCAAGAAAGCCTCTTTACGCCTGGGGGTCAGCCCACCCACTCCTTCGTTGAATGAATTGACAACCCTCTGAAGCCTGCACCTTGAAATCACTTGGGTATATAGGTTAGAAAAAAAGACTGGCCTTTCGGCCAGTCTTTTTTGTTCGCTTATTGCTTATTCTTGCTCGGCTTTTTCTTTCTTCGCCAAGTTAACCGCAATCGACAACTCTTCAAGCGCGGCTGGGTTTGCCAGGCTCGGCGCATCTGTCAGTAGACATGATGCCGCTGTTGTTTTAGGGAACGCAATAACATCACGGATATTATCTGTACCACAAAGAAGCATAACTAGACGGTCAAGACCGAATGCAAGGCCGGCGTGTGGTGGCGTACCGTACTTCAATGCTTCAAGTAGGAAACCGAACTTCGCTTTTTGCTCTTCAGCTTCAATACCTAGAATGCTAAATACTGCTGATTGCATGTCTGCATTGTGGATACGAACAGAACCACCGCCGACTTCGTAGCCGTTGATAACCATATCGTAAGCATTTGAGTTAGCCGCTGCAGGATTAGCAGCAAGCTCTTCTGGGCTTACGCCAAGCGGTGAAGTGAACGGGTGGTGCATCGCGTGTAGGTTACCTTCGTCGTCTTCCTCAAACATTGGGAAGTCGATAACCCATAGTGGTTTCCATGCTGACTTATCAGTCAATTCAAGGTCTTCACCTAGTTTAAGACGAAGTGCCCCCATCGCTTCAGTTACAACACGGTTGCTATCTGCACCGAATAGAATGATATCACCCGTTTCAGCTTCAGTGCGATCAAGAATTGCGTTAACAACGTCTTCGTTTAGGAACTTAGCAACAGGAGATTGAACACCTTCTAGGCCCGCAGCACGGTCGTTCACTTTCATCCAAGCTAGGCCTTTCGCACCGTAGATACCTACGAACTTAGTGTATTCGTCGATTTGCTTACGAGACAGTGAAGCGCCACCTGGCACACGAATAACCGCTACACGGCCTTTTTCATCGTTCGCAGGACCAGAGAAGACTTTGAATTCAACATCTTTCAGAATGTCAGCAACATCAACAAGCTCTAGAGGGTTACGTAGATCTGGCTTATCAGAACCAAAACGACGCATCGCTTCTTCAAACTTCATGATTGGAAATGCACCAAGATCTACGTTTAGTAGTTCTTTCCACATTTCAGTGATCATACGCTCAGTCACTTCACGCACTTCAGGTGCAGTTAGGAAAGAGGTTTCGATATCGATTTGAGTAAACTCAGGCTGACGGTCAGCACGTAAATCTTCATCACGGAAACATTTAACGATCTGGTAGTAGCGATCGAAGCCAGACATCATTAGCAGCTGCTTGAATAGCTGTGGTGACTGAGGCAGTGCGTAGAAGCTGCCTTTGTGAACACGGCTCGGTACCAAGTAGTCACGAGCACCTTCCGGTGTCGCTTTAGTCAATACTGGTGTTTCGATATCTAGGAATAGGTTGTCATCAAGGAAACGACGCACAAAACTTGATGCTTTAGCACGTAGCTTGATGCGGTCACTCATTTCTGGACGACGAAGATCAATGTAACGATACTTTAAGCGTTGCTCTTCAGAGTTCGTTTGGTTGAAATCTAGAGGAAGCGCTTCTGAGCGATTGATGATCTCAAGGCCCGTTGCTAGTACTTCAACTTCACCAGTAGCCATGTCTTTGTTTACTTGGCTTTCAGGACGAACACGTACTTCACCAGTAAAACGAATACAGAATTCGTTGCGCAGCTGGTTCGCGACTTCGAATACTTCTTTCATATCCGGATCAACGACTACCTGAACAATACCTTCACGGTCTCGCATATCAACGAAAATTAGACCGCCTAAATCACGGCGACGGTTAACCCAGCCGCATAACTCTACTGTTTGCCCTGCTAGGGACTTGTTCAGGTGACCACAATATTGGGTGCGCATATGAAATTCCCGATCTGTTTACTAACTTTCCTGTGCGTATGGCTGCGCCCGAAGCACCAGCCATACACAAGCTGAATCCTTCCCGGCCAATTTGATTAAACTTAACGCAACAATGGCGCTGAGTCGGACCGAGAGACAAAAATAACGACGCATTATATACCCAAGCGCCTTCAACATACATGATCAGCGAGAATTAATTGGCAAACAACCACAACAGCGAACCATTGAGCTGGCAGCTACTCTCAGGCATAGCACTTTGTATTTTGAAAATACTAGGGGAATAAAGCGAAATACCACTTTAGGGAAAAGTACCTAAGAAGATCAAGGAAAAACCCATTTTCGGTGACCTAAAAGATTGACCTAGCACTAAAAGCCTTTGCACAATGGGCGCTACATCTCAGTTTGGAAGCCTTGCTATGCCGTCAACTCAAGCCAACCTCCCTATTCGCCTTGGCCTTGCCATGTGGTCTCACAACCATTGGCAACAGAGCCTATACGGTAGTGGTTGCAAAGCAGGCGAGCGACTCGCGAAGTATGCCGAGGTTTTTCACACGGTCGAGGGTAACACCACCTTCTATGCCACACCCGGGATCCCCACGGTAAAGAAATGGCATCAAGCCACCAGCGATCACTTCCGCTTTACCTTCAAACTGCCCCAAGCCATTACCCATCAGAACCAATTAGTACACTGCGATCAGCTGCTGGCTGACTTCTTTACCACTATGGCACCACTCGAAGGCAAGGTAGGCTTATGGAAAATCCAGCTACCGGCACAGTTTGGTCCTGCCGCCCTGCCTGCGCTGGAAAAATTTCTTAAAAGGTTGCCAAGTCATTACCCTACTGGTGTCGAAGTACGCCATCCGGCTTTTTTTGCCAAAGGCGAGGAAGAAAAGCAGCTCAATCGCTTGTTAGTCGAACACGGAGCCAACCGCATAATCATGGACAGCCGCCCTGTGTTCGCTGCACCACCCAACACAGAGGCAGTGATTGATGCCCACCAAAAAAAACCCAAGGTGCCAGTGCATGCCATAGCAACCGCTGACTATCCGATGATCCGCTTTATCGGCCATCCCGACGATGCCAGCAACGATGCTTTTTTTGCCAACTGGCTGGTTCGCCTGCCCCAATGGCTACGAGACGGCAAACAGCCTTACCTGTTCATCCACACCCCAGACAACAACCGCGCCCCAGAGTTAGCGACTAGGCTCTATCGCTTGCTGCAGCAAAAAGCCGCAGACGCTAACTTGCCCGCAGTCGAACTCCCGAAAGCCGAGCCGGATCCGCAAATAACGTTACTGTAAGCTCCTAAAGCTAGATTCTGGGTTCTCATGATATAAAAAACACCCCGCAGGCTTAAACTACGGGGTGTTGTCATTTTGCAGCGACAGCGTGTTGCTATTACTGCAAAATTTCTCCGTTGTACTCACCGTTCAACGTTTCCAGATAAGCGGTGATCTTGCCAATTTCTGATTCACTTAGTGTTACGCCTACTTGGTAGTACGCCATTTTGCCAACGGCATCTGCCAGCGTCTCTACGCTACCATCATGGAAATACGGTGCGGTCAGGGCAACATTACGCAAAGTTGGTACCTTGAAGCGATGCATGTCATTAGCTTCGCCGGTTGCATTGAAGCGGCCATTATCCACCTCGGTAACATTACCGCGATCGGCAAAGTAGTCTTTCTTCAGGCCCATAACCTCAAAGCTCTGACCCCCCATAGCTTCACCAACATGACAGGTGCTGCATTTGTACTGCTTAAACAGCGCATAGCCTTCTTGCTCGTCGTCAGTTAGCGCTTCGTGGTTACCACGCAAAAACTGATCAAAGCGGCTGTTCGGAGTCACCAACGTCTTCTCAAACTCAGCAATGGCATCTGTGATACTGTGCTCGGTGATCCCTCCGGTATAAATCGCAGCAAACGCCGCATTCATTTCTTCGTCTACCACCAGCTTATCGATGATCTGATCCCACGATTCTGATGCCATCTCCAATGGGTTCAACGGTGGACCGCCAGCCTGCGCTTGCAGATCATGCGCGCGACCATCCCAGAACTGATGAGTATTGAATACCGAGTTAAATACTGTTGGCGCATTGATTGGGCCAATCGCACCATTAACCCCAACAGAGCTAACCAAGCGGTCAACCCCTCCGGTTTCAAGGCCATGGCAACTCGCACAGGACACCGTGTTATCACCAGACAAACGGGTATCGTGATACAACAAATCACCCAACTCGACCTTTGCCATGTCGACATCGAAAGTCGTACGGATAGGCTGCACCACCTCGTATTTAAACTCTTCGGTGATCTTTGCCTGACCCTCATGGTGGCGTAAACGCTCCTGCTTCACCCAGTCTTGAAGCGTTGCGGTTTCTTCCTGGGAGAGTTTCGAACGCCAGTGCATCGTCAAGTACATGGCCGGCGGCATCGAGTTGTCTTCCATCACTGATTCCAGTTTGGCAAGATCAACTTCCGAGATTCGCTCACCCGCTGAAACCTGCGCTATCATGGCTTCGATATTGAAATGGCGCATACCGCGAGTGATATCTGCTTCCATCAACTGCTTGGCAACCGGCAGCTCTCCATAAAATGGCATCTCACTGTCGCTGGTGTGGCAGTACGAACAGCCATTCTTATTCAGTACATCAAAAGCGGCGTACGACAGCGGATCAACAGCTTGTTCCGAAACTTGATGGTATCTGCTGGCGGCAAGTTGCTGATCTGATTTATCAACCACATAGACAGAGGCTAGATAACCAGCAAGGCCAACACCAACCGCATAATATAATTTACGCATTTACTACTCCCCTAAAATTGCGGGGAAGATAAAAGTAACCGCCATCCTTTACCAATTGAAAAAAGCGAAATGGCTAATTGATTTATCCGATAAAACATTAACTTAACATCTATCAATCATATAATAAGCAGTTAAGTGCACTTGCAGTGCCGAAATTGTTATTAATCTACAGCTTCGCAACAAATATTTTGTTACAGCTTTACTTGGTGGGATGAGGGAGAGTAGAGAGGCCAAACATTGCAGTGGATTCTATCGAACTATCGCAAAAGGTCTAGGCTACGGGCAAAATCTATAAAGACAAATGCGCTCATTTTCACTACAATACGCGACCTTTCAGCGGTGATGGATCACCCCAGTATGGAGATTGGCGCCAAAGGCGTGAAAAAGTTCATACTTATCATTTGGGATTTCTGTTTTTTTGTATAGATGAGGCTCGTGAAGATGGCCGGTCACGACAATATTTTTTCTGCACCGATAGATAAAATCGGTGATTTTACGTTTGACGAACGCGTCGCTGAAGTTTTCCCGGATATGATCCAGCGCTCGGTACCGGGTTACAGCAATATCATTTCAGCGATAGGTATGCTGGCTGAACGCTTCGCCAAGCCGCATTCGAAAGTGTACGATTTGGGCTGTTCGCTAGGAGCGGCAACCTTGTCAATGCGCCGCCATATTCAGCAAGAAGGGTGTGAAATCATTGCCGTGGATAATTCCAGTGCCATGGTTGAACGTTGCCGTTTGCATATTAACGCCTACCGCTCTGACACCCCGGTGCAAGTAGTGGAAGCTGATATCCGCAACATCGATATCAACGATGCTTCTGTCGTGGTGCTGAACTTCACCCTTCAGTTTCTGGTTCCAGAAGATCGTCAAACCTTGCTTGAAAAAATTTATGCCGGCCTGCGCCCGGGAGGGATATTGATCCTTTCGGAAAAATATATCTTCGACGATGAGCGTGCCCACGAGCTACTTATCGACCTGCATCACGACTTCAAACGTGCCAATGGCTATAGCGAGCTGGAAATCAGCCAAAAGCGCAGTGCCATTGAAAACGTCATGCTGCCAGACAGCATTGATACCCATAAGCAGCGCTTTGAAAAGATTGGCTTCACTAGCTCAGAAGTCTGGTTCCAATGTTTCAACTTCGGCTCGATGTTCGCCATAAAATAAGGTTTCTATTGTCTATGTTTACTTTTGCTGAGTTTTACCAGCTCCTTGCCCAGCATGAAACACTGCGCCCATGGCTTAACACCCTGCCAAAACAGCTGAGTGACTGGGAAGAGCAAGCCCATGGTGACATGGGTCGCTGGATGCGTGCTCTGAAGAAATTCCCAACTGACAAGCCGGATATCATCGACTTGAAAAATGCGGTCAGTGTTCGTAATGAAACCGCTATTGTCGATGGCGAGCAAAAACGCCTCGAAAGTCTACTGCGCTTGCTACACCCATGGCGTAAAGGCCCTTACGAGATGCACGGTATCCACATCGATACCGAGTGGCGCTCTGATTGGAAGTGGGATCGCGTTCTGCCGCATATTTCGCCGTTAAAAGGCCGTACGGTCTTGGATGTTGGCTGTGGTAACGGTTATCACATGTGGCGCATGCTAGGTGAAGAAGCCAAGCTGACAGTCGGTATCGACCCGTCGAACCTATTTCTGATCCAGTTCGAGGCAATCAAACGCCTGATGGGAATGGACGAACGTGCCTACTTGCTGCCGCTGGGCATTGAGCAGCTACCTGAGCTTAAGGCCTTTGATACCGTGTTCTCGATGGGCGTGCTTTACCACCGCCGCTCGCCATTGGATCATATCATTCAACTGAAGAACCAACTGCGTAAAGACGGTGAGCTGATCCTAGAAACCTTGGTGATCGATGGCGACGAAAACGATGTGTTGGTACCGACCCACCGCTACGCCCAGATGCACAATGTCTACTTCTTCCCGTCAGCCAAGGCGTTGAAGGTGTGGATGGAAAAATGTGGTTTGGTCGATGTGAAAATTGTCGATGAATGCGTCACCTCCATTGACGAACAACGCTCGACAAGCTGGATGACCAACAATTCCCTACCGGAATATTTGGACCCTGCCGACCCA
The DNA here is from genome assembly GCF_052873915.1 of Photobacterium sp. DNB22_13_2. NCBI lineage: Bacteria > Pseudomonadati > Pseudomonadota > Gammaproteobacteria > Vibrionales > Vibrionaceae > Photobacterium > Photobacterium sp. DNB22_13_2. The sequence goes on from NZ_JBNNXU010000001.1 coordinate 557,349, forward strand.
TCAAAAACGGTCGAAGGATACCCCGCACCGAAGCGTGCCGTGCTAATTGCGCGAAATCCTGACTAACTACTGACAAGGGGGTGCTGTTCGCGTCCCCTTTTCTACGCTAAAATACTGCCGCCTAAGAAAAAAGAAGTACCTCCGGGAGATAAAATGCTTCGCCGCTTTGTACCATTACTGACCTTTGCTGTCCTTTCTGGCTGTAGCCTTACCCAGCCACAACAAGATCATGAACAAACTATGCAAGCAATTAATGTCATGGAAGATCGTGTAAATTTCCAGCTTGCAACCATGATCAAACAAATTGATGACCAAAACGCTAATATTGATAAGTTAGAGAAGCAAATATCTACCTTGTCGGAAGACATGAGCCAGCGCTACACTGATTCGACCCTTTTTGCTTTCACGGAAGAGGAAGAAGAGGAAGCGCCAATACCGGTTATCACCGATAACGACCCGCGTATTGCCCACGGAAAAGTGATTCTAGGGGAAGAGGAGTGGGTTTGGCTGGACGCGACCATGAGCTTTTACAAAGCCCGGATTGATACGGGAGCAACGACCTCATCGGTCAGTGCAACCAACGTTCAGATTTTTGAGCGAGATGGCAAAGAGTGGGCTCGCTTCAACATGAACCACACCTCGGATGAAAACCCGAGCGAAGCCGATATCATCGAGGCACCAGTGGTTCGTTGGGTCAAGATCCGCCAAGCCAGTGCTAACGGCGTAAACCGTCGTCCGGTGATAGAAGCATGGGTAAAACTCGGTCAGCTTCATGAAAAAGCACAATTTACGTTGGCAGATCGCACACAAATGACCTATCCAGTATTATTAGGGCGAGAGTTTTTCAAAGACATAGCGCTTGTTGACGTAGGTAAAAAGTTTGTTCAGGGAATGAATGAACAACAAATACAACAAAACTAATAACAAATGATGAGGACGTCATGACATCAAGAATCCCGTTTTATTTTCTTATTACTCTACTCGTCATCGCAGGCGCGGCATTAAGTATGTACCGCCACGATGTCTACGGGGTGCCATGGACGCCAGGTGAAGAACGTGCGCTATGGGAGCTAGAGTCCCGCATTGAGTTTGATGCCATCGGTGATCCAGTCAAAGTCTCCATGGCTGCACCGGAGACCCAGCAAGGGTTTACCCAGATTGATGAGAGTACCTCATCGCCGGGTTATGGCGTTGCTCTCATTGATACGAATAAGGGCCGCCGCGCTGAATGGTCTATCCGCGAAGCAACCGGCAAGCAGATCCTTTATTACAAGACCCAAATGCTGGTCGATGATCAGGCAAGCTTTAATATGGCGCCGCCTAAAGGCGATACCGTTGCGGTTAGCCTTGATAACCCACAGCAAACAGCCGCTAGCGCCCTACTCGACCAAGCTCGCAGCCTGTCTTCCGACAACATCACCCTTACCCGCGAGCTAATTAAGCAATTCAACGACCGCAACAACCAGAATTCAGCCTTGTTGCTCAATAGCCTCAGCCGCGAGCAAGCCATCATCAACCTGCTTTCGCTGGAAAAAATCCACGCCCGTATTGTCGGTGGCTTGCAGTTGGAAGATGGTCGACGTCGCCAAAGCATAACGCCAATGGTAGAGGTGTGGGGTGGCCAGACTTGGGAATTGTTTGACCTTCAAACAGGCCAAGAAGGCAAACCTGACAACATTCTGCTTTGGAACCAGCAAGGACATTCGCTGCTGGATGTGATTGGTGGCCGCAACTCTAACATCAGCTTCTCGATCATTGCCCAGGACATCACACCGCAGCAAGCAACGCGCGAAAAAGTGCAGGCTGAAGACTTACTGAACTTCTCGATACACAGCCTTCCGGTTGAAGAGCAGGCAATGTTCAAGACCATTATGCTGGTGCCAATCGGAGCGCTGATTGTGGTATTCCTGCGGATTATTGTCGGTCTGAAGACCTCAGGTACCTTCATGCCGGTTCTGATCGCAGTAGCCTTTGTCCAGACCCAGCTAGTGACGGGTATTCTTGGCTTCCTGCTGATCGTTGGTACTGGCCTGGTGATCAGGAGTTACCTGTCCAAACTCAACTTACTTCTAGTAGCGAGAATATCCGCGGTGATCATTACGGTTATCATGATTATCTCGGTATTTACCGTTGTCGCCTTCAAGATTGGTTTGGTGGAAGGCCTTACCATTACCTTCTTCCCGATGATCATCCTATCGTGGACCATCGAACGTATGTCTATCCTGTGGGAAGAAGAAGGGGCGAAGGAAGTCCTTGTCCAAGGTGGTGGCTCGCTACTTACCGCTGTATTTGTGTACCTGGCAATGACTAACCCGTTGATCCGCCACCTAACGTTCAACTTTATTGGTATTCAGCTGCTTATTCTGGCACTGATCTTGATGCTAGGTAACTACACTGGCTACCGTTTGAGTGAGCTACGACGCTTCAAGCCACTAGCGGAGGACTAAACTATGTCACTGTTTTCACAGTTTACGTCTCCGTTCAAGCTGCGTGACCGTGGCATCATGGGGATGAATCAGCGCAATCACAGTTACATCGGCCGTTACAACGATCGTAGCCTGTACCCGTTGGTTGACGACAAGTTAAAGACCAAGCTGATCGCCAAGCAGGCCGGAGCCACTGTTCCCGAGCTGATTGGTGTCATTGACAGCCAGGTTTACGTCAAACGCGTCCATGATATGGTCAAAGACTGGCCGGGCTTTGTTATCAAGCCAGCCCAAGGCTCCGGTGGTAAAGGGATCTTGGTTGTGGTCAAGCACAAGGATGGGGTGTACGTAAAACCATCCGGTGCCGAAATTAACAAACAAGATGTCGAGCGACACATCACCAACACCTTGGCGGGACTGTTCTCGCTGGGGGGAAAAAACGATGTGGCGATGGTCGAAAACCTGATCCAGTTTGATGACGTTTTCGATGGCTTTAGCTATGAAGGTGTGCCCGATGTGCGGGTTATCGTTTTCAAGGGCTATCCGGTGATGGCGATGATGCGCTGCTCTACAGCGGCGTCTGATGGCAAAGCCAACTTACACCAAGGCGCAGTCGGTGTGGGTATTGATATCGCCACAGGCAAGGCCATCCGTGCCGTACAGTTCGACCAACCGGTTGAACGACACCCGGATACAGACCGTCTGCTTAGTGAACTAGCAGTACCTAATTGGCTTAAGCTACTCGCCTTGGCCTCCAGTGCCTGGGAAATGACAGGGTTGGGTTACATGGGTACCGATATGGTACTTGATAAAGTCCAAGGGCCAATGGTGCTTGAGCTCAATGCTCGACCGGGACTGGCGATTCAAACGGCCAATGGTGCAGGCCTACTGCCTCGCCTTCGGCATATAGAAAACCTTGGAGTGCCTGCCAAGCCGCCAACACCCGAAGAACGGGTCGCCTATGCGGCCGAACAATTTGGTTCGAAATCAAAGTTCTGACACCCATTTTGTTAATATATATATATGAAGCCCCGGCCTTGTGCTGGGGCTTTTTTCTTTGGCCATCATATGGCAATAATAAGTCTTTCTGACAGCTCAAAGGACTCATGAATGCACTCCGACACTCGGCCACTCGATCCCCTGTTTGATCAACATATCGACCGTACCAGCAGCAATAGTATCAAATGGCAAAAATACCAAGGCCAAGATATTCTGCCAATGTGGGTGGCCGATAGCGACTTCAAGGTACCTCAGGCGATCACCGATGCCCTGCATCAACATGTCGACCATGGTATCTTCGGCTACGGCAGTGCACCAACAACGCTGACCGAGTTGATTGTCGAACGGATGCAACGCCTCTATCAATGGCATATTGAGCCTGAATGGATTGTCTATCTACCGGGGCTGGTTTGCGGTATCAACTTAGCAGTTCGCTCGGTCTGCCAACCAGAACAAGGGGTTGTTTGCCCGAGTCCAATTTATCCGCCATTTAAATCATCGGCCAAACTGGCCAAGCGACCACTGAGCAAATTGCCTGTTACGCTTGAGGATCAACGCTGGTTAATGTCACTAGATGACAGCACCTTATTGTCCGATACGCGGTTGTTGTTATTCTGCAACCCACTCAATCCTGGCGGCACGGTATATCGCAGGAAAGAACTAGAAGCGGTCGCTGACTTTGCTAGGCAACAGGAACTGATTGTCTGCTCCGATGAAATCCACTGTGACTTATTGCTAGCCCCCAATTGCCAGCACATTCCCTTTGCCAGCCTCAATGACGATGCCGCGCAACGTTCCATCACCCTGCTCGCACCAAGCAAAACCTTTAATATCGCTGGGCTCGGAGCCTCGATGGCGATTATTCCCAATTCAAGTTTGCGACGAGAGTTCGTTCGGGCCAAGGCCGGCGTCGTGCCCGACGTCAATGTGCTGGCCTATACCGCCGCAGAAGCCGCCTATTCACTGGGTCAGCCTTGGCTGGAAAAACAACTTGCTTACCTAAGGCGCAACAAAGCCACGGTTGAACAGGCCATCAATAACATGCCCTATCTCACCATAGCCCCTATTGAGGGAACCTACTTGGCATGGATCGATGCAACAGCCTTACCTGTTAGCTCCCCGTTTAAATTTTTCGAGCAAGCCGGTGTGGGGTTATCACCCGGTGCTGATTTCGGCAACCCTGGCTTTGTCAGGCTCAACTTTGGCTGCCGCCATCAAACGTTACTCGAGGCTTTAAAGCGAATGGAACAAGCCGTCACAACATTACAAGAACAGCAAATGGCGAAAGAGTAACCATTCAATTGCCAACACGCACTTTTTATTAAAGAAATCACAAGCTGTACCGATACAAATGCCATAACACTGGTTTGTTTTATTCGGTACAGTTTCAATGCAAATTCATTCACTCGACAAAGCGCAGCTGATCAATGAAGTTCAGCTTGGCAGCCAACTCAGCCATGCGGTTGAGGGGGGACGTCGTGCCGATTTTGCCTTGATGCTGGCCCTGCTCTCTCCCGAGCAACTTGAAACCACCCCCGTCGACGCACTTCCAGCGCCAGGCAAAACCGAGAGCGAGCTTCGCGCTTACTTTGAATTACCCGAGCCACAACCGCTTTCGGCCAACGAGAGCAGTTATCAAAATGCCGCCCAGCAAGCTAAGGCCTTTCATGAAAGTGGCTTGGCCGATGCACGCCTGCTTGATGGACTCAAGCCAACTCCACTGAGTTACCCACCACAAGGCACCAAAGGCATGCCGGAAGAGGTGTACCACAACCTTTCTGGCCACGAACGCCGCCTGCTACCACCAACCGAAGATGCAACGATCAAGGCATCACCTCAGGATCTATACCTATCGCTAGTTCAAGCCAAGCGTTTCGCTGAAATGTACGGCGTATAACCTTCACCTTTGCAGCACGATAAGCATATTTGCCTGATTTTCAGGGCAGGATCGGCCAATTTATCACTAAGAGTATTGATAGAGCCGTCATTACGAAATTAATTTCGTGACCGCCTTCATAGCTTTGTTACTTGAATGCTGCACAGCGATCACGTTTCACTAACATTTTAATGCTGGGTCACGAGTTTGGGGGATTATTCACAGACATGCTTTCAATGACTACGTAACCTAAGTATATGATTTGTAAGTTGGCTTTTTGACAGTAACAGTGTGTCGGCAGCCTAATATAGGAAGAGCTATGAATATCGCACATTCAGTCATCCTCATCACTGCGGCAGGCAGCCCTTTGGGTAAAGCCCTGTGTCTCCATTTTGCCTCGTTGGGGGCAAAACTGGCGCTGGTTGATGAACGCCAACATGCCTTAGGGCAAACACTACAGGCTTGCCAAGCTGTCGGAGCCATATGTCAGTCCTATCAGATCCCAGACCAAAGTGAGCGAACCATTGGTACACTAATTAACAATGTTCATCAGCACTTTGGCAAAATTGAAGTCTTGGTCAACTGTTGGGTCGGCTCGGAACTACCGTCGTTGCTTAGCCCATCATCAGTGGATCAATTCAATCGTTCGATGAACGAAAAAGCGACCCCGTTCTTCATATTCGGCAAGCAAACCGCCCATTATATGCGGGATCACAATTGCCACGGCGTCATTATCAATCTGGCTGCGAATGAAGAGTGTATCAATAGCTCTGTCCACTCAGGCTCAAAAGCCATCGTCTCTGGCCTGACCCAGAGCTGGGCCAAAGAGCTTGCTGAGTTCAAAATCCGGGTCGGAGGTGTCGTGCCACTCACTATCGAGTGCGCCTGTAATAATCATCCCAGCAAGCTAAGTTCACCGCTTCAATATGAGATAGCCAGAAGTGCCGAATATATTGTCGCTAATGACTATTTCAACGGCCGGATGATTGAAGCAGAAGTAAGCTAACTGTTGATTATACCGAACACAGTTTGAGCACTTTCTAACGCAGAAATATATATTGCATACACAAAAAAGCCCGCCAAAATGGCGGGCTAAAAATTAGTTTTTATGCGCTAGCTAATACAATGCTTAGGCTTCAGCTTTCTCTTTCTTCGCTTTTGCAGCTGGTTTTTCTGCTGCTGGCTCAGATTTCTTGATAACTGAAGTACCTTCGAATGTCTCACCTTCAACGTATGGCTTACCGTAGTAAGCAGCTGTTAGTACTTCTTTCAGCTCGCTGATCAGCGGGTAACGAGGGTTTGCACCAGTACATTGGTCATCAAACGCTTCAACAGATAGCTCGTCTAGTTTCGCTAGGAAGTCAGACTCCGGAACACCTGCTGCCTGAATTGACAGTGGGATATCTAGGTCGCCTTTCAGCTCTTCTAGCCATGCTAGTAGACGCTCAATCTTCTGCGCAGTACGGTCGCCAGCTTGGCTTAGGCCTAGGTGGTCAGCAACTTCAGCGTAACGACGACGTGCCTGTGGACGGTCGTACTGAGAGAATGCAGTCTGCTTAGTTGGGTTATCGTTCGCGTTGTAACGTACAACGTTCGAGATTAGTAGTGCGTTCGCCAGACCGTGTGGAATGTGGAACTCAGCACCAATCTTGTGCGCCATTGAGTGACAAACACCTAGGAAAGCATTCGCAAACGCGATACCAGCGATAGTTGCTGCATTGTGTACTTTCTCACGAGCGATTGGGTCATTAGCACCATTCGCGTAGCTTGAAGGTAGGTACTCTTTTAGCATCTTAAGTGCTTGTAGCGCCTGGCCGTCAGAGTATTCGTTAGCAAGAACAGATACGTATGCTTCTAGTGCGTGAGTAACCGCATCGTAACCACCGAATGCTGTTAGCGACTTAGGCATGTTCATGACTAGGTTCGCATCAACGATAGCCATCTGTGGTGTTAGCTCGTAATCAGCTAGTGGGTACTTAGCACCAGTTTTGTCATCTGTTACAACGGCAAAAGGTGTAACCTCAGAACCTGTACCAGATGTAGTCGTGATACATACAAGCTCAGCTTTCTTACCCATTTTCGGGAACTTGTAGATACGCTTACGAATGTCCATAAAGCGCATTGCTAGTTCTTCGAAGTGTGTTTCTGGGTGCTCGTACATTACCCACATGATCTTCGCAGCATCCATTGGTGAACCACCACCAAGCGCTAGGATTACGTCAGGCTGGAAGCTCTTCATTGCTTCAGCACCTTTCTCAACAACAGAAAGCGTTGGATCTGCTTCTACGTCGAAGAAAGTCTGTACTTCAATACCCTGCTGCTTAAGAAGACTAACAACTTCATCCGCGTAACCGTTGTTGAATAGGAAGCGGTCAGTAACTAGGAATGCACGCTTCTTACCTTCTAGGTCGCTTAGCGCGATTGGAAGGCTACCACGACGGAAGTAGATTGATTTAGGTAGTTTGTGCCACAACATATTTTCAGCTCGCTTCGCTACTGTCTTCTTGTTGATAAGGTGCTTAGGACCTACGTTCTCAGAGATAGAGTTACCACCCCATGAACCACAACCAAGAGTTAGAGAAGGTGCTACGTTGAAGTTGTAAAGGTCACCGATACCACCGTGAGTTGTCGGGATGTTTACAAGAATACGTGCAGTTTTTAGCTTGTCACCGAAGTAACGGATACGGTCTGCGTTCACGTCTTGGTTAGTGTAAAGACCAGATGTGTGACCGATACCACCGATCTCAACCATAGTTACAGCTTGAGCAACCGCGTCTTCGAAGTTGTCAGCACGGAATAGACCTAGTGTTGGAGACAGTTTCTCATGAGCAAATGCGTCATCGTAAGACACTTTACCCAGGCCTTCACCAACAAGTACTTTCGTGTCTGCAGGAACTTTAACGCCCGCCATCTCTGCGATAGCTGCCGCTGGTTGACCAACGATTTTTGCGTTTAGGTTACCGTCGATAAGCAGTACTTTACGTACTTTATCGGCTTCTGCTTTGCTTAGTACGTAAGCTTTGTGCGTAGCGAAACGCTCTTTCACTTCGTCGTATACTTCGTCAACTACGATTGCAGCCTGCTCAGAAGCACACACAACACCGTTATCGAATGTCTTAGACATTAGGATAGAAGCAACAGCACGCTTAACGTCTGCAGTTTCGTCGATAACAACAGGAACGTTACCCGCGCCAACACCGATAGCTGGTTTACCAGAAGAGTAAGCCGCTTTAACCATACCTGGACCACCCGTCGCAAGGATAAGGTTAATGTCATTGTGCTTCATCAGTGCGTTAGAAAGCTCAACTGAAGGCTGGTCAATCCAACCGATGATATCTTTCGGAGCACCAGCAGCAATAGCAGCATCAAGTACTAGCTTAGCAGCATCGTTTGTTGAGTTTTTAGCACGTGGGTGTGGCGAGAAGATGATCGCGTTACGTGTTTTAAGTGAAATTAGAGATTTGAAGATTGCAGTAGATGTTGGGTTAGTTGTCGGTACGATACCGCAAATAATACCTACTGGTTCCGCGATGGTCATGGTGCCGAACTCTTCGTTCTCGTCCAAGATACCGCAGGTTTTTTCGTCTTTGTATTTGTTGTAGATAAATTCTGAAGCGAAGTGGTTTTTAATAACCTTATCTTCAACAATACCCATACCAGATTCGGCTACAGCTTGTTGAGCTAGAGGAATACGTGCATTGTTCGCAGCAAGAGAAGCTGCGCGGAAGATTTTATCTACTTGCTCCTGAGAGTATGTAGCAAACTCTTTTTGAGCCGCTTTTACGCGTGCAACCATTGCATCTAGTTCAGCCATATTAGTAACAGGCATAGTTAACTCCTAACTTAAGATTGAAAACTTTTTAGTAAGGATGCGTTCACATCCTTTGAGGTTATCCGGGAGCCATCCTGCTCAAAAAGCCGGTAACACACATACTTAGTAAATTGCTTTCAAAACTGATTATATTCTTTCACAGCTCGAAAAAAATTGATTTAGATCACTTGTAACCATTTAGAGTTACACTTTGTTATTTTTTGACGCATATCACCCAAAAACAATAACCTTAGCGATGAAATTGTGACCGCATCGCTTGATAGCCAACAAAGGATAGCTAAATCTCGCCAACATCAAGCCATAATATTACGTAATAAAGCTACGCATTTTGTCACATTCGAGTCATAACGAGAGCTAATTCACATTTTTCACTGGTATCTCATTCAGTTTTGTTTCATTAATGTAGCACACGAGCTACCCATCAAAGAGTAACCTAAACCAACACCTTTTACACCACCGCAACAAGATAATCATAAATAACTTAAAATAGGGGTAGTTATAACTATTTTTAATTGGTGAAATACAGACAATTGGCTTAAAGTATCGCCGATCAACAGGTTTATACTGTTTTAATCGAAGGTTCGATCACGGAATGAACAAGCCTTGCTGGCTTCACCCCCCATTCCCCGCAATGCAATTACCTAACCTTTGGCTATTCTTGTTACCTGTTGGGCTTAAAACTCCCATAATGAATACTAAAATCGATATGCAACCACTTGAATTAGCCATTTTTCTGCAATTTTTTGTCGGCTTGATCGCTGCCGTCAACCCAATCGGTATTATGCCGATTTTTGTCTCATTGACTGGCCACATGAGCCCGGAAGAAAGAAATAAAACAGCCCTAACAGCCAACATTGCTGTAACTGTTATTCTTACCGTATCGCTACTTGCGGGTCAGTTCTTGTTGGATATGTTCAGTATTTCTCTCGACTCATTCCGGGTTGCCGGTGGTCTGCTGTTGTTGACTATCGCCTTCTCGATGATGAGCGGTAAGCTGGGTGAAGATAAACAGAATAAGCAGGAAAAATCAGAATCTGTAAGTCGTGAACAAATTGGCGTCGTGCCGCTGGCGATGCCATTGATGGCTGGTCCAGGTGCGATCAGTTCAACTATCGTCTATGGCTCACGCTATCCTGGGATGACCAGCACCGTTGGCATTGCGCTGACTATCGTTGCCTTTGCGACCTGCTGTTGGCTGCTATTTCGCGCGGCACCGATTATCGTCCGTTTCCTAGGCCAAACCGGTATCAACGTGATCACCCGTATTATGGGCTTGATTCTGGCCGCTCTGGGGATTGAGTTTATTGCCAATGGTCTACGTGCCCTATTCCCTGGTCTCGCATAATTCAACTTATAGCCCCCCTATTTTCTAAAATGGCTGGATGTTCTCTCCGGCCATTTTAATTCTTCCTCTTATTCTTTCCTTCCCCTCAGCTTGTCTATCCAGTCAATATGCTTGCACAATTGCGCCGTTCTTCTCAGTAAAAGAGCGATTGCACTTACTCAGCCGAATTAGTTTGGTTTATTATTTATAGACTTATACTGTTACTAGAGACTAATTGCCTTGGTTACCCTGACCCGTAAACAGCGCCTTTACCAAATCATCTTCGGCACCCAAACCAAAGCTGGCCGCAATTTTGATATTGCGCTTATCGTGGCAATCCTGTGTTCAGAGTTGATCCTTATCCTCTCGACTATCCGCACCGTTGAATTCAAATACAGCGAGGCGCTGACAGTGCTTGAGTGGGTCTTCACGCTGTTATTTACCGTCGAGTATCTGTTACGGCTGTACTGCTCACCCAAGCCATGGGCTTACGCGCGCAGCTTTTATGGCGTCATTGACTTGATTGCCGTACTGCCAAGCTACCTTGCTTTCTTATTTCCGGGCTCGAACTACCTGCTCATCATCCGACTAATCAGAGTCATGCGTATTTTCCGGATTCTCAAACTTGCTCGCTTCCTGAAAGATTCCAATATCCTGTTGCGATCGCTGCTAATGGCACAGCGAAAAATCTTGGTTTTCTTCAGTTCCGTGGCAATTTTGGTAACGGTACTAGGCTCCCTACTCTATATTGTCGAAGGGCCAAACAACGGCTTTACCAGTATTCCTGCCAGCATCTATTGGGCTATTGTCACGATTACTACCGTTGGCTATGGTGATATCGTGCCGCAAACCGATATCGGCAAGGCTATCGCTTCTATTACCATGTTATTGGGCTATTCCATTCTGGCAGTACCAACCGGGATCATCACCGCAGAGCTCAGTCAGGAGATGCAAACCCAACGCCACTTGATCCGCTGTACCAACTGTTCGTCCAGCGGCCATGAAACCGATGCCAACTTCTGCAAGAAATGCGGGACCGAGTTGCCTGAACATTTATAAATCATATAGATAAGCCCGATCAAAGAGGGAAACATTGATTACGCAAATGCAATGCTTGCAATACCGCCACGTCAACAAATACCCCTACCCTACTGAGTTGATTAGTATTTTGGCTATTTTCAATTCAACCAACAATTAAAGGCGCATCCCAAGCGCACCTTTCTATTAATTTCAGTACGTTGAATCTTCTCTCCACTGGCCTTAGAATCCGCGGTAAATAAAACAGCGTTCACAACCTTCATGGATGAATTTTGCTTAACGCCTAGACCATGGAGAAATGAAAACAATGACAACGAAAAGCTACACCTTGCTTGCGTCACTTTTGTTTAGCGGCTTAACGCTATATGGCTGCGGAGGAGGCGGCGGTGGCAGTACTCCCGATAAAGTTCAAGAAAAACCCGCCTCACCCAAACAACCTCGCCAGGCATTGAGCTGTGAAGACAGACAACTTAGCTTTGTAGATGGCCTGCACTTTATTCCAACTTTTGACAACCAGTTTGGCACTGCACAGCTTTCCATTATCGATAGTCAACCTGAAAATATGGCTATCATCGGCACAGATAACCACAGCATCACTGTTCTCAAGCCTGGCATGTTGACTATCAAGGCAACAGATACCAGCGATGGTTACCAAGACTCTGAAACAACCTGTACCATCGATGTTGCCAAAGGGACCAATACCGCTTTTCATGTGCCCAATCTGACCTTGAACCTTGGGGACTCCACTACCCATCGGGTGATTACGGAACATCATTACGGCACACTACACTACTCTGTTGACCCAAGTAGCCAGTATCTGATTGATATCGACCCTTCGAGTGGCATTATCACCCCGCTAGCTACGGGCACAGCAACGATTCATGTCACCGATAGCGGCAATGACTATTACGAACCGGCCTCCTCCAGCGCTTCGGTGACTATAAAGGCAATAGAGAGCCCAGATTTAGTTTTTGCCCCAATAAGTGAACCCTACTCTACCAATTTGAAGCTGCTCCCTTGGAAGATCAGTGGTAGCTCCGACGCGGACTATTCTTATACCCTCAGCGAAGATAGCCGAACCGATGTTGTGAAAGTTGATAAGGAGTCAGGACTTATTTCAGTGCTTAGTGTCGGTGAAGCCACAATTGACGTAGTGGCGTTCAATGGCGCAGACTTCGACACCCCTGAGCAACAAGCCAAAATTAGTGTAAGCATCACCCAAGGTACCCGTGTTGCCATGGAGGTTGACCCGATTTCTGTACCATTCAAAGAAGGGGATATCATCACACCTGTTGTCCGTCATACCATAGCTACCCCTCGTTATGTCATAGAAGGCGATAGTTCAGCTGTCATTATCAATGAGCAAACAAGGTTACCTCAGATCTTCGATACTGGCAGCGTCAGTATCACGGCCATCGACGACAGCAACCCCAACTATTACCCTTCTAACTTTACCTTTTCAATGACGGTTACTAAGGGAACCCACCCGGGGTTGGCAAAAACATCGCAGTTATCTACGACCTATGCTTTGGACAAAACGCTGCACCCGCACCTCGAGGGGCAGGAAGGGACACTGAGCTTTGAATATGCCAAAAGCCGCAATAACAATGTCGTTGCGATTAATGGTGATAAGCTAACAGCCCTGCATGCGGGTACGGCCTCGCTTTCGGTGACGGATTCAGGCGGTAGACACTTCCACCCGTCAGCCCCAGCCATACTGAATATCACTATCAACAAGGCTGAACACCCTGAGCTGACAATCAAAGATCTGGAACATCAATTCGAAGAATCAGCGTGCTTTTCGATCTCACAATTTATAAGCGGTAACAAGGGCAAATTAGAAGTTTCAGCCATCAGTAACCCTAGTGTGGTTGAATACGATGCAGGTAATCAATGTCTGAAAGCAATAGGACCAGGGCACGCTGTATTAACCGTTAATTCGGGAGAAAACCAAGATTACCTCGCCTCTAAATCCCAGCCCTTACTGGTTACGTTAAACCCAGCCGATACCAAACTCATAGCTAGCAACATTGAAGTTACCTACCAATCAGGAGATAAGGCCCTCCAACCACCATACATCTCGGGTCACCACGGTACCCTGAGCTATGCCCTGGCTGACGGTGCCGACATTAATGTTGTTCGTGTCGATAGTGCCAGCGGACAAATGACCGTGCTGAACGCAGGCAAGACCACTATACGAGTTACGGATAGTGGCACCAAGTTCTACCAACCCGCGGAAACCTCTTTTACTGTCAACATAATGAAAGCGGTGGCTCACCTTCATGTAAACTATCCAAGCAGCAGCTACGCACAGGGCAAAACTATCCTGCCGACACTCGATGACATACCAACTGGTGCGGTATTACGTTACAGCCTTATAGAGAGCGGAAACAGCCCAGTTGAGCTTATCAATGCTACTACCGGCGAGCTTAAAATCAATGCGGCAGGGAACTACTCTGTGCTAGTGAGCGCAGAATCCAACAACTATAATATCGACCCACTTACCATCAACAATATCATCGCCAAAGCTGAACATCCGGGCCTATACGTAGAACCGTTTGAAGTGAACTTCTCTCCCCTCAAACAGGTAAGCTTGCCAATTAAACAAGCCCCTATCGGTAAACGATTATATGCCGAGAACGGCTCAAGTACTTTGCTCGACATTGATAGCAATACCGGCCTGATTACGCTTCAAGATTATCAATATATAAAATCCAAAGCCGGTATCGTAATCAGTGAAGGAGGGAACGACAACTACTGGCCACTCAAAGAGAATGCAATGCCCACTGTTACCATCCACCCACCGGCGTTAGGAGACTCAAACCGCGATATAACCTTAGACGATGACGAATTCCAGCTCGAAAGCCGGCTCAATACTTCTCCGAGCAATGAGAACTTCAAGAACTTGAACGCGACAAAGGTGATGTTTGCAGGGGTATCGCATTTTCCAGCGACTGGTGAGCAGCTGGAACAATACGGCCCTGGAGAAATATTGAAAGTAATGATGGTACCGGAAGGTATGGAGCCGACAGCAACCAATACTCGCCCAGTACTGTTCATTGCCCAACGCTTTGACGGGTGTACAACCGACGTCGACAGCCAAGCGGTGCTTGACCACACCGCAGAAGCCCAGCCAATGGGCAATTACACCTATTGCGAAGACGGCACCACTAAACGCTTTTTGACCTTCAAAATGATTGATGATAGAGCGCTTAAAAGCGGTACTTGGCAATCCGCCGTCCCAATTGTGGTGTACCGCCAATCGCCCGTCCCTTTCAAGCCAACCGTCAATGGTGGTTGCTACGACGGAACAGGTTTAGATGGAGCTAAATGTGAGGAAGAAGGCATTGACCCTGCTTCTGAAGTCGTCGAGTGGAACCGAATTGACGTCAGGTTAATCAAATAACTCTGCTCCTACCAACGATAAAAAGCCAGCTCAAGGGTGGGCTGGCTTTTGTATATTTTATAACAGTGCTGGTCGTTACTGCCGGTTCAAGTAGCTGACCGCTTTATCGGGGAAATCGGTAAACACGCCGTCAACATTGGCTGTTTTGTAGAAGATATCCAACATATCATTGAAATCATTGGCGTAAGCTGGAATACGGCCTTCGTCAGAGCGGAACGTATAAGGGTGGACCTGCATCCCAACTTCATGGGCAGCCTTGACTAGGCCCGTCAGCTTGATATTGCCTTTTTCTGAGTCATCAGACACCACCATCGGTTTCCATGGACCAATACCGTCAGCGTATTTTGCCACCGCAGCCATCCCTTCTGGCTGAAACATCCAATCGTAGCTGTATGGTGTCGCACTACCGTCTTTACCATACACCATGGTCTCATTCCAATCGGTGTAAGCCATCAGCTGAACCAGCTTGACGTCCATACCCAAGGCCGGCATCAACTCATCGTGAATGCGCTTGAGTTCGTTGAAATCGAAGGTTTGCAGGTACACCTTGCTGTCTTTGCTGATATATCCGTATTGCTTAAGCACTTTCAGCACTGCAACACTGATATCTTTGCCTTCATGGCGGTGGAACCATGGCGCTTTGATTTCTGGGTAGATACCAATATCGTAACCCAAGGTTTTGTTCAGCCCGAGAATCATTTCGATCTCTTCTTCAAAGGTTGGTACCTTGAAATCTGACTGCCAGATCGGGAAACGCTCAGGGAAACCCTGGACCTGCTTACCGTCTTTGATATTAAAGCCTTCCGTCACACTGAGCTGTTTTATTTCAGCAAGAGTAAAGTCAATCGCATAATAGCGGCCATCCTTACGGGCACGCTCAGGGAAAACCTCAGCCACATTGGTTACACGGTCAAGGTAGTGATCATGCAGTACCACCAACCTGTCATCTTTGGTCATCACCACATCTTGCTCGATATAGTCAGGTTTCATGGCATAAGCCAACGCTTTGGCAGCAAGGGTATGCTCTGGCAAATAGCCCGACGCACCACGGTGGGCAACCACCACTTTTTCATTATTGGCTTGATCAGTATTGGTTTGGGCGAAACTTGGGGAAGTGAGTAGAGCACTGCCGATCAGGGCAGCGAGGCAAGCTGTTTTCATTATTATTGTCCTAGTCAACGCGTTGTTATTATCTTCTAGGTAGTATGCAATATAAGAGTATGCAACATACCTGACATACGAGCATCATAGTGATTCGTTTTTATTTCAACAGCATGACGGTTGGATTGCGTGATCAATAACGCTCGCTAACGACCATGTTTATTTCGAATGGTGATATTGATGTAAAAATTTAAGAAGCAGTTATATAAAAAAAGCCGGAGCAAAAACTCCGGCTTTTCAATTTCGAAAGAGGTTAACTTTTACTTACGGCGCCAAGTGGTACCTTGAGGGCCGTCTTCCAGAATGATACCCATCGCTGTCAGCTTGTCACGGGCTTCATCCGCTGCCGCCCAGTCTTTTGCTGCACGAGCATCCAAGCGCTGCTGGATAAGCACTTCAATTTCAGCAACATCATCGTCTTCACCTGCACCACTCTGCAGGAAGGCTTCAGGATCTTGGGCCAGTAGACCTAGTACATCAGCCAATTCACGCATGCGTGCACCCAGTGCTGATGCCGCTGCAATATCTTCGGTTTTCAGACGGTTGATTTCACGCGTCATGTCAAACAGTGCCGAGTAAGCTTCTGGTGTGTTGAAGTCATCATCCATCGCTTCTTTGAAGCGTGTAACAAACTCATCACCACCAGCGGCTTCAACGGAGCAATCAAGACCACGAAGTGATGTGTACAGGCGCTCAAGTGCAGAACGAGCCTGCTTCAGGTTATCTTCGCTGTAGTTTAGCTGACTACGGTAGTGGCCAGACATCAGGAAGTAACGCACAGTTTCAGCATCGTAGTGACCCAATACATCACGGATAGTAAAGAAGTTACCCAGAGACTTAGACATCTTCTCGCGATCAACCATTACCATGCCGCTGTGCATCCAAGTATTTACATACTGAGAGCCAGTAGCACAGCAAGACTGAGCAATTTCATTTTCGTGGTGTGGGAACTGCAAATCTGAACCACCGCCATGGATATCAAAGTGATCACCCAAAATCGCAGAGTTCATCGCAGAACATTCGATGTGCCAGCCCGGACGGCCTGCGCCCCATGGGGATTCCCACGTCGGCTCACCTGGCTTGGACATCTTCCACAGTACAAAATCAAGTGGGCTACGCTTAGCCGTTTCGATATCAACACGCGCACCAGCTTGCAGCTGATCAAGATCTTGCTTAGATAGCTTACCGTATTCGTCAAACTTGCTCACTTCGAACATCACGTCGCCATTGGTAGCAACATAAGCAAAACCGCGTTCGATCAGGCGCTCACACATCGCAATAATTTCAGCAATAAACTCGGTTGCACGCGGCTCGATATCCGGACGTTTCATGCCTAGCGCATCAAAGTCAGCGTGCATTTCGCCGATCAGGCGCTCGGTCAAAGAATCACAGCTTTCGCCGTTCTCTGCTGCACGTTTGATGATCTTGTCATCGATGTCGGTGATGTTACGTACAAAAGTCAGATCGTAACCCGAGTAACGCAAGTAGCGAGAAACCACATCAAATGACACAAAAGTACGACCGTGACCGATGTGACAGAGATCGTAGATGGTAACCCCACAGACATACATGCCAACTTTACCTGGCTGAATGGGTGTAAATTCCTCTTTTTGTCTTGTCAGTGAGTTATAGATCTTCAACATGTCTCTTCGGTACTCATTATTTGGGTTACGGTATAAGGCTGTAATTACACCTTTATTGGCAAGTTAAGGCAAGGAAAAATACCGTTGTGACGGCTTATGCCCGTGTAAAGTATATCGCCCAGCTGTAAATTTGCGCACCATACCTTGCCAACGCATGCCATGCGAACTAAACGACCTTCATCTATAGTTATGCAAAAGGCTAATTTTCCACCTATTTAAGCCAGAGAAAGCGAACAACGTCGGTTAATATTGACGCCTATGTCGGTTAAGATAGAATCCAATGTTTAAAGCAATATACACCTATTAAAGGACAAGCTCATGGTAACGCTTCACACTACTTTTGGTGACATCAAAATCCAACTAAACACTGAGAAAGCGCCGGAAACCTGTGCAAACTTCCTACAGTACTGCCGTGACGGTTTCTACAACGGTACTTTGTTCCACCGCGTTATCGATGGTTTCATGGTTCAGGGCGGCGGTATGTCTTCTGGTATGGAAGAAAAAGAATCTCGCGCTCCTATCAAGAACGAAGCAAGCAACGGCCTAAGCAATAAAATTGGCACGCTAGCAATGGCTCGTACTATGGAACCGCATTCTGCAAGCTCTCAGTTCTTCATCAACGTGAACGACAACAAATTCCTAGACTTCAAATCAGAAACACCTGATGGCTGGGGTTACTGCGTATTTGCTGAAGTCGTTGAAGGCATGGACGTAGTAAACAAGATCAAGGGCGTTGCGACTGGCAACTGGGGCTACGTGCACCAAGACGTACCGGTAGAAGAAGTTGTTATCAACAACGTCACTATCGAAGAGTAATGCTTCACAAAGGGTGGCCGTTGTGCCACCCTCCCCGCCTATGACCACACTTTTTATTTCTGATCTGCACTTAAGTGCCGACAGGCAAGATATTACCGCCTGCTTTCTTCATTTTATGTCCACAGAGGCTCGTGGTATTGATGCCCTCTATGTATTGGGCGATCTATTCGAAATGTGGATCGGCGATGACGACGACTCCCCTTTTCACCAGCAAATTAAAACGGCCTTCCGCCAACTGACCGACAGCGGTGTTCCTTGCTATTTTATCCATGGCAACCGGGATTTCCTCATTGGTAAGCGCTTTAGCCAAGAAACAGGTGTCCAGCTACTACCAGAGCATACGGTCGTCGACCTTTATGGTACACCAAGCTTGATCCTGCACGGGGATACCTTGTGTACTCTGGATGAAGGGTATCAGCGCTACCGCAAGAAGGTACATAACCGCTTTATTCAATGGCTTTTCTTCCGCCTGCCACTGAGCTATCGACAACGTATCGGTGATAAAATGCGTAGCGGCAGCAGTCAAACCAATCAAAGCAAAAGCCAAGCGATTATGGATGTCACCCCGAATGAAGTCGTCCATGTGATGGCTGAATATCAGGTTAAGCAGATGATCCACGGTCATACCCACCGCCCTGATGTCCACGCTCTGTCTGTCGATGGGCAAGCAGCCAGCCGTATCGTACTGGGTGATTGGTATGATCATGGGTCTGTATTGGTTTGTAACCCGCAGGGCTGCCAGCTCGAAACGCGTGATTTTCAACCGCAATAGCTCCCGGGTCATAATAGTTCCCTTATGAATATAGAGTCATTTAGAAAACAAAAAAGGTACGCCACCGCGTACCTTTTTTATATGAAAGTGACTCAACCTCAGAGAGTTATTTTACAGAACTCGCCAATGCCTCGTTTCCAGCATTCATTCGCTCTTTTGCCCAAGAGCGATACATAGTAATAGAGGTATACAGCACCACACCAATCACCAACCATGCCAGCAAATGCAAATCTAGCGATTTCACCAAATACGCAGCAATGACCACACCAATAGGGCCGGTAATCGCCACCACCAACGCTGCACGGCTGTTAATACGGTTCATGCGGATAAATCCGCCCGCAGAAAAGAAGCTCAAGAAAGCACACGAGCACATCATGATAGGAAATGCCGCCAAGGGATGCATCCCCAACAGGTATACCATGGTCATACACGGGGCATAAAGACCAATACCTACCGTCATTAATGCACCGAACAAGAAGTTACCGGCAATGGCAACCGCCAGTTTCCAGCCACTTAGCCCCAACTCCAGTCCACCAAGCGGGAACAGCTTAAGCTGCCCGGCCAACATCAGACTTGCTACCACCAGCAAAGCGGCACTCATTACCAAGCGGATCAATTGACGATCCCAGCTTGAAACTAAGCGAGCTCCCACTGTCGCCCCCAGACAAGCGGCTAATACCATACAGACCAAGGTCGTTGGGTCAACATCCACTGCCGTAAGGAAAATAAGGGACTGTACAACCGTCGCCAACACTGCCTGGCAATTGAGCGTGCCCGGCAAAAGCTGATCGTCAATAAGCTTGAACTGTTTATAGCCTGCAGTTTTGATAGCAAAGCTACCTACACCTAGGGTGTCACAAAAGTTGGCAAAGCCACCAATAAGGCCAATTGGTAAGATTTTTGTTTGTGCTTCCTGCACTCGATTTTTTCGCCATGAAAGGAGCAACATAGCGATGAAAATCAGTCCACCTACAAGCAATCCCGCTTGTATGACTGTGAATACTGTCATGAGTTACACAAATTTTTTCGGAAAGGCGCGGATTATCCATTATGCTCGTGCATAATTCCATGCTTGAAATCATGACAAATAATAAGAAACAGTAACACTGTCTTAATCGGATAATTTTTGTCATAATTTGTACGAAAAGCCATACATCAGTCATGAAATGCAACAGCATTAATAATGACTATCATGCCTAAAAACGATTATTGTTCACATGAATTCATATCTTGCCAGACAGCCTGTACTAAATCGGGAGAAGGACACCATCGGTTATGAGTTATTATTCCGAGACGGTCCGAAAAACAGCTTCCCAGAAATTGGTGACGAGCAGGCAACACACCGCCTGCTGACAGATAATTTTCTAAGCTCTGGCAACAATGATGTGACCTCGGGGAAAAAAGCCTTTATCAATTTCCCACACAGTAGCCTACTCAACCGCATTCCACTGCTTTTCCCAAAAAAAAGCTTCATCATCGAAATTCTGGAAACCTGTAAACCTGATGATGAGTTATTGGAAGCGGTCAGCGAGCTTCATCGGGCCGGCTATACCTTGGCACTGGATGATTTCACCCCGACTCCGGAGTGGAACCGCTTTATCCCATATGTTCACATCATCAAATTTGATCTGCGGGCAACGCCACTGGCCAAAGCGAGCTTTTTTATCCGCCGCCATAAAGAAAAAGGCAGCCGCATTATCTTTCTGGCAGAGAAAGTTGAAACCCACGACGAGTTCACGGCGGCTTACGAGGCTGGTTTTGATCTGTTCCAAGGCTACTTTTTCAGCCGCCCTGAAATCGTTAGCAAGAAGGCACTAAAGCCCTCAGCCCTGACGACCCTGAGGCTATATCGTGAAATTAGCTCTACCGAAGTCGACTTTAGCAAAGTAGAGCAAATCATTGCCACCGATGTGACGCTGTCGTACAAATTACTGCGTCATGTCAACAACATGACTTACACCCGTGCCAAACCCATCTCCTCCTTCAAGCAGGCATTGGTGTATTTAGGTGAAGAGAAACTACGACGTTTTGTTACCTTTGTTGCGACCTCCCATGCGGTCGAAAACAAGCCCGAATCACTTTACTTCTTATCGCTTCAGCGAGCCCGCTTCTGTGAACAGTTAAGCCAGCAGTTTCAGTCACGCATTGACAGTAACCAAGCCTTCTTGACCGGTTTGTTTTCCCTGCTCGACTCTATTCTCGAGCAACCCATTGGAGCACTAATTGACCAATTACCATTGGATAAACCCGTCCAGCACGCCCTCATTAACCGCAAAGGCCAGCTTGGGGGACTATTGCGCTTAGCTATTGCCTACGATCAAGCAGACTGGCAGACCATTGAGCGGCTATGCAAGGCACTAACTATTAAGCAATCAACCGTTGCAGAGACCTACCTTGAATCTTTAAAATGGGCCACTGTCTTTGAACAAACTTTACCGAGTAAACCATGACCCAACAAACCCTGTCATGTCCATGTGGCAGCCAACGCCCGCTAGCGGAATGCTGCCAGCCTATCCACCAAGACCCAAGTCTGGCTAACCATCCAGAACAACTGATGCGCTCCCGTTATAGTGCCCATGTACTGGGATTGGTCGATTATGTCGTGGCAACCTATCACCCTAGCTGCGACGCTGAGCAACACCGTGAAGCCATTGCCGAATCAGTAAATAGCCAATGGTTAGGGCTCGAGGTGATCAACAGCGAAATTGCGACAGAGTACGAGGGTTTTGTCGAATTTAAAGCGTTTTACCAAGAAGGCGACGAGCAATACTGCCTGTACGAACGCTCGCGCTTTGTTAAAGAAACGGTTAATGGCCAACAGCTGTGGTTCTACATTGACGGTGAATACCCAGAGCCTTCAGCTTCCGAAGAGCATAAGCCAGCCTCTGCAGTAAGCGATAAGATCGGCCGTAATGACCCTTGCCTATGTGGCAGTGGCAAAAAACACAAAAAGTGCTGCGGTTGATATCAGCCTAAATCATTTAGCCCCTAGCCGACGCGAGGGGTTTTCTTATCCGACATATTATTCACAAAGCCGAATAATCAGTCGAATTCCCCCATTCGCTCTAGCCTTTCACCACCATTAGTTCCTGTTAACATTTCGTATAGCAGCTTGTTGCAAGTGCACTGCCTATAAGCTCATCCCAAAGTGAAAATCCGTTTAATATCGTCGCACTATCTCCCCCAGTGATGACATTTTGTTCAACCATTGTTCACCTCCTGATAAAATTTTAATATTTCCGTAAAATTGCTATTGCAAAATAAATCCAGCTTCGTTAGTGTGAATCACAAGCAAGCGTTAATAATGATTTATACAGAGTACATAACTATGCGTATCCCAATGGTAAACCTACACCACCATCATCATCCTGATTAGTCTTTCGGGAGGATACGCCTCGCTCTGGAAGACGCAAAAACATTCTTCCAGCGGTCGTCATAGTACAGATTACAAGGCCCTCGGAAGAGAAATCTTCCGAGGGTTTTTTCGTTTTCAGGCTCAACATCGAGTAACAGGGATTAAAACAATGCAGACACAACGACTACGAATTGCGATTCAAAAGAAAGGACGCCTGAGCAAAGAGTGCCAGGAACTGCTCAAGCGCTGTGGCGTGAAGTTCAACATGGTGGGCGAGCGCTTGGTGGTGCATTCTGAAAACATGCCGATTGACCTACTGCTGGTACGTGATGATGATATTCCGGGCCTGATCATGGACGGCGTGGTTGACCTTGGTGTGATTGGTGAAAACGAGCTAGAAGAAGTCGGCCTTGAGCGTGAAGCCCGTGGTGAACCAGCAAACTACATCAAACTACGCCGCTTGGACTTCGGCGGTTGCCGCTTATCGATTGCCATCGATAAAGACGCTCAGTACAACGGCCCACAGGATTTGCAGGGCAAGCGCATCGCGACGACCTATCCGCAACTGGTTAAACGCTACATGGACGAGCTGGGCGTGACGTTCAGTACCTGTATGCTCAACGGTTCAGTTGAAGTTGCCCCCCGTGCCGGCCTTGCAGATGCTATCTGTGATTTAGTCTCAACGGGAGCCACGCTTGAAGCCAATGGCCTGAAAGAAGCAGAAGTGATCCTGCGCTCTAAAGCCGTGCTAATCCAGCAGACCGGTGAGCTGTCAGCTGACAAACAAGCGCTTATCGATCGTCTATTAACCCGTATGCAAGGTGTTATCCAGGCCAAAGAGTCCAAATATATTATGCTGCACGCTCCGGCAGAGCGCCTTGACCAAATCAAAGCCCTGTTACCGGGTGCTGAAGATCCAACCGTGTTACCTCTTTCACAAGACAAAAGCCGCGTAGCAGTACATCTTGTAAGCTCCGAAAACCTGTTCTGGGAAACCATGGAACAACTTAAAGAACTGGGCGCTAGTTCAATCTTGGTTCTACCAATTGAAAAAATGATGGAGTAAGCAATGAAAACCGTTGTGTGGCAATCCCTGAGTGAGAACCAACAAGAAAGCCTGCTTGAGCGCCCAGCAATCACCGAGGGTGCCAACATCACCGCGATTGTTGCTGGAGTGATCGCTGATATCCGCAATCGTGGCGATCAGGCCTTGCTCGAGCTAACTGAAAAATTTGATGGTGTTAAACCTGATAGCATCAAGGTAAATGAAGGCGAAGTGTCTGCCGCCTGTGCCAGGTTAAGCGATGACATGAAGCAGGCGCTGCAGCAGGCCTACCACAATATCGCTACCTTCCACAAAGCGCAGAAACAACCAACCTTGCGGGTCGAGACCCAACCAGGGGTAGTGTGTGAACAAGTAACTCGCCCGATCAACTCTGTCGGCTTGTACATTCCGGGCGGTAGTGCCCCATTGCCATCAACGGTTTTAATGCTTGGCGTTCCAGCCCAAATAGCGGGCTGTCGAGAAGTGGTACTTTGCTCACCACCACCGATCGCCGATGAAATCCTCTATGTCGCCAAACTATGTGGCATTACCGACATTTATAACGCCGGTGGATCGCAGGCTGTTGCTGCCATGGCCTACGGCACCGAGACCGTGACCAAAGTCGATAAAATTTTCGGCCCTGGCAATGCGTTCGTGACCGAAGCAAAACGCCAGGTCAGCAATGACTTCCGTGGTGCAGCAATTGATATGCCAGCTGGCCCTTCAGAAGTATTAGTCATTGCCGATAGCAGTGCCGATCCTGATTTCATTGCCGCTGATTTACTAAGCCAAGCCGAGCACGGCCCTGACTCACAGGTCGTCCTGCTCACCCCGGATCCAAGCATTGCCGATCGAACCGCCGATGCCATCCAGCAACAGCTCAAGGCCCTGCCTCGTGCAGATATTGCCCGCCAAGCACTTGGCTCGAGCATTTTGATTGTGGCCGAAAGCCTGACTCAATGTGTGTCGATTTCCAACCACTACGGTCCTGAACACCTGATTGTTCAAACCCGCAACCCACGTGAACTGGTATCGCTGCTAGACAATGCAGGTTCAATATTTCTTGGTAACTGGTCACCGGAATCGGTGGGCGATTACGCTTCCGGTACCAATCACGTATTGCCGACGTATGGCTATACCCGTACTTATTCAAGCCTAGGCTTAGCAGACTTTAGCAAACGCATGACCGTGCAAGAACTCAGTGCCGACGGCCTTAGAGAGTTGGCACCAACCGTTGTCGCTATTGCCGAAGCCGAAGGCCTCGATGCCCATAAACGTGCCGTCACAATCCGAATGGAAAAACTGACTGGCACAACCGATGTAAACGATGAGGCATGATATGAAAATTGATCAACTGGCACGAAAAACTGTCCGTGAGCTAACACCTTACCAGTCAGCACGTCGCCTTGGTGGCTGCGGTGATATCTGGCTCAATGCCAACGAGTCACCTTTTGCCAATGAATACAACATCAAATGCGATCGCCTCAACCGCTACAGTACCTGTCAGCCAACAGATCTGATTGCAGCCTATGCCGATTACGCTGGTGTCCGCCCAGAGCAGACCCTGACCTCGCGTGGCGCAGATGAAGGTATTGAGCTGCTGATCCGAGCATTTTGCGAGCCAAATCAAGACAACATCCTATACTGCCCACCGACTTACGGTATGTACTCCATCAGCGCGCAAACCTTCGATGTCGGCGCCAAGACTGTTCCGCTGACCGAAGAGTGGCAGCTTGATCTTGAGGGCATCCGCGACAACCTTGATGGGGTCAAACTGGTCTTTGTTTGCAGTCCGAACAACCCAACCGGTAACCTGATCAAACGTCAGGACATCGAAACCTTGCTGGACATGACTCAGGGTAAAGCGCTGGTTGTGGTCGACGAGGCATACATTGATTTTTGCCCTGAAGCCACCACGGCGAATATGCTGGATCAATACCCGAATCTGGTTGTGCTACGTACCCTGTCAAAAGCCTTTGCTCTTGCTGGCCTACGTTGCGGCTTTACCTTAGCCAGCCCTGAAGTCATTGACCTGCTATTGAAAGTCATTGCCCCCTACCCAGTACCTGTTCCAGTAACCGATATCGCGGTGCAAGCGCTTTCTCCTGCAGGTCGCGCCAAAACCAAATTCCAGGTACTGGATATCGGTGCTAACCGCGCTTATCTCCAAGCTGGCCTTGGTATGCTGAAAAACGTGACCGTTTTTGAGGGCTACGGCAACTACCTACTGGTGAAATTCCCCGATGCGGATGCCCTGTTTAACGCCCTGTGGGATCACGGTATTATCCTGCGCCGTTCGCCAATAGAAAACTGTATCCGGATCAGCATCGGCAACCGCGACGAATGTGAAAAAACACTGGCCTTCATCCGAGAGCAGCTAGGACAAAACTAAGAGAAAGGACAACATTGTGAGCAAGGAAAAAATCTTATTTATCGACCGTGACGGCACCCTGATTGTTGAACCGCCTATTGATTTTCAGGTCGACCGCCTAGACAAGCTCAAGCTGGAACCCTTTGTGATCCCTGCGTTGCTAAAGCTTCAGGATGCCGGTTACAAGTTAGTGATGGTGACGAACCAAGACGGTCTTGGCACCAGTAGCTACCCACAGGAAGAGTTCGATGCCCCACATAACATGATGATGGAGATCTTCGAATCGCAAGGGGTGAAATTCGACGAAGTGCTGATCTGCCCTCACTTCAATGAAGACAACTGCAGCTGCCGTAAACCAAAACTTGGGCTAGTCAAAGACTACCTTCAGCAAGGCCGAGTTGATTTTGAAACCTCGGCAGTGATCGGTGATCGCCAAACAGATCTTCAGCTCGCTGAAAACATGGCTATCCGTGGTATCCAGTACAACCCGAACTCTAACGAAGAGAACGGCATGAACTGGCAACAGATCGTTAAAGATCTAACGACCCGCCCAAGGATCGCCGAGGTGGTGCGCACCACCAAGGAAACCGATATCCGAGTCAAGGTCAACCTTGACGAAACAGGCGGAAATCACATTGCCACAGGCCTTGGCTTTTTCGACCACATGCTGGATCAAATCGCGACCCACGGTGGTTTCCGCATGGAGCTGACCGTTGACGGCGACCTGCACATCGATGACCACCACAGTGTAGAAGATGCAGCACTGGCATTAGGTGAAGCATTGAAAAAAGCCCTTGGCGACAAGCGCGGGATCGGTCGATTTGGTTTCAGCTTGCCGATGGACGAATGCCTTGCGCAGTGTGCACTGGACCTATCCGGACGTCCATATTTGAAATTCGACGCAACATTCAGCCGCGAACAGGTCGGCGATTTATCGACGGAAATGGTCTCACACTTTTTCCGCTCACTGACCGATACCCTAGCGTGTACGTTGCACCTATCATCGACAGGTAACAACGACCACCACATTGTCGAAAGCCTATTCAAGGCCTTTGGTCGCACCTTGCGCCAAGCTATTCGGGTGGAAGGTAACGAGCTGCCAAGCAGCAAGGGAGTATTGTAATGCCAGCGCCTAACCAACAAGTTGTCATTATCGATACCGGTTGTGCCAATGTGTCATCAGTGCGTTTTGCCATCGAGCGATTAGGCTACCCAGTGACGGTGAGCAAAGATCCCGAGGTCGTACTGGCAGCAGACAAACTCTTTTTACCCGGCGTCGGCACTGCCAGCGAAGCGATGAAGAACCTCGAGCAACGTGACCTTATCAACTTGGTGAAACAAGTTGAAAAGCCGCTGCTTGGTATTTGTCTCGGTATGCAATTGCTGGGCGAGCTGTCGGAAGAACAAGGGCAGAACGGTACCGAGCAGGTCAATTGTCTTGGCCTATGCAGCGCGCCGGTAGAAAAATTACAAACCGGCGAACTCCCCCTGCCCCACATGGGCTGGAACACCGTCGTCGCCGAAGCTGAGCACCCTCTTTTTAAAAACATCCCAACAGAAAGCTATTTCTACTTTGTTCACAGCTATGCGATGCCGGTATTCGGAGAACCAGATGCTGAAAAGAGAAATGAATCACAAACAGGCCGAACGATTGCCCGCTGCGAATACGGACAGCCGTTCACTGCAGCGGTACAAAGTGGCAATTACTTCGGTGTGCAATTCCACCCGGAGCGCTCAAGCAAAGCAGGCTCGCAACTGATCAAAAACTTTCTGGAAATGTAAGGACAAGGACGAATTATGATTATCCCCGCACTCGATTTAATTGACGGTCAGGTCGTCCGCTTATTTCAGGGAGACTACGGCAAGGTTACCGAATACAAGGTTGACCCTGCCGAGCAATTCAACCTCTATAACCAAGCTGGTGCCGGGTGGCTGCATTTGGTTGACCTTACCGGAGCCAAAGATACCTCTGCCCGCCAGTTGGACTTAATCAGCACGCTGCTAGCCAGTACACCAGCCAATATTCAAATTGGCGGTGGCGTACGTAACGAGCAAGATGTTGCAGATCTTCTCAATGCCGGCGCCCAACGTGTCGTCATTGGCTCGACTGCAGTTAAGCAACCAGAGCTTGTTAAAGGTTGGATGGAAAAATACGGCCCAGAGCGAATTGTTCTGGCACTGGATATCAATATTGATGCAAAGGGCAAGCGTAATGTCGCCGTATCGGGTTGGCAAGAAGACTCGGGCGTGACGATCGAAGCCCTGCTCGATGACTTCCTGACTGTCGGTCTCAAGCATGTATTGTGCACCGACATTTCCCGTGACGGTACATTGGAAGGCTCCAATGTTGAGCTCTACCAAGATCTTTGTGCCCTTTACCCGCAAGTACAATTCCAGTCATCGGGTGGAATAGGTTCACTCGATGATATCGCCGCCCTAAAAGGCTCAGGCGTTGCTGGCGTGATCGTTGGCCGAGCCCTGCTGGATGGCAAATTTACCGCTGAGCAAGCCTTTGCTTGCTGGGCAGAATAAGGCAAGGAGAAACCAAGATGCTAGCTAGACGAATTATTCCCTGCCTTGATGTAAGAGATGGTCAAGTGGTCAAAGGGGTACAGTTCCGTAACCACGAGATTATCGGTGACATCGTTCCGCTGGCCAAGCGCTATGCCGAAGAAGGTGCCGACGAGCTGGTGTTCTATGACATCACCGCATCCAGTGATGGTCGAGTGGTCGATAAAAGCTGGGTTTCCCGCGTAGCAGAAGTGATCGATATCCCTTTCTGTGTCGCTGGCGGCATCAAATCTGCCGAGGATGCCAGCCGTATCCTGCAGTTTGGGGCCGACAAGGTATCGATCAACTCGCCGGCCTTGGCCGATCCGAGTTTGATCACTGAGCTTGCGGATAAATTTGGTGTGCAATGCATTGTAGTAGGTATCGATTCCTACTTTGATGCCGATACCGGAAAATACCAAGTCTACCAGTTTACTGGAGACGAAAGCCGTACCAAGGCTACCCGTTGGGAAACCCGCGACTGGGTACAGGAAGTCCAGCGCCGCGGTGCCGGTGAGATTGTCCTGAACATGATGAACCAGGATGGGGTTCGCAACGGCTATGACCTCACCCAGCTCAATATGGTACGTGATGTTTGCCATGTACCATTAATCGCTTCCGGCGGTGCCGGTGAGATGGTGCACTTTGCCGATGCCTTCAATGAAACGAATGTCGATGGTGCCCTTGCTGCATCGGTATTCCATAAACAAATCATCAACATTGGTGAGCTCAAGCAATACCTGAAACAACAAGATGTGGAGATCCGACTATGAGCCTAGCAAATAGCATTAATTGGGACAAAGTAGACGGATTGGTTCCGGCTATCGTGCAAGACAACACCAGCGGCCAGGTACTGATGCTGGGGTACATGAATGACTCAGCATTGAGCAAAACCCTTGAAACCCAACAAGTCACTTTTTGGTCTCGCACCAAAGAGCGCCTTTGGACCAAAGGGGAAACGTCCGGCAACGTGCTGCGGCTTAAAAGTATCAAGCTCGATTGCGACCAAGACACCCTCTTGGTAAAAGTCGATCCTATCGGCCCAACCTGCCACTTGGACACCACAACCTGTTTTGACAGCGATACCGCTGAAGCAGGCCAAGTTGAACAACCCGCTCTGGTGTTCCTTCATCAACTTGAACAGGTCCTGGCTTCTCGTAAAGGTGCCGATCCTGAATCGTCCTATACCGCCAGTTTGTATGCCCGCGGGACTAAACGGATTTCGCAGAAGGTCGGTGAAGAAGGCGTTGAAGTCGCGCTTGCGGCAACGTCGGGTGACAAGGCGGAATTAGTTTGTGAGTCTGCCGATTTAATCTACCACCTACTGGTACTGTTGCAGGATCAGGGAATGTCGTTGTCCGATGTCACGGCCAAGTTACAAGAGCGCCATAAATAGAGCGACTTGACGATTGGTTAACAAAAAGCCCGGTCAAAATTGGCCGGGCTTTTTATTGAATGCAATATTTAGCGCTCAAGGGCTTCCTTGTAGTGCTTTCGGCATACCGATACATAACGATCGTTGCCACCGATCTCGACCTGATCACCATCAGCAATCGCTTTGCCGCTGGCATCTTGGCGGATCACCATATTGGCTTTACGACCACAGTGACAGATGGTTTTCAGTTCAACCAATTTATCTGCCCAAGCGAGCAAATAACGGCTGCCTGCAAAAAGTTCGCCACGAAAATCACTGCGCAGACCATAGCAAAGCACTGGAATATTCAGTTTGTCGACAACTTCGGTTAATTGGTATACCTGCTCTTTGGTTAAGAACTGGCATTCGTCAATCAGTACACAATCAATTTTTTGCGTTCCATTCATATCTTGCAGGCGGACATATAGATCCTCGCTGGCATTAAACAGCTCAGCTTCTTCTTGCAAACCAATCCGAGAGCTGACCATGCCTTTGCCATAACGATCATCAATTGCCGCAGTAAAAATCACTGGCGTCATTCCCCGCTCGCGATAATTAAATGATGACTGTAATAATGTTGTCGACTTACCCGCATTCATTGCCGAATAATAGAA
Source organism: Photobacterium sp. DNB22_13_2 (assembly GCF_052873915.1). Classification (NCBI taxonomy): domain Bacteria; kingdom Pseudomonadati; phylum Pseudomonadota; class Gammaproteobacteria; order Vibrionales; family Vibrionaceae; genus Photobacterium; species Photobacterium sp. DNB22_13_2. The sequence goes on from NZ_JBNNXU010000001.1 coordinate 587,991, forward strand.
ATACATCTGGGCCATTAAGCTTCCCTAATAATACGATTGGTGCGTGAAAAAACAGCCGAGATGCTACAGAAAAGCCTTTCAGATTGAAAGGAGCAAGCTCAACTTCTTTGTAACTGGATATCGGAAAATCTCTCATCTGACTGAAATAAAAAAAGCCTGTATCAAATACAGGCTTTTTTCATATTCAACCGTCAGTCTTAAGCGTTAGCCGCTGCTTCCTGAGGACGGCGAGATAGCCACGATAGGCAGGCACAAGCGACGATGAAAGCAATGGTTGCCGTCATGAACGACACAGCCAGAGAGCTTGTGAAGCCAAGCACCAAGAAACCGATGGTTGATACTACGGCCATCGACAATGCGTAAGGTAGCTGAGTTGATACGTGATCGATGTGGTGGCAGCGTGCACCCGTTGACGACAGAATCGTGGTGTCAGAGATAGGCGAACAGTGGTCACCAAATACCGAACCCGCCAATACTGCACCTAGCATTGGAAGCATCAGCATGATATCCGTCGCGGCAGCCAGATCACCCGCGATTGGCAGCATAATACCGAATGTACCCCATGAAGTACCGGTTGAGAACGCCATCACGCCAGCCAGCAAGAACAAGATAGCTGGTAGCAACATTGGACTAATATTACCTTCCACCATCGTCGACAGGTATTTGCCTGTTGCCATATCGCTGATCACGTTGCCGATGCTCCATGCAAACAGCAAGATCAAAATCGCTCCGAACATCGACTTAGCACCGATCCATAACGTAGAAGACACGTCAGCCATCGGAATGCGTTGGCGGATTACAGGAATTAGCGCAGCAATAAAACCGACCAAACCACCGTATACCAGAGACATGCCTACATCTGTGTTCTCAAAAGCACCCAGCACGCTAAATGCGAGACCATCAGCAGCCAGAGCTTGGTAACCGGTAAAGATCATAAAGAAGAACGTCGCCACAATCAGGGTCACGATCGGCATAATAAGATCAGCAACACGACCATTTTTGCTTTCTTCGATTTCAAGTTCGTCATTCAGATCTTTGGCACGGCTGTCACTATCGCCCTCGTCAAAGCCGCGGCAGTGACTGGCTTCCAGTTCGTGCTTTTTCATTGGGCCAACATCAATTTGGAACCAAGCCACCACGAAGACCATCAGCAATGCAAAAACTGCATAGAAATTCATTGGTGCCAACTGTACGAATGCACCCAGCGGAGTATATTCCGTCACACCATGTGATGCCAAAATACCGCCAATCAAGGTAATAATGTAGGCACCCCAGCTAGAAGCAGGCATTAGTACACACATTGGTGCTGCTGTTGAATCAAGGATATATGCTAATTTGGCACGGGACACATAAAAGCGATCTGTCACTGGGCGCGAGATCGAACCGACAGCCAAGCTGTTGAAGTAGTCATCAACAAAAATAAACACCCCCAAGAAAGCAGCCAGCAGTTTAGCGCCACGCTTACTCTTAATTTTGGTTTGTGCCCATTCTGCAAATGCACGGGTACCGCCAGAAAGTGTCAGCAATGCTGTGGTCATACCCAGCAAAATAAGGAAGGCGACGATACTCATGTTCCAGCTGTTAATGGCGCCGTCTTCAATAAACAGCCCTTTAACCGTGGTACCAATATAGCTTGCGGTGCCGCCGACAGAGAAATCAGTCAGCAGGAATGCGCCCAGAAGGACACCTACACCCAAAGAAACTAAAACGCGTCGTGTAAGGATTGCCAAGCCCAATGCAACCAAAGGTGGCAACAATGATATGGCGGAATGGGAAAAATCTACAATATTCATGATCTCGACTACAACCGATCCTGGTTGGAGATCTACTGTTTTACACGACATCTTGTCGTGTATAGAAGAGCATAAGGAAGGGTACTACCCCTAATCCGACTCCACAGTAGCGCTCCATAGTTAATGTAATTATATACTATGGCAGTGTTGCCCCTATTCGGTGACAACCCCAGCAAGCTGGCTTGATAGTCCGAGCTTACTTCGGCAACGGCTCCTTTCGTAAATCCTCATCGGTATCACCCTACGATTTACTACTAATAGACGATGCGCCTCTACCCTTAGTCTAGGTCTGGTCAATTCTACGGAATAGACATTCAAATGCAACCAGTTAACGTGAAAAAAATGACACAAATAGTGAATAGTCTTGCCACAAAGGACAATAATCAGACAGTTGAAAGCGCTTTTTTATACTTAACACATATGAAATTGATGGCAATTATTTAACCGTCTGTGTTGATTGTGGATAAGAATATTTACTCATCTCGACCATTACATTCTATTACAAATGAGAAATGAACCCAGTAAATTGCAAAAAAATAAATATACCCTTCATTTTTTAATTGGCATCGCCGTATTAAAAGTATTATTATTGCAATTATTGAATTGTCACTGCTATTATTAATTTATAGTTTTAGGCCTACAGGAAATAAAAAATGTCTGATGCAATGAAAGCGCTACTTAACCTTCGCAGCCTTCGCGCTCTTTCTCGTGAATATTCTCTTGAACAACTACAGGAAGCGCTAGAAAAACTTCAAACTGTTGTTACTGAGCGTGAAGAGTCTGAAGCTGAAGAAGTCGCTAAAGAAAAAGAACGTACAGAAAAACTAGCTCAGTACCGTGAAATGCTTCTTGCTGACGGTATTGACCCAGAAGAGCTTCTAGCAACTCTTAATAAAGCACCAAAAGCGAAACGCGCACAGCGTCCAGCTAAATACCGCTTCATCGATGAAAACGGTGATGAGAAGACTTGGACTGGCCAAGGCCGTACACCAAGCGCTCTGAAAAAAGCACTTGATGATGGTAAGTCTCTAGAAGAATTTGAAATCTAATAAATCAAATTACCTACGAACATCTATAAAAACCCGACTTTTGTCGGGTTTTTTATTACCTGTGAAAAATCACCATAAAACAATGTAAGCGCATGATTTATATGTTAAAAATGCAAACTCAAGCATGTGATAACAACACGATTAGTTTGAAAGCCATAGGATAGCTAATAATTAACCGTTGGTTTTAAACCATCATCACAGGTTATAGGATGAATCTTCACTTGCCTCAAAGCATAAAAAGCCAGACCTTTTGGTCTGGCTTATTTGTCATATTATGACATTACCTGATTTGATCGGCTAAATGACTTACCGCCAAAGCGAAATAGTGTGACCGGTTCCACTTAAGTAAAGATTGGTAATTACCGTAGATTAAGTAGGCTCGACCATGTTTATCATCCGGTTGAATAAGCCACGCTTCAATATCAACACTCGGTAGTGCCTGACCATTAAAGCGACGAACGCCTAATCGTTGCCAATCCGTTAAGCTTTTGGCTTTGCTCTTTTCAACCCCCATCAGCGAAGCATCGATAGAAGCGGGTAATGAAACTTGTCGGCCCCAGGTATATTGATCATCCCAGCCCGCTTTTTTTAAATAATTCGCGGCAGAGGCAAAAACATCAGCCTCTGTCTGCCAGATATCAATCTTTCCGTCATTATTGCCATCAACTGCATAAGACAAAAATGACGTCGGCATAAACTGAGGTTGCCCCATCGCGCCCGCCCAAGAGCCTTTCATCTCTTCAGGGCTAATATGGCCCGCATCCAATATTTCCAGCGCCGCCATTACCTGCCCGCGGAAAAAAGCTTCACGGCGGCCTTCATAAGCCATGGTCGATAAAGCCTCAACCACATTATAATTCCCCATCAGACGACCGAAATTACTTTCGACCCCCCATAAGGCAACTATAAAGCGAGGCTGTACACCATATTGCTGACCAATTTTATCCAGCGCTGATTTATGCTGGCGATAAAGCTCATTCGCCTGTTTTACTTTCCAAGCCGGCACCGCACGAGGAATATACTCATCCAGCGTCAATTTACGCTCTGGCTGATTTTTATCCGCTTTTACTGCGCGTTCGACAAATGTTATGCCATCAAAAGCAGAGTTGATAATCGACTCCGAAATTCCTTTTTCCTGGGCTTCTACTTTTAGTCCTTCGACATAGTTATCAAACCCCTCATCAGCATAAACTGCCGACGATAATCCTAACCCTAAGGCCACAAAGGCCGATATCAATCGCTTATGCATAGTTTATCCTTTGTTACTGGCGGCTTTATCCGCTTTGTATTGCTCCAGTAAGTTTGGCACGGGTGGCGGTACTTGCAGATAATATCCGTTGCCCTTGAGTTCCGTTTTCACTTTTTCGATATCTGCCTGTGCCAACTTATGGCGTTCATCTAACTTAATTACCATGACAAATTGTGGCGTACCAAATGTTTTCAACAAAGCATCAGGTACTGGTGAGAAATCATCTTTGTTGTTGATATAAAGATAGGTATTGTCTTTTTTAGGGCTTTTGTAAATAGAACACAACATATTGTCGGTAACCTGTACGTTAATTTCGCTCTTTGTCAGACAACGATTCACGCGAATCATTCCCCTATCGAGGGTGGATCGCCTACTTGATGAGACGGTTGTCTGAATTTCCAACGCAAAAGCAAGGATAGCTTGCTGATATACTGTTTGGAATATAACATGCAAGTTACCCAAGAGATAACGTTCCCGAACGACTAATTTAGCGACAGTCATCAGCACACATGACAAAATCTGCAGAACTCAAGGGAGGCTCATTCACCCTCTCTGCCCTCCATTTAGTGGACGGCGACATACAGCAAGCAGTCAACTTTCTTAAAGAGAAGGTTGAGCAGGCTCCCCATTTCTTTTCAGCAGCCCCCATCGTCATTGATGTCAGCCAAGCCGGAAATAAATTGGACTTCGCGTTACTAAAAAGCCAGGTAAAGGCGGCCGGAATGATCCCTGTCGGGATCAGTGGTTGCAAACAAGCTGACCTGCAAGAGCGGGCGAAACAAGCCGGATTTGCCATTATGAATGCGGCCAAGCAGGCCAAAGCGGCCGAGCCTGTGATGACACCCACAAAAATCATTAAGAATCCAGTTCGGTCAGGTCAACAAATTTATGCTAAAAATAGTGATCTGATAGTACTGGGACATGTCAGCCCTGGAGCAGAGATAATTGCTGATGGTTGTATCCATATTTATGGAACCTTACGAGGCCGTGCTATCGCCGGGGCCAACGGTCAAAAAGAGGCAAAGATATTCTGCCATGACTGCCAACCAGAGCTCATTTCCATTGCTGGAAATTACTGGTTAAGCGACAAAATACAAGAAGAGTTCTGGGGAGAGAATGTCGTTATCTCGCTGGCTGAAAATAATTTGAACATAGAGCAGATGGCTCTATAGCGTTTAATAAGGAATTTTAAGATGGCACGAATTATCGTTGTTACCTCAGGTAAAGGTGGCGTTGGTAAAACTACCTCGAGTGCAGCTATTGCATCGGGCCTTGCACTTGCTGGCAAGAAAACGGCGGTGATCGATTTCGATATCGGCTTACGTAATCTTGACCTCATCATGGGCTGCGAACGCCGTGTAGTATATGACTTCGTCAACGTCATTAATGGTGAAGCGAACCTAAACCAAGCCCTTATCAAAGACAAGCGTGTCGACAATCTGTATGTCCTACCCGCTTCTCAAACCCGTGACAAAGACGCGCTGAGCCGTGAAGGCGTCGAGCGTGTATTCAACGATATGGCTGAAATGGGTTTTGATTTCATTATCTGTGATTCGCCAGCAGGCATCGAGACCGGAGCGCTGATGGCGCTGTACTTTGCGGATGAAGCCATCGTCACCACCAACCCTGAAGTCTCGTCTGTGCGTGACTCAGACCGTATACTTGGTATCCTCGACTCTAAGTCTCGCCGTGCCGAGCAAGCCGAAGACCCAGTGAAGACTCACTTGCTGCTAACGCGCTATAACCCAGCCCGTGTAACATTAGGTGAAATGCTGAGTGTGGGCGATGTCGAAGAAATTCTTCATATCCCTCTACTCGGTGTGATCCCTGAAAGCCAAGCAGTGCTGAACGCCTCAAACAAAGGTGAGCCAGTAATTTTTGACAAAGAATCGGATGCGGGTATCGCCTACGAAGATACTGTTGCTCGATTGCTTGGTGAAGAGCGTCCCTTCCGCTTCCTTGAGGAAGAGAAGAAAGGCTTCCTAAAACGTCTGTTCGGAGGGTAAGACACTATGGCATTGTTAGAATTCTTCCGCCCCAAGAAAACAACGACTGCCAGTCTAGCCAAAGAGCGGCTGCAAATTATCGTTGCTGAACGCCGCTCTGCCAATCAGAGTGCGCCTAGCTATTTACCGCAGTTGAAGCAGGATATCCTGGACGTCATCCGTAAGTATGTTGAGATTAGCCCAGAGCAAGTCTCTGTGAACCTCGATCAGAAAGAAGAAGATCTTTCCGTACTCGAGCTCAACGTCACCCTGCCAGACGAAGAAAAGTAATTCCAATCAGGACTTATTCCGATTAAAAAGCCCGCACATTGTGCAGGGCTTTTTCGTCTTTATCACACTTTTTTGTTATGACTTAATCTTTTTTCAGCAGAGGCAAGACTTTCTCTTCAAATAGCGATTTACGCCATGTCTTTAGCATGTCTGGCATATTGTCAGCCGGCGAGTCTTTTTTCCAAGCCCAGGAGATCAACTGATTAATCTGCTTTTTTGATGCCAGAAATTCAGACATCAGCCCCGTTTCCGTCTCCACCTCCGTCACCACATCTTTGATATGCTTAACTTTCTGCTTGTAACCCGGTAAATCCACCAGCCTACTGAGCTTTTCAGGGTACTGTTCTTGAGGCATGTCATCGACATCGTGAACCATTTTCAGCAAACGGTTAGCATGCCGTTGAATCTCCATGCTCTCGAAGCCTTCTTTGGCCATTACCGCTTTGGACTTAATACCGAAACGGGCCAGCTTCCAAAGATGCAGTTCTTTGACAACAAAATTGAGGGCTAAGTCGCGCTTACGCGCTTCCAATAAACGCCACTTCGCCGCTTTTTGCAATATAGCCAATTGCTTAGGGTTTAGCTGCCAAGCGTTTTTGATATCAAGGTAGGCTTTATCCGGGTCTATGGTCTTGACCCGCTTAAGCATCAAACCGGCACACTCCTGCGCCAGCGCCTCTTGCCAGCCTTTATCGACCACTTGCGGCATCAGTTTCTGATAAAGCGGCAGTAAATAGTACACGTCGGCAGCTGCATAATCGAGCTGACGCTCAGTCAGTGGACGAGCAAGCCAGTTGGTACGCGCTTCGCCTTTATCAAGCTCAACACCAAGAAAGTCCTTAACCAAAGTGCCGAAGCCGGCTGACACACCGTAGCCAAGGAATGAGGCCATCACCTGGGTATCAATCATCGGCACTGGTAAGCAGCCGGCGTAATATTGGAAGACTTCCAAATCTTCACCACAGGCATGGAGTACCTTGATCACTGATTGGTCACGCAGCAGGTCCCACAACGGCTCTAAGTCATCAATCGCCAACGGGTCAATCAATGCCAAAGACTCACCGTCAAACATCTGGATCAAACCAAGCTTCGGATACAGTGTGCGGGTTCTAACAAACTCGGTATCCAACATTACCGCTGTCTGGCGGCGCGCCTGAAGACAGATAGTTTCCAGTCGTTCACGGCTGGTAATTATTTCAAAATTCACAGTATTCTCACCAATAAAATGCCGGCTTGAGGCCGGCATTCTTTGTATTAATTCACGATGCGCTTACGCACTCTGGCTTTGCTGAGCAGACTCTTCACGCAATGCTCGGCGGAGGATCTTACCGACATTGGTCTTTGGAAGCTCATCTCGGAACTCAACAATTTTCGGCACTTTGTAACCGGTCAGGTGTTCACGACAATGCTCAAGCAGCTCTTCGCGGGTTAGGCTAGCGTCGCGCTTAACTACGCAGATCTTGACCAACTCACCAGACACCTCATGAGGTTCACCGACCGCTGCCACTTCCAACACTTTGCTGTTGAGGGCAACGACATCTTCAATTTCATTCGGATAGACGTTAAAGCCTGACACCAAAATCATGTCTTTCTTACGGTCAACAATGTGCAAGAAGCCTTCATCATCAAAACGGACAATATCGCCCGTTGATAGCCAACCGTCTTCGGTCAGTACTTCTTTGCTCGCTTCTGGGCGCTGCCAGTAACCTTGCATCACCTGAGGACCACGGACTTGAAGCTCACCGGTCTGGTCATTACCCAGTACCTGCCCCTCGTCATCAACCATACGGACCTCTGTAGAAGGTACAGGCAAACCGATAGAACCATTATAGTCGGTCAAATCATACGGGTAAGCGGCCACCAACGGTGAACATTCAGTCAGGCCGTAGCCTTCCAGCAAGTAGTTGCCCGTAATTTGCTTCCACTTCTCAGCTACAGCACGCTGTACCGCCATGCCGCCACCTACCGAAAGGCGAAGCTGGCTAAAGTCAATTTCATGGAAATCTTCATTGTTGACCAACGCGTTGAACAAGGTATTAACACCGGTGATGGCCGTGAACGGATAGCGCTGCAGCTCTTTAACAAACGTCGGGATATCACGCGGGTTGGTGATCAGCAGGTTACGTCCACCCATTTCAATAAACAACAAGCAGTTCACGGTCAGGGCAAAAACATGGTAAAGCGGCAACGCTGTTACAATCAGTTCGCGACCTTCGGTCAGAACCGGACCATAAGCTCCCTTAGCCTGCATCACGTTAGCCAGCATATTACGGTGACTTAGGATCGCACCTTTGGCTACGCCCGTTGTTCCACCGGTATACTGCAAGAAAGCAGTATCTTCGCCAGACATAAACGGCTTAACATATTGCATGCGGCGGCCTTTTCGCAGGGCCATACGCATAGAAGTCGCGTGCGGAAGGTGGTATTTAGGCACCATCTTCTTGATGTATTTCACGACAAAGTTAACTAATGTCCCTTTCGGGCGTGACAGCTGGTCACCCAAGCTAGTCAGTACCACATGCTCAACGCTGGTGTTTTTAACAATGCTTTCTAGAGTGTGGGCGAAATTAGAAACAATGACGATAGCCTTAGCACCGGAGTCGTTCAACTGGTGCTCAAGCTCTCGCGGAGTATAAAGTGGGTTAACATTCACCACCACACAACCGGCACGTAAAATACCAAACAAGGCAATAGGATACTGAAGTAAATTAGGCATCATCACCGCCACGCGGTCACCTTTTTTCACCTTCAGTTCATTTTGCAGGTAGGCGGCAAAAGCACGGCTACGCTCTTCCAGTTTACGGAAGGTCATGACCTGTCCCATATTGATGAATGCCGTCTGATCAGCGTACTTCTGTACTGACTGCTCAAACATTTCAACCAATGACGGATACTGATCCGGGTTAATTTCAGCCGGTACATCTTCCGGATAGCGGTTAAGCCAAACCTTATCCACTTTGCACTCTCCTTATTGATTTTGGCATGGTGCCTATACTGTGCTAACGGGTAATTAAAACATGTGGTTACGTCGCATTACAGCACATTTAACATACAAGTAACACTGGCCTACTTGGCCAATGCATTAAAATTTGAGCTAAACAACAATATCCCATCTGTCACCCTTTCAGGGCTGTCAAGGTGGCAGTGGTGACCACCAGCAATCTCTACTTGCTCAAGTTGTTGCCATTCTTGGGCTTGAGACTGAGTCATTTTCAGCTGCCGATAACCGGTTTGTCCGATGAGCGATAACACCGGGCATTTCACCGATGCCACCAAGGCACTGATCTGTTCTGGTGTCATTCGGTATAACGACTCACACCTCAGGCGGTTGTCATGGCGCCAATACCAACGCCCATCACGCTGGAAAACACCGCGCTCTACCACTGGCTTGATCTGGTCAGGCCGTAGGCCGTTGACCGCACAACGGAGATCCAGCGCCTGCTGAAAAGACGCCATGGAACGGTTCTGCCGCTGATGCGCCCTTGCACGGTAACGCTGCCGGCTTTCAATACCCTGGCGTAGTCGTTCCGGAGCGTTTTCCGCCGCCTGTGATAACGGAGACAAGCCTTCAATCAGCACCAAAGAGGCGATCTTATCAGCAAACGCCGCAGCATAAGACATTGCAATTAAAGCCCCCATAGAGTGACCAACAAGCACCACCTGCGGCTGATCTATTAAAGCGACCAGTTGAGCCAAATCATCGACATAATCGTAAAAGTGATAGAAATTATCTGCCGCTCTCGGTGCCGACAGCCCGTGTCCGGGCCAATCTATGGCAATGATATGGAAATGCTCGGCCAGTTTGCCAAATAAAGGGGCAAAACTTGCTGCATTATCCTGCCAACCATGCAGCATCACCATGACTGGCTTTTGCGTTAAAACAGCGCTTAACTGGGCTTTGTTCTCTATCGGTAATGGGGCAGAAAACGAGGCTAGTCCTGACAGCCGCTGTTCGGCCAACTGAAACTCTATTTGATACATAGTAATCTACTTGGTCACCCGCTCTCTGACTTCAGCCCTTGAGAAACCATTGTTAATAAGGCTGGGTGAACAATGTAAACCAACACAGTTCCTGAAGCGGTCAAAATCATCGATCCAGACTTCCTGCTTCACTTGCCACAATTGGGTGCCGGTAGCGGCTACCACCGGGAAACGGTAGTTATACTCGCCAACCTTGCCTTCTTCTTCGCCATCAACGCGCCCCGCGACAGAAACCAATCGCCCAGGGTGATATTCAATCGGCTCGAGGAAACCATCAACATACGCGACAAAGCGCTGTTGGGCACTTCTACCTAACTTGGGTTTACCGTCACTGCCAATTGGCATAGCAACGATTTCCAACCGGGTTTTCTGCTCACCGTTATCTATTGCTGCAATCACTCCGCCGAGGCGGATCGCCTGACCAAAATCTTGGCCTGCAGGATCCTTCAGCACCGTGACATCTGTGATTGGGTCATCACTATCGGTCATGAGGGCCTCTGGCACCGCGGCGCAGCCTATCATAGTCGCAGCAAGCAACCCAACGATTAGCTTCCTAAACATCGGTAACTCCATTGTAAATGATGAATATCCAAGCAATTCCCTGACTTTCAGGTAACTAATCACACGGCTTATTCCAAACAGACATGGTATTAAACATAGACATCGACCCCGACCAGCATTGAGAGTTCATCTCGCTTTTGCTGGTGCATTACCCCCATATAGCTCTGCAACGCCTGGCGGTTTTTACCTTCAGGTTGATCATACTGAATATGAGAGTGGGCTGCGCTTAGCAACTCAGGATCACGTACTGATTGAGCAACGGCTTTGGCAACAGGGGTAGGTTCACCGGCTCCCTGAACAGAGGCGCGGATAACTTTCGTCTTTGAAGGCGTTTGGGGTATTGTGACAGGAAGGCGCTGAATAGAAACCATAGGAAACGTCCAGTATCCAATTGATTGCCGAGTATGCTACAACCATAGTATGCATACACGGCAATGAGGCAAGCGTATTACTCGCGACCCGGCAACTTTTTCCAGGTGACTGTATCACGAAGGTACACCGGGCTAGCTTCCTCGGCTATCACGGCCTCGCCACGAGCCAATGCATATTTGGCTAAATGCACCATATCTGCGGCATCCGGGTAAAGTACTGAACCAGATACGGCTTCAACAGGCAATTGTGCCAGTTGGTCAGCATAGCTTTCCCAACCTGTACCGGCCGTTAACCACTGGCCTTCACTTACTGGCAGTTGCGTGATCAGCATCTCAGGCTTAATCACTAACTCACTGCCTAGCACAGCCCAATCGCCATCTGCCTGACGGCGGTACTGGCCCCAGTAGATTTCACTCATACGGGCATCAATGGCTGCCATAACCTGCTCGGCCTGATGCTGGCGATATGTGCCCTGTGCCATCGCGGCCAAGGTCGAGATACCTAACATCGGCAGATCTGCACCAAATGCCAACCCCTGAGCAATACCAATGCCGATACGTACCCCGGTAAAGCTACCTGGGCCACGGCCAAAAGCCAGAGCATCAAGTTGGTTTAATTTAAGGCCAGCCTGTGCCAGTACATTATCTACCATAGGGAGCACCTTAGTGGTGTGCTCACGTGGCGCATACTCACAGTGAGAAATCACTTCATCGCCCACCAACAGGGCTACGGAACAGTTTTCGGTTGCAGTATCTACTGCAAGAATTTTGTTGCTCATTCAAGCCTCTGAATGCTGTTCTTCGGTTGTGGCAGGCTCTTGGCGGCCATTAACCGAAGATAAGAATTGCCCGACGCTAACAACATCCCGAGTTCGCGGGATAGACGGCAGGCTGTTAAGAAAGACCGCGCCATAAGGACGCGTTACTAACCGGTTGTCACAGATCACCAGAACACCTTTATCCTGTGTATCACGAATAAGTCGACCGACCCCTTGCTTGAGGGTGATCACCGCATCCGGGATCTGTACTTGCGCAAAAGGATCTCCGCCACGTAAACGGCAGTCCTCTATGCGCGCTTTCAGCAGCGGATCATCCGGTGCTGTAAAGGGTAATTTATCAATGATAACACAGCTTAGGGCCTGCCCTCTAACATCCACGCCTTCCCAGAAGGCACCGGTCGCTATCAATAAGGCATTGCCCCGCTCAAGGTATTCCGCCAGCAACTTCTGCTTGGTCGTTTCGCCCTGCACCAATACGGGAAGATCGAGCTTGGCCCGGAACCCTTCGGCCAACTCTCGAACCATCTGATGTGAGGTACACAAGAAGAAACAGCGCCCTTGGTTCTCTTCAATAACAGGGGCCATCATCTCCACCAGCCTGTCAGCAATACCAAAACTATTAGGCTCAGGCAAAAAGCGGGGCACACACAGTAAGGCCTGTTGCTGGTAATCAAAGGGGCTTTCCAGCGAAAACTGTTGTTTGGGTTTGAGTCCCAGACGCTGGCTGAAATGGCTAAAGTCATCATTCACGGCAAGGGTCGCCGAGGTAAAGATCCATGCCCCACCCTGCTGCTCGATTTGCTCGTTGAACTTATCGGCGACCGACAATGGCGTAATATGCAGATTGAAATGACGCGGGGTACATTCATACCAGTAGGAATAGCCCGTAATACTGGTATCGCAGACCCGCTCTAGCCGCGCCTTGATCAAGGTCGCCCGCTCAAAAGCTGCATCCAACAACTGGCTCCGGCCCAATGCCAGCTTCAGTACTTCATGGGTTAGATCCAGAGCATCAGTCAAACGGGTAATTTCACGTTGAATCGCCTGGCTGGTTATCGCTTCGCGCCAATTGCCACGAAAACCAGGCTCACCAAGCACAATACGCATATCTGCCGCCGCTTGATGCAACCTGTCTGCGGTTTTTTGCAGCTGGCGCATATCTTTGGCTTCGGTGCGGTAGCCTATCTCGACATCTTTCGCCAACTCTTGGATCTGGCGGCTTGATAGGCTTTGGCCAAAGTACTGGCTGGCAATATCTGGCATCTGGTGCGCTTCATCAAAGATGAAAACTTCTGCTTCAGGAATTAACTCGCCAAAGCCGGTTTCCTTGATCGCCTGATCGGCCAGAAACAGGTGATGGTTTACCACCACGACATCGGCGTCCATTGCCCGACGGCGGGCTTTGACCACGAAGCAGTCTTCATAGGATGGACACTCCCGGCCAAGACAGTTTTCATTGGTCGAGGTGATCATCGGGATCACCGGGCTGTCTTCGGCAATATCTTCACAATCGCCCAAATCACCGCTCTTGGTCGACGACGACCAGCTCCGAACCTGAACCAGCTGACTCAGTAATTTCGGATCGGTATGAACGCCGTGACTTTCAGTGATTTGACGGCTCAGCCGATCGAGACATAAATAATTCGACCGCCCTTTGAGCAGAGACACCCGACCGGTAAAACCGAGGGCATCCGCCATCAACGGCAAATCCCGGTGGAACAATTGTTCCTGCAGGTTTTTGGAACCTGTAGAAATTATGGTCTTTTTACCACTGACCAAAGCGGGTACCAAATAAGCAAACGTCTTGCCGGTTCCCGTTCCCGCTTCAACAACAAGCTGGCTCTCGGTCTTAATGGCATCGGCCACGGCTTGCGCCATATCAATTTGCGGTTGGCGGGCCTGGAACCCGGGGATGGCTTTATCTAACGCACCGCCGGAGGCAAAAAACTTGGCTATCATAGGCTTTTGAATATCTAGGCTTTCGACTATCTGCTTTAGGAAAACGGGCTTTAGGCAACACCGTCGGATGACCGGTCATTATGCCAATATTCCCACTTAGCAGCCATGATTTATTCCAGCCGCCGCGTGTAATATCAAACGTCGGTATTCGGCTGCCACTATGTCTGCCTTGGTGGACTCGACAATAGCCAACAACTCTTGCTGCTCTTTTTCAGGGAGCTCATATTTATGAATACACCGGTAAGTAGTACACCATATGTTGCCACTCAGCCGGTGTAATGTTGAGAGGCTACCGGGACACTTTTTCTTGCCAGATCAACCGCTGGGTTACTATTAAGTACATCGTCAATGCCACTTTGTACAAAGTAATAAATCCATTTACTCACTATTTATGTTTTGACCCTGAAAACGATCCGATGTAAATAAAAGAAAGGATTTATATATTTTAGTGCAAGGAAGAACATGGAAAAGAAAACCCTGCTGACCGATTGCCCGGATGCAATGGGCCTGATCAGCAAAATCACCAACATCTGTTACAAGCACCAGCTCAATATTGTTCACAATAATGAGTTTGTCGATCATTCCCATAGCCAGTTTTTTATGCGCACCGAACTGGAAGGCTACTTCAATGACGAAACCTTCCTTTTCGATCTGGACCGTGCACTGCCTGAAGGGAGTCAACGACGTCTGATCGGCTCAGAGCGTAAACGCATTGTGATCATGGTGACCAAAGAAGCTCACTGCTTGGGTGATATTCTGGTCAAAACCTTTGATGGCACACTCGATATCGAAATTGCCGCTATTGTCGGCAACTACGATCATTTGGCTGAGCTCGCCCGCAACTTTGGCATTCCTTACCATCATATCAGCCATGAAGGGATCAGCCGGGACGAGCATGAGGCCCTATTGCTTGAAACAGTGCAGCAGTACACGCCGGATTATGTGGTGCTGGCCAAATACATGCGTATCCTCACGCCGAATTTTGTTGCCCAGTTTCCCCATAAAATCATCAATATCCACCATAGCTTCCTGCCAGCCTTTATCGGTGCCAAACCGTACCAGCAAGCTTTTGAGCGCGGGGTGAAAATTATCGGAGCCACTGCCCACTTTGTGACTAACGACCTTGATGAGGGCCCGATCATTACCCAGAACGTGATTCCGGTTGACCATAACTTCAGTGCCAAAGACATGGCACGAGCAGGCAAAGATGTTGAAAAGTCGGTGCTGAGTAAAGCCCTAGGCTTAGTGATTGATGATCGGGTTTTTGTTCACGGGAACCGAACCGTGATCTTATGATTCACCCATACCCTTTTAACTCTATCGTTGCCAGCTAACGGTACGTAGCGTGGAACAAGGTCAAAACTTACCCGGGCCTTAAATGGTCCGGGCAAAAATAACCGCATGCTTTTTTGAAGTTTTACTCTACCTCACTCTCAATTACGGCTTTTAGTGAATGCGGGTGCAGCTTGATACAAACCCCACCCTGCTTGAAAGCATATGTTGGGTTGGAAAGGCGCTCTTTCTCACCTGACGGGCTGCTCGCTTTGACCTTAATACCCTTGCCAGCTAATTTATCCCACTGACTCGCTAACTCAGGAAACGTTTGATCCAAAGAGACCTTCAACGCATCGGTATCGCCAGCCTTTGATGGGATCACAAATTCGACATGCTCCCACCCCTCTTGTGGATATGCTTTCTCCCCCGGATACGGTAATTCCAGCGCTTCGATCTGCCAAGGACCGCAGCTAAGCGGGGTATCAAAACCAATCACCACAATCGGCCGGCCGTTGATTTCATTGGTCGACCACTCCTTGCCATAAGCCGACCACGCCTTGTGCAACTGCTCTGCAACCTCCCAATCGTTGACCCGCAAAGCAATATGGTCCGCTTGGTAACCGGCAAGCGATAGGCCCAACTCTTCGGCAAGGCGTTCAATTTTCGCCATGAAAGTGGGTAACTGGGCCAACATTTGCTCTGGTAACAGACCTTTTTGTTCTAGCTTGTGCATGTCTTTTCTCCGATTATTCACGATGAGCGATTGAACGCATAATTATCCATAGTTTTCGGCTTGACAACAGCCCTATTCGCATCGGCAAAGCCCTTGTGCTTGCTAGACTCCTGCATATTTTTCACCCCGCTATGGATATTAAAAAAAAATCGCAATCTATTGTCTTTACGGCTTGCCAAACCACCTAAATTTGTGGGTATTATTAGGGCAATGCAACCAGCGTATTCAAGATGTCTCCCCTCTTCCACTTCTGAGGCGGCCCCGTCAAAAATACTCACGTAAATAAATTATCACTTGGTGCTATCTTTATAGGCCAATGATCGTGATTATTTTTGACGGTTATATCCCTTGAATACGGTGCCGTTTTTGCCTCGCCAATTTGCATTACTTATTGGCGTTACAAACGATTTAAAGGATAAGCGTGTGAACATTCAAGCACTCATTAATGATAAAGTATCTCAGGCGCTAGAAGCCGCAGGCGCACCTGCCGGCAGCCCTGCTGCAGTTCGCCAGTCTGCGAAAGCGCAATTTGGTGATTACCAAGCCAACGGTGTAATGGGCGTAGCCAAAAAACTGGGTACTAACCCTCGCGAGTTCGCACAAAAAGTTATCGAACAGCTAGACCTTGACGGTATCGCTGAAAAAGTTGAAATCGCCGGCCCTGGCTTTATCAACATCTTCCTGAGCAAAACATGGCTTGCCGAGCAAGCGGAAAATGCCCTGAAAGATGAACGCCTAGGCGTATCAACTGAAGAACAGCAAACTATTGTTGTTGATTACTCTGCGCCAAACGTTGCTAAAGAAATGCACGTAGGTCACCTACGTTCAACCATCATCGGTGATGCAGTGGTACGTACCCTTGAGCACCTAGGTCACAAAGTGATCCGTGCTAACCATATCGGTGACTGGGGTACGCAGTTCGGCATGCTTATCGCTAACCTTGAGCGTGTACAGAAAGAGTCTGGTGAAGTCTCTATGGAGCTTTCTGATCTAGAAGCTTTCTACCGCGAATCAAAAAAGCTGTACGACGAAGATGCCGAGTTTGCAGCACGCGCACGTAACTACGTAGTTAAACTACAAGGTGGTGACGAGTACTGCGCTGATATGTGGAAGAAGCTGGTTGATGTCACCATGATCCAGAACCAGCGCAACTACGACCGCCTAAACGTATCGCTAAGCCGTGATGACGTGATGGGTGAATCAATGTACAACGACATGCTGCCTGGCATCGTTGCTGACCTAAAAGAAAAAGGTCTAGCGGTTGAAGATGACGGCGCACAAGTTGTGTTCCTCGAAGAGTACAAGAACAAAGACGGCGAGCCTATGGGTGTGATCATCCAGAAGCGCGACGGCGGTTTCCTTTACACCACCACTGATATCGCTTGTGCCAAATACCGTTACGAGCAGCTTGGTGCAAACCGTGTGCTTTACTTCATCGACTCCCGTCAGCACCAACACCTAATGCAGGCTTGGACTATTGTCCGTAAAGCTGAATACGTTCCAGAAGCGGTAAGCCTTGAGCACCATGCTTTCGGTATGATGCTAGGTAAAGACGGTCGTCCATTCAAAACCCGTGCTGGTGGTACCGTTCGCCTAGCCGACCTTCTTGACGAAGCAGAAGTACGTGCTGCAAAACTGATCGAAGAGAAAAACCCAGATCTAGACGCTGAAGAGAAAGCCAACATTGCCAACACGGTTGCAATGGCTGCAGTTAAGTATGCGGATCTGTCTAAGCACCGTACGACTGACTACATCTTCGACTGGGACAACATGCTAGCCTTCGAAGGTAACACTGCACCATACATGCAGTACGCATACACCCGTGTCGCTTCTATCTTCAAACGTGCAGATGTTGAGCTTGCTGATCTGACTCACCCTGTCGTGATTAACGACGAGAAAGAACAAGCATTGCTTTCTACCCTACTTCAGTTCGAAGAAGCGGTACAAAATGTTGCTCGTGAAGGTCAGCCACACTTGATGTGTACTTACCTATTCGAGCTTGCTGGTAAGTTCTCAAGCTTCTACGAAGCCTGTCCAATCCTGAACGCTGAAGAAGACGTCAAGCAGAGCCGCCTAAAACTGGCACTATTGACAGCTAAAACAATCAAGCAAGGCTTGGATCTTCTGGGTATCGAAACTCTTGAGCGCATGTAATAAAACGCTGACATAATTCGATAAACACCTAATAATTCATAGCCTTCTAAGGTATCCTTAGAAGGCTTTTTTATTCTTTATACCCAAGTTGCGTCAGAAGACCCGTAATAATGGATGTTAGGTATGAGTAACGACAGCTTTGCGAAATCAACGGAGATCTTGAAACAAGCCGTTCCCCTGATGATTAAGCATAAGGTCCCCACCACCCCAACCAATTATGCTCTGTGGTACACCTATAGCTCTCAGCAAAACCCCCCGCTCAATATGGCTCTCGATAGTGGTATCGAGGCAATCGGCCATTGTACGCCGACGTTGTGCGAAACCCTCTATCAAGACCATCTTGCCAGCCAAACCGATAGCGACGTCAAACAACTCAAGCTTAGCCTCACAGCTATGATGCAGGAGCTCTCGCACAGCATGGCTGATACCCTGTCGGATACCAACAGTTTCCACAATGCCTTAGAGTCAACTTTCGGCCGGCTGGAGCAGGTTGGAAAAGAAGGGGTATCCCTTGAAGAAACCGTTGGCTTAGTTCGCGAACTGCTTCGCGAGTCACAGCAGATGCGTCAGTCAACAGGGCTATTCAAAGGCCAACTCGACTCTGCCCAGCAAGAGATCCGAACTTTGCGGGCTGCGCTTAATAAAAGTCAACAACAGGCCAATGAAGATGCATTAACCAAACTCTACAATCGCCGTGCCTTTGATCAGGATATTCAGAGCTATCTCGACAACCAGATCCCGATCAGCCTGATTTTGCTAGACATTGACCACTTCAAATTCTTCAATGATGAGTTCGGCCATCTTATGGGCGATCAAGTATTGAAGATGGTAGCCAAAAGGTTAGCGGAGTGCTGCCGTGATTATGCCAAAGCCTACCGTTTCGGAGGGGAGGAATTTGCTATTTTGCTGCCACATAAATCACTGCCTTCAGCCCGCCAGCAAGCGGAAACCATGCGTAGGGCCATTGAGAAGATATCGGTACTCGACAAGAGGTCCGGACAACGGATCAATTCAGTGACCGCCTCTTTTGGGCTCAGTAGCTCCCAGGAAGGGGAACACAGTATGGCACTTATCGAACGCGCCGATCACTTCCTCAACCAAGCCAAACAGCTAGGTCGAAACCGTGTACTGCCGATTTCCTAGCCTAACACCGTCCAATAAAATCCAACGAAACATGCTATAACGATAAGCCAGCTGATTGGCTGACCGCCTCGAACCCTTGGCTACTGACCAAACCGCTGGCCACCTTTATGCAGCCACCCCAGCTCTTCCTGGGTCGATAAGCGACCAAAAGCAGCATTTCGGTGCGGGAAGCGACCAAAGCGCTTAATCACATCATGATGGCTGACTGCATATTGATAGAACCCTTCGAAAATATCAGCATGTGCAGGGCTGACAGCGTGCATCAAACGGTCGAAACGAAATACCGCTTCCTCCTGATCCTCAATCGCTTCTGAATGTTCAAGAGGCAAGTAGAAAAACACCCGCTCTATCGGTGTAAGTGCCAAATCTTGATTCTTTGCCAAGCCCCGCTTGCACAGGGCCAGAGCCAGTGAGTCATAGCGAAATGCAGCACTTAAGCCGCGGTAAATATTACGACTGAATTGATCGAGCAGAATAATTAACGCGAGAGTTCCTCTTGGTTCCTCGGTCCAGGCGCTTAGTTCACCTAGCCCAGCCTGGCTCACTTGATGCTGGAAACGTTCTGCGATAAGTTGATCCGTTTCTTCCCCACCACGGAACCATAGTTTATTCCGATCCGTGACCGTTACTTCTTCACCTATCTCGCCGAACCAAAAGTCCAGCACATCTTGATATTGAGCACCCATGTCTCACTCCTATCTAGAATTTCGTCACGATACCGCTGATTCTTCAACGCGGATAAACCTGAACCCACTTTCTGATCACAACCTATTTCACTTACGCGCAATTAAATTACCGACTACCATGGCAGAAAGCATTGCTACTGCATTATATTCACACTATCTTACTGTCATCAGTGCAGCTCCTGATACCTATATACCCAAGTTACCTCAAGGTGCAGGATTCAGAGGGTTACTTGGGTATATCCTACCCCAAAGCACATTTTGGGCTGTTGGCAAATATCTCAGCATGTGAGCTGCACAATACAATTAAGGAATCGCCCCATGCAATTTTCACTTCATCCGAGACTGGCCGCAGATACTACTGTTGTTGGTAACCTTCCTCTGTGTCAGGTTTTGCTTTCCAAAGAAGCGCTAGGCCCTTGGTTAATATTGGTTCCCCGTAAAGCAGACCTGTGCGAAATCCACCACCTGCCTGAAACCGAACAGCTTCAATTAATGAAAGAGTCCTGCGCGGTAGCGACGGTGCTAGAAAAAGATTATCAGGCCGACAAAATCAACATCGGAGCCTTGGGTAACCTTGTCCCGCAACTGCATGTCCACCATATTGCCCGCTTCAAGAATGATGTTGCTTGGCCGGGCCCTATCTGGGGCAATACCGATGGCACCCAGCGCGACGAAACTCTGCAACAAGCTCTTACCGAAGAATTAAGGGCCGAGCTGAGCCACATCGACGGTTTCTGCGTCGAGGAATTATAAGGTAAAAAAAAGGCAACCCGCAGGTTGCCTTTTTCTTTTCAGTAACTTGTTAGCCACGCATAACGGTGACTGAAAGCTCATCACTCTTGAGCGGACGATACCAGATCTCTTGCGCGCCCTGGCAGCACCCATCACTGTCGCAGCCGATCAGCTCCTTGCCCAACTTGCCTTTGCGGATCCATACCTCCAGCATGGCCTCGACGCCGTCTTCGGACATCCCGAACCGCATCGCCAATGCCTTGCGGCTGGCGCGACCGTGTTGCTCAATATATTGTTTCAGCTGCTGCAGGATCATAGGGTGACTAGCTCCTCAGTTTGCACTTGCTGTCCCTTACGCTTGAAGGTAATAAACAGGCCTGCATTGATAGCCGTGAACAAACCAATCCACATCATGCTCGTTGCCGGGTGATCGGCAAAGTGAGCGATCTGGTAGTAATAAGTCGCAAAGGTATACGCCAGTAACATGGTATATGACGCAATGAACAGCGAGTACTTCTGGCCAAATTCACGCACATAGGCACCCATCGCTGCTGCACAAGGCGTGTAGAGCAAAATGAAGATCAGGTATGCCATTGCCGCTGCCGAGCTCACAAAGTGCGCCTGGATGTTACCAAAGATTGATGCATCGACTTCCTGCTCTTCTGCAACCGCCGCTGTATCTTCTAATTCACCGACATCGATACCTAGCGGGTCAGAATAACTTAGCCCAGACAGGTTATCACCAATACTCGCTACCGCTTCTTGCAGGCTTCCCACCAAGTCGTACTCGGCTTCTTCCTCACCTTCAGCTGGCGCATATAGGTTATTTAAGGTACCAACTACCGCTTCTTTGGCAAAGATCCCTGTCAGAATCCCCACGGTTGCAGGCCAGTTATCTTCCTTCACACCAATTGGTGCCAATACCGGTGTAATTACCTGAGCTGTTTTTGCCAGTACCGAGTTTGGCGTATCTTCGTTACCGAACGAGCCATCAGTACCCAATGAGTTGAAGAAGCTCAAAATAGCCACAACCACGACGATGGTCTTACCGGCACCCAACACAAATTTCTTCAGCTTCTGCCAAGTTTTGATACCCACATTACGCAGTGTCGGCATCTCGTAGTCTGGCATTTCCATGATAAAGCTATCGCTGCTACCCGGGTAAATCGTATGGCGTAGAACCAAACCGGTCAGAACCGCTGCCGCAATACCCAGTAAGTACAATCCAAACACCACGTTCTGACCGTTTTCAGGGAAAAAAGCAGCGGCAAATAGCGCGTAAACCGGAAGTCGTGCACCACAAGACATGAATGGCGCCATCGCGGCTGCCAGTTTCCGCTCACGCTCTTGTTCTAGAGTGCGGGTCGCCATGATTGCCGGTACGTTACAGCCAAAGCCCAGTACCAATGGTACGAAAGCTTTACCCGGCAAGCCGACTTTCTGCATTACCTTATCAAGAACGAAAGCTGCACGTGCCATATAGCCAGAGCTCTCAAGCATTGCCAAGAACAGGTACAAACAAGCAATGACTGGAATAAATGTTGCTACTGTCTGGATACCGCCACCGATACCATCAGCAATCACAGTGGCAAGCCATACTGGCAGATGATCATCAAGCAGGTAATGACCGCCGTCCACCAGAATCGCACCAGCACTGATATCGAAAAAGTCGATAAAGGCGCTACCGATGTTAATCGAGAACATGAACATCAGGTACATCACCACAAAGAAGAAGGGGATACCGAATGCACGGTTGAGCAATACGCTGTCAATTTTGTCACTCAGGCTACGGCTCAGCTTGCCTTCCTGACGGCGGACTTTACTGCAAAGTTGATGCAAGTAGCTATAGCGGACATCGGCAACTTGTATATCCGGATCAACGTCAACCATCAAGTTATTGCGAACATTGCATACCTGATTTTTCTGCTCTTCAGAAAGTCCGTTTATCACTAAGGTGTCATTTTCCAGCGCCCTGATTGCTTGCGCGCGACTGTTTAGCTGATCAGCGGTAAAAAATGTTTCTGTCTCAGTAATAGCTTGTTCAAATTGGGGACCGTAATCCAGTGTTAGTTCGTTAACCGCAATACCCTGAGCCAGCATTTTGTGCAGATGGGTTTTAAATTCAGTCACTTGCTTGAGGTTATTTGCCGACAGGCTCAATACCGGGCAACCCAACGCTTTTTCGAGCCCTTTGATGTCCAATTTCTGGCGCTGGCGTTCAAGCACATCCATCTTGTTCAGCACGACAACCATTGGTCGGCCCAACTCACGCAGCTGAAGGGTCATGTACAGGCTACGCTCAAGGCAAGAAGCATCAACCACGTTGATGATGACATCCGCCGGCATGGTCAAGATAGCGCGGGAAGCAATCGCTTCATCCAAGCTATTGACGTCGTTGGCGCTATCAAGATTGTAAATACCCGGAAGATCAGTTAACGCAAAGCTATCGCCAGCACACTCGTAACGGCCTGTTTTCTTTTCTACGGTTACCCCAGCCCAGTTACCAACCTGCTGCTTGGCCCCTGTCAGGCCGTTGAACAAGGTTGTTTTACCGCTGTTAGGGTTACCTACTGTCAGAATACTGTACTGCATCAGTTCACCTCCACATCAATGCTTTCTGCTAGTTGTTTACGCAATGCGATGTCTACACCACGCACTCGCACCTGCAGAGGGTCCCCTAAAGGCGCAACACGAATAACACTCACAGGTGTATTCGGCAGCATCCCCATTACCATGAGCTTTTTACGGGTAGCGACTGGTAAGCCAGCTAAACTGGTAACCCTTCCCTCGGCCCCGCATGACATTTCTGACAGTTTCATTCTAAATCGCTACCCTAAATAAGAATAATTAGCATTAGTGCTTACAATGTTACAGATTGAAACACATTGATTGTTGTTTTAAATCAAAAAAAAGCCCTCATTTTTGCATTCATTGTTTGCAAAATTGACAGGAGGCACATTTTAAAACCTAACTGTTCGGCTTTTGATTATTTTGCTGAAAGCATCAACACAAATATGCTTTTAGGGTAATGCTGTATTGTAACGGTGAGGAGTGGGTTGTTCGCGTTCATATGTAGCGGTCTACATATCCCCAAGCGACATTACGTCGCTTGGGGAAAATAAGCATTATAAGGAAGAATACATTGGGCACGAGAGATGACCCACCAGCCATATCATGCGCTACTCTTCATCAGAGAAGCCGCCGCAGGCAAAATCGGAAGGTGATTGGCCACAGTAAGCCTTGAACCTAGCAGTAAAGTAGGAAGCGTCCTTAAACCCGCATGCAAGAACAACATCTGATACCTTGTCTCCTTGCCTAAGCATTACCGCCGCTTGTTCAAAACGAAACTGAGTAACGTAGTCTTTGAAAGGTGCACCGAACTCCTGTTTGAAACGACGCTGGAAAGTCCGTTCCGACATCAGAAGCGTCTTGGCTGCAGCTGAGGTGCCAAAATCTGGGTAGTGAAAATGACCCGAAACCAAAGACTGGACATTATCCTGCCATTGACTACCTTGATCTTCCTCTACGGATGATCCCTTCCATAGACCTGCTTGCTGTTGCCTGAGTAAATGGTCAATTTCAGCAAACATTGGTTGCGCTTGTAATGGCTTCGTCAATACTCTATCGGCCCAACTGAGTGAGTGAAGATCATTTTCATGACTTTTTGTCGCGCTGCTGACAACGACCATCAAAGGTCCATTATTACCAAAAAAATCATTCTTTAAACCCTTTAGCAACTCTTCATCACTCGGCTCAAGCACTGACAAATCAACGAGTAAAACATCCGGATAGGGGCCATCAAGTAACATTAGATCTTCATAATCTCCCCGAGTATGAGTAACATGAAAGTGCTCAGATAACCATTTGCTCCACTCACTATCCACATCTGTCTCTTCACCGATGGCCATAACCCAAAAACGTGATTCTGGTGACGCCTTCTGGGCTTTTTGTATTGAACTCCCTGAGGGACTGGCGATTAATGGCAATCGAATAATAAATTCACTCCCTACGCCTTGATAGCTAATTACCGAAATCGTCCCATGATATGTCTCGACCAGTTGCTTAACAGAGCTCAGCCCCAACCCAAAGCCCCCTTCGGAGCTATATTGAGGTTCTTCCTGATAATAGCTATCAAACAAACGCGCTTTGGTCTGCTCTGACATTCCACGTCCGGTATCACTGACCGAAATAACCAGTTGTTGTTCCTGCTCCTTCACATTGACAGTGATCCCCCCTTTGCTATCAGTGTATTTCATTGCATTGGATAATAAATTGCCCATCATGATCTCAAGGTGATAAGGGGCAAGATCAATGCAGGTCTCAGCTGAGATATGCTCTTCAAGACAAAGGGCTATCTGCTTTTTCTCGGCTTCGATTTGCCAGCTCATACAACAAGCTTGAATAATCGGGCTGACCAACTGTTCACACGTTTTGTCAGGTTCGACCAACGCAAAAACATCGCGGGCCAACAATTGTTCAGTAACGTACAAGGCGTGGGCTATATTCCTTTCGGTAATATCAATCTTGCTCGGGGTCTGACAATACGGTCGGAGATCTGACAGCAAACCGAGCGAAAGCTGTAATGGGGATCTCAACTCATGGGAAAGGTGCGCCATGATATGCTGCCTAACATCCAATATCCGCTGCAAATGCACATTACTCGCATTGAGTTGTTTCTTCTGCAATTCAATTTTGGCCGTTTTATGAAAAACGGCCTGCTTGAGTTGCTGCGCTTGATCCCGAAAAACTCTACTCCGCCAGTAGAAGAGCAGCAACACCAGTAACAAGACCGATAAGACCACAAAGCCTATCAACGCTTGATAAACCCGCCAGGCAGATTGAACGGTGAATACATAGCTCAGCTCGCCCCCTTCGTCAGCAGATGGCTTAACCCGACGAACTTCCAATGTGTAACGTCCGGCAGACAAGGCCCCAACGGATAACAGTGGCTGCGTTGCAATTTGCCACTCTCCAGCCTGTTCGTTTTCATCAACCAAACGATATTGATACAAGAGTGAGCGTGACGGCATGGTCTCGAGCTTAAAGGCAATTGTCGATCCATAAGGCAACCGTCTCAGCTGGCCCCAGGAATCTCCCAACGGCCAAATATCATCATCAACCCATACCGCGCTAAGTGACAATTCAGGCTCAACGGTATATTCGTCAAACAATACCTCATCAGGAATACTCAACAGCCCTTGCCGATATCCGAGTACCAATGCATTCATGTCATCCTGCACACAGGCACGGGAGCCCACATCATCAGGCAGTAACCCGCTATCGAAGCCAAAGTGCTGTTTTAAATCTGCATAATAGCTGACAAACGAAAGTCCATTACTTGAGGTAATCCACACTCCATTACTGCCACCAGCTAGGCAATATGGCCGAACAAGGTCAGACGAAAGATGGACTTCTTGCAGTTTGATAGGCTTCAGGCCTTGGGATACCAGCAGTGTATAATTCGTCGCCACCCACAACTGCCCCATGCGATCTTCATAAATATCAACGATCCCCCCATGCTCAGCAGTACCCGGTACAAAATGGAGCATACCAGCATCAAACTTGTACATACCATAGGTTGTACCTACCCAGACCTGATATTCACTGTCTTCCACGATACTAGTGATCTGCTCGCCGCCCACCGGATCCCTCAACCAATGGCTGCCAAAAGGCATCCACTCTCTGAACTCCGACCAATATCGGTAC
This sequence comes from Photobacterium sp. DNB22_13_2, assembly GCF_052873915.1. Taxonomy (NCBI): domain Bacteria; kingdom Pseudomonadati; phylum Pseudomonadota; class Gammaproteobacteria; order Vibrionales; family Vibrionaceae; genus Photobacterium; species Photobacterium sp. DNB22_13_2. The sequence goes on from NZ_JBNNXU010000001.1 coordinate 614,438, forward strand.
AGCCCGTTTTCAGCCCCTATCCAAACCGAACCAAAATGATCCACTACGATTCGATTTATTGTCTGACCTTGCATCTCTTGCGGCATGCTAATGCGCTGTATACGGGACTGTCCAATCTCATAAAACACCAACTCATCATCAGACAATATCCAAAGTCGACCCTCAGACAAAATCATCTGCTTGATTGCTCCTAAGTCTGAGATATGCTGGACAACATCGAACATTGGAGAAAGTTCAAATAAACCATTATCGGTCGCCAACCAATAATGACCATTGCTGGCATAGGCAACATCGGTAATCAAACCAGCATCTATCTTCCCTTTACCCAACCGTATCCGGTTTAGCCGATGAGAACCCGCTGGTAACTGGCTCACCCCCTTTGAGGTAGAAACCCATAGGTTCCCTTGAAGATCTTGATGGAGATCCAACACACGACGACCAGGAAGTGCATAATTATCGTAGTCAGAGGGCATAAAATGTTGTTTTTGAGCGGTGTCCAGCCCCATCAAAAAGAGCCCCATAGTGCTGCCAACCCACATGCCCTCCGGGGTTGCTTGCAGGCTAAGTACAGCCCTTTCTGTCTCTTGACCATCGAGATACTGCAACGCGCCGTCCTTGCCTTTGATTACCCCTCCCCGCGTACCAAACCATAGTTCTCCGAGTAAATCTTGCTCCACAGCCGTAACATGGTGATCATCAAGTATTTTCGTGGGTGGTAACTCCGGTGACTGGTATTCATAGACCCCTTTCTGAGCAGCAACATACAGATGATGGTCGGCCACATATAACCCCGATAGCTTTATCGGGTGGGGAAAAGGCAAGAATTTTACATTCGGCTCGGCCTCCGAAAGGCGGTACAACCCACGGCGATTGGCAAACCAAGCATCATTGCCCAGTTGAACCACCGACTCAATCGGGATCTGGCTAATATTGTGCCTTTCCAGTTGGGCAAGTTGCGGGGAGTAGGAGTAGGCATGGCTGTCTTTGACCAACCACAGTGTTTTGTTCACCACAGCCATGTCGGTCACACCGGTGATCGGCTTGCCTTCTCTGTCAAGCGCGAGCTTGAGGTTCGAGCCATCATAAAACTGTAGTTGACCACGGATATCGACCAGCCACAGCCCCTTATTAGAATCATTGATGATTTTACGAACGGACAGTGTACTTGACCCGTTTAGTTCCGACATTGAGCGGAAGAGGTAACTCGAGGCAATAGCTGACGCCGAATTAGCCAGTCCCATGACCAAGATAAAGGCCACAAGTAATAATCGTCTGTCCATAACAGCGTAAAATAAATTCCAACCTCACGAAAAACCCGTTTATTATGCAGTATTGACCGTTTTAATATAAGCTGACATTTATAAAATGAGGCAAGATGCATAAAAAAAAACGCACCTGAGTGCGTTTTTTATCATTCTCATGCTAATTAGCGCAGGCAACCCGCTGCACCGTGCGGTTACTCGGGTATATTTATTTCAGGCATTGGCTAAAACTGTTGCCCAGTGTATTGAGAAACTCCACATAGCTACCATCACCATAAGCAATATCGGTCCCCATTGGATCCAACGTTCCAATATTGACCCCAGTCCCTCTTACCACGCTGTCAACCACTGCAGGTGAGAACTGAGGCTCACTGAAGACACAGTGCGCGTGCTGATCTTTCAATGAAGTACGAATAGATATCAAAGTCTTAGCACCAGGTCGGCGGTCAGGTTCAACGGTAAAGTGACCAAGGTTGTTAAGACCAAACTGCTCTTCGAAATAGCCATAGCCATCATGGAAGACAAAATATCCACTATCAGCTACCGGGGCTAATGTTTGCTCAATAGACACCATCGCCGCTTTCACTTCTTCAACAAAATTAGCGAGATTTGCTTCGAATTTTTCTTTATGGGCAGGGTCAAGTGCTACCAGTTTGTCAGTGATCACTTGTGCAGCTTGAATTGCCTGCTCAGGGCCTAACCATAGGTGTGGATCAATACCATCATGGCTATGATCATGGCCTGCGTGATCGTCATGACCGTGGTCGTCGTGATCATGGCCTGCGTGTTCATCATGTCCGTGTTCATCGTGAGCTTCACCATAGTGGCGAAAGTTAATACTGGCTTGCGCTGTCAACGTCAGGACATTTTCTTTATCTTCAAGGATTTTCGTCAGGAACCTCTCCAGTTCAGGGCCAACCCAAATGACCAAGTCTGCATCGTTCAACTTCCTCGCATCCGAAGGACGCAGCGCATAATCATGTGGTGATGCACCTGCTGGTAGAAGTGTCTCTGTCGACGTTACCCCTTGGGTTAACTCCTGGACAATCATAGTGATTGGCTTCACGGTCGACACCACTTTTAGGTCTTGAGCGTGAAGTGAAGGTGAACACAGCAAGCCAAGAGTGCTACATGTAAGGAATAAACGGCGCATATAAGTTTCCCTGAATAATTCTTGATTACAACATTTCCCAAAGATGTTATATTATAACATCTCACTTTGGCAAATATCTAAGCAAAGAAATATATGACCTCCTTAGTTGAATTACAGTCGGTCACAGTCACGTACTCGGAAAGGCATGTGCTGGATCAGGTTTCCCTAAAGTTAGAACGGGGACAGATCACAACCCTGATTGGCCCAAACGGTGCCGGCAAGTCGACACTTGTCAAAGTCATCACGGGTTTGACCAAACCAACAGTAGGAAACATTATTCGCCAGAAAGGACTCCGTATTGGCTATGTGCCGCAAAAATTGGCACTCAACAACACACTTCCGCTTAGTGTTGACCGCTTCATGCGCTTAGCAGGCCGTTACAAGGAAGCACAGCGTATCGAGGCCCTCGAACTTGTCAGCGGTAAGCACCTGCACCATAGCAATATGCACTCGCTATCCGGAGGTGAGATGCAACGCGTATTGCTTGCAAGAGCGCTACTGCAAAAACCAGACTTGCTGGTGCTTGATGAGCCAGTGCAAGGGGTTGATGTCAATGGTCAGCTAGAGCTTTACAGCCTGATCCAAACCCTGCGTGATAAGCTTAACTGCGCCATTTTGATGGTCTCTCACGACTTGCACCTGGTAATGGCAAAAACCGATCATGTTATTTGCCTGCACCATCATATTTGCTGCTCTGGCGAACCAGAGGCGATCACCAGTCATCCATCGTATGTTGCACTGTTTGGCCGCCACCAATGCGAACAACTGGCGCTATATCAACACCACCATAACCATGAGCATGATTTATCTGGCAACCCAGTCGGTCCCTGCCAGCATGAACACCAGCATTCAGAACAACAAGAGATAAACAATGCTTGATTTATTGCTGCCCGCACTGATTGCGGGCATTGGCATCGCCGTGCTTGCCGGCCCACTAGGCTCCTTCGTCGTTTGGCGAAAAATGGCCTATTTCGGTGATACCCTATCTCATGCCTCATTACTGGGTATTGCGCTTGGGTTCTTGTTCAACATCAACCTAAACCTTGCACTGCTCATTTGCTGTCTGGCATTAGCGGTTATTCTCGTCGGCCTGCAAAAACAAAAATATGTGGCTACCGACACCCTACTCGGCATACTTGCACACAGTGCATTGTCACTTGGCTTGGTTGCTGTCAGCTTCCTTGATCATGTCCGTATCGACCTGATGTCATACTTATTTGGTGATTTACTCGCGGTCACACCTTCTGATCTACTGTGGATCTATGGTGGCGGCGCGATTGTGATGACGATGCTAATCACCTTATGGCGACCATTACTCTCCATGACCATCAATGAAGAGTTAGCACAAGTCGAAGGGGTAAATGTCGATCTAATGCGCTTGCTGCTGATGATCATGGTGGGTATGGTGATTGCTGTTGCGATGAAGTTTGTTGGTGCGCTGATCATTACCTCCCTGCTGATCATCCCTGCCGCGACAGCACGCAAATTCTCACGCAGTCCTGAAATGATGGCAGCGCTGGCATCCGCCCTCGGTATCATCGCCGTCATGTGCGGTTTGGCCATGTCGTGGCATTACGATACACCAGCAGGCCCTTCGGTCGTGGTGTCGGCTGCCGCTCTATTCCTGGTTAGCCAATTCAAACGTAGCGAAGCCTAATCATACACAGCCAATGAAAAGCAGCTGGACCTTCGCCTGCTGCTTTCCAGCATCCTTTGCCAATCAGTTAATTGAACAAGCTCCGATGACGGCTATTACAAGTACTTTTTACCTGCATAGCGGTACGCAAGTGCTTGGTCTCCGGTAGATAATCTAAAAGGCATTGGAAGTAAGCCTGGTCTTTGTCTGACAGCATAAAGTTATCGACGTAGAGCCGATGACAGGCGTTGGTCATCAGATTGGCTGAAGTACCATTTTCAGCCAGTGAGACATGCTCAAGTATGCAGGTTTCATAGCCTTCCTTGTCTTCTTTAGCCAAACACATCTCTGAGCCTAAAGCGACGAACAGCAGCAAGGTTAACTTATTCACTTTCAAACCTCTGCACCAGTAACTACTCCTAAGCATATACTCAGGTTACTGTTAGGAGCCGATATATAAAAAACCCGCCTAATGGCGGGTTAGTATATTCAGTGAGTGTGGGAGCTTACCAACCAGTCACTTCACGCAGTGCTTTACCGATATCGGCTAGGCTCTTCACCGTTTTCACACCAGCAGCTTCCAATGCCTGGAATTTATCTTCCGCTGTGCCTTTACCACCAGAGATAATCGCACCAGCGTGGCCCATACGCTTACCTGGAGGTGCAGTAACACCAGCAATATAAGAAACCACAGGTTTGCTGACGTGTTCTTTTATGTATGCAGCCGCTTCTTCTTCTGCGGTACCACCGATTTCACCGATCATAACAATCGCCTCTGTCGCCGGATCTTTCTCGAATAGCTCAAGCACATCAATGAAGTTCGAACCCGGAATTGGGTCACCGCCGATGCCAACACAGGTCGACTGGCCGAAGCCTTCGTCTGTGGTCTGCTTAACAGCTTCGTAAGTCAGCGTGCCCGAACGGGACACGATACCCACTTTACCCGCTTTATGGATATGGCCCGGCATAATACCGATCTTACACTCATCCGGCGTGATCACACCTGGACAGTTAGGACCGATCATACATACGCCAGCTTCATCAAGGCGAACTTTGACATCCAGCATATCCAACGTTGGGATACCTTCGGTAATAGTTACAATCAGCTCGATACCCGCATCAATCGCTTCAAGGATCGCATCTTTACAGAAAGGAGCCGGTACATAGATAACTGTCGCTGTTGCCCCTGTAGCTTCAACGGCTTCGCGTACGGTGTTAAATACCGGCAAACCTAGGTGAGTCGAACCACCTTTGCCCGGTGAGACACCACCGACCATCTGCGTTCCGTACTCAATCGCTTGCTCTGAGTGGAACGTGCCCTGACCGCCAGTAAAACCCTGGCAGATCACCTTGGTATCTTTATTAATTAGTACAGACATTATTTACCCTCCGCTGCAGCAACAACTTTTTCCGCTGCTTCAGTTAGGGAAGTCGCAGCAATGATATTCAAACCACTCTTCGCTAGGGTTTCTGCCCCCAGCACCGCATTGTTACCTTCAAGACGAACAACGACCGGCACTTCAACACCGACTTCTTCGACCGCACCAATGATCCCTTCAGCAATCAGATCACAGCGAACGATACCACCGAAGATATTCACCAATACCGCTTTTACATTGGTATCAGACAGGATGATCTTGAATGCTTCGGTAACACGCTCTTTGGTAGCACCGCCGCCTACATCAAGGAAGTTGGCTGGCTGGCCACCGTGCAGGTTGACGATGTCCATGGTGCCCATCGCCAGGCCAGCGCCATTGACCATACAGCCAATGTTACCGTCTAGTGCAACGTAGTTAAGTTCCCATTGTGCCGCATGTGCTTCACGCTCGTCTTCCTGTGAAGAATCGTGCATTTCACGAAGCTTAGGTTGGCGATACAAGGCATTGGAGTCAATGTTGATCTTGCCATCTAGACAAAGTAGGTTGTCATCACCGGTGATCACCAATGGGTTAATTTCAAGCAAAGCAAGGTCGTAGTCAGCAAACATATTGCCAAGACCGAGGAAGATTTTGGTAAATTGCTTGATCTGGTCGCCTTTTAGACCCAGTTTGAATGCTAGCTCGCGACCTTGGTAAGGCTGCGGGCCAACTAATGGATCAATCGCCGCTTTGTGGATAAGCTCAGGCGTTTCTTCAGCCACTTTTTCGATTTCCACGCCGCCCTCTGTCGACGCCATGAACACGATACGACGTGTCCCGCGGTCGACAACTGCACCTAAGTACAATTCATTGGCAATATTCGAAGCTTCTTCAACCAGGATCTTGGTTACTGGTTGGCCATTTGCATCTGTCTGGTATGTTACCAAATTCTTACCCAACCACTTCTGGGCAAAACCCTTAATTCCTTCTTTAGTGTCATGAAGTTCAACACCGCCCGCTTTACCACGGCCACCGGCATGAACCTGACATTTCACGACCCATTTGTCGCTACTGATTTTACCTGCTGCTTCAGCAGCCTCTTGTGGCGTATCGCAAGCGTAACCTTCTGGAACTGGCAGACCGTACTCGGCGAACAGCTGTTTCGCCTGATATTCATGCAAATTCATGATGTTCTATCCGTTTTCATATCCCTTGGGGAATTGTTATATCCATGTGAAATACTCTTCGGTATTTCTTCGATTTTAACTGCAAGAATGGCAGGCCAACTGTCGAGCCACACCGGCCTGCCTGCAGGATTACACGTCTAGTAGCAGGCGCGTAGGATCTTCAAGTAGTTCTTTGATGGTAACCAGATAGCCTACTGACTCACGGCCATCAACCAATCGGTGATCATAAGACAGGGCTAGGTACATCATTGGCAGGATTTCAACCTTGCCATCAACAGCCATTGGACGATCTGCAATCTTGTGCATACCTAAAATTGCCGACTGAGGCGGGTTGATAATCGGCGTCGACATCAATGAGCCAAATACACCGCCGTTGGTAATGGTGAAGTTACCGCCGATTAGCTCATCAACAGTCAGTTTGCCATCGCGTCCCTTGATTGCTAGCTCACGGATCCCTTTTTCGATTTCCGCCAAGCTCAGCTTGTCACAGTCACGCAAAACCGGCGTCACCAAACCACGCGGCGTTGATACTGCAATGCTGACGTCAAAGAAGTTGTGGTAAACAATATCATCGCCATCAATCGAGGCATTGACTTCAGGAAAACGCTTCAGCGCTTCAACAACAGCTTTCACGTAGAAAGACATAAAGCCCAGACGGATACCGTGGCGCTCTTCAAAGATGTCTTTATACTGCTTACGCAGATCCATGATTGGCTTCATGTTGACTTCGTTGAAGGTCGTCAGCATTGCTGTGCTGTTTTTAGCTTCAAGCAAACGCTCTGCCACACGCTTACGCAGGCGAGTCATCGGTACGCGCTTCTCGCTACGGTGAGCAAGCGGTGCTTCAACTTTGGCTTCCACAGCAGCTGTTGCAGGCGCTGACTTGCCCTCTTTCACATAAGCTTCAACATCTTCGCGTGTAATACGGCCACCGACACCGGTACCTTTCACATCACCGGCATTAATGCTGTGCTCAGCCAGCAGGCGACGCACAGCAGGGCTTAGAGCTTCATTGGTCTCATCACCCAGCGCTGCAGTATTGCGCTTATTAGGCGATGACTCAGCTTCAGCAGGAACATCCTGTGTCGGCTCGCCAGCAACGGCGCCCGCTTTGATCTTACCAATCAGCTGTTTAGTTAGTACTGTAGTGCCTTCACCTTCAAGAATTGCTTCAAGAATACCATCTTCCGGTGCCGGTACTTCCAACACCACTTTGTCTGTTTCGATATCAACCAGAACTTCATCACGGCTTACAGCGTCGCCTGGCTGCTTGTGCCAAGTTGCTACTGTTGCATCTGCAACTGATTCAGGTAAATCGGGAACCAGAATTTCGATCGTCATATCGGTTTTGTCCTTTTTGTTCCAGTTCTTATTAATTTATTGTCAATGCGTCTTCAATCAACGCTTTTTGCTGTTTCAGATGAACCGACATGTAGCCTACAGCCGGTGATGCCGAGGCTGGGCGGCCTGCATACTCTAGCTGGGCGTCGGTCGGAAGCGCAGAACGGAAATTGTGCTGGCTGGAGTACCATGCACCTTGGTTCTGAGGCTCTTCCTGACACCAAATAAAATCAGTCACATGCTGATAATCTGCCAGAGCAGCTTCAACGTCTTCTTTCGGGAATGGGTAAATCTGCTCAATACGAACAATGGCAACGTCAGTTTGCTCGTTCTTACGACGCTGCTCAAGCAGATCGAAATACACCTTGCCCGAACAGAACACCACGCGTTTGACCTGTTTCGGATCAAGATCATCCACTTCACCAATCGCTGGCTGGAAAGACCCGTTAGCCAAATCATCCAAAGTGGACGTACATAGCGGGTGACGCAATAGCGATTTTGGCGACATTACCACCAGCGGACGACGCATAGGACGCACCACTTGGCGACGCAGCATGTGATATACCTGAGCAGGCGTAGATGGGATCACCACCTGCATATTCTGCTCAGCACACAGCTGAAGGTAACGCTCAAGACGCGCCGATGAGTGTTCTGGACCTTGGCCTTCATAACCGTGAGGCAGCAGCATGGTCAAGCCGCACATACGACCCCATTTCTGCTCACCGGAGCTAATGAACTGGTCAATCACAACCTGAGCACCATTGGCGAAATCACCAAACTGGGCTTCCCAAAGTGTCAGTCCGCTTGGCTCTGCCGTCGCGTAGCCATACTCAAACGCCAGCACCGCCTCTTCTGACAATACCGAATCGAAGACTTGGAATGGGCCCTGTTTGTCATGGATATTGGCAAGCGGGATATACGTACTGGCGTCACCTTGGTTATGCAGCACCGAGTGACGGTGGAAGAACGTACCACGGCCTGAATCCTGACCAGTGATCCGGATGCGATGGCCTTCATCGACCAAGGTGGCATACGCTAAAGTTTCAGCCATTCCCCAGTCTACCGCTTTCTCTCCGGCAGCCATCGACAGGCGGTCATTGTAGAGTTTCTGCACTCGGCTCTGAAGCTTGTGGCTTTCTGGGAACTGACAAACTCGCTGGGCCAATTCGTTCAAGCGCATTGGATCAATCGTGCTCGGCCAATCCACTGTCCAGTCGTGACCGATATACGGTTCCCAGTCAACAGAGTGGAGCTTCATCGGACGCCATTCTTTGACCACACACTCACCACGATCTAGGGCATCGCGGTATTCATTAATCAATGACGTTGCCGTTTCCAGATCTACCGCCCCTTCATCGGTCAAGGCATCAGCATAGATCTTACGCGGCGTTGGGTGCTTCTTGATTTTCTGGTACATCAACGGCTGAGTCGCATTGGGCTCGTCCGCTTCATTGTGACCGTGGCGACGGTAACAAACCAAATCAATAACTACATCGCGCTTAAAGGTGTTACGGAAATCAAGGGCAATACGAGTAACAAATGCAACGGCTTCAGGATCATCTGCGTTCACATGGAAAATCGGTGCCTGCACCATCTTGGCGATATCGGTACAGTACTGGGTCGAACGCATATCGTGTGGGTTCGACGTAGTAAAGCCAATCTGGTTATTCACCACGATACGGACAGTTCCGCCGACACGGTAGCCGCGCGACTGAGACATATTAAATGTCTCAGCAACCACACCTTGACCCGCAATCGCCGAGTCACCATGGATAGTGATAGGAAGTACTTGTGAGCCGTCTTTATCGCCCAAGCGGTCTTGTCTTGCTCGTACCGAGCCGACAACCACGGGATTTACAATTTCCAGGTGAGACGGGTTGAATGCCAATACGAGATGGACGTCACCGCCTGGTGTTGCAAAGTCAGCCGAGAAACCTTGGTGATATTTCACATCACCGGTACCCCAAGTGTCATCGTGCTTACCAGCAAATTCGTCGAATAGGTCCTGTGGCTTTTTACCCAGGACGTTGACCAGCATGTTCAGTCGACCACGGTGAGCCATGCCGACCACCACCTCACGAGCACCATTGGTACCAGCGTAGCGGATCAGCTCTTTGACCATAGGGATCAGGGCATCACCACCCTCTAGTGAAAATCGTTTTGCGCCAGGGAATTTAGCGCCTAAATAACGCTCAAGCCCTTCAGCAGCCGTTAGCTCATCCAAGAAAGTCAGTCTTTCTTCCTCGGAGAATGCGCCACGACCTACCACCGACTCCAGACGCTGCTGAAGCCAGCGTTTTTCATCAGTATTGGTAATGTGCATGTATTCGGCACCGATTGAACCACAGTAGGTTTTTTTCAGTGCGTCATAAAGTTCTGACAGCTTCATGGTCTCCTGCCCGATGGCAAAAGAACCGACATTGAATGTCTCGTTGAAGTCGTCGACGGTCAGGTTATGGTACTCAGGATCGAGGTCGGATACTCGCTCCTGCTGCCATAGCCCCAACGGATCTAAGTTTGCATGCTGGTGCCCGCGGAAACGGTATGCGTTAATCAACTGCAATACCTTAACCTGTTTAGCATCAACATCTGGATCGCTGACGGTAGCACTTAGATGGGTTGTTTCCTTCGCTAGACGCCGGAAGTAGTCACGAACCCGCGAGTGGGGTTGTTCGACAACCGTCTCATTCACGACAGGCAGTTCACTGAAAACGTGACGCCATTTTTCATCCACTAATTCTGGGTCGCTAAGATACAACTCGTAGAGTTCCTCTACATAAGTTGCATTGGCGCCAGCCAGGTGTGAAGACTCAAGCCAAGCCTTCATAACGCCGTTCTGCATTGTTTTCCCTTAACCACTAGTTATCGCCATTTTCCCGGTTCGCTGACCGGAATTGAGGCTGGCTCCAGAGAGCGAATCATGAAGCCAGCATATCGATAATACTTATATTTATACCGCGCGTTTTAACAACATCGTCTTGATGTGTCCAATCGCTTTTGTCGGATTTAACCCTTTAGGACAAACATTTACACAGTTCATGATGCCATGGCAACGAAAAACGCTAAAAGCGTCGTCCAGATCGGATAAACGTTCATCAGTTGCAGTATCACGACTATCAATTAGCCAGCGATAGGCAGCCAGCAAACCAGCAGGTCCGATGAATTTATCTGGATTCCACCAAAATGATGGGCACGACGTCGAACAACATGCACACATAATGCACTCGTAAAGTCCATCAAGGTGAGCACGCTCTTCCGGCATTTGCAGGTTTTCACGCGCCGGCGGCTGGGCACCGTCATCGATCAAGAATGGCTTCACTTTGGCGTAGTTGGTGTAGAACTGCTCCATATCAATGATCAAGTCACGGATAACGGGCAGGCCAGGCAACGGGCGGATCACTATCGTGCTCTTGTCGGTCAATACTGACAGCGGTGTGATACAAGCCAAGCCATTTTTACCATTCATATTGATGCCGTCGGAACCACATACCCCTTCGCGGCACGAACGACGGAATGACAGGGTCGGATCTTGCTCTTTGAGCAAAATCAGCGCATCAAGCACCATCATGTCAGAGCCTTCAGGCACCTCAAGGGTGTAGCCCTTCATGTGCGGCGCATTGTCTACATCAGGGTTATAGCGGTAAATCGAGAAATTCAGTTTCATAATTCTATCCTCCCCTTAGTATGTACGCGCTTTAGGCGGAAATGCCTCACGATGAACCGGTGCCATATTGACATCACGCTTAGTCATCTGCTCTGTCTCTGGGTTGTAGATAGAGTGACATAGCCATTGTTCATCATCGCGATCAGGGAAGTCGAAGCGGGCATGGGCACCACGACTTTCGGTACGGTAGTTAGCCGCCACTGCCGTTGCGTATGCCGTTTCCATTAAGTTTTCAAGCTCTAGACACTCAACTCGCTGGGTGTTGAACTCTGTCGACTTATCAGATAAATGCGCATTTTTCAGGCGTTCACGAATCACTTTAAGTTCTTCTAAGCCTTTCGCCATAGCATCACCTTCACGGAATACCGAGAAGTTATTTTGCATGCACTGCTGTAGATCTTTACGGATTTGCGTCGGATCTTCACCACCGGTACTGTTTTCCCAGCGGTTATAACGCTCAAGAGAAGCTTCAATATCCGCTTCAGTGGCAGGTTTCGCCTCCGCTTGCTTTTGCAGTGTTTCACCAAGGTGAAGCCCTGTTGCACGACCAAAGACCACTAAATCAAGCAATGAGTTACCGCCAAGGCGGTTCGCACCATGCACCGATACAGATGCAATTTCACCACACGCAAATAGCCCCTGAATCTCAACATCAGTACCACTGGCATCTTGCTTTATTGCTTGACCAGACACCTGAGTTGGTACACCACCCATCATATAGTGACAGGTTGGGATAACAGGAATAGGTTCTTTGACAGGATCGACGTGAGCAAAAGTACGCGACAATTCACACACACCCGGTAGGCGAGACTCAAGGACCTCTTTGCCTAGGTGATCAAGCTTCAGCTTGATATGCGGCCCCCAAGGGCCATCACAGCCGCGGCCTTCTCGGATCTCAACCATCATTGAGCGAGCAACCACATCACGACCAGCCAAATCCTTCGCATTTGGTGCATAACGCTCCATAAAGCGTTCGCCGTCTTTGTTGAGCAGATAACCACCTTCACCACGACAGCCTTCTGTCACAAGTACACCTGCACCAGCAATTCCCGTCGGGTGGAACTGCCACATTTCAATGTCCTGCATCGGTACGCCAGCACGAATCGCCATACCCACGCCATCACCGGTATTGATGTGTGCGTTAGTTGTTGAAGCGTAAATACGACCGGCACCACCAGTAGCAAGAATGGTGGCCTTCGATTTGAAATAACAAACCTCACCGGTTTCCATACAAAGTGCAGTACAGCCTAAAATGGCCCCGTCTTCATTCTTGACCAGATCCAGTGCATACCACTCAGAGAAAATCGTCGTTTTATGTTTAATATTCTGCTGGTAAAGGGTATGAAGCAAGGCATGGCCAGTACGGTCTGCTGCCGCTGCCGTTCGTGCCGCTTGCTCACCACCGAAGTTCTTCGACTGGCCGCCAAATGGACGCTGATAAATAGTGCCATTATCAAAGCGAGAAAACGGTAGGCCCATTTTTTCTAGTTCAATAACAGATTTTGGCCCGTTCTTACACATGTACTCGATTGCATCTTGGTCACCGATATAGTCCGACCCTTTAACGGTGTCGTACATATGCTGTTCCCAGTGATCTTCATGTGCATTACCAAGGGCGACTGTGATGCCCCCTTGTGCCGATACGGTATGAGAACGGGTTGGAAATACTTTGGATAGCAACGCACACTTTAGGCCCTGCTCAGAAATTTGTAGTGCGGCACGCATTCCTGCACCACCAGCACCGATTACTACGGCATCAAATTCACGTACTGCAATGCTCACTTACGCACCCCACACAATAAAGAAACCTGAAAACAGGTAAACAAAAAGAACCGCTACTACACCAAATTGGATACCCGCTCGAAGTGCGGCAGGCTTAATGTAGTCCGTCAGTATTTGCCATAGGCCAATCCAGGCATGAATTAAGATCGACAGCAAAGCCAACATGGTGAAAACCTTAGTACTTAGCTTGCCAAAAAAGGCCGTCCAGGTTGCAAAGGTCAGTTCCGGGCCAAAGGCGAAGAAGCCCACCATATAAAGGGTGTATAACGTAAGAATGATGGCGGTAGCACGGATCAGGATAAAGTCATGAATTCCATTGCGGCCGATTGTTGAGACGTTGCTTACCATACTAGGCCTCCTGCAAACAAAGACAGAACACCGACGATGACAAAGCTCACTTTGGCACTTTTGATCCCGGTTTCCATTTCTTCAAAATATCCCATGTCCATCAGCAAGTGACGGATACCCACCACGATGTGGTAGAACAGCGCTGTCAGAATGCCCCACAGCACCAGTTTCACGAAAAAGCTGTCTACGATACCCGTAGCGCTCGCGAATCCTTCAGGGGATGAAAGGGAAAGGCTTAGCAACCATAGCAGGATAGCCACGGCAACGAAGGTGATCACGCCGGAGACGCGATGCAAGATAGACGCTATCGCTGTTAGGGGAAAGCGAATCGTCTGTAGGTCGAGGTTGACAGGTCTTGGCTTATTTACTTTCACGGTGATTGCCCACTCAGCTCCATTGAAGCAATGTTATTGTTATCACTCCCTGCTTCCACTGACGCCGAACAAGTGCATTAACACAATTGCAACCCTAGGTTGCAATTATGTTTTACATGCAAATGTAAAACAGTGCCTTACCTAACTTACTATAATTATTGATAACTTTGGCAATTATGTCTGGCGGCGGCAGAACCAGAGACCTGCCGCGAGTATACGCCCCGCAACAATCAAATACAAACCCTGTTACATGACCTCTAACACGGTTTTAGAAATTTGCATCTTTTTATCCAAAGTTATTAACAAGCGCACACAAGCGGGCACAAAAATTGACATTTGGGCCGCTGATCGGTACAACAAACGTACATCCGCCTTGGATTAGGATTATAAAAACAAAGGAGATTGTTATGGCAGACAAGAAAGCTACTCTTCACATTGAAGGGAAAGCACCCGTCGAACTGCCGATTATCGGGGGCACTGAAGGGCCTGAAGTAATTGATGTACGTAAGCTTGGAGCTAACGGTTATTTTACATTCGACCCTGGTTTTCTAGCCACTGCATCATGTGAATCTCAAATTACTTACATTGATGGTGATAAAGGTATTCTGCTTCACCGCGGATACCCGATTGACCAATTGGCCAATAACGCCGACTATCTGGAAGTTTGTTACATCCTTCTTTACGGTGAGGTTCCGACTCGCGAGCAGTACGAAACATTCCGCACCACTGTTACTCGTCACACCATGGTGCATGAGCAAATCTCAAGCTTCTTCCATGGCTTCCGCCGTGATGCGCACCCGATGGCTGTAATGTGTGGTGTGGTAGGTGCATTGGCTGCGTTTTACCATGATTCACTGGATATCAATAACGATACTCACCGTGAAATCACTGCGTTCCGCCTATTGTCGAAAATGCCGACATTGGCAGCAATGTGTTACAAGTACTCAAACGGTCAACCTTTCATCTTCCCACGTAATGACTTGGATTATGCAGAGAACTTCCTGCATATGATGTTTGCTACACCGTGTGAAGAATATGAAGTTAGCCCTGTTGTCGCGCGTGCAATGGATAAAATCTTTACCCTGCATGCCGATCACGAGCAAAATGCATCAACCTCAACCGTTCGACTAGCTGGCTCTTCAGGCGCTAACCCATTTGCCTGTATTGCCGCAGGTATTGCTTCACTCTGGGGCCCGGCGCACGGCGGTGCCAACGAAGCTTGTCTGAAGATGCTGGAAGAAATCGGCAGCGTAGATAAGATCCCTGAGTTCATCGAGCGCGCGAAAGACAAAGATGACCCGTTCCGTCTGATGGGCTTCGGTCACCGTGTTTACAAGAACTACGATCCACGCGCAACGGTTATGCGTGACGCCTGCCACGATGTGCTTCAGGAGCTGAATATTCAGGATCCACTGTTGGATGTCGCGATGGAGCTTGAGCGTATTGCCCTATCTGATGAGTACTTCGTAGAGAAGAAACTGTACCCGAACGTCGATTTCTACTCCGGTATTATCCTGAAAGCGATCGGTATCCCAGTTTCAATGTTTACGGTTATCTTCGCTATGTCACGTACGATTGGTTGGATTGCCCATTGGAACGAAATGCACAACGATCCAGGCAACCGTATTGGCCGTCCTCGCCAGCTTTACACTGGCTACAACCAGCGCGAGTTCAGCCCGCTGCATGAACGTGAATGATAGATAGTCTTCACTAAGTGAAAGGGCCTTCGGGCCCTTTTTTGTTATAACAGCAGAACCTAGTAACGAGATACTAGTTCCTAGAATGAGCAAAGAGCGAAAACTAGGCTCTACAGATTAAACCTAAGGACTAGCGCACTGTATTTTAGCTTTTGGCTTTTAATCTTTTCCTAGGAACTAGGAGCGCTCTTAATCCCGTCCCTGCCTTGAACGACAAAAGGGCCCGAAGGCCCTTTTTATGTTCAGCTACTTGCGATTAAACAAACTTAATCTTAGTCACTTCTTTCAAGCCAGATAATACTAGCGTTGGAAGAGATGCAGCTAGGAACACAGTGATTAAATGACTAGCCGTTAGACCTTCAGTGCTGAAGATGAACTGGCCAACGCCTGTGTAAATCACACCTAGAGACAGCGTTGCAGAGACCGCTACCGCACCCAACAGAGATTTGTTGGTGAATGGGTTCTTGCGGAATAGCGTGCTGAACGTACGTGAATCAAAGATATGCCATAGCTGACAGAACACTAGCATTGCAAAGGCCATTGTCTGTGCGTAGTTAGCGCTTAGACCTGCGTTCATTGCCCAGTTGAATGCCAAGAAGCTCATACCACCCTGTGCCAGACCACGAATCACGATACGGGTACCTAGGTGATCGCTGAAGAAGCTCTCGTTACGCTTACGCGGTTTACGCTCCATCAGATCTTTTTCTTCTGGGTCAACACCAAGTGCTAGTGCTGGTAGACCATCAGAAACCAGGTTGATCCATAGGATCATCAATGGCGTTAGTGGCAGTGCCACTTCTGGACCCATGAACAGGAAGGCAAACAGGATTACCGATACTTCACCGACGTTCGCAGTCAGTGCCTGACGGATAAACTTACGCAGGTTATCGAAGATCTGACGACCTTGGCGTACAGCCTTAACAATGGTGCTGAAGTTATCGTCCAGCAGGATAAGGTCACCAGAGTCTTTCGCTACTGAAGTACCGGTGATACCCATTGCAACACCGATATCGGCACGGCGTAAAGCGGGTGCATCGTTCACACCGTCACCGGTCATTGCAGCAACTTCGTTGTTGTGCTGTTGAGCCTGGACGATACGCAGTTTGTGTTCAGGTGTTACACGGGCAAATACCGCAACATTCGGACAAATGCGACGTAGCTCTTCATCGTCCATGTCATCAAGCTGGCTACCTGTTACAACCATGTCTTCTTCGCTACGGATAATACCGATTTCACGGGCAATTGCAGCAGCAGTAAGGGCGTGGTCACCAGTAATCATTACAGTGCGAACACCTGCATCGTAACAGCTATCAACCGCTGCACGTACTTCTGGACGCGGTGGATCCATGATGCCATATAGGCCCAGAATCGTTACATCTTTCTCAAGCTCTGCAGGGTCACGCTTCAGGTCTTCTTCAGACAGTTCACGGATACCTACCGCTAGTGTACGAAGTGCCTGATGAGCAAAGTCTTGGATAGCCGCTTCATAGCTAGCTACTAGCTCTTCTGCAGGGTTTGCCGCTACTGCTAGGTTACCTTCAACAGTTGTAGGTTGGTTAGCAACCACTTCACCGTTAACCATGAAGCCAGAAGCGTTGCGTAGGACAACATCAGGCGCACCTTTAATCGCTAGGAAGTGCTTACCTTGTGGACCCTTAACAATGACTGAAGCCATTTTACGAGATGAGTCAAACGGGAACTTATCAACAATCGAGTAACCGCCAGTTGATAGCATTTCAGTTTGCTGAAGGCCGGCTTTAGCAGCAGCAACAATCAGAGCACCTTCTGTTGGGTTACCGCGTACAGAAGAGCTATCGCCATCTTGAATGTACTCAGCATCGTTACACAATGTCGCAACGACCAAGCCTTGCATCATTTCAGGGCTGTCTTTCACATCTGTGCTGTGTGAAAGCGGCTTAAATTCACCTTCAGGAGAGAAGCCTTTACCGCTTACTTCCCAATTGCGGCCTGATGCATCGTAAGCTTTCATTACCTGCATCTGGTTCTGAGTCAGTGTACCTGTCTTATCAGAGCAAATAACCGTTGTAGAGCCTAGTGTTTCAATCGCGGCTAGCTGCTTAGCCAGTGCGTTGCTCTTAACCATACGGGTTGAACCCATGGTCAGAACAATCGTTACAACTGTTGGCAAACCTTCAGGGATTGCAGCCACAGACAGAGAAATACCAGTATTAAGGATCTCAAGCCATGGCATACCGTGGTATAGACCGATAACACATACAACCGCTACTACACCAAGTGCAACAATCATTAGCGTTTTGGCAATCAAGTCCATACGCTCTTGCATTGGGGTCTTGGTTTCTTCAGTATTTGCCATCATATCAGCGATGTGACCAACTTCGGTCTGCATACCCGTACTCACGACAACGCCCAAACCTGTACCTGATGTCACCATGGTGGTCATGAAGCCCATGTTAATCTGGTCACCCAGACTAATGTGGCCATCTTCCAGTGCATCAGCCGTCTTATCAACTGGCTCTGACTCACCTGTCAATGCCGCTTCGTCGATAGACAAACGGTTCGCTTCAACAATACGAACATCCGCAGCAAGGATGTCACCGGTGCTGATCTTAAGGACGTCACCCGGAACAATTTCACGAGCAGGGATATCTACCCATTCGCCATTACGACGAACCTGCGCCATCGGTGCAGCCATATCACGTAATGCTTCCATCCCTTTCTGGGCTTTGAATTCCTGCCAAAAAGCGATAACCACATTGATAACAATGATGACACCGATTGCCACGGCATCAATTAAGTGACCAGTAAAGAAGGAAACAATCGCACCGACCCCTAGAATAAAGATCAATGGATTTTTAAATTGGTGAGCTAGTAGCTCAAGCACGGTCTTACCGGCTTGCTCTTGCAGTTCATTGGAGCCAAATTGCTCCTGACGCTGTTTCACTTCTTCAGAAGATAAACCATTCTTGGTTGACGTACCCAAATTGGACACAGTACTGGCAACCGTTTCGGTAAACCATTTTTTAGTCATGGGGGGAATCTCCAATTAAATACATTCAGTCGACATCAGTACAAATTCAAACTGATAAAAAGCATTCGCTGAATAGGTCAAAGTAATTTAAAACTCGTTATTAAAGGCATCGTGCCAATTAATTTTTCTTACATCCCTGAATGCTTACTGAATAAAGCATTCTAGTTCATTAAAACGAGTAAATTTAAATTACCTGAAACAATGGTGAGTTGTAATTATATTTCGTATGCCCATACGATGATTCAGGTCGAATCTTTGACAATTATCAAGATTAAGAGTGAATCCAACGGTAAAGCCAACAATAAACTGAAACAAAGTATGAATTAGACCCAGATCTAACAGAAACAACACCTCCAAAATAACGAAAGATGAAATTTTACAACACAAAATAAAAGGCTTAATGCGCTCGCATTAAGCCTTTTTGTGTCATTACTTTGGTTAAATTAGTGTTAAACCGGGTTGTCAATGTCGATAAACTCAACATCAAAATTATTTGTTTCAGCTAAATATTCACCTAAGGATTTAATTCCATAACGCTCAGTTGCATGATGGCCGGCACTAAAATAATGAATACCTAATTCTCGGGAAATATGAACTGTTCTTTCGGAAATTTCTCCTGAAATAAATGCATCCAATCCTTTATTTGCTGCTAATTCTATAAAATCTTGACCTCCACCAGTACACCATCCCACCGTTTTTATTTCTTGTGGCGCATTATCGCTAATATGCAACGGCTCACGATGTAAGGTAATGGAAAGCCTCGCAGCCAATTCTTCACCACTTAGAGGCTGATCTAACTGACCATAAATTGCCACAGAATTCGGATTACCCTCTTCCAAGCCTCCTAGCACTTCAATATCCAGCAATTCAGCCAGTTTTGCATTGTTACCTAATGTCGGGTGTACATCCAATGGCAAATGGTAGGCATAAAGATTAATACCATTCTCAATAAGCGCTTTGATACGACGATATTTCATTCCGCGAATTTCCGCGGGTTCCCCCTTCCAAAAGAAACCGTGATGTACCAATAGCGCATCGGCTTGCTCTGAGATAGCTCGGTCTATCAAGGCCTGACAGGCTGTTACCCCAGTGATGATTTTCTTTACCTCTGACTTACCTTCAACCTGCAAGCCGTTCGGACAATAGTCTTTGATCTGGTGTGGGCTCAGCAGCTCGTTAAGCACTGATTCTAATTGGATATTGTTCATGGTCTATTTCCTTCTCCGCAATCTCGATATTTTATACCCAAATCCCAGTGCCTGTTGATCTAAAAAAGCTGCCGATCGGCAGCGTTATTTAGTAAGGTCACTATATAGCCAAGCACATTGAGGTTACTCAGGTATAGAGATGACAGATATGCTTAATAGAGATGTTGAGCTGCAAGCTCAGTTTGGATCAGCCAGACCGGCTTAGTACTGGTTTTCAACCATACCCGATGCAGGTAACTGTATAGCCGTGAGCGTGTTTCCATTGCGGTAAACATCATGACAGGAAAGGTCACTACACCGACAGTGATAACGAACGCACGGCGAGCAAAAATACGCAATGGTGAATAGCGAGTATACATAACGCCTCCTTGGCCAAGCAGAACAACATACTGGTCAGATACTTAGCTGATGAATGTGCTTATCCAATCAGCTCACCTTTAATGTAAAAAATAGGTTTAGGCATCACTACCTAAAAACAGAGACTTATTAGTCTTTATCATTATAAAAAGAAGGGTTTTATAGCAAAATGTCGATCCTTTACAATAAAACAACAGCTAGAGAGCATATTAATAACAGCCTCAATGCCATCCTAAGGCTCTCTCCTCTCTTGGCCGCCCATCCTTTTATTGCTGACCAACACTGGCTTGACGATTTTGCTAGCCAAGCCGTACTCCCCGATGAGATTGAATATCAAGGTGGGCGCCGTTTGGGCTTTTTCTATCAATGGTTATGGCAACAACTGCTCCTACACCACCCTCGTTATGAGCTACTTGCTGAGGAAGTCCAACTGACGGTCAACAAGCGAACCCTTGGCGCGATTGATTTTTTGGTGAAGGATTTACGCAGCGGGCAGGTCGAGCACTGGGAGGTGGCGATTAAATTCTTCCTTGCCTATGAAGATAGTTGGCCCGGCCCCAACGCCCGAGATAACCTGGATAAAAAAGCCAATAAGATGCTCAGCCACCAGCTGATGATTTCTGACCATCCCGCTTTCATTAAGCAGTACCAAACACAATTTGGCAAGATTGAACACCGCCGCCTGATCATGCAAGGTCGCTTGTTCTATCCAGCCTTCATGGGTTATACCGGCTCAGATATCAAATTAGCAAAAGGTGCCACGCATGGATTGTGGTGCTACTCCCAGCAAGCAGCTGACTTAGATCTGCGTCCTATTGCCAAGCCAGAATGGATCGCACCACCGCGCTTTAGCCAAGTAGCCGCTGAGCCTGCACTAACATCCGTTAGTAATCCGACCATGGCAATCGCGCCAGATGATAAAGTATGGTTCGTCATGCCCGAACACTGGCCGCAGTCTTCCATGAGTCGGTAGACCAATAAAAAAGACATAAAAAAACGCCCGCTGATAGCGGGCGTTTTTAATATCAATATCGAGAGAATACGAAAGGTTAAAGACCAGCGTCGGCAAATACCTTGCTAACGATTTCCTGTGCTTCTTTCTCAAGCAAGGCCAAGTGCTCTTTGCCTTTGAAGCTCTCGCAGTAGATCTTGTAGATATCTTCTGTACCTGACGGACGCGCTGCAAACCAGCCGTTTTCAGTGGTCACTTTCAGGCCACCAATCGCAGCACCGTTACCCGGCGCATGCGTCAGACGTGCAGTGATCGCATCACCCGCCAAAGTTTCAGCGGCAACCATTTCTGGAGACAACTTGCTTAGTACCGCTTTCTGCTCACCGTTAGCCACAGCCTGCAGACGGTTGTACTCTGACGCACCGTGCTTGGCAGCCAATTCTTCGTAGTATTGCTGCGGGTTCTTACCGGTAACGGCAGTAATTTCTGCCGCCACAAGGCAAAGTAGAATACCGTCTTTGTCGGTAGCCCAAGGCGTGCCGTCCATGCGTAGGAATGATGCCCCCGCACTTTCTTCACCACCGAAGCCAAGCTCACCGCTGTACAGTCCATCAACAAACCATTTGAAGCCAACCGGCACTTCGCAAAGCTCACGACCAAGATCGGCAACAACACGGTCGATCAGTGCACTGGATACCAATGTCTTACCCACGGCAACTTCCTGCGCCCAATCAGGACGGTGGCGGTAAAGATAATCAATACACACCGCGAGGAAGTGGTTCGGGTTCATCAGGCCAGCAGGCGTCACGATACCGTGGCGATCGTAGTCAGGGTCGTTACCGAATGCCAAGTCGTACTTGTCTTTGTGTGCCAGTAGGCCAGCCATCGCGTAAGGCGACGAACAGTCCATGCGCACAACACCGTCTTTGTCCAGAGACATAAAACGGAAAGACGGGTCGATAGACTCATCCACCAGCGTAAGATCCAGGCCGTAATGAGCGGCAATCTGGCGCCAGTACTCAATACCTGAACCACCCAGTGGATCAACACCAATTTTCAGGTTGGCTTTCTGGATCGCTGCCATGTCAATGACATTGACCAGATCATCAACGTAAGGGGCCACCAAGTCACGCTCTTCAACCAAGTCGCTCGCAAAAGCGTCTGCGATTGGCACGCGCTTAACATCAACCATGCCCGCGGCAATGATTTCATTGGCACGGGTTTCAATTGCTGTAGTCAGTGCACCTTCCGCCGGGCCACCGTGGACCGGGTTGTATTTAATCCCGCCATCTTGCGGTGGATTGTGTGATGGCGTGATAACGATACCGTCAGCTTTGTCTTCCTGTGCGTTGTTGTGGCACAAAATAGCATGGGAAATACCCGGTGTTGGGGTGTAGCCACTATTTTGCTGAATCACAACCTGCACACCATTTGCCACCAAGACTTCAAGCGTCGAGGTAAATGCTGGCTCAGACAGTGCGTGGGTATCTTTACCGAGGAAAAGTGGACCTGTTACGCCGTTGGCAGCTCGAACTTCAGCCACAGCTTGAGCAATCGCCCAAATGTGATGCTGGTTAAAGGTTCCTTTGTCGGCGGTTCCGCGGTGACCAGAAGTACCGAATGCGACCTTCTGATGCGGATTTTGAGCACTTGGCTCAATTAGGAAATAATTTGCCACCAACGCGGGAATATTGTGCATATCTTCTTGCAGAGCGCGCTGCCCCGCACGAGGATGAATAGCCATTAACGTATCCTTGTAAAAACTAAATTGGCATAATGCCAGTTAAATTACACCGCAAACTTTTTCAATGATATCGCCACCGAAGCTCATCTTGACCATCAGTTGCTCAACCATCTGACGTTTACGATCAGTATTCGTATTCGTGATCACCCAGAAAGGTGTTTCCGGAATTGGCTTAGGCTTAGTGGTTTTACCACTCGCTAGCAACTTCTCTTCAGTATCGGCGAAGTAAATACGGGTACGCCCTTTAATAGCAGCCGCTTCAGAGAAGCCTTGAGGATCAATACGATAAAGCGAGGTTAATACCAGCATAAATCGGCCAATCGCTTTTTCCTGCACGGCAAACTCGTCAGAAATCAACAACGAACGCATTTCTTTCACGCGATCATTATTAGGTACCACGTTACCCGCATCTTTGCTCACCACGACCCCTTTAGGACGCACCGGCATTACTACCTCATGCTGCAAGGTCGCAACAGATTGATGATCAGGCACCATCAGCAAGCGACGCAGGATATCCGAAGCACTTTCACCAATGTGCTGGGTCTGGCTCGCGATATAACGATATAGCTCTTCGTCTACCTCAATAGTCTTCATCGTAGTGTTCATTATCGTTCCGTTTAAAAATCACCGAGAGATTATAACGTGATCCGAAGTTATACTCTACGGTAAAGCGTTAACTACAAGAGAAAATAGTCAGTGAATCTTAATTTCCAAGTCGATGGCCAAGGCGATGCGATCGTCTTGATCCACGGCCTGTTCGGCAGTGCCGATAATCTTGGCCTAATGGCCAGATCGTTGAAAGATAAATATAAAGTGATCAGTGTTGATCTACGTAACCATGGTCGATCCCCACACAGTGCTCATTTCACCTACCGCGAAATGGCTCAGGATGTCCTTACGGTTATAGACCAACTTGACATCGAGCGCTTCTCACTGATTGGTCATTCTATGGGCGGCAAGGTGGCAATGGCAGCAACCGAACTCGCCGCTACCCGTATCAACCATTTGTTGGTCTTGGATATGGCTCCGGTTCACTACCACGTCCACCGCCACGAAAACGTGTTCAATGGACTGCGTGAAGTCTCTCGCCACACTATTAGCAAACGCAGTGAAGCAGAACCTTTGCTTGCCAAACATGTAGTTGAACCGGGTGTTCGCCAGTTCCTGCTGAAATCCTTTGCTAAGCAAGAAAGCGGGCTGTTTGACTGGCGCTTCAATGTTGAGGGCCTGATAACCAACTATGCCACGATTATGGGCTGGCAGAGCATCACGCCGTTCAGCGGCAAGACCTTGTTTATCAAGGGCCAGAATTCTGAGTATATTTTACCGGAACACCGCACGGCGATTGGCACCCAATTCCCCAATGCTAAGGCACATTTGGTGGCTAATACCGGCCACTGGCTGCATGCTGAAAAACCAGAAACGGTTAATCGTATCATTTTGAACTTCTTGCAGACCGCTTAGCGTTAACAGGCGGGCATTGTCTATGATATAGTGCGCGCCTGGCTCAAAAGTGACGATAATGTGGAAAGGAGACACACATGTTGTATGAGCACATGGATTTGCTTGAATCTATTGGGCTGGATTTGCTCTTTGCCGCGATATTTTTCTTTATCGGCATGGCCATTAAAGACGTGCTAAAACAAGGCAATGTTCCGCCTTTTGGCCGAAAAATCGTCTGGCTGGTTCTTTTCCTTGGGTGTGCCGGTTTTATAACCAAAGGCCTGATCCAAATCAGCTGGGAAGGCGCAGGCATCGGTTAATACTTAACGAATACTGTCATTGATTGCCAAAAGCAGCAGCATGCTGACTTTACTTACCGCGATCATTGACCATCAGGGTATACTCCTGACAAGGCTATTTCTATCGTTGGCAAGTAGGCTAACAGTCAAACATTAATAACGGGTAATTTCTACTATGGCAAGTGTAGGACTCTTCTTTGGTAGCGACACTGGTAACACAGAAGCGGTCGCTAAAATGATCCAGAAACAACTGGGCAAAAAGCTAGTTGAAGTCAAAGATATCGCAAAATGCAGCAAAGAAGATATCGATAACTTTGACCTACTGTTGCTAGGTATCCCAACTTGGTACTACGGTGAAGCACAGTGTGACTGGGATGATTTCTTCCCAGAGCTAGAGCAAGTCGACTTCTCAACCAAACTGGTTGCTATCTTTGGCTGTGGTGATCAGGAAGACTACGCTGAGTACTTCTGTGATGCGATGGGCACGGTACGTGAAATCGTTGAAGGTCGTGGCGCGACTATCGTTGGTCACTTCTCTACCGAAGGCTTTGAGTTCGAAGCATCTAAAGCCCTTGTAGACGACAACCACTTCGTTGGCCTGTGTGTTGACGAAGACCGTCAGCCAGAACTAACCGAAGAACGTGTACAAAAGTGGGTTAACCAAATTTTTGATGAAATGTGCCTAGCAGAACTTGCTGACTAATATTTTATCGACCTGAAATTAAAATGCCGGGCCTGATGCCCGGCATTTTTATATCCGAAAGCCTAAGATAGCGCCTCACGTTCCTCTACCGAGCTTTGATCATCTTCTGCAACACCTTCACGATACTGTGTTTTTTTGCGCACATATAAAACCCGCTTTACTTGAGAAACAACATCACCACGGGTGTTTTTAACCTGCACCACAAACTCAGCGAAATGCTTGTCTCCGTTGTCTGTCACACGGTGTATTTGACCCAGTTGCTCCTTGCTGATCACAAAGTCCGCATACAAATCGGTATTACCGGGCTTAACAAAATGAACTTCAGCCTGCTTATCCCAGATGAAATATTCCTTTCCGAGTATCCCTATCAACATCAAGGCGTACACCGGATTGGTCAGCGAAAAAACGCCTCCACCGTATTGAGTACGATTAGCATTTTTATTCCACCATCTTAACTTTAATTTGATTTGTACTTCGTGGAAATCATCTGAAATACGAACAATACGTATTCCCGCCCCCAAAAGGGAGGCCATAGATTCAGGGCAAACTTAACGATTGGCGGTCGGAAAAATTGATACACGGCAACATACCCTCAGAACGGGTACGATGAGTTTGTATTATCGTGCAACCGTACATTTCCACAACACTTAAGTAACAAAAAGAAAAGTTAGATATCAGCAAGATTGACCTGTTTTTAGGTTTATTGTTACCTTGTGGTCACTTATAATGAGGAAAGAAGAGAAAGACTACCGTATCATGAGGGTGCGGGTAGCCAATAGGAAACTCCAATGTCAGATAACAATCACGCACTAAAACAAGCTGGCCTGAAAGTAACCCTTCCACGCCTAAAAATTCTGGAAGTGCTACAACAGCCGGATTGCCAGCATATCAGTGCTGAAGACTTGTATAAGAAGCTAATCGATATCGGTGAAGAAATTGGCTTGGCGACGGTATACCGCGTTTTGAACCAATTTGACGATGCCGGCATTGTTACGCGCCACCACTTCGAAGGCGGCAAATCGGTATTCGAACTGGCAACACAACACCATCATGACCACCTAGTATGCCTAGACTGTGGCAAAGTTATTGAGTTCTCTGATGACATCATCGAAGAGCGCCAAAAAGAAATCGCTGCTAGCTTCAATGTTCGCCTTACCAACCACAGCTTGTACCTATATGGACACTGTGCAGAAGGCAACTGCCAAGAAGACAGCACGCTACACGACAAAAAATAATTAGGCCCAAGTAAAAAACAATAAGGCCATGAGCTCAACACTTGGCCACTCAATCAGCCGCGTTTTTGTTGTTGTACACAAATAAAAAACCAGCCATTAGGCTGGTTTTTTCATATCTAACTCTGGGAGGCTTAGTCGCCAATCTTCGCCCAAGTATCACGCAGGCCAACAGTGCGGTTGAAGACCAACTTCTCTTTCGAGGAGTCTTTACTATCAACACAGAAGTAGCCCATACGCTCAAACTGGAATGCTTTTTCCGCTTCGCCTTCAACCAATGACGGCTCAACCACGCCATTCATTACGCTCAGTGACTCAGGGTTGATCACAGAGACGAAGTCATCTGCTGCACCTGGGTTTGGCACTGTAAATAGGCGGTCGTACAAACGGATTTCAGCTGGGATACCCTGCTCTGCAGATACCCAGTGGATCACGCCTTTAACCTTGCGGCCATCAGCTGGGTTTTTACCCAACGTTTCATTATCGTAACTACAGAAGATAGTGGTAATGTTACCGTCTTCGTCTTTCTCGATACGCTCGGCCTTGATCACATACGCGCCACGTAGACGCACTTCTTTACCTAGTACCAAACGCTTGTACTTCTTGTTCGCTTCTTCGCGGAAGTCTTCACGCTCGATGTATACTTCACGAGTGAATGGTACTTGACGGCTGCCCATCTCTGGCTTGTTCGGGTGGTTAGCCACTTCCAGCATTTCAGCATCGCCATCGAAGTTTTCGATCACAACTTTTACTGGATCCAGAACGGCCATCGCACGCGGTGCGTTCTCGTTCAGATCATCACGGATACAAGATTCCAACGAGCTCATTTCAATGGTGTTATCTTGCTTGGTCACACCGATACGCTTACAGAACTCACGGATCGACGCAGAGGTGAAACCACGGCGGCGCAAGCCCGAGATAGTTGGCATCCGCGGATCGTCCCAACCATTTACCAAGTTCTCGGTTACCAGCTGGTTAAGCTTACGCTTAGACATCACTGTGTACTCAAGATTCAGGCGGCTGAACTCGTACTGGCGAGGCTGACAATCAATAGTGATATTGTCCAACACCCAATCATAAAGACGGCGGTTGTCCATGAACTCCAAAGTACAGATAGAGTGCGTAATGCCCTCTAGCGCATCCGAAATACAGTGGGTGAAATCGTACATCGGATAGATGCACCACTTGTCACCAGTTTGGTGGTGAGTGGCAAAACGTACACGGTAAATAACCGGATCACGCAGCACCATAAACGGTGATGCCATGTCGATTTTAGCGCGTAGGCTCATTTTGCCTTCTTCAATTTCGCCGTTCTTCATTTTCTCGAACAGCTCAAGGTTCTCTTCTACGCTGCGATCACGGTACGGGCTGTGCTTACCAGCTTCGGTAAGGGTACCTCGGTATTCGCGCATTTGCTCTGGACTTAGCTCATCAACGTACGCTAAGCCTTTATTAATCAATTCAATAGCAAACCCGTGCAGCTTATCGAAGTAGTTCGATGAGTAACAAATCTCACCGCTCCACTCAAAGCCCAACCAGTTAACATCGTTCTTAATAGACTCAACGTATTCGATGTCTTCTTTCTCAGGGTTTGTATCATCAAAACGAAGATTACATTGACCCTGATAGTCCTGAGCAATACCGAAGTTCAAACAAATAGATTTCGCATGGCCGATGTGCAGGTAACCATTCGGCTCCGGCGGGAATCGGGTATGTACGCTTGTATGTTTGCCACTAGCTAAATCCGTATCAATAATCTGGCGGATAAAGTTAGTTGGACGAGCTTCAGATTCACTCATCAATTAGACCTCGTGTGCTTACAGGATTTTTAAGTCCCCTATGATCCATAAATATAGGGGCCGACTCAACAAATAGTGTACATTGTTTGTCGATATGAATAAAAAAACCCCGCAATAGCACGGGGTATCTAAAAGAATAGGCCGAAACTAGCGGGGTTACCCCCGCCAATTGCAATTACAGCGTGACCGAGCGGCTGAAACGCTGACGGTCTGCACTCATTGCACGGACCTCAACATCCCCTGTGATCGCAGGCTTGCGCTTGGCATCATAATTTTGCCATGTGGCTCCTGCATCAATCGAATATTGCAACGTCAGACCCGGCATACTGATATTCATATGCAACACACCACTGTCTACTTTGGCGCCCGGTACCGGCACCCGATACTGGATGCCAGCGGCATCTAGCTTGGCAAGCTCACGTTGGCCCAGTAAGTTAGCAAACTGCGACCAATCACTATGCAATGCTACTTTGTCGACATACTGAGTAGACTGGCTGTATTCCACACCCGGTTGATAATCACGTTCCCAATTAGCTTGGTGCCATGCTCGCTCTGCTGCTGCGAGAACACGCGGGAAGACCATGTATTCATATTGTTCGTCAGTTCGAACTGTCTCGCTCCATAGTTGGGCTGAAAGTCCATGGAAGCCATCGAACTGTGCGGTACCTTTACTGCTAAAGCCGTTACCGTCGCGATCGACTGACGTCTCGGCATTCTGCGGCAGGTTCTCCGGTGCAAAACCGAACATCTTACGGGTGTCGGTCGCACGGGTTGCCCAGTAATAGCCACGCTCCTGCGGATCCACTTCGTATGGCATGTCCATATAGACATAATCCGGGTTGGAGAGGATCAGATCGTACCCTTTCGCAGCCCAGTCATAAGCTGACGCACCGCCGCCCCAGTACAGTACGTCCCAGAAGTTGACACGCACATTGTCAGTCGCAAATGCATCGGCACCCTCGGAGTACTTCAGGCCATCCTGCCATGCTTGGAAGTTTGCGATACCCTTGTCCGCGACCACCTTGCTGACTTTCTCGGCAAAGTAGCTTGGCAGATGGGCGAAATCCGAGACCACACCTTCAGCAATTGCCTGCTGGCACATTGGTGATTTAGCAAAGGGCTTATCTTGCTGGGAAAGTTCCAAGTCCCCTTTCCACTCAACTTGGTCGGTGGCATTGATATCCTGGAAACCAGCCCCTAACTTGATGTTCTTGGCTTCATCACCACCGAAATGCCAGGTATTTAGTGGCATACCTACCTGCTTGTGCATTGCTGCCATTTCACTGATCACTTTATCGACAAAGTTCAGCGAAGAATCCATACAAGGGTTGATGAAGCTACGCTTATCATAGAACTGAACTGTCGTGACATTCGACGTATCTTGCGGATCCATCAGACGGTACTGGTTGGCAGCCGCCAAATCCCCTTCGCCAACCAAGCGCTGGTAACGCGCTTCCATGGCCACGACAGCCGCGCGTGAGTGCGCCGGCATATCAATTTCCGGGATCACCTCGATACCACGCGCCTTGGCGTAAGTCAGGATATCCAAGTAATCCTGCTTGCTGTAGAAGCCGGAGCCAAAGTTATCATTTTCAGGCCCTGAGCCCAATTGCGGTAACAGACAAGTGGTCTCCGACAAATCATGGCAGCGCTGTCCACCGACTTCCGTCAGCTCAGGCAAGCCCGGGATTTCGATACGCCAACCTTCATCGTCCGTCAGGTGGAAGTGGAATTTATTCATTTTGTACGCTGCCATTTGGTCCAGCGTACGCAATATAGCGTCTTTCGAATGGAAGTTACGGCCAACATCCACCATAACACCCCGGTAGTCAAAGCGAGGTGCATCATTCACCGTCAAGGTCGGTATCGCCTGCTCGGCACCCGTGCCCATCAAAGACATCAGCGACTGCAAACCGTAGAAAGCACCTTGGGAGTCATAACCGGTGATTGTGGTATTGCCTTTTTTGATCTCAAGCTTGTAGGCACCAGAAACCTTGTTAGCCTTGTCAAAGCGCTGTGGATCCAGTATCAGTTTCACTGGATACTGTCCTTGGGTATCGACCCCCAGGGTTGCCATACGCTCAGTAGCAGCCTTCAGCATTGGGGTCGTCAGTGCTTGGTTATCAATGCTTAGTCCCTCAGATAGAGACACTGAACCACCTGTCAGGCGAGTTGCCATCGGTGTTGGGATAATGGTTCCAGCCAAATCTTCCTTGGCCAGCAAATCAACATCACTGTTTTTCTCAAAACGCGACTGGGCTGTCGCCAGAATATTGTTATCTGATGGAGTACGTTTCCAGTTTTCGCCGTCGATGGCAGACAGGTATGCCGATGGGTCTTCGCTGTCCATGCTTGCCAGCGTTTTCGGCTCAGAGTCGCCAGCCACCACGTAGGCGCGAGGCATGTAATCATTTTCAAATAGGGTCCAGTACTCACCGATATACGGGATCACGACACTTTCCCCAGCACCAAAGCCCTGAAACTTGTCCGTTGGCTCCAGAGTATGCAAATCACCCGTAATATGAGTGACTTTGAACTGTTCATTCTGAACATCCAAGATCATACGGATACTGTGGAAATAGATTTTCCAGTCAGTATCGTTCAATGCTGGACCATTATTGGTCAACGTCAGGTTGATCAAATCACATGACGCCCACTCCGCGGCCAACTCTCGGCATTGCAAGCCTTCGTTTGCACCATGATTGGTAACGACTTGATAATTTACGCCCAAGTTTGCCGCCAGCGCATCAGCAAGTTGCTGATCGAAGTGGGCATTTGAACGAGATGAATCAGAAGCACAACCTGTTGCTGCTATAGCAACTACAGAGGCCAATAGGCTTAATTTGAATGTTCTCACGAGTAACTCCTTATCCCGAACCCCGTGGCAGTACCAACCGCTGGTACCCTCCCGGGAAAACAAACATAACAATGATCTGAAACCGTAGGCACCAAGCATCGCCCTTGATGACTCAGGCGCAAGCCTGTAAGGGGAGAGATTGCTTTGATGGTGTGTGGTAGCAGGTGATTGTTGAGTCTGATGGAATATCGGCCTCCGAATGGAGGCCGATATAGTCGTTATCTATGACTTAAGAAAAGTCATTAAGGAAGCTTTACCGCTGATAGGTCTTCGTTTGGAGAGACTTTCTTCATCTCGCCGGCAACGATTTCAGCTAGAGGGCCAAGAATAACCTGTAGGTTGTTAGAACCTAGTTTCACCACACCCATTGCACCCAATGCCTTCAGTGTCTTCTCGTCAGCAAGGCTGCTGTCTTTTAGTGTTAGACGTAGACGAGTGATACATGCATCGATGTTTTCTAGGTTAGATACACCACCTAGAGCGACAACGTACTGCTTAGCTAGCTCACCAGTTTCCTGAGAACCACCTACATCAGACGCTGTTTCATCATCGTCTTCACGGCCAGGTGTCTTCAGGTTGAACTTAACGATAACCGTACGGAAGATTGCGTAGTATAGGCCGAAGAATACTAGACCCTGTACAATCAGCATGTACCAGTTAACCGCTAGCGGGTTACGTGTTGATAGAACCATATCAACCAGACCTGCAGAGAAACCGAAGCCAGCAATCCACTGCATTGAAGCTGCGATGTATACAGAGATACCCGCTAAGAATGCGTGAAGTACGTATAGGCCTGGTGCTAGGAACATGAATGAGAATTCTAGCGGCTCAGTAACACCGGTGAAGAATGAAGCGAAACCTGCAGCAATCATGATTGATGCAACTTTTTCTTTGTTCTTCGCTTTAGCAGTGTGGTAGATAGCTAGCGCAGCACCTGGTAGACCAAACATCATGATTGGGAAGAAACCAGCCTGGTACATACCAGTAACACCTGGGGTTGCAACGCCTTCAGCAATTGACTTCGCGCCACCTAGGAAGTTAGGGATATCGTTAATACCAGCTACGTCGAACCAGAATACAGAGTTCAGTGCATGGTGTAGACCCACTGGGATTAGTAGACGGTTGAAGAATGCGTAGATACCCGCACCTAGTTCACCCATCCCCTGAATACCTTCACCGAAGTTTACTAGACCACCGTAAACTGTTGGCCATACGTACATTAGTACGAAGGCAATAAAGATACCGGCAAAAGAGGTCAAGATAGGTACAAGACGCTTACCAGAGAAGAATGCCAAGGCTTTATGCAGCTCAACGTGTGAGAAGCGGTTGTAGATCTCAGCAGACACGATACCGACTAGGATACCCACAAACTGGTTGTTGATCTTACCAAAAGCCGCTGGAACAGTGCTTGCGTCAATACCTTGAATCTGAGCAACTGCGCCCGGAGAAAGCAGTGTGGTCACAACAAGGAATCCAACGAAACCAGATAGTGCTGCTGCACCGTCCTTATCTTTAGACATACCGTAAGCAACACCAACTGCAAACAGTACCGACATGTTATCGATGATTGCGGCACCAGCTTTAATCAAAAAGGCTGCCAGCGCACTGTTCGCACCCCAACCGTTCGGATCAATCCAGTAACCAATACCCATTAGAATTGCTGCTGCAGGAAGCGTGGCGACTGGCACCATCAATGCTTTACCTACTTTTTGAAAATATCCAAGAATGTTCACCCTTAGTTCCCCCTATGGTTTTCTTAGATTCGATTTGGATAACTTATTTTAGTTATCCGATTAAGTTACTTGCAGTTTAAGAATTTTATTTCGCCCCGCAAATTAAAAGGTCATCATTTGTGATCTTAGTCACCAGTATTGGCAATTGGCAGGCGATTTTGCTAGCTCGATCATAAAACTTATTTTATCATGCAAAACAAATGCGGTATCACGCTATGATTTAAATGTAATCTAATTTTGGAATGAGGTGTCACTGTGAGACTAATCCCACTGAATGAAGCTAAAGATGTAGGTTTGTGGTCAGCACGCTATATTGCTGATCGTATTAACAAATTTAAGCCAACAGCGGAACGTCCTTTCGTATTAGGCCTACCGACAGGTGGCACCCCGCTAGCTACGTATAAGCGTCTTATCGAGCTTTATCAAGCAGGCGAAGTAAGCTTCAAGCATGTTGTTACCTTCAACATGGATGAATACATTGGTATCCCAGCTGACCACCCAGAGTCATACCATAGTTTTATGTTCAACAACTTCTTCAATCATGTTGATATTCAAGAAGAAAACATCAACTTACTTAATGGTAACACTGAAGATCACGACGCTGAATGCCAACGCTACGAAGACAAAATTAAGTCATACGGCAAAATTAACCTCTTCATGGGCGGCGTGGGTAATGACGGTCACATTGCATTCAACGAGCCAGCGTCCTCTCTTGCTTCTCGTACCCGCATCAAGACCCTGACTGAAGATACCCGTATTGCGAACTCCCGATTCTTTGATGGTGATATCAATCAGGTACCAAAATACGCACTAACTATCGGTGTCGGTACCCTACTCGATTCCGCAGAAATTTTGGTTCTAGTGACCGGTCACAACAAAGCCCTAGCACTGCAAGCGGCGGTTGAAGGTTCTGTTAACCACTTATGGACAGTTTCTGCGCTTCAGCTTCACCCTAAATCGCTTATTGTGTGTGATGAGCCATCCACACAAGAGTTGAAAGTGAAGACTGTTAAGTACTTCCGTGAGCTTGAAGCTGAAAACATCAAACATCTGTAACCAAGGAGTTATTCATGTACGCGCTAACCAATTGTCGCATTTACACCGGTAGCGATGTGCTGAATAACCACGCCGTCATTATTGACGGCGTGAACATTCACGCTGTCTGCCCTGTTTCAGAACTTCCTGCGGAGATTGAAATCCGTGACCTTGATGGTGCCAATCTGACACCAGGCTTCATCGACCTTCAGCTGAATGGCTGTGGTGGTGTTATGCTCAATGATGAAATCAATGCCGACACCATCCATACCATGCACCGTGCAAACCTGAAATCAGGCTGCACCAGCTTCCTTCCAACGCTTATCACCTCTTCAGACGAAGATATGAAAGCAGCTATCGCTGCCGAGCGCGACTACCAGAGTCAATATCAAAACCATTCACTAGGCTTGCACCTCGAAGGTCCTTACCTGAATGTGATGAAAAAGGGTATCCACTCTGTTGACCATATCCGCCGCTCTGACAATGCGATGATTAACGCCATCTGCGAAAATGCCGATGTGGTGACCAAAGTAACCCTTGCACCTGAGCAAAACGACCACAGCCATATTGAGCAATTGGTCGAAGCCGGTATCGTGGTATCAGCGGGTCACACCAATGCCACTTACGTCGAAGCCCGCAAAGGTTTTGCGTCAGGGATCACTTTCGCTACCCACCTGTTCAATGCTATGACCCCTATTGCAGGTCGTGAGCCGGGCATGGTAGGTGCCATTTATGACACGCCAGAGGTCTATACCGGTGTGATCGCTGATGGTTTCCATGTCGATTATGCCAACATTCGTATGGCCCATCGTATGAAGGGCGACAAACTTGTTTTGGTCACCGATGCAACTGCACCTGCAGGAGCAGACATGGATCACTTTATTTTTGTCGGCAAGAAAGTATATTACCGTGATGGTAAGTGTGTTGATGAAAATGGCACACTTGGTGGTTCGGCACTCACTATGATCGAAGCGGTTCAGAACAGTGTCGAACATGCAGGTATCGCCCTGGACGAAGCGATTAGAATGGCAACCCTTTACCCTGCTCGTGCAATCAGCGTCGATCAGAAACTAGGGGCCATCAAAAAAGGCATGGTTGCAAACTTGGCCATTTTTGATCGTGACTACAAGGTTCGGGCGACTGTTGTTAACGGTGAATACGAGCAGAATTAACTATGACAGGCGGACAAATTGGTAATGTTGATCTGGTAAAACAGCTGAATAGTGCAGCGGTTTACCGGCTCATCGACTTGCAAGGCCCTATATCTCGAATCCAGGTTGCTGATATCAGTCAGCTCGCACCTGCAAGTGTTACTAAAATCACCCGCCAACTGCTGGAGCGCGGCCTGATTAAAGAGGTCGCGCAGCAGGCTTCCACTGGAGGCCGGCGTGCAATATCGCTGACCACAGAGTCAGCACCTTTCCACTCGATTGCGATTCGCCTAGGGCGAAACTACATCGAGCTTACGATTTATGATCTCAGCGGCAAGCATATTGTTGGTACTGCGCATGCTTTCCACTACGCCAACCCGCAAGAACTTATCGATGGCTTGCTTGAGCATATCCGCAAGTTTATTGCCGATAACCAAAATGTTCTCCGCGAGCTGGTTGCCTTCGGGATCACCCTGCCGGGCCTGATTGATCCTGAAAGCGGTGTGGTTGAGTACATGCCTCATATCGACGTTGATAACCTGCCATTGTCGGAAATCATCACAGACAAATACGGTGTTGCCTGCTTTGTCGGCAATGATATCCGTGGTTTGGCACTGGCTGAGCATTATTTCGGCTCGAGCAAAGACTGTAAGGATTCTATCCTTGTTAGTGTCCACCACGGTACCGGTGCGGGGATCATCGTCAACGGTCAGGTATTCTTGGGCTTTAACCGAAATGTCGGTGAAATAGGTCATATCCAGATCGACCCACTTGGCGACAAGTGCCAATGTGGCAACTTTGGCTGCCTAGAAACCGTGGCTGCCGATCCGGCGATTATCCGTCACGTTCAAGCCCTGCTTGACCAAGGCTACCCGAGTTCTCTGCAAGAGCTGGAAGATGTCACCATGCCAGCTATCTGCGAAGCGGCCAATAAAGGCGACGAGTTGGCAAGCCAAGCGCTGATCAAGGTGGGGAACCAGTTGGGCAAAGCCCTGGCAATGACGATCAACTTGTTTAATCCACAAAAAATTGTCGTAGCGGGTAATATCACCCAAGCAAAAGACGTGATTTTCCCAGCAATTCGCCGCTGCGTGGAAACCCAGTCGTTATCGACCTTTAATAAGGATTTGCCAATCGTAGAGTCAGTGCTTTACACCCAGCCGACCATTGGTGCATTTTCAATGATCAAGCGTGCTATGCTCAACGGCGTCTTGTTACAGCGTTTGCTAGAAGAGTAACGAGAAAACAAAGACGATGAATATCTTTCTAAGTTATTCATCCTGTTACAAAATATTAAGGGCAGACTTCGGACAGAAGACTGCCCTTTGTGTTATATTCCGGCCATTAATAAAGTACCCGCAAACACAAAGGTACCTACCCAGTAGCCGGTCCACACATCTAATAAATCCATTTTTGGGCCTGGCGAAGAACCATAAAGGAACGTCAGCCTAACATGGAACTTATCTATATCATCGCCGCCTTTTTGGCCGGTTTCATCGCACTTCGGTGCAAGTTGCCCCCGCTCGTGGGCTTCCTTGTCGCAGGTTTTGCCCTCAATACAGCAGGCTATGAATCAACCCCGGTATTATCGACTCTCGCTGATCTTGGTGTAACACTACTGCTTTTTACCATTGGCCTAAAGCTCGATGTCAGAACCTTGCTCGCCAAAGAAATATGGGGTGGCGCCACCCTGCACAACCTGCTCACAACCGGCCTGTTTACCCTCGCCTTACTTGTGCTCAAGCAACTAGGGATTGGTATGATGGCGGGCCTCGATGTGGCCCAAATTGCCTTGCTGGCCTTTGCTCTTTCGTTCTCCAGTACGGTATTTGCTATCAAAGCGCTACAGGAAAAAGGCGAGCTCAACGCAACTTACGGTACCCTAGCCATCGGGATCCTGGTTATGCAGGATATCTTTGCAGTGCTTTTCCTCACCGTCTCGACCGGGAAAATCCCTGAGATTACGGCCCTAGCCCTGTTTGCCTTACCACTGCTTCGCCCTTCATTGTTTAAGATCCTCGACCGTGCTGGTCACGGTGAGATGCTGGTGTTATACGGTATTTTCCTAGCATTGGTCGCTGGCGCCGGTTTATTTGAGTTTGTCGGTATGAAAGGCGATCTCGGGGCGCTAATCATGGGGATGATGCTTGCCGCCCACCCCAAGTCCTCTGAGATGTCGAAATCGCTTTTCAACTTCAAAGAGCTGTTACTGGTTTGCTTCTTCCTCAATATCGGCTTAGCAGAGCAACCGACCCTCGACGGATTACTGATGGCACTGTTGCTTATGGTTATGCTGCCACTCAAGGGAATCTTGTACTATGTTATCTTCAATTTGTTCCGTTACCGGGTCCGTACCTCCCTACTAGGTACCCTAACTCTGTTCAACTACAGTGAATTCGGTCTTATCGTCGGTGGACTCGCCTACAAAATGGGTATGCTCCCAGGTAACTTCTTGGTCGCTATCGCCATTGCGGTCTCTCTATCATTTCTTGTTGCCGCCCCGCTCAACAGCTTGGGACATCGCCTATACAAAGACGCTTCAAAGTGGCTCAAGGAATTCGAACCTGAAAAACTCAATGCCAGTGATCGCCTTATTGATCTGGGGGATAAGCAAGTCCTGATCTTGGGGATGGGTCGGATTGGTAGTGGAGCCTATGACGAGCTGGTTGCAACCTACGGCAATAAGATCATCGGTGTTGAGGCGCGAGAAGACTCCGTTGAGCTACACCAAGCTCAAGGCCGCCATGTCATCCACGGCGATGCAACTGACTCAGATTTTTGGGCCCGAGTGATCTCCAAGCAAAATATCCAACTGATCCTACTTGCCATGCCGCACAGCCAAGCCAACAACTTTGCCCTCGAACAAATCCGTGAGCGCAATTACCAAGGCCAAATCGCCGCCATCGCCAAATACGGTGATGAAGAAGAAGAGCTCAAAGCACTAGGAGTCGATGCTGCCTTCAATATTTACCATGAAGCCGGTAGCGGTTTTGCCCGCCATGTGTGTGAACATTTGACGCCACAAATTAAGTCTAACTAATTTTCATCTCTTCACGGTAAAACGGCAGCTTCGGCTGCCGTTTGTTTTTGTGCGCAAAATATCACCCGCAATTAACTTTCATTCGGAATTTGATGTTTATTTTAAATAACATTCACCAAGAGCTCTTTTTGTTTATCGAATTGAAATTGATGGTTGCATTTCATTGTTGAATACGCAATTTTAACAATTAACGAAAGGACAGCGATGATGTGGCCAAGATCTGCTTGGCACATAACAAAGTGCTAACGCATCAGAGATGTAAACCGCCACGCTGGTTCCGGCAATTTTCATGGATAGCAACATTTAGTTAATTTTGGGGTAGGTAGTATGTGTTCAGTATTTGGGATCCTAGACATCAAGAGTGATGCAACGGCATTACGTCAAACCGCATTAGAAATGTCTAAAAAAATGCGCCACCGCGGCCCTGACTGGTCTGGTATTTATTCATCGGATAAAGCCATTCTTGTTCACGAACGTCTGGCTATCGTCGACCTGAACAGCGGTGAGCAGCCTCTTTATAATGCTGATAAAACACATGCCCTTGCGGTAAATGGTGAGATCTACAACCACAAAGAGCTACGTGCTGAATTTGCCCCAGACTACCCTTTCCAGACCGAATCTGACTGTGAAATCATTCTGGCGCTATACAAAGAGAAGGGCCCAGAACTACTTGATTACCTCAACGGTATTTTCGGCTTTATCCTGTATGATGAGCAGGAAGATGCCTACCTGATCGGCCGTGACCATATCGGCATCATTCCGCTATACCATGGTTATGACGAGCACGGTAACTACTACGTAGCCTCAGAAATGAAGGCATTGGTTCCGGTTTGTAAATCAATCAGTGAATTCCCTCCTGGCCACTTCCTATGGAGCAAAGCCGGTGAACCAACACGCTATTACAAGCGAGATTGGATGGAATTTGATGCAGTGGTTGACGCCAAGACGGATAAAGTCGCGCTGACCGATGCATTGGAAGGTGCGGTTAAACGCCAGCTAATGACTGATGTACCTTACGGTGTACTGCTTTCCGGTGGCTTGGATTCCTCTGTAATTTCAGCCATTACCAAGAAATTTGCCGCCAAGCGTATTGAAGATGATGAGCAATCACAAGCATGGTGGCCAACGCTTCACTCTTTTGCCATCGGCCTTGAAGGTGCACCAGATCTGAAAGCGGCCAAAGTGGTTGCCGACAGCATCGGTACAGTACACCACGAGCTAACTTATACCGTACAGGAAGGCCTTGATGCTATCCGTGATGTGATTTACCACATTGAAACTTACGATGTGACAACCATTCGTGCTTCAACGCCAATGTACCTGATGTCACGTAAAATCCGCGCTATGGGTATCAAGATGGTTCTGTCTGGCGAAGGTGCCGACGAAGTGTTCGGTGGCTACCTGTATTTCCACAAAGCCCCGAACGCACAAGAATTCCATGAAGAAACGGTCCGCAAGCTACTTGCACTGAACATGTTCGACTGTGCCCGCGCCAACAAGTCGATGGCAGCATGGGGTATCGAAGCCCGCGTACCATTCCTTGATAAAGAGTTTTTGGAAGTGGCTATGCGTCTTAACCCTGAAGACAAGATGTGTGGCAACGGCAAGATGGAAAAACACATTCTCCGCGAATGTTTCGGCCATTACCTACCAGAATCGGTTGCTTGGCGTCAGAAAGAGCAGTTCTCTGATGGTGTAGGCTATAGCTGGATTGATTCTCTGCGTGAGGTTGCGGAAGCTAAAGTCTCGGATCAGCAGCTTGAAACAGCGAAATTCCGTTTCCCATACAACACACCGACAACCAAAGAAGCTTATGTGTACCGTGAGATCTTCGAAGAGCTGTTCCCGCTAGAAGATGCAGCCAAATGTGTTCCAGGCGGCCCGTCAATCGCTTGTTCGAGTGCGAAAGCTATTGAATGGGATGAGAGCTTCAAGAACAGTGCCGATCCATCAGGCCGAGCTGTGGCAGCCGTACATAACGAAGCCTACGGCGCCTAACAATATTGAATAAAATACAACGGGAGCCCTAGGCTCCCGTTTTTATATCAACAGCTGTGGTACTAAAAGTAAAAGCGAGTACCGAAGACAAAGCGGGTAAAGCTATCTTCAACACCGTCTTTGGTCACATTGATATCATCAGTTGCAATGTTGTAATTCACCTCGGCACTGATAGCGACATGTGGGTTAATGAAGTATTTAACGCCGCCAGACAACTTGATATTCAATGCGGTCGCATCTTCTAAATCAAAGTCAGCATCGTCACCACTAACCGATAAGTTTGCTACCTGGGCGGCCGCACCCAAATATGGCACCCAGTTACTTGTATTAGTAAAGTTATATTCCGTAAAAGCACCAAATTGAAACTGCTTATTATTATCACTCATACTGACATCCAGTACGCCACCAACTTCCCAGTTCTCGCGAACAAAATAGCCATAGGATGTGTTAAGGACAAACAGATAGTCATCAACATAATCAAGGTCAAGACTACCCTGGAGGCCAAACTCTTGTGTTCCCTGCTCCAAAGTAACCCCTGCTAACGCTGGCGTTGCTGCTCCCAACGCCAATAATGTTGCGATTGCCACTGCATGCTTCTTCATGATTATTCTCTCCTTGTTGTATATTGCAAAATAATCATAGATGCGAAAGCAAAAAGTTACTAAGTTGTTGCCTTTTTTATTTAGACACAAAAAAGGCCAACTTTCGTTGGCCTTCTTTTTTAGCGTCTACCGGCATTAAAACTTAACGTTCCCAGTATGCTTCTTCCAAGCTGTCTTCACGCTCAGGCAACCCACGAGACAGGCGAGGAGAATGCTGCGCCAGTACTTCGTAACTCACGCGGTTCGAGTACAAGCAAACCTGTGAGAAAGACGAGTAAGTCAGGAAGTCAAACTGATGCTTGCTCGACTTAGGTACATTATCTTTGTGATAACGGTTTGCAGACATATCGTGCAACAACGCAGACAAAGCACCATCACCGGCACCGTTGGTATTCTTGATACGCTCAGGGCCACCCATGTATGGGGCAATATGCGAGTACACCTTGATTGGAGTCTGACACTCTGATTTCAGCATCGGGCGGCTGAATTCGTAACGGTTGAACTCAGGAATTTCACCCGGCAGCAACGGTAGACTCGTTTCGCGCTTGGCTTCATCTTCGGTGTAACCCGCAGTGTACAAACCAACAGGGCCCGCCGTGCATAGCACCAAGTCTACCCACTCGAGAGTCTTCTCAGAGGCAACCAACGGATCGGACTCACCGGTCAGGGCTTCGGCTTCATCTTCGTTCATCGCAACAACCGTCACATGATCACGAAGGAAGTCACGCCACCACTGTGGATCATCTTCAATCACAAACTTGGTACCCAATGTCAGAACGACAGGCACATCATGCTTCTTGGCATATTCAATTGCCTTCATGGTGGCTGCAGGCATTGGGTCGCCGTCTTTACAACGTACCAAGTAAGCCGTCAATACCAAAGCAGAAGCCCGCTTGAACACATCTTCAGGGATACTACTAGGATCAAGTTGGTTCATGCGGCCTTCGTTAATCGCGAAAGTACGCTCACCTTCTTTAGAGATCAGAGCAAAACAACGGCCAATAGGACCATTGACTGGCTGTAAGTAGTTCATATCCATACGGCTTGACGTGTTGCACAGATAGCGGTAGGCATAGCTGCCGATCTCGATATCTTTACTCATCACGCCCAATAGGACTGATTTGTCATCAGCCAACACCGAGTAGTTATGAAGGGTATTACCGATAGTGCCACCAGCAAATTCATGGCTGATCAATTCTTTTTCTTTCAGCTCACGGTAAAGCGCTTCGGCTTTCTCATCGGAGATCACCAGCGAGTGACCTTTACTTAGCTCATAGCGTTCCAGGAATTCATCTTCGACGCAGGCTTCAATATCAACCAGAGTCTGGTCAATACCGACAATATGCGTACGTGTTAGTCGCTTGTCTTGCTTGGCTTGACTAAGAAGGGGATCACGAGCATGGACCGGGAAGTAATGCTTCGATTTGCGTTGGCCTGGAAATTTCATGTCAATGAGCTGTCTGTTGAGAAATTTTTGCGAATTCTATCACAGAATATAGAACAAAAAAGAAAAAGCTCTCACAGAATGTGAGAGCTTTATTACTAATAAGGAAAGTTATCCATACAGGGCGTTAAGCTATGCCGACACTCGGTCGCTATTAGGTTGATCCCTACCACCCTTGGCTATGTTGCTGTACCAGCGAAGCCATCAATTTGATATGGCCAGGGCTGTCATTCAGGCAGGGGATCAAATTGAAACTCTCCCCGCCGGCTTCAATAAAGACCTCTTTGCACCCTTCGGCTATCTCTTCCAGCGTTTCTAGGCAGTCCACCGAAAATGCCGGGCAAATCACGTCAAGACGCTTCACGCCTTTTTGAGCCAACTCTCGAATCGTCCCTTCAGTATAAGGCTTGAGCCATTCTTCACGGCCGAAGATAGACTGATAGCTCATACTCATTTTCTCACGCGGCATATCAACCTTTTCCGCTAGCAATGCAGTAGTACCGTTACAATGCTCAGGGTACGGATCACCATTGTCAGCATAGCGCTTCGGGATCCCATGGTAAGAACACAGCAAATAATCAGCTTTGCCGTTCTCTTGCCAAAAATCAGCGACTGATTCAGCCAGCGCTGAAATGTAGTCAGGATGGTCAAAATAGTGGTTCACAAAACGTAACTCTGGGATCTCAGCCCTCGCCTTCAGCACCTTCGCCACTTTATCGAACACCGCTGCAGTGGTGGTGCGTGAGTACTGCGGATATAAAGGAAGCACCAATACGCGTTCGCAGCCCTGCAGCTTGAGCGCATCAAGACCATCAAGCATACTCGGACTACCGTAGGTCATCCCCAACTCTACGGGTACACCCAGGGAGTCTTTCAATGCCTGCTGCTGACGTTTCGAATACACCATCAGTGGGGAGCCCTCATCCATCCATACCGACTGATACAGCTTGGCAACTTTCGGCGCGCGGACAGGCAAAATCACCCCGTGTAAGATCGGACACCATAGCCAGCGGCTCATATCAACCACACGGTGATCATGAAGGAATTCAGACAGGAATCGCTTCACTCCAGTCGGTGTTGCTTCATCAGGTGTTCCTAGATTAACTAGCAGCACCCCATACGGGCGGGTTTGATTATTGTTATCTACGCTTTGCTCGCTCATATCATCCTTCACGCTAACGGCGGTAATGGCCGATCAAGTCAACTATGGGTTGGTATAACTGTATCAGTTTTCTTTTCAGTCGGTTATACCTTATCAGGCAATAATTGGATCATTTTTCTGCAATAAAAAAACGGGCTGACCCTAAGGTCAGCCCGCTTGTGAACTTGCTAAGCAGCTTGCAATTAAGCCAGTGCTTTTTCCAGCTCTGCGCTTACAGCGGCTACAGGCTGAGTACCATCGAATTTCAGGTACTTAGTGTTGCCTGCGTCTGCTTCTTTGTTGTAGTAAGCAATCAAAGGAGCAGTCTGCTCGTGGTATACACCTAGGCGAGCACGTACAGTTTCTTCTTTG
Organism: Photobacterium sp. DNB22_13_2; assembly: GCF_052873915.1. Lineage (NCBI taxonomy): Bacteria > Pseudomonadati > Pseudomonadota > Gammaproteobacteria > Vibrionales > Vibrionaceae > Photobacterium > Photobacterium sp. DNB22_13_2. The sequence continues at coordinate 658,360 of NZ_JBNNXU010000001.1, forward strand.
TCGTCATCACGAACAACAAGATCTTCACCAGTTACGTCGTCTTTACCTTCAACCTTAGGCGGGTTGTAAATTGCGTGGTAAGTACGACCAGAAGCTAGGTGGGCACGACGGCCAGCCATACGCTCAACGATCACGTCGTCAGCTACGTCAAATTCGATCACGTAGTCAACTTCAACGCCAATTTCTTTCAGGCCATCAGCCTGAGGAATTGTGCGTGGGAAGCCGTCAAGCAGGAAGCCTTTTGCACAGTCGTCTTCAGCAATACGCTCTTTAACCAGACCTAGGATGATGTCGTCTGACACAAGCTGGCCAGCATCAATGACGGATTTCGCTTGTTTACCTAGCTCAGTACCTGCCTTGATTGCTGCACGTAGCATGTCACCAGTAGAGATTTGTGGAATACCAAATTTCTCCATGATGAATTGTGCCTGAGTACCTTTACCTGCACCTGGAGCGCCCAGAAGAATGATGCGCATCTTGTTCCCCTATAGATTTGAATGGAGTTTTCAAAGAAGTGAAAAATACACTGATTACGGCACAGTCGCAAGCCCAGTCCCTGACTAGGCTGCGATTACATGCTGTATCAGAATACAATTTGACACCGGTAGCTGGCGATTAGACCTTAGTCATACCTGTTCCGGTTTGTTGTTTTTGCTATTTACCCAGTAGTTTATTCACTGCGGCAAGGAACTGAGACGGATCATCCATAGTACCCTTCTCCGCCAGCATCGCCTGCCCCAATAACATTTCAACCCAACGGCCAAAGACTTCCTCGTCAGCTTCATCGGCCATCTTAATCACCAAAGGGTGCTCCGGATTCAGCTCAAAGATGTATTGGACTTCTGGTGCGTCATGGCCTGCAGCAGCCAGAAGTTTCGCCATCTGGGTACCCATCTCATTTTCATCGGTGACCACAACAGCTGGAGTGTCTTTTAGCTTGAACGTAGTACGTACGTCTTTCACACGCTCGCCAAGGTATGTCTTGCTTCGCTCAACCACCGACTGGAAGGCTTCTTCTGTTTCCTTGCGCTTCTCTTTCTCTTCTTCCTGTTCAAAGGCTGACAGATCAAGGTCGGCTTTGGTGATCGCTTGGAACGACTTACCATCGAATTCTGGCAAGTGGCCCATCAGCCACTCGTCGATGCGATCGTGCATCAGCAACACTTCCAACCCTTTGCTGCGGAACTGCTCAAGGTGTGGGCTGTTCTTCGCCGCGCTGAAACTGTCGGCCGTCAGGAAGTAGATCTTATCCTGACCTTCTTTCATTCGTTCGATGTAACCAGATAGCGAAACAGTCTGCTCAACGGTTTCGGCATGGGTCGAACTGAAACGAAGTAGCTTCGCGATCTTCTCACGGTTAGTGAAATCTTCCACCGGGCCTTCTTTCAGTACCTGACCGAATTCATTCCACAATGTTTGGTATTGCTCAGCGTCTTTGTTCGCTAGACGCTCCATCATGGTCAGGGCACGCTTGGTACATGCCTTGCGCAGTGACTGAGTCACCTTGTTGTCCTGTAGGATTTCTCGCGATACGTTCAGCGGTAAATCGTTCGAGTCAATCAGGCCGCGCATAAAGCGCAGGTAAGACGGCATAAACTGCTCAGCATCATCCATAATGAAGACGCGTTGAACATACAGTTTCAAGCCGTGCTTGCTGTCGCGATTGTGCATATCCCAAGGCGCTTTAGACGGAATATACAGCAGGCTAGTGTAATCCTGCTTACCTTCGACCCGGTTGTGGCTCCAAGTCAACGGCTCAGCAAAGTCATGGGAGACATGATTGTAGAATTCTTTGTATTCTTCTTCAGAAATATCTGACTTATTACGGGTCCAAAGCGCTTGCGCTTTATTGATTTGCTCCCACTTACGACCTGTTTCCTTGCCTTCCTCGTCGCGCTCAACGGTTTGGATATGAACCGGAATACCGATATGATCCGAGTATTTGCCGATGATCTCGCGCAGGCGGTGCTCACTCAGGAATTCCTTCTCGTCTTCACGAAGGTGAAGCACGATCTCGGTACCTCGGCTCTCTTTCTCTATATCTTCAATCGTGTAGTCACCTTCACCACCCGACTGCCATGACACAGCTTGATCGGCTGCCACACCGGCTGCACGGGTATTCACTGTCACTGAATCTGCCACGATAAAAGCAGAATAGAAACCGACACCGAACTGGCCGATCAGCTGAGAGTCTTTCGTCTCATCTTCGCTCAGCTTGGCGAAAAAATCTTTGGTACCTGATTTGGCAATCGTTCCCAGATGCTCAATGACGTCGTCACGGCTCATACCGATACCATTATCACTGATAGTTAGCGTGCCAGCCTGCTCGTTGAAGGATAGCTTTACGCCTAACTCGGCATCGTTCTCATACAAGTCTGGCTGAGATAGTGCACGGAAGCGCAATTTATCTGCGGCATCGGACGCATTAGAAATCAACTCGCGCAAAAAGATTTCTTTGTTGGAGTACAAAGAATGAATCATCAATTGCAGCAGCTGCTTCACTTCAGACTGAAAACCACGTGTTTCCTTGTTCTTGTGGATAGTGTGTTCGCTCATTTCAACTCCGAAACTTATATCAATAAACATTCAGGGGTCTAAAACAGCCGCATACCTTGTGCTGCATCCCTTTAAGTTCACTTTAAGCAAAGTGCCTTGAGTATATAGATGTGGCCAAACGCATCAATTTCAACCTAAAATACACCTTTTATGTTTTTGATGTTTTTTCAGAACCGTTTTTTATAATTTTTATATTCAGAAGAGATTCAGGGTATACATGATATATATTCGCCGTAGGCGTACCCTTGGTGCTAAAAATGAATAAATTAGAAAGTAAATTCCTTATTGGTCAACGCTTTTTGTTTGACCCATATGACAACAGCTTGATCGACCAACACGAAAGTGATGAACTTACCCGCCTCGGCAGTAATGAAAGCCGGGCACTCGGTTTGCTCATAGAAGATCCAGGAGCCATCATCACTCGCCACCGTCTGCATGAATATGTATGGCGTGAGCAAGGTTTTGAGGTTGATGATTCAAGTCTAACCCAAGCCATTTCTACCTTAAGAAAAGCGCTTAAAGACTCCACAAAATCACCGGAATTCATCAAAACCGTTCCTAAACGCGGTTACCAGATGATTGCCACTGTTGAATCGCTGTCGGAGATCGCCTCTAGTGTGAGTGCCGAGCAGGCCGACTCCCTTGCTGAAAAGCTGGATGAACCTTCAGACATTGAGCGTGAGTTGTTCGAACACAGCCAACAAGCAACTTCAACTAACGCATATTCTGCGCATTCTCATCCGCAAACAAAAAAACGTCCGCTACCGATGGCAGCCATTTCAGGTGTACTGGTACTAATTGCCCTACTATTACCTGTTATTGTTAACCTTGGTGTACCACCCAAATCAGCGGCTTTCGAATCTTTTACAGTTGTCGATGATATCCCGGTACTGACCCCTATCAATCACCCATCGCTAACACAATGGGAAACCATGATCACCCAATGTATTGAAAGCTACCTTGACTACCACACGGCAGACAAACGCCCGATGGAAGTGATTGTTTCTGGCGGTCAAAATTCTCAGCTTTGGGTCAACTACGTCCATTCACTGGAAAACCCAGCCGAAAATGTCACCCTACGTTTGTTGACTAGCCAAAAGGACGATATCTCGATATGTCAGTAAATACTCACCAAACGCCAGTTAAGCATTTCGTTTCTAAATACTGGGCGTTTATCCTACTTGGCCTATCAATCCTGTTCAGTGCTTGGTTTTATTTCTCTAGCGACTACAAGCAAGAGCAACTGTTGATTTCTCGCGAATGGCAGTCAAAAACAGTTAGTCGAATTCAGGAAACCGAACTTGAGCAACTGGGTATGCTACGCCGTGTAGAACAAACCAGCCATGTGGTATATTTGCCGAACAATACCTATTCGCGCATTACCCTGATGAGATTATTCAGTGATAGTGAACAACCTTTGACCATTCATATTTCAGAATCAGGTAACTGGAATGTCAGCGGTAAGTATCTACTGACCGAGCCTAAAGAGTTCAAAGATATCACTTCGGGCACCAATGAGGACTTCCAACCGGAGCACTTGCGGATCATCAACCAAATCTACCGTATGGATGCACAGCAAAGCCGTCGCATGGATATCATTGATGAGAAGACTATCTTGCTTACCAGCTTGTCGTACGGCTCGCATATTCTTTACTCCCTGTAAGCCAAACATTCGAATTGAATGACTATTTAAACCGCTCAGCAATGGGCGGTTTTGTTTTATTGGGATATTAGGCAAGGGCGATGGGTGCTGGGTGCTGGGTGCTGGGTGCTGGGTGCTGGGTGCTGGGTGAGTTTGTTTTATCGTTTTCGAAGTCAACTAATTATCTAAATTTAACTGCTCTCCCTAGGGTGAGACCCGCTTTTCCCGCTCTAAAAACAAGAACGGGCGCAACTTTCGTTGCGCCCTTAGGTCTTACATGCAGCATTCCCGCTACTATGGTGCTCCCTGCATCATTCCATTGAATTGCTGTAGTCCGTCAGCATATTCCTTTTATTCTTCGTCCTGAAGTTGTCCTTTGGCCATCCTGACCTGCCAGCATATCCTATACTGACTCTCAACATCCTTCCTGGAGGGGTCCTTGACTTCGTCCTGAAGTGGTCCTTTCGTCGTCCTGACTGGCAAACATCCTGCTTACCACTTGCCGTTCCTCGGCATTCCCTTCACAGTCCTTGTTCGACATACCATCCTAGTACACCGGCCTCATCCTGAGACTCCCCAATCCTTGGGTATTTCCTGTTCCGTTCCGTCAGCTCCTTCCGACACCTATAAATATACGCGGATCGGCTGAATTAAGTATCCACCCTAAGGTTAAATCTTGGCTGCAATAGCATTGAAACACAGGTAAAACCAACAAAAACATTTTATAAACAGTAGCTTAATTAAAACACGAGCGACTTAAACCTATCTATATCACCTTTATCTCCCACAAGCTTGTAAGATATCTCTCACAAGATGGACAGAGTATTACTGATGAGACGTTTAAGGTTATGGATGATGGCGCTTTTGCCTATAGCCACTAGCCCGTATGTTTTCGGCAAAAAAGGGGGGAAGCCAAGCTTCCCCCAAACACAATGAACAGTCTAGCAATTATCTAAAATTAGAAGTACAGACGCATACCAATGGTGAATGCGTTATCGTCATTACCAGCATTTGCCTTATCGAAGTCTTGATCAGCGTATTCCATGTAAGACACGACTTGGCTAGTTAGCCAGTAGTCAGCACCAATGGTGTACTGGTTCAGTTTGTCGTTTTGTGTATCGTAATCTACGTAGTCATACACACCGTACAGACCGAAGCCCATTGGGAAGTCGTAGCGCGCCATCGCACCAACACCGGTTTGCTCATCACCCGCGAAGTCGTAATCAGAGTACATTGCCGCTAGAGACAGCGCCTGCCATTCATAAGTAGCGTTCAACGTCCAAGACGTGTCTTTGTCGTCACCGTAGATGCTCTTTTCAGTACGCTCTGATTGGGTGTAAGTACCTGATAGTCCAAGACCGAAGTCAGATGCCCACGCCGCACCTAATGCAAACGCCTGATCAATTTCGATATTATCGTTACCTTCAGTACCCGTGTGGTACTGCGCCATCAATGTGAAGTCGTTGACATCAATCTTGTACTGGATACCGTTGGTCAAGCGATCAGTCGCAGCGTCATCAGATTTGATGTTTGCCGTACCGCCGTATTCCCACGTGATATCGTACTGACCAGCCAAGGTATCTTGAACTGCTGACATACGACCCATGCGGAACTCACCGAACTCACCACCAATGGCAACCGAGCCGAATTTCAAGAAATCTTCGTCATCAAAGCCATCACCGTCTTCAGGGATGATATTGAACTCTTTCAGTACATCACCGTTGATGTACATGCCGTTATCCATAAAGTAATTGATACTTAGGCCAAGTTCAGTACCTTCACCGGTGAAAGTGCTGTCTGCACCCATCAGACCATTGTCTGTCGTCTCATAACGGGCACGTAGGTTACCGTACACGTTAACAGATAGATCATCAGACTTATAAACCTCTGCCGCCATTGCTGACGCGCTAGCCACTACCGAGCCAATTACGGCTGCAACTACTGTCTTTTTCATGTTCACTCCTAATCGTTCCCTGACCTTAAATAGTCGAAAACTTAGTATTAATTTTTTATGTGATACGCCGTTTAATGACGGTCCATTTACAACCATCAATAATAATTCTCGGCAAGTAACGCTATTATTTAATACATGAAAACAATCAGTTAGAAACAAAAATTCTATTAAAGAATATTTTGATAGAAATAATTAGAAAGCAACTTTAACTAAAAACTAAATTTTTCTTTAGCGCTCTAAAATAGCAAAATTCGGCTTTTTAAGTGATTGATAAAACAAGAAAGTGATAAAAAGACAAAAAAATACCAACGATGAACGTTGGTATTTTTATGAAATAACTTTATATAAAACAGGTTTCACATTTATCAATAAAGTTTTTGTCGCCCAGCAAGTGAGTGTGACAATGTTGTACCATCAACGAGCTCTAGCTCACCACCGACAGGCACCCCATGAGCAATCCGAGAGGCCGGAATAGAATACTCACTGCACAGCTCGGCAATATAATGAGCGGTCGCTTCGCCTTCCACTGTAGGATTAGTGGCCAAGATCAACTCATTGATCGACTCGTTTTGTAAACGAAACTCAAGAGTATCCAAACCAATGTCCGAAGGGCCAATGCCATCAAGTGGTGACAGGTGTCCCATCAAAACAAAATAACGGCCAGAGAACTGCCCCGTCGCTTCTACCGCCACGATATCCGCCGGTGATTCCACCACACAGATCTCACCGTTCTCCTGACGACGAGGGTTGGAGCAAATCGCACAAACCTCTTCTTCAGTAAACGTACGGCAATCACGACAATGTCCAATCTCGGTCATTGCCTTGCTCAGGGCATCAGCCAGTTGCAGGCCACCCTGTCGATTTCTCTGTAACAAACTGAAGGCCATACGTTGCGCTGACTTGGGGCCGACCCCAGGCAGGCACCGTAAGGCCTCCATTAGTTGTTCCAGTAAGTGACTGGTACGCATTAATTAGAATGGCATCTTGAAGCCGGCTGGTAGATTCATACCACCGGTTACGCCTGCCATTTTTTCTTTCTGCGCTTCTTCGATACGACGAGCGGCGTCGTTGAACGCTGCCGCAATCAGATCTTCAAGCATATCTTTATCGTCTTCCATCAAGCTTTCATCCAGCTCAACGCGACGTACACTGTGGCTACCAGTCAGAGTCACTTTTACTAGGCCAGCACCAGACTCGCCAGTCACTTCCATATTTGCGATCTCTTCCTGCATTTCCTGCATGCGCTCTTGCATCTGCTGCGCCTGCTTCATCATGTTAGCCATACCGCCTTTACCAAACATATCTTCTCTCTCTGTGGTCTGGTTAATCTATAAGGGTCTTACGCTATCTTCATCAAGTACAGCAGAAAACCGCTGACAAATGAAATTAACGTTCGGATCGGACATTAAGCTTTGCTTGGCCTGATCCAATTTCTGCTGATAAATCGCCTCACGCCATTCAAGGGGCGAGCGGCCATTATCATTCAATTCAACTTCCAACGACACAGTCTCGGCAAAAAGTTCACCCATTGCCATCGCCAGTTGCTCCCGTGCCTTGGGGGTATTCAGGTGCTGCTGAGAAGGACGAAGGCTTAATTTCACCCGATTACCTTCTCTTTCGAACGCTGAATTAAGTGCCAACTGCTGAACCATACGTCCAACCTGCAGCTTGGTCACCCAATCCGCCCAACTATCCTGATTTGCTGCTTCCTTGACAAGCAATTTCACCATTTCAGGTGTCTTTTCATGCTCTAAGGCTTGTTTCAAAAGCTTGGGAGCAACGACTTGCTGAGTCTCGGTCGGTTCAGAAAGCATGGTTGGGCGCCATCGGTACTCAGAGGAATCATCTCCTCGCTGATCCATGGCGTCAGCCTGCGCTGCCGCTGTTATCGGTGCACCCGGTACCGGCATCGCATTTCCAGCCGTCGCTACCTGACCATTTTGCTTATTGGCAATACGATCAAGTACGCTGCTGCTTGCAATCTTTTTAGCCCGTACCGGTTCACCCTTTTTTCCGTTGTCCGGCGCACTGCCGTCACGCTTGTTTTTACTACGAAGCTGGTTTCTTGCTGCCAGTAACCCAGACGCTGCCGATGATGGAGTGGACTGGGATTGAGCCGGTGCTGTCGGAGCCATTTGCTGTTGAGGAGCAACCTGAGTTTGTGCTGGCTGATTGCTTGGTACTGGCGCAGTGCCGACTGAATCATAACCCGCTGGCGGCTGGAGCCCAGGCATCGACTGTTCATAACCGGTTTGTGGTTGACTATACTGCGGCTGACTTTGCTGTGGTTGACCAGGCTGCAGCTGATCCTGTGGTGACTGCCCCTGAGGCGACATAGTCGGCTGCGAAGCTGGCGCTGCCATTTGCTGAGACTGAGGAGCAGCCGCCTGACCGCTATTCATCTGTGCTTTCAGTGCCTGCACCCGCTGAATTCCCTGCCCTTGTGCCTGCGACGGTTGTGCCGCTGTTGGCTGAGTTGCTGGTACAGCGATAGGCTGAGGTGTCACGGCATTAACCGATACCGGCCTAAAGGCCAACATACGAAGTAATACCATTTCTAGGCCGGTTCGGCCATCAGGGGCAAAAGCCAAGTCCTGGCGTCCCTGAAGCGCAATTTGATAACACAACTGGACTTCTTGCGGTGATACCGATTGGCTCAGCGTGCTAATTCGCGATGCATCTGGAGCACTGTCATCCAGCGAAGCCGGCAGGGCCTGATGCATAGCCACACGGTGAAGCTGAGTCGCCATTTCACGTAGCAGGCTGTCCCATTCAACACCGACCGAGGCGAGCTCTTCCAGACAAGCCATTGCGGGCTGAGCTTCGCCGCCAGCAACCGCTTCAAGCAGATAAAGTGCCTGTTCGGTATTGAGGGTACCCAGCATTTCCGACACGGCATCCGTCTGAACCTGACCATTACCCAGCGCAATCGCCTGATCGGTCAAGCTCAGTGCATCTCGCATACTGCCTTCGGCTGCACGAGAGATCAGTCCCAGAGCCCGAGAGTCGAATGCAACTTGCTCTTCGCCCAGAACCTTTTCCAGCTGCGTCTGGATCTGGCTATTGTCCAGGTGCTTGAGATGGAACTGCAGACAGCGGGACAGGATAGTAACTGGTAGTTTTTGCGGATCGGTGGTCGCCAGAATAAATTTCACATACTCAGGCGGCTCTTCAAGCGTTTTCAGCAAAGCGTTAAAGCTATGGCGAGAGAGCATGTGCACTTCGTCAATCAGGTAAACCTTGTAGCGACCACGCGCCGGCTTGTACTGGACGTTATCCAGCAGATCACGGGTATCTTCTACCTTGGTACGCGATGCCGCATCGATTTCAAGCAAATCGACAAATCTACCTTCATCGATTTCTCGGCAGGTTTCGCACTGGCCACATGGCGAGGCGGTGACACCTTGCTCACAGTTCAGGCCCTTGGCAAAAATACGGGCAATCGTGGTTTTACCTACCCCTCTTGTTCCACTGAACAAGTAGGCATGGTGAAGACGGTTATGGGCAAGCGCATTGGCCAGTGCCGTCAAGACATGGGACTGACCGACCACATCATCAAACTGGTGCGGACGCCATTTACGTGCCAGAACCTGATAACTCATGTTAACTAACCTTACAGAATCAAGAACTCAATGCTAGCACAGGGAGGATTTTTGAGCGAGAGGACGCTCCAACAAGCGCCCAATGAATAGCCAGCTACCACAGAAAAATATGACTTAGAGGTAGGCTGAATGACCAAAACAGAAGAAGATGATTAGTGGCCGTCGAAATCACAGATACTGAACACGTTCAGGTCGATCCCTTTCAGGCGCTCTTCACCACCAATGTCCGGTAGGTTGATAACAAAAGCAGCATCTTCAACGATACCACCCAAGCGGCGAACAAGCTTAGTCGTCGCTTCAATCGTGCCACCGGTTGCTAGCAAATCATCGACTAGCAAGACCTTATCACCTTCTTTGATCGCATCGACGTGGATCTCAAGCGTATCCTGACCATATTCAAGCTCATAGCTCTCGCCAATCACTTCGCGTGGCAGCTTTCCAGGCTTACGAACTGGCACAAAACCTACGCCCAGTTCAAGGGCTAGAGGTGCACCGAACAAAAAGCCACGCGCCTCAGTACCAATGACCTTAGTGATCCCTTTATCTTTATATTTCTCGATAAGAATTTCCATGGTCGCACGGTAAGCCGCTGGATCTTCCATCAGGCTAGTCACATCGCGGAACAGGATCCCTGGCTTTGGATAATCAGGAATGGATTTGATGCTATTTTTGATCAACGCGAGCTTTTCTTGAGTCATAATATTTTTCCAATAAACAAAACGGCAGCATGATGACACACAGCCGAAAAAACTGGTTCAGATAGTAGTTTTTTTCCCATGGCGGGGCAAGGATTGCGACCGACTCAGCACCAAGAGGATGATCCAGATAGCATCAATAGCAAACTTGGGCCGGTTAACCCTGTAGTGTGGAATTATCCCGTTCAGGCAGACGATTGAACCATACCAGTAGAATGACCAGCATGGTCACCAGCATGACTTTGTGCCAAAGCAGCGGCACGAGAAAAATGGACAGGCTGAAACTGGCGACAATCATGATATTGGCCCGACGCTTAACATGCTTGGACACCGCTCGGTGATGGTGCCAATTCTGTAAAATGGGACCAAACCTCGGGTGGTTAAGCAGCCAATGGTTGAGCTTTGGCGATCCCCGCATGAAACAGGCACTGGCCAACAGTAAAAAAGGTGTCGTGGGTAACAACGGCAGAAATGCCCCAACTAGCCCCAGGGCAACACAGACCCACCCACATAACAACAGAAGTGTTTTTCTAACCATACGACCTAACCAATGTGAAAAGGCTTTTACCCTTAATTACGAGTTTATACCTATGCGGGCACAAACAAAAATACCAACACCCCATATCTGCTCGGTATGCATTATTGGTATTGGCATCATGCCTAGTCAAGTTCGTTAATTGCTTACGATGAAAACATGCCGACGAAGGTCAAGATAGCGGGCAGTGTCGGCAGTGCCAACACGGCTATAAACCCGAGGAAATATTTAACGTTGTATGGATCTTGAAATCCCTGCTCCATGGTAGACTTCCTTTATTGACTGATTAGATGTTAACGGCTCTTGGGCCATCAATTATTTGTCCAGCCAATATAGCGGAAAGCGACAGGGACAAAAACCGAGGGAATTTAAGGTTATTGCCATACAACCCCATAATTGTTTGATTCAAATCACAATCGTTCTCAAGAATCGTCTTAGACTGAAATAATCACTAATAAAAAAATAAAAGGCTTATGACAACGTCAGATAAACTTTACGAGCAGCTGCAACAGCGCCTGGAACAAGAGCACAGCATGTTGTCACGCGAGCTCAAGCACGAGATGCTGCTTAATACCTTGGTGCCGTCGGCAACAGCGATTGAGAATGCAGAATTGAGTGAGTTAATCGTGATGGCCAAATCTGCTTTCATTCCCAACCTGTTCGACTTGGCCGTTCGGATGGAACGCATCGATGCTGCAGTTTGCTCAGTAAAACTGGGAATGTATGGACTCTGCGTAGATTGCGAAGAAGAAATTGCGATAGACGATCTTGAAAAAGACCCAGCTCAGCCACGCTGCAGCAGTTGCCGCGAGCACAGCCGCTACCACCACGACAACTAATCCAACAATAAGCGGGCTTTCCCGCCTATTGTTTTAAAGGTGCTGTTTTTCTAGACCGGCTTCGTTGGCCTGCTTTTTTAAGTAGCGCTTTGGTCTAGATACATCAGGAACAACAAGCAACTGAATTATGGCGCTGACTGTTGCTTAACCCACTGCTCAAACGCCGCTCTTTCTTCCGCATTGGCCTTGCTGTACCACAGCTTAAGCTGGACAAACGCATCACCTGTAATGCTGACTTCCCCTTTTTCACTCACTTCTACTGCTGCCTGCTCTAGATCAACCGCGTAGCCTTCTTCAAAGGTAATACCGTGTTCGCGGTTGTAATCAGCCACCAAGCCTTCCATATCACTATAGGCAGCGAAACCTTTGCCTTGTAGCTCAACATGATCAAGGTTTTTGGTCGTGCCATCGGCCAGCTCAAGTTGCCATTCAGGGCCTCGCTGGAAATACGCTTTAGCCTGGCTCATAGAAGAGAGTCGAGGTAAGACAATAGTGGCATCTTGTTTGGGTACATCCATCTCAAACAGGTATGGGCGCGTAGTGTACATCTTACTCTTCGAGCCATCTTTGAGTTCACCGTCAAAGCGTACCACCACCTGATGGCGACCTTCAGTCAAATCGATGCTATCCGCTTCAGACCAAAAAGACGACTCAACTTTTTTACCATCCACTACCAGCAGTTTGATATTCTGGCCGGTACTCAATGTGGCTGCCTGCAGGCCCATCGGCAATGCCAATAGCCCAAGGGTCACTAACCATTTTTTCATTGCTATTCCCTTATTCACTGTCATAACACAATTTTGTCATCACTAAGATAACAAAAAGCCGCCTGGAGAGGCGGCTTTTTTGGGAGAGTTTTAACCGAAAAAGACGATTAGAATACTACTTCCATACCTACTAGGTAACCTACATCTAGGTCTGCATCATCAGAATCAGCCCAGCCTAGTTCACCGTAAACTTTCACGTTGCTGTGTAGTTGGTGAGTCACGTTACCGTATACGTTGTCGATAGTGTCGTTAGTCACATCATCATCAAGACGGTTGTAACCTAGAGCAAAGGTGTTTTTGCCCATAGTGTAAGAACCCGCTAGTTCGATAACGTCTGCATCAACAGTTTTAACGCCCGCAGCTTTGTTCTCGATCTGACCGTAAGAAGCAGCAAATGCGAACTGACCCATTACGTACTCACCTTCAAGGTTGAAGATGTCACGCTCTAGCTTAACAGCGTCTAGAGAAGAGTTCTCAGCTGTGTAGTAGTATGCACGAACGTCGAAGTCACCAAAACGCGCACCGATACGGCCGTCAGTGATAGTACCGTCAGAGTTTAGGAAGTCAGTAGCAGCATCTGCTTTTGAATCAGCATCTGCATCTAGGTCGTGAGAAAGACCTACGTAGAATTGACCGTTGTCAAATACGTACTTGATAGTTTCGTTACCTTCAGTAACACCGAAGTCGATTTGCTCGAAACCTAGCTCGTAGTCTTTACCGATACCTGCGTCATCAGAGATAAGTAGCTGACGACCGAAAGTTAGCGTACCGAAATCGCCGCCAAGACCAACCCATAGCTCATCGTTAGTTACGTCGCGGTCTTCGAACGCAAAACCGATACCTGCTACAGCGTTTAGCTGGTCATTAACTGCGATAGTGGTGTTTAGCTGTAGGTCACCGTCATCTAGGTGTAGACCTGAGTCAGCGTTGCTATCTTTATCTTGGATTGGCTGAAGGTACTGAACTTCAGCTGCACCAGAAAGGTCAACAACTACGCCGTTTGCGTCATATAGATTGATGCCAGCTTGCGCTGAACCTGCTGCTAGTACTGATAGTGCTAGAAGAGTCTTTTTCATGATATCCACTGCCTTTTCTTATTTTAGACTGGAATTCCTGTTCCCAGAATTCCTTTTCTTTTTTTATCCCCAATTTTCCATGCCCTATAAACATATAACGCATGAAGAAAACTAAAGAGTCGAAATTTATGGAACTCATCCTGACAGAAGATTCCTCTTGGTGTCAAATCTTCTAAAGCCAAACTAAAAAAACATCAACGCCCATTAAATTCAATAAGTTACAAACCAAAAGAATGCTAATTGAGCATTGTTTTTATATAAAAAATGTCTATTCATAAAAAAGTAACCTGCGAATTATCAACACAAAAAACTACAAACTTAGCAAAATAAAGCCAATAGGAGCACAAAACACCATGCCTGGCAGTTATTTGTGGTGATTTAGCATTGAAAACCTCTTGCACAGATCTGCTTCTAACTAGTTCAATCTTATTTCGTGAACTGGTTCTCATTTTTAAAAGGCAAACCTCAAAAACCTGCGAGCGGTCACATTCAGATGTTCATGCTATAATGCGCGCCCCAGTCCCGATGAAGTTTCAGATATGTTACACAACCAGATAAAGAGTGATATCAAGCAGTGCTATGAGAACCTGGGCAACCAGCTCGATAACTTTATACCTAGAAGGGCTCAAAACTATCTGGTTGCCGAGATAGCCAAGACACTTGGCGGTGAATACCATGCCAAACACCGCATGCTGGTCGGCGAAGCCGGCACAGGAATAGGTAAATCACTCTCCTATCTATTGGGGGCGATCCCGTTCGCGGTGTTCAACAACAAGAAAGTGTTGATTTCAACCGCGACCGTTGCCCTGCAAGAGCAGCTGATCAATAAAGACCTGCCTCTGTTCAACCGTATTTACCCCAAAGAGTTCAGTTTTATCCTAGCCAAGGGCCGCCAACGCTATTGTTGCAACCATAAATTAGAAGCTAGCTGTAATAGTGATGAAAGTCAGCAGGTTAGCCTATGGGATGAAAAACCTAAAAAGTCAGATTTAGATCTTTTGAAGCGGATGTTGATAGCCAGCGAGGGTGGGAAATGGGATGGCGACCGGGACAGTTGGCCCACGACCATTCCCGATCGCATCTGGCAGCAGATTGTCGCCGATAAGCATAGTTGTCATGCCGGCTTGCCCAAACACCGGGACTGTCCATTCTCCAAGGCCCGCGAGCATTTGGAGAAGGCCGATGTCATTATTGCCAACCACGCCCTACTGATGGCAGACATTGAATTGGGCGGCGGCATTATCTTACCTGAGCCAGAAAAAACCATCTATGTCATTGATGAAGCACACCATTTGCCTCAGGTCGCACGCGACTTTTCCTCGGCAGCGGCTAGCCTTAAAGGCGCGGCTAGCTGGCTTGAAAAGCTCAATCAATCTGTCGGTAAACTGGCAGAGCTGGCCGATTACAAGAAATCAGGCCGATTCCAGACCGCACTGAGCGAGAACATTGCGACACTAATCCCCACCCTGCGCCAAATCGCCAGCAGTATCGATGACAGCCAATTCAATAAAGACGGTGTTTACCGCTTTGAACATGGTGAACTCCCAGCATGGCTGCAAGAAGAAGCCAAGGGCTGCAAAGATGCGAGTAAAAAGGCCTTGCAAGCGCTGGGGAAAATTCACGATTTGATCTCAGAACGTACGAAAGACAATGAAATCTTACCAAGGCTCGGTGAGCAAGCGCTTGCTGAATCAGGATTTTATTTACAGCGACTTGAAAACCTTGAGAAAGTCTGGAGCTTGATGGCCCAGCCCAACAAGGATAAAGGCGCCCCGCTCGCACGTTGGATAGAAAAAAGCCAAGACCGTGAGAATGACTACATCATTGAAGTCTCCCCACTTGAAGTCGGCTACCGCCTCGACCAATTACTTTGGAGCCGTGCTGTGGGCTCCATTCTGGTATCGGCAACCCTACGGGCATTGAACCAGTTCGACTACTTTTGTCGCCAAGCCGGTATTTATGAAAAAGAAGCCACCCGGTTCTTGGCTTTGGCCTCACCGTTTGACTACCAGAACAACGCTCGATTGGTGATCCCGGCCCTGCCTCTTGAGCCGCAAGCAGATAAATTTACCGATTTGCTCATCGACACCCTGCCAGAATACCTCGAAGGGGAAACATCTAGCCTTGTCTTATTCTCTTCCTATTGGCAGATGAACCAAGTCGCGGACAAGCTGCGACCTCTGGCGAAAAATAACCGCTGGGAACTCCTTGTTCAGGGTGAAGAGTCACGTCAAATCACTCTAAAAAAACATAAAGAGAACTGTCAAAAAGGTAAAACCAGCATTTTATTCGGCACTGGTAGCTTCTCTGAAGGTCTTGATTTACCAGGCGATTTACTTAAAAACCTAATAATTACCAAGATCCCATTCGCGGTGCCTACCTCGCCAGTAGAAGAAGCCCATGCAGAGTACATTGAAAGCCGCGGTGGTAACCCGTTTTTGCAAATATCGGTACCAGAAGCGAGCAAAAAGCTGATCCAGTCAGTGGGCCGCCTGCTGCGTAAAGAGGAAGATACCGGTAGAGTCGTTCTGCTCGACCGCCGGGTGATCACCAGACGCTACGGCAAAGCCTTGCTCGACTCTCTGCCACCTTTCGAACGTGTCATCGAACACGTCAAAAAGTAGATAACGACTCATGATTGAAATGATAGAGCCAGGAGTGTGGCTCTTACTTGGATTGGTAGCCCTTCTGGCCGGTTTTATCGACGCAGTCGCGGGTGGAGGCGGTATGCTGACCGTCCCTACTCTGCTGTCTATTGGTCTGCCACCCCATATTGCATTAGGCACCAATAAACTGGCGGCTACCTTTGCTTCATCAACAGCAGCTTGGACTTATTATAAGAAGCAGCTGTTTTCACCCTTATTTTGGCGCCAGTCCTTCATTGCCACTCTAATCGGTGCGATAGGCGGTACCCTAGTGGTTGATATGATTTCTACCGAGTGGTTGGAGAAAGTACTGCCGCTGATCATCCTGACCACTGCGGTATACACCCTTTGGCACCCACATCCCAAAGGAAATAACCGCTGCTTACCGCAGAAATCCCCAGCTCTGACCAAAAAACAGTGGGTACAGGGCACAAGCTTGGGTTTTTATGATGGTGTTGCAGGTCCTGGAACCGGTGCCTTCTGGACTGTGTCGAATATGGCGCTTTACCGCCTTGATATCCTGATGGCATCCGGCCTTGCCAAAGCCATGAACTTTACCAGCAACCTGACCTCGCTGGTGACCTTTGCTATCTTAGGGCATATTAATGTAGTACTCGGCCTGACAATGGGTGTCTGCCTGATGATCGGTGCCTATATCGGTGCCCACTCCGCCATTCGCTTTGGCGCACGCTTCATCCGCCCTGTTTTTGTCACCGTTGTGATCATTTTGGCCGTCAAACTGGCCCTGCAGGCTTGGTTTTAACCCGCCGCTGAATTTGGAGTCATACCATGCTCGATTTCCAACGACTGGAAGAAATCGCCACCCAACTGGCCGACGAGGCTACCAGTACCGATAGCAAGCGGGGAGAAGCCCAGCGCCCGTTATTTGATGAGCAATTGTTTCATTGTCGTAGCAAACTGCTGGTTCCTTGTGTCGAAGAGATCCGTGAAGAAATCCTCGCGCTAAGCCGTGAGCACGCTCAAGGCAAACTCGATCCCAGTCGTACCCAGCATGTTTGTGAACGCATCGTTTCACAAATCCAGGCGGTACAGCGGGAACTTGCCACACAGCAAATTCGCAAAAATGAACCACAACGAACGAGAAGCTGGCGCAAGCCGATATATGAGCTCAAGCAAGATCTCGCCCAGCACCAAGAATGGGCCAAACGCTTAGCCACTATGCAGCGCACCAAAGAGCAAGCCGTGAACCGATGCCGCTCAGTTGAAGAACGACAGAGCTTGGAGAGCGAAGCCGCAACCTTAGCTGATCGCTTGTACCGCTGCCGTGCCGCACTGGCAAAACTCGAAAAACAGATCAGCATGCGGGAGCGGAAAGGTTAATGGCACTTCATTTGGTTTATCACCCTATTTACTCAGAGCTTGATCTGCCACCGCAGCATCGCTACCCCATCCACAAATATCGGATGCTGTATCAGCACCTGAACCAACAGCTGGGACTCGACGGCCATCCACATATCAAGCTGCACCAACCGCACCCCATTGATATTGACGAGATCAAACAACTGCACCACCCCGATTACATTGATGCCCTGTTTAGCAACACCTTGCCTGCCGCGAAAATGCGCCGAATTGGTTTTCCATGGAGTACGCAGCTTATTGAGCGTACCCTGACCTCTTCGGGTGGCACCAAGTTGACCGTCGATTTGGCCTATCAGCACGGGATAGGGATCCACCTTAGCGGTGGCTATCATCACGCCCATCATGATTTTGGCAGTGGTTTTTGCCTTATTAACGATCTGGCACTTGCTGCCCGCCACGCCCTTACCCTCGACGGTATAGACAAGGTCATGATCATTGATTGTGATGTCCACCATGGTGATGGGACGGCGACCTTATTGGCTGATGATCCGGAAATAATTACCTTTTCCGTTCACTGCGACAAGAACTTCCCTGCCCGTAAGCCAGCATCAGATATCGATCTCGCCCTTCCCCGAGAAACGACCACCGAAGAATACCTTGATGCTTTTGCTGGTATCTTGCCCCTTGCGCTGGCACAGCACCAACCGGATATGGTGATCTACGATGCTGGTGTCGATATCCACCAGCACGATGAATTGGGCTACTTCAATGTGTGTACCAGTGGTATTTATCAGCGCGATCATCTGGTAATGAGTCATTGCCGCAATACCAGTATTCCCGTTGCGGCTGTCGTCGGCGGTGGCTACCGCAGTGAGCATCAACAACTGGCCAACCTGCATGCCCAGCTTATATACTCGGCATTAGATATACTGGCGCAGCGCTAGCTCTTGTAACTAACCAGACGATGTGAACATTATGACTGAATCAACTTCATCCCCCCTCGACAACGCTCCGGACGATATCAAATTGGCGGTAGATCTTATCTACCTACTCGAAAACAACGAGGTTGATCTTAAAACGGCATTGTCAGCAATCAATATCGTGAAGGGTGATCTAGAAGCCAAGCTAAAAGCATCCAAAGGCCAATAGCCCGACACATTGTTAACCCTTCATTACTGCATTTCAGCACAAGCAGCTTAACACCTAACGGAGTCACTCTCAGGCTGCTTGCCTATTGCCATAGCTGCTAATGTTATGAGCTATATATTCCTAACAGCAAATCGTCAAAATAATGACCATCTCGTTATTTTCCCGTCATCAAAATAACCACTAACTTCAATTGAAATATTTTTAAATAAATAATTAAACCGTTGGTATTCCACTTATTTTTATATCGTTCTACAATCTTTGCCGCAAATAAATCTAATTATATTTTCAGAACATATTTTTACTCATATACATACCAGTTGGAGCTGTAATGAAAAAGGGACTAACACTAACGGCTATTGCTGTTGCTGTGCTTTTATCGGGCTGTGCGTCTGATTCTGATGCAACAAAAACACTTCCTCTAGAAAGCAATCAGTCTGAAATCTCCACCCAGATCAATTCAATTGCTCAGAACATTAATCAAGCTAAAGAAAAACTTAGCAATGCAAAAGCGGATGACCTTCCTTGGTTTGCAACAAAATCATTCCAGGATGCAGATAAAGCACTCAGCGACGCTAAAGAATACTACGCGGTGTTTGAGACGGACCCAAGCAAAGCACACAGCAGTACCGGCTTCTTTAGCTCAAGAACCAATATTCAAGCGACAGAAGAGGCGCTGAACCTATTCAATTTAAATATTGCAAAAGCAGAAATGACCCGCGAAAAGGCATTATCTGTTCTTGATGAAGCATTTTCTTACCGTGCACAATTAGCGTCTTTAGACGTCAATGAATATTATCCGCAAACCAATGCACGCTTAGAAACCCAGCTTAAAACATTGGTCAACTTTATTGCCGATGACAGAACAGAGCGTGCTACGTCTGGCCAACCGGATTTGGTTAGCCGACAACGTGCGCTAGAAGTCAAAACGGTCACTCGTATTTATCTATCCGACGCACAAAAAGAATTGGCGCGATTGAAAACGAGTAACACGGCACTACATGCGCCAGATACCCTAGCTGTAGCCGCAACACGTGTAACTGCTGCTGAAGCCTTCATTGGTGCTGAGCCTCGTTCGATTAACAAGATTGAAGACAAGGCAGCTGAAGCCATGTTCTCTCTAAAACATGCCGAGCATATTGCTGACGTAGTACAGAAACTAAAAGCATTACCAGAAAAAGACTATGAGCGTCATGTACTGACGTTTGAAAAACTACTGGTCAACATTTCCAAAGCACTTGGTAGTGACGATCTGCGTGATAACCCAATTAATCAACAAGGCAAGCTTCTTGTCTCTCTGATTGAACAGCAGAAAGCCCAATCAAGCGAAGGTGAGCAGAACTTGCAACAACTTCTGGCACAGCTGACTGACGAGCAGGAAAAAAACACAGAGCTTGAAGCATCACTGACAGCAGAGCAGCAAGCTAGCGTTCAAACCAGTGAGAAAGTGAAGCAATTGGAAGCCAAGATTGCCGAACTCAATGCTTCCCTTGTCGCAGCTTACACCCAAGCGAACGACCAAGGCGAAGATGCTATTGTTCAACAAGAGCAAAACGCTAGTAAAGAGGACGCTGTAGCTGAAGAGTCAGTCACAGAAGAAGTAGCTACAGAAGATGTTAAAGTCGCTGAAGCAGCAGATAAAACGTCCGATGTTAAAGCAACGGAAGTAGAGGCCGTAGAGGTAGAAACGGCACCTCAAAAGCTTACTGCTGAAATTGAACCAGAAGCGGCAAGCTAACCCCCCTAAACCATCTCAATAATAAGAAGTGGCCAATTGGCCGCTTCTTTTTATTGACGTTTCCCCTAGGGGAAGGTTTACACTTATTGGTAATCTTATAATTTACAGTTAGATATTGATGACTTTGCGCCGACCGCACAATATGCTGGCATTACTTCTGGTGTTGATGATTAGCCTAGCGATCAACCCAGTTTTTGCTATGTCTGGTCATCAAGTAATGCTCAGTCAACAAACAGTTTCAAGCCATCATACAGACTCTGCATCATCGACGGCCCATAACACTGCTCATCACAGTGTTCATAACCAAGGCATGCTTCACTGTGATAACTGCGTTGATGGTTCTACAATGGACGCTAACCACTGCGGCAATGATGGTGATAACAAGCATTGTAAAAGCTGCAACAGCAGCCATTGTCAGTACTCCACTCTGCCCGAATTCTATTTCGCACAAGCAAACTTATCCGCTCAAGGTGCTCCCCAACGCTTATTGGTAAGCGTTCCAATTTCTCGCCCCGAAAATAGCCTCCGCCCCCCTATTCACTAATTCGCTTCCGTTTACAACACTGGGCCAGTTCGCTTGTCCAGTCGCTATTTACGTCGAAAAAGTGAAAAACATATGCATAACAACAAGATCTACCGTGCGATCTGCATGGTGTCTCTCATTGGTTTTGCTGCCAGTTCTTGGGCGAACTCTTATCCAGACAACGCCCTTTCTGAGCCAGCGACATTAAATGGGTTAATTAACTGGGCGGTTGAACATGATGTTGCCCAACAGCAAATACAGTTTCAGGCTAATGCGATCAGCGAAATGGGGATTGCCAATAGCCAACTCATGGATCCCAAAGTGAAGGTTGGTATCGGCGGTTTACCGGTCGATAGCTTTGCTTTCGATGAAGACCCAATGACCAACATTTCAGTCGGCTTAATGCAACAATTTGGCCGTGGCGATAGCTTATCTCTGCAGCAAAAGCTGAGCCGGCAACAAGCTGGGAGTGTTCGCAAACAAGCCGATATCCGCAAGCTGGATGTCACCAAAGCGATTACAACAAGTTGGATCGAACTGGCCTACCTTGAACAAAGCCAGCTATTGATTAAACAAAACCAAGATCTCTTCCGCGAACTCACCCGCTACCTCAGCACCAACTACGGTGTTGGGGCTAGCCAAGCGCAGGATTTGATCCAAGCCGAGTTACAGGTCAACAAAATTGATGATCAACTTCAGTCAAACCAACAGATGCAACAGCAGCTGCGTGCCCAGTTATCTGAATGGTTAGGCGAACAAGCTTGGCAGATCAAACCCAAAGCCTATCCACAATGGCTGGCTCTGCAAACCTATCTAGTAGCGTCAACACAGGATCATTATCAACAACTCGCCAGCCATCCGAATATTCTCGTGACAGATGAGCTGATCAAAAGTAGTGAAACCGGTGTGGAAATTGCCAATGAATCCTACCAACCGCAGTTCGGCGTCGAGGTGATGTATGCCCATCGTCAGGCGGATCGTATGGATGGCTCTGCCGCTCCGGACTTGATCAGCGCCTATATCACCATGGATCTCCCGCTGTTCACCGAAAAACGTCAGGACAGAAAGCTGTCTGCCGCCCAGCATCAGGTCGGTGCGGCCAAAACACAGCGTGATCTCATGCTGCGCCAGATGCATGCACAGATCAGTGCTGCCGTTATCAACAGGGATAACACCCAGCAGCGTCTGGATCGCTACCGCTCAACCTTGCTAAAGCAAGCCAAGGAAAAAACCCAGGCGGTCGAGCGAGGCTATCAAAACAATACCAGCCAGTTGGATGAATATATCCGGGCTGCCAGTGAAGAGCTGGCCATAGAGCTGGAACAGGCACGCCTTGCCGCCGACTTACAACAAACAAATAACACCTTGGCTTACCTGCTGAACAAATATTAAGGGATATCATGAAACAGTCATTTTCTGTTGCCTTCATCGCGCTCGCCATTGGTGCTGGCCTGGGTTATTTCAGTAACAGCTACTTCGCTAATAAACAATTAGGCACAAGCCATGACACAAACAGCCAAGCAGCTAGCAACGAGCCTCTTTACTGGGTCGCTCCCATGGATCCGAACTACCAGCGTGATAAGCCCGGTAAATCACCGATGGGGATGGATTTAATCCCAGTCTATGAAGAAGATCTTGCAGGCGGCAATGATGACCCGGCCGGTACCGTCACTATCAACTCAGCGGTTGAGAACAACCTCGGCGTCAAAACAACCCAGGTTGAACGCCAGCAGCTCGCCCCAAAAATTGATAGCGTGGGCTATGTTAGTTTTGATGAAAGCCAGCTATGGCAGATCAACAGCCGTGTCAGCGGCTGGATCCAAAACCTCAGTGTCAATGCCATTGGTGAGCGAGTACTTGCCGGACAAGTATTATTCGAGATCTACTCACCAGATCTAGTCCGAGCCCAGGAAGAGCTGATCAATGCCAAGCGCATGGGTAAAGCGGTGCTGGTCAATGGCGCCAAAGATCGCTTGCGTTCATTAGGCGTGGATAACGGCCAGATCAGCGATATTCTTCGCCGTGGCAAACCGCGTCAGTATATTGCGATCAAAGCCCCTGCCGATGGGGTCATTGCCACCCTCGACATCCGTAATGGTGCTTACTTGTCGCCACAGCAGACTGTCATGAGCGGGGGGTCACTGTCTGATATTTGGGTCGATGCCGAAGTGTTTGAGCGCCAAGCCCATTGGATCAAACCTGGCACCAATGCGGATATGTGGGTCGATGCCCTTCCGGGTAAACATTGGCAGGGCCAAGTTGATTATATCTATCCGATTTTGGATCCTGCTACCCGTACTTTGCGAGTACGTTTGAAATTCAGTAACCAAGAAGCCAACCTAAAACCCAACATGTTCGCCAACTTAACCTTGATCCCGCAGACCAAGGAATCGGTGTTCGTGGTACCGGAACAAGCGGTGATCCGCTCAGGCAATATGGCCCGTGTTGTCCTCGCTCTTGGTGAAGGTAAATACCGCTCGGCAAGAATTGAAACAGGACGAACCGCCGCTGGCATGATTGAGGTAATTGATGGGCTAACGGCTGATGATACCGTCGTGACCTCGGCTCACTTTATGCTTGATTCTGAATCGAGCCAAAATGCCGATCTCAGCCGCATCAACACCCAGACACCGAGTCAACCTTCCAGCCAAGTCCACACCACCGGGGTGATCCGAAATATCATGCTGGATCACAAGATGCTAACGCTGGAGCACCCACCCATCCCTGAATGGGGCTGGCCTGCCATGACCATGGATTTTACGGTCAGCGATGACAGTGATCTAAACCATTTAGTCGGTGGCCAGTCGGTACGGTTTCTAGTGACCAAGCAGGACAATGGCCAGTACACGCTTTCAGGTATAGAAGCAGATGACGGGGAAAGTGGTGCAATAATTGACCACAGCGCCCACGACCATCAAAACATGGAACATGATACCCAGACTCCAGCGACCAAGGAGACTGAACAATGATCGGTGCCGTGATCCGGTGGTCAATCCAAAACCGTTTTCTGGTTTTGGTTGCCACCGCTTTTTTAATTGCTTCCGGCCTATACAGCGTCAAGCAAACTCCGATTGATGCCATCCCAGATTTATCGGATGTACAGGTCATAATCAAAACCAGCTATCCCGGCCAAGCACCGCAAGTGGTAGAAGATCAAGTTACCTACCCGCTGACCACTGCCATGCTGGCAGTACCAGGGGCAGAAACGGTTCGTGGTTATTCCTTCTTCGGCGATTCCTATGTCTATATCATCTTCAACGATAATACCGATATGTACTGGGCACGCTCGCGGGTATTGGAATACTTAAGCCAAGTCGCCCCAAACCTACCTGACAGCGCCAAGCCAACACTAGGGCCCGACGCTACCGGTGTCGGCTGGATTTACAACTATGTTCTGGTTGATAAAACCGGCCAACACGATTTGAGCGAGCTTAGAAGCCTACAAGACTGGTTCCTGAAATACGAGCTGCAAACCGTGGAAGGCGTATCGGAAATCGCCACGGTTGGCGGTATGGTAAAACAGTACCAAGTCAAGATTGATCCCAACAAACTACGCGCCTATAACCTGACGCTACAACAGGTCAATATGGCGATTCAGGCCGGTAACCAAGAAGCAGGGGCCTCGGTGGTTGAGCTGGCCGAAGCTGAGCACATGGTGAGGGCAACCGGCTATGTTTCCAACATCGACGACCTCAAGAGTATACCGCTCAAAGTCACCGACAAAGGCACACCACTGCTACTTGGCGATATTGCCGATATCAACCTCGGACCACAAATGCGCCGGGGGATCTCGGAGCTAAACGGTGAGGGTGAAGCGGTTGGCGGGGTTGTAGTCATGCGCTATGGCGAAAATGCTCAAGAAGTCATCAACAACGTTAAAGACAAGCTCGCAGATCTAGAGCGCAGCTTGCCTGATGGCGTGGAGATCGTAACCACCTATGACCGCTCAGGCTTGATCGACAGCGCAGTAAAGAACCTCTACGAAAAATTACTTGAGGAATTTATTGTTGTCGCCATCGTCTGCGCCCTGTTCCTATTCCACTTCCGTTCATCACTGGTAGTGATTATCAGCTTGCCTATCGGCATTCTGTCTGCATTTATCATCATGCACTGGCAGGGGATCAACGCTAACATCATGTCACTCGGGGGGATTGCGATTGCGATCGGCGCTATGGTCGATGGTGCCATCGTGATGATCGAGAATGTCCACAAACACATTGAACGGACCCCACTTACAGATAAAAACCGCTGGCAGGTGATCAGCCGAGCAGCAGAAGAAGTCGGCGCACCGCTTTTTTTCTCGCTGATTATCATCACCCTAAGTTTTGTACCTGTGTTTGCCTTGGAAGGCCAAGAAGGCAAAATGTTCTCGCCGCTGGCCTTCACCAAAACCTTTGCCATGGCGTCGGCTGCTGGCTTGGCAATCACCTTGGTACCGGTACTGATGGGCTACCTGATCCGTGGCAACGTGATGCCCGAGCATAAAAACCCGATCAACCGCTTGGTGATTGCACTCTACCGTCCATTGCTTAATTTCAGCTTGGCGTTCCCAAAAACAGTGATTGTTATTGCACTGGCGTTGATGGCATCGGCCTACTATCCAATGCAAAAGATGGGCAGCGAATTCATTCCACCGCTGGATGAAGGCGATTTGATGTATATGCCTACCACCTACCCGGGAATATCAATCGGTAAGGCGCGCGAACTGTTGCAACAAACCGACAAGCTGATCAAAACCATCCCTGAAGTAAAAACCGTCTGGGGCAAAATCGGCCGGGCTGAAACCGCGACTGATCCCGCACCGTTGACCATGATCGAAACCATTATCCAGCTCAAACCGAAGGAAGAGTGGCGCGAAGGTGTCACCACAGAAAGCTTACGTCGTGAGCTGGATAGCTTGATTCAGTTCCCCGGTTTGACCAACGCCTGGGTAATGCCAATCAAGACCCGTATCGACATGCTGGCCACCGGTATTAAAACCCCAATAGGGATCAAAATTGCCGGCCCAGATCTCAAACACATTGAGCAAATCGGTGCCCAGCTGGAAACCGTACTGCAAGGCGTTGAAGGCACAGCGTCGGTCTATGCCGAACGAGTCGCCGGAGGCCGCTACATCACCATGGATATCAAGCGCCGAGAAGCCGCCCGCTATGGCCTAAGCATCCGTGATATTCAACAGGTGATCAGTACAGCGGTTGGTGGCATGAACGTTGGAGAATCTGTCGAGGGACTGGAGCGCTACCCTATCAATGTCCGCTACCCGCAGAGCTACCGCGATTCATTGGATAAATTGCGAAATCTGCCTCTTGTTACTCCTAATGGTGCTCGGATCGCACTGGCTGATGTCGCTGATATCCGCTTTGAAGATGGCCCACCTATGATCAAAACCGAAAATGCCCGTCCCAACGGCTGGGTCTTTATCGACATTGATGGTCGCGATCTCGGATCTTATGTTGAGGATGCCCAGCAGGTGGTTGCCGAGCAACTTGAGCTACCCGCAGGGTATTCGCTGGTGTGGTCAGGCCAATACGAGTACATGGAACGGGCCAAGGCCCGACTGACTGTGGTAGTACCTGCCACCATTGCCATCATCATGCTGTTGTTGTACTTGAGCTTCCGCCGTGCTGGAGAAGTCATGATCATCATGGGTACCCTGCCTTTGGCGATGGTTGGTGGGGTATGGCTGATGGAATGGCTAGGCTACAACTTCTCGATTGCCGTCGGTGTCGGTTTCATTGCCCTTGCCGGAGTGGCGGTAGAAATCGGGGTCATCATGCTGGTTTATCTCAATCAGGCCTGGAAGTACCAACTGGAAGAAACCGAGCACACCAACAAGCCATTGACGCTTGCGTCTCTCAACAAGGCAATTCAGGAAGGGGCGGGACTGCGGGTGCGGCCAATCATGATGACCGTATCAACCGTCATCATCGGCCTTATCCCTATTATGTACGGCTCAGGGACTGGCTCAGAAGTCATGCAGCGTATTGCCGCACCGATGATTGGCGGTATGTCCTCGGCGCTGTTACTCACGCTTGTGGTATTACCTGCCTCCTTCCAGCTTTGGAAACGCTTTAGCTACAAACTCACGCAATAACGACAAACACAATTCCCGGTGCCCTGCACCGGGTAAGGAATTATGATGAAAATAAAAACCACCTTATCACTGGCTCTAATACTGGCTACTCCCTTGAGCTTTGCCGCTGGGGGCCACGCTCATCATCACGAAGGGCACGGTAATATGTCTGGGCACCATGAGATGCCTGGCCACGGCGCGATGGCCTCAGCAGTTGGTATGCCTGCACCAGTCGCTCAGGCGAGCCAAACCTATCAAGTGGTACTAACCGACGATATGAAAATGCAATTCGAGCCAAACTTGTCCATCAAACAAGGTGATGTGGTTCGGTTTGTTATCACCAACCAAGGCCAGATCCCCCATGAGTTTTCCATCGGCAGTCTCGACGAACAAGCCAAACATCGCGAAATGATGCGGGCAATGCCGGATATGGAGCATCATGACGGAACCACTCTCACCTTAGCACCAGGTGAAACCGCAGAAATGGGATGGCACTTCATGGGCCAGAACTTTGTTGAGTTCTCCTGCAACATTGCGGGCCACTCCGAGGCTGGCATGAAGCGTAATACAATTTTGAAATAACGAGATGGAACACACGATGAAATACCTACTACCTGCACTTCTACTCTCTTTAAGCAGCGCACAAGCACTAGCAAGTACAGATGCACAAGCTTTCAGTGAGCTGTCACCGCAAGCGGCGCTTGAACAATCCCATCAGTGGCACCGGACTGGCGAGGCAACCGTGAGAATCATGCCTGACGCTATCCATGCAGAGTTCGCCGATGGCACAAAGGCGACCGTCCCTGTTGAAGAAGAGTTTCTACTCTCTATTGCCCCGTTCGAAAAAGTGACCCATGGTTGTACCTTCCATGTTCCAACTGGCTGCCAAGGGGAAATGGTCAACAAAGCCATGACGGTGGAAATTACCGATACCCAAACCAATGAAGTGGTTCAATCTGGCATGGTGAAAACCCAAAAAGACGGTTTTATTGATTTCTGGATGCCGAAAAATGGTAACTACCAGTTCACATTCACCTACCAAGGCAAAACAGCTACGGAAGTACTTAGCACAGAAGGTAACAGCCGCACCTGTATCACCACTATGCAGCTAATCTAAAAAGCGTCATCACGCTATAGCCTCCCCCTGCAGACCATAATTCTGCAGGGTGTTTTTCTATGCGCCACACATTCCCTCGTCTCTCGTCTCTCGTCTCTCAATATACTTTGACTTTCAAACTATATGATTACAAAATACCTTGACCATCAAAATATATTATTATCAAACAAAATAGCTTATACCAATCTGGGGAACGCTCATGCACAGCTCTAATTTGCAACAATGGCAGCATAGCCATGACTTTGTTTCAATCAACCATAAAGGGGAACAGCGGACGCGATGGGTGCTAGGGTTGACAGTCGTGACTATGGTGGCAGAGATCACCGCAGGTACACTGTATGGCTCGATGGCGTTATTGGCAGACGGTTGGCACATGGGGACCCACGCAGCCGCTTTCCTCATTACCTTGTTTGCCTACCGCTATGCCCGCAAGCACACCAACAACCCAACGTTCTCGTTCGGAACAGGCAAAGTCAGTGTTCTCGGAGGGTTCACTAGTGCCATCGCACTTGGCCTTGTTGCCTTATTGATGTTGGTTGAATCTTTAGACCGCCTGCTTAATCCACAAACCATACAATTCAATGAAGCCATTCTTGTGGCTGTGATCGGTTTATTAGTCAATATCGTCAGCGTATTCTTGTTGCACGGTAGCCACCATGATGATCATGGTCACCATCATCATGAACATAGCCATAGCCATGACCACGGGCATAGTCATGGTCACGATCATAACCTCCGCGCAGCCTATTTCCATGTATTGGCAGATGCCCTGACATCTCTATTGGCCATCGTTGCCCTGTTGTTTGGTAAATACCTTGGCTACGACTGGCTCGACGCCATCATGGGCATGGTCGGTGCGATAATCATTACTCGCTGGGCATGGGGCTTGATGAAGCAAACCAGCCCAATCTTGCTTGATGGCAGTATTGACCATGAATACCAACAAAAAATTGTCGACACACTTGAAAGTAATGCCGATAACAAAGTCAGTGATATCCATATCTGGAAAATCAGCGCCGACCATTATGCTGCGATGATTTCGCTGGTGACCCACCAACCCAAAGCAGCCAACGAATACAAGCAATTACTGAAAGAATTCGATAAACTTAGTCATCTCACGATAGAGGTCAACCCGTGCCAAACGGCACACTGACAACGAGACAGAAATGAAAGACATTGAACAGTTGAACCACACCATCATTGAATTCTACGAAAAGCTCTCTTCTTGGGAGCAATCCGTTGTCCGTGGCAAGGGCTTCTCCCTGCCACAGATTCATGTCGTTGAAATTCTAGGTGCCCATGGTGCGATGAGGATGAAGGAGTTGGCGGATAAAATTGGCGTGACAACCGGCACCCTGACTGTTCAGGTCGATAAAATGGTCAAGTTGGGCCTTCTGGTGCGCCGTCCACATGAATCAGATCGTCGATCGATTTTGGTTGAGCTGACGGCAAAGGGAGAAGAGTTGTATCAAGAACACGATCAACTTCATCTCAGCCTGACGCAAGACATCACCGCCAAGCTCAGTACTGATGAGCGGCAACAGCTTCTTGCTAGCTTGACCAAAATGAACCAAGAGTTCTAAACACCACGCTCCTACCGACTTCTTGCTATCCATCCTAAACAGGTACGGACTCGTACCTGTATGCCCTACTCCCTTCGCGCCATAAATATGCACCCTCTATCTTATGGAGTGGTTGAATAAACATCACATAATCATTAATTTAGCAATAAAATGTTGGTAACGTCACATCACCTGCTTACAATCCTGAACCTTTACTGAATAACAGTTGTCTGCTTCTAGATACGAATTTCAATGCACGCTGCTTGCAGCACCGGCCACTAAGGTTTACCTAACTGATTTTGGCCAAATATGGACATGGATATGAGCGATACCACCTACGGCCA
Organism: Photobacterium sp. DNB22_13_2; assembly: GCF_052873915.1. Lineage (NCBI taxonomy): Bacteria > Pseudomonadati > Pseudomonadota > Gammaproteobacteria > Vibrionales > Vibrionaceae > Photobacterium > Photobacterium sp. DNB22_13_2. The sequence continues at coordinate 688,494 of NZ_JBNNXU010000001.1, forward strand.
GTACAACCCGGCCTTTCAGTTTTCCTTTTTACACCCTCGTCATTGGCTATTATGGGCTGCAATACCCGTCATTTTTTTACTGGCCCTACTACCACACAACGCCCGCAAAGGCATTGCTCGCTTTGCTGCCAAGCTAATTCTAAAGAAAAAAAAAGGGGCCAAACGGCGCGCATTGAAAAACATTGAGCTTTGCTTTCCTGACTACAACGAAAAACAACGGCTCGCCTTGCTGGAAGACACATTCACCGTTGCTGGTTGTATATTATTAGGCTTCGCCCAGCCTTTTATCAAAGGCCGCCGCTACATGCTCAATAGCCATGATGTTCAAGGCCTGGAGCACCTGGAAGCCCTACAAACCCAAGACAAAAACATTATCATGCTCGTGCCCCACAACTGGGCCATCGACTTTTCGGCGCTTTATTTTGCGGCCAATGACATGCCAATGGTGGCAATGATCAAACCGCAAACCAACCCAATCATCAACTGGCTGATGAACGTGCAGCGCAAGCAATTTGGCGGACGTATTTACCAGCGTAACCAAGGCATCAAACCTTATCTGCGTTCGATTAAAGAAGGCTATCTTGCCTATTACTTGCCAGATGAAGAGCATCAATTACAGCAAAGTGTGTTCGCTCCATTTTTCGGCCATGAAAAATCCACGGTCAAGGGGGTGGGCAAACTGGCCAAGCTCTCCAAGGCTGTCGTGTTACCGGTTTTTCCTTCTTATGATTTAAACACCGGTAAATTTACCATTACCATCCAGCCACCCTTAACTGACTTTCCTTCAGGCAATGAACAACAAGATGCGACAAGAATGAATCAAGAGCTGGAAGCGATGATCCGCCAACAACCCGAGCAGTACATGTGGATCCTCAAAATCTTGCGTACCCACCCTGACGGCAGCAGGCGCTATTAACTTCACCAACAGACATGAAAAAGGGCCAGATGCAAGTTGCATCCGGCCCTTGTTCTTTCTTTTTGTTATTATCTTCTTCAGCGTCGTGTTTAATACGCTATAGCGTTAAGCCGTTTCTAACACTTTCACTATCAGACCATCGTCGACTTGCTGCAACGCTTCAAGCAACTGTTCAGTATCCACTTCGATAGGCACATCAACCTGCAACTCGGCAAAGAATAAAGCCTGTCCTAGATCAGGGACACCTATACGGTGATTTTCAATCTTCACAATACCGATGCCGATATCATCCAAAATACGGGTTATATCATTGACGATACCCGGGCGATCCTTCGACTCGACCTTCAGTGTAAGGTGGTCGGTTTTGATCTCACCAACTTCCGCCGCTTCAATGATCCGGATATCCAATTCTTGCTGGGCTTGGAAAAGCTCCCTTAGTTGACCCACAGACTGCGCAGGAATATCAATCTTCAAAATCCCGACAACTTGGTTATCCAGCCTGTTAATTTTACTGATCAGCCACTTGCCCCCAAGCTCGTGAGTCTTGGCTGCCAATTTATTGATAAGTTGAGGATGATCTTGTCCCGCCAGTGTTACGGTTAGTTGAGTATTCATACGCTCTCCCCCTCTACAATCCAGCCAGAAACACACTGGCTATATAGTCAGACTAGCAAGCAAGTCGGCAATGTGCCGTGACAAGGCTCCATTCTGGTTATGAAAATCATTGTATTCCCATACTGAATTCACAGATCCATGTAAAAAAGCCAGTTACTGACGTAACTGGCTCATTTGTAATGTGCTGGATTATTGATCTCAGCTATTGGTGCGATATTTATGCAAAATCTCACCCAACTGACGAGAGGTATCCCCCAAGCTAGTACTGTTATCAATCGACTGTTCACTCATGGTACGGATCACTTCCGACTGAGAGCGGATATCATGCAGCTCTGAGGCAATATCATTGGCAACCGTTGTCTGTTGATGTGCAGCCGTTGCAATCTGGGTACTCATATCCATCACCTGACGGGCTGATAGGGCAATGTTGTCCACATCACGGCCAATTTCAGTGATCATCTCGCGGCTGTGATGAGACTGCTCTAAAGTCACAGCTGTAATGTTAGAGATACTATTTGTCTCAAGTTGCAGCTTATCGATCATTGCCTGGATCTCAACCGTCGCCTGTTGAGTGCGTCCAGCCAGCGTCCTCACTTCATCTGCCACTACCGCAAAACCACGGCCCTGCTCACCGGCACGGGCCGCTTCAATTGCCGCGTTCAGAGCAAGCAAGTTGGTTTGTTCAGAGATCGCATTGATCGTGGTGATCACCGCATTGATTTCTTCAGCTTTCTCATTAAGGCTACCAACAGCACGTGAAGCTTCGTCGGTTTGCTCAGACAACTGGGTCACTTTTACAATAGCCTGTTGGACATTGCGGTTCCCCTGCTCGATGCTTTGCATGTCAGCATCCGATTGATCTGACGTTTGCTGTGCCAAACCAGCGATGTCTTTAGCCGACGCTGTCATTTCTTCCATCGCCGTCGCTACTGAATCGAGCGAAGCGTATTGCTGGTTCACTTGTTGGCCAGCGCCTTGTGCATCATTACCAAAATTACCGGCCGCAACCTGCAGATCCTGCGCGCTGTGTTTCACGGTATTCACTAACTCGCTCAAGGTATCCATGGTACGGTCTAGTTCATAACCGATAATACCAAACTCATCCCTACCAACGTGGAAGCCCAAACGTGACGTCAAATCACCATCGGCAATACGCTTGGTGGCCTGATGCATTACCCACAAGGCACCACCAAGGAAAGTCGCCATCCAGTAACATAACAAGCCAATTGGAAGCAGTGTTGCCAGTGAATAGAAAAAGCGCTGCAGAGCCTGATCTTTTCCGGCCTGTAATGATACCGATAGTTCCTGTGAAAGGCTCGCCGTGCCCATGGGAGTTATCACCTGCGCTTGCTCTCGGGCTGCCCCGTAAGTATTGCCGGTAAAATTCACACCTTGTTGTTGCAACAAACTACGCTGGGCATCATCGTTCAAGCCTGATACCCGAACGGTTTCGACCATTGCTACAAGCCTTGCTTCGGTCACCGCCAGTTGTTGCCGTTCAAGTTGGGTCACGCTTTGGCGGTAATGCAGCCCGGCAATCGCCGTGACGACCGTGGTAATCAGTGCAAAGAGCACCCAAAACTTATCGTTGACCGACATCTTGACGAACAGCCTGTCAACGGTACGAAATTCAACCTCTCTCATCCTCGTTCCCTGTAGTTATTATTGGGTTTCGCTATATGGTAACAGCTCACCGCTTACAGTTGTGATGTGGAGTTTATTTTTCAGATAACAAGAGAGGAGCATTTCACAAAAAGTCGATCCCTATCACGATTGATGTCATTTAATGGCTTGTACGTGGCGTCCAGGCATAAAAAAACCGGCCAGTATCGCTCCGAAACTCAGAGCGATACCAACCGGTTTTGCATGTTACTTTTCGCGGATAAACGAAGGTGAGCTTAGATACCTGCGCGTTTGAACAGACCTGCCATCAAAGGCGAGTTTGCTTTAACTTGCTTGGCTTTATTCTTGAACTCACGTGCCAGCGACGCATCTTTGATATCGTTGGCAATATAAATCATTGACTGGTACATATCACCAGCGGTCTTGATTCGATCTTTATCGTTCATCGGGCTGATGATTTTCACTACATCAGAACCCTTCATGCCTTTTTCAGTTGCATAAATCTCAACCGAGTCCAACAGCTTATCTAAATCATTCACGAAGTCAGAATTTTCAACACCTAACTTCTTAATCTCTTTCAGGTTACGTTTGCGTACCTGCTTAATAATAAATGCTGGCTTGTTGATTTTCTTATAGCCGAAGAAACCGGCAAGAATCAGCAAGGCAACACCACCAGCTACATAACCCCAAATCGAACCCGAAGATTCAGCAACTGGCTGGATCACTTCGGCGGCGGTTGTAACAGACACTGGTACATCAGACATATTGGTAACCTTTCATTTCTCTGGAACAGAACAACAGTGACATTATGCACTCCAGCAACAAAGAACTATGCGTTTTATCAATTTTTGTTGCAAATAGGGTGACCGACTTCAAGCTTTGGGAAATAAGCCAGCGAATATATCGTGCCACAAAGCATAACATTTCACAAAACTCAGTTCTGGCATTCAATATAGATGAAGTTAGGCTTCATCGTTAACTGCTCAAAACGCTGTGGATCAATGTCCGCTATTCCAGGCGCTGGGTTGCCTTCCGAGAATCCAACCACACTTATGCCCGATGTAAATACCGCCTCAAAGAGTTCGGTAAGCGACCGGCGATAAAACGACACTTCCACCGGTTGACCAATCGTATCCCATTCTTCCGTGATCAGCTCTCGCTGGAAATCATTGCCAGACGGTTATACTTCAAAATCAACCAATAGATGATGAGTCGAAAAGACAGAAGCCCCGCCTTTAGCCAAGTATCTTTGGACAGCGACGACCTCAGCGCATGCTTGAAGAGGCCGAAGCCCAAACTAGTGATTGGTCTTTTCACTCATTGCTGACGCCTTTTCAGGTATATACAAAACCGTATACCAGCGTGCAGACACGCCTCCCCAGATGAAGCCTAATGCCCAACAAACAAATAATTTGCCCGGTTGCGGCGAAAAGCAGCGGATTTGCGACGCTCGGTGAAAAATAGCCAGCTAATCCACTGTTTTTGTCGTGTCGAAGCAATGTCATATTGACAATTAAATTGTCAATATGACACTTTCAGAGCTGTCATATTGACACCACAAAATCCGACAGCACTCGAAATTCGCATAAAAATCAAGCACGCAAACCTTTGCGTAAGCGATTTAAAAGTTGGCACGGCTAGTGCAATACCCTGTTCAGTTTTTATGTTTAAGCCAATAGAGTAAAAGTCGATATGAACATTCAAGTTAAGAACAATGTGAAATGGGTAGGTATCAAGGACTGGGAAACAGAATACTTCCACGGTACAGAATATAAGATGGGCCGTGGTACCAGTTACAACAGCTACCTAATCCAAGAAGAAAAGACTGTTCTCATCGACACCGTAGATCATCAATTTGACGAACAATTCATTGCCAACCTAGAGCAAGAAATCGATTTAAACCAGATTGATTACATCATCACGCAACACGCTGAGCATGACCATGCTGGCGCATTATCGACGTTGATGGCAAAGATCCCAAACACGCCCATCTACTGCACTGAAGCGGGTGTTAACAGCATTGTCGGTCATCACCACAATCCAAACTGGAACTTCCGCACCGTCAAAACCGGTGACACACTAGATATCGGTAACGGTAAGGCACTTGTATTCGTTGAAATGAAGATGCTTCACTGGCCTGATTCCATGGCTACCTACATGACAGGTGATAACATTCTGTTCTCGAATGATGCCTTTGGCCAGCACTACTGCGACGAGCATCTATTCAATGACGAGATGAACCAGACTGAGCTCTTTGATGAATGTCAGCGCTACTTCTCAAACATCCTGACGCCGTTTGCTCCGCTAGTAAAAGCCAAGATCGAAGAGGTGCTCTCCCTTGGTGTCCCTATCGATATCATTGCCACATCTCACGGCTGTATCTGGCGCGAGAACGCCACTCAAATTGTCGAGAAGTACTACGAGTGGTCACAGGCTTACAAAGAAGACTACATCACGCTGGTCTATGACAGCATGAGTGGTAACACGCGCATGATGGCCGATGCTGTGGCTAAAGGTATTCGCAGCCAAAGCCCGAATACCACCATCAAGATTTACAACGTATCCCGTCATGACAAGAACGTTATCCTTGCCAGCCTTTTCCGCTCTAAAGGTGTGCTGGTAGGTAGCTCTACCATGAACAATGTGATGATGCCAAAAGTGGCCGCACTGCTCGAAGAGGTGCATGGTTTGCGCTTCAAGGAGAAGTCAGCAGCAGCCTTTGGTTCTTCTGGCTGGACGGGCGGTGCAGTCACGCGTATTGATGCTCGCCTACGTGAAGCTGGCTTTGAGGTGGAAGAGCCTTTGCACCTTCACTGGAAACCTGACACCGATGGCCTGGCTGAATGTTTTGCATACGGTGTGAACATCGCCAAAGCCTGGGATGATAAAAATGCTGTAATCGCTGATAAAGGTGAGAAACCACAAGATGCTGAAACCGTTTCAACACAACACGTTGAAGAGTCGACAGTGCTTGCAGAACAGCCACAAGAGACAAAAGAGGAAGCGCACCCAGCAGACTGCAGTTGCTACCAGTGCACGGTCTGTAACTGGATTTACGATCCAAAACTGGGCGAGCCAATGCAGAGCATCGAACCGGGTACAGCATTTACCAATCTGCCTGATTGGTTCTTGTGCCCGGAATGCCAGCTAGGTAAAGAAGTCTTTGTGGAGGTGAAATAATGGCTCACCCAATCATTATCATTGGTAGCGGTTTTGCGGCTCTGCAAACCGTAAAAATGCTCCACCGCAGCGGCTGTGCCGATAAGATAGAGCTGTTTACTTCAGGTGATGGCAGCGAATACAACAAGCCGGACTTGAGCCATGTCTTCAGCAAAAACCAAATGCCCGAAGAGCTGCCAACAAAAACAGCTGCAGAGCTTTCACAACAATATGGAGTGACGATCCACGCGCATCATCTTGTGAAAGATATTGATCATGAAGCTCATACCATCAGGGTCAATGATCAGTTCCACACATATTCTAAGTTGATTATTGCAACAGGTTCTAGCGCGTTCATTCCGCCAATTGAAGGAATTAATAGCAATAGAATTGTTACCCTGAACAGCCTTGATGAGTTTGCCGCGAGCAAGAGTAAGGTTGACGAAGCCAATAGTGTCTCTGTTATTGGTGGCGGTCTTATCGGTGTCGAGCTGGCCCTTGACCTCGCTAAAGCAGGAAAAAAAGTCACCATTGTTGAGCCAACATCTCATCTATTGTCATCGTTAATACCTGAGTTTGTCGCCACTGAGCTACTCAAGGCATTATCGAAGTTTGATATTAACGTGCTGACAAACAACTATGTCGTCAGGGCGAGTGAAACGAATAATGGGATGACAGTTACCACTAACCAAGGTCTCAATATTTCCTGTGACATTGTTCTGAGCGCGGCAGGTGTGCGTCCAAACATCAAATTAGCCGCGGAGGCAGGGATAGCAACCAACAGAGGGATTGTTGTTGATGATGCAATGAGAACAAGCGCACCAGATGTGTATGCGGTTGGGGATTGCGCTGAAATTCATGGCCGTGTTTTGGCATTCCTCCAGCCAGCAATAATGTCAGCGAATGTTATTGCCAGTCAGCTGGGTGGTGGCTCAGCCACGCTTAACCTTCCAACAATGCTCGTTAAGGTTAAAACACCAGAGTATCCCATCCAATTAGCAGGTAACTCTATGCATGACATTACCCGTTGGTCTGCAGATATGAAAACAGATGGCATGGTTATTAAAAGCTATGATCCTGATGATAATTTTGTTGGTTTCATCTGCACGGGTGAACACGCGAAAATGGCTTTCCCCATGCTAAGAGAGCTTCACGCTTCATAAAAGTAAGTCTGTAACGACTACCTTTCTCCTAGCCGGCTGTCACAAGCTGGCTTTGTTAGACTCGATCGTTTCGCTGTGTAAGGATAACCGGAGTTTGCTATGCCAACCTCGTGTTATGTACACCCCATCCTCCCCGAAACTCACTTAACCTGTGCAATAAGTACTGCGGTAATTTGACTAATTGAATGCACAAGAAATAGGATATATACCCAAGCTACCTCAATATGCAGGTTCAGCGAGAATTTATAAGCTTATAAACAAGGCATTGTTTTAAAGATCTAGTGGCTCTAAATCAAGAAACAATAACGCTGTATATGAGCTTAGAAAACTCGCCCTTCGGGAGGGTGTCAGCTAAACGAATACATCCTTGATTAGTAAGAGTTATCCAAATGTCTAATATCGTTCAGTTCTCTAAGTTCAGTGGTAGTAAGAAAGCCAACACCACCCCACCTAACAAATTACCGAGCCCTAAAGCTGCAAGGGAGCAGGCAGCATTGAAGCAAGACAACCGCTGTTACTTCTGTGGTAAGCGTAAAGAACCGAAAGAGCTAAACTGGCTGGATAAGACTGGTTTTAAGGCAAAGGCTCATGTTGTCTGCAGTACTTGCAGTTCTGCTGCAAAGTCACGTTCAATGGATGAACTGCGGATAATCCTTGCGCTGAAAGCTATGGATTTCAGAACGGTTAAGCTTCAGCAGTACCTTGAGTTGAGAGAAAAAGGTGTTCATATAGACGGTGTACGAGAATACAAGTTCTACTTTGAAACTGCTGAGTGACTCGGGCGATGAGTTAAAGGCAAGTGAGGTTGTCTATTAAAATGACTATGTCAGCTTACGCTGCAATTTATGTACGGTACGAGGGAATATTTGCAAGGATATGGTGCAGATTACCAAACGCTAGATGGGTGGAAGCCCCACCAGCCACATCTCGGCACACACGTCGCTCGCTGCGGCTGCTCCCTTCCAGGCCTGACCGGGTTCACGAGGTAGTGTTGCGAGAGGACCAGCAGGGCCTCCATAGATTCTTTGTCTCTGTTCGAGAACGGAATGGATTATCCGCTATGGCCGAGGTGATTGCAATAGCTCACTAGCAGATTACCAACCGACTGCTGATTTATTGGTCAAGGCTCCCTATTTTCACACAGTTAGCTTAGTCCTAGAGCTCTTCTTCCGGGTCTTCCAGCAAGTACTCACCCAACAATGCCCCGCCCAGTACCAACAACCAAGCAACCAATATCGGATTCGGCACGTCAAACCATGGCACCAACACCAAGGTGGCAAAACCGACAGCAGGGAGGATCCACATCATCCGGGGTACCCACTCGCTGAGTTTGCTTTTTGACATCCCCTGCAGGGAAGCAATTAACCCGGTGACACAAAGGGCAACCAGTGCAGCATGGGCTAAACCACCGACCCAAAGCGGAACCACCAAAAACAGCGGCCACCAAGTATTCCCTTCTACCGGCCGCCAACTGCGTGCAGCTATCCAAATTACGCCGACAGCAAGGATCTGAATGATGGTGTAGATAGGACTACCCTCTAGCTTACCTTCAGCTTGCAGAGCCATCAGACCAACATCCATAGCAAGGACGATGGAGATCAACAATGCAGCTAGTTGCCAAGAACTCTTTGCAGAGAAACTCACAGCAAAAACCGGCAGCATCATAAAGACACTCACCGATAAGGCAATGGGTTGTTCAGGGAGAACAATACCGAATGTACCTAGGCCAATTAATAATAGCCAGGCAGACACGCCACCTTGTGGTAATAACCATAAGGCGGGTATGGCAAGGGCCAATGCAGGCAGCTCTCCTTGGCTTTGCCCCAATCCACTGACTCCGACAATGGTCAACGCTATGCTGACCATAACAAGTAACGCGGCATACAACATGGCAGCACCTCCTTGCGTTCTCTGATAACCGTAATACCATATCCAGCAATCAGGTTTGTTTGGTACAGGTATAAATATGGATGATTTTTCAGCGCAAATCTACACCCAAGTTCACCAAATTCCACATGGAAAAGTCACAACTTATGGCGATATTGCCAAATTCGCCGGTTTTCCTGGATATGCACGCCAAGTTGGTCGCCTGATGGCGACGTTGCCAGAAGGTTCAACCCTGCCATGGCACCGAGTAGTGAATTCAAAAGGGGAAATTTCCCTGACGGGACATGATTTACAACGCCAACGCCGTAAATTAATTGATGAAGGAGTCGAGGTGAGCGAAGCCGGACGGCTTAAATTGAAACAATATCGATGGGATGGGATCTAATACCGCCGAGTGGGCGGCATCTAGAAATTACTTCACCTTTATCAACACCAAGTCTTTGTAAGTAGACTCAAACTGATCGGTCAGCACATGGTTAGCCGTATCGGTGATAAACAGCAGTTTGCCATCCAATTCTATACGAGCACTGACAGCATAAGTATGGTTAGGAACAATTTCCTGGCGAGAAAAGTTTAACTGGTATTCAAACGGCACCTGTTTGCCACCGGCCAAAAAAGCCTGGCTACTCAGTACCTCCGCAGCAACGTCCATTTTAGATACATCCGCCAGCGTCACGGTAATACGGGCATTATCAGGTAATGCTATACGCTCTTTGTAGGTTAAGGTTCCCTTCACTACTTCCAAGTCTGCATCTTGTTCGATCAAACTGGTACACGCCGATACGACCAGCGCTATCGCTAATGCCGATATCAGTGCCAAAACCCTTTTCATTGTCTCTCCTAAAGCAAAACTGTCATTTTCTTGTGTGACAAGCACTTGAACTCACGTTTAAACTGAATGATCATCCATTCATTAGGAATGATTGTTCCACTCCTCACAGCGCTTAATAATAACATTATTTATGGAGTCCCAATGAGCAAAGAACTGAATGAACTTCTCACTCTGCTACATTTAGAGCAGCTTGAACAAGGATTGTTCCGTGGACAAAGTGAGCATTTGGGCTTACCACAAGTCTATGGCGGCCAAGTCCTTGGCCAAGCCCTTTCAGCGGCGAAAGAGACCGTCGATGAAGATCGTCAGGTTCACTCGTTTCATAGCTACTTCTTGCGACCGGGAGATCCACACAAACCCATTATTTACGATGTCGAAAACCTACGTGACGGTGCCAGTTTCAGCACCCGTCGGGTAAAAGCGATTCAATTCGGCCGCCCAATCTTCTATATCACGGCGTCTTATCAAGCTGAAGAAAAAGGCTTCGAACACCAGTCACCGATGCCACAAGCGCCTTCGTATGAAGGGTTGATGTCGGAGCAAGAGTTGGTGATGTCACTCGCCGACAAACTCCCTAAAAGCGCCGTGAAGCATTTTGGTTGCGATCGCCCGATAGAGGTCCGTCCGGTCAATGTGATTAACCCTCTCGCCCCGAAGCCAACCGACGCCAAACAGTACCTGTGGATCAAGGCTAATGGCGAGATGCCGGACGACCCACGTGTCCACCAGTACCTATTGGCCTATGCCTCTGACTGGGGATTCTTGGTCACCGCATTACAGCCCCATGGCGTCAGCTTGTTCAATCCCCAGATGAAGGTAGCAACCATTGATCACTCTATGTGGTTCCACCGCCCTTTCCGTATGGATGAATGGTTGCTCTACGCGATCGACAGCCCGTCGGCGAGCAATGCTCGAGGTTTAGTTCGCGGTGAGATCTACAACCAAAAAGGGGAGTTGGTGGCTTCTGCGGTACAGGAAGGTTTGATGCGCCATACCGGGAGCAAATAGTCCGCCGGTCGTCAATGTTCACTGGCAAGCCACTGACAAGATACAAACTTAAGAGGCGGCTTACCCCGCCTCTTGTTTTTCGGCACTGGGTACTTGGGTGTCACCACTTTCACTTTCCAGCTGCTTAAGGTGCTCACCAGCTTGCTGTAGCTGGTACATCTGACGGTAATAGCCGTTCTGCCCCAACAGTTCATGGTGTTTCCCTCGCTCAACCGCCTCTCCGTGGTGCAACACCAATATTTCATCGGCTTCCATCACCGTCGATAAACGGTGGGCTATCACAACCACACTCATATCACCACGCAGCTTGTTCAATGCCTGCTGGATATCGCGCTCGGTACCTGAATCAATGTTGGCCGTTGCTTCATCGAGGATCAGGATTCTCGGTTTGCGGTACCATACTCTTGCCAGTGCCAATAATTGTTTTTGCCCAGCCGACAGGTTCGCAGCACCACTGCCCAACTGGGTATCCAAGCCGCCTTGGTAACAGCGGATTTGCCCAGCAAGCCCAACCGCTTCCAGAGCTTGCCAGATGGAATCGTCCTCGGTTCCGTCATCCAAGCAACAACTCAAGGTGATATTCTCCCGTACCGACGCACTGAGAATATGCGGATCCTGCTGGACCATGGCGATCCCAGAACGCAATACATCATGGGATAGGCCTACCAGCGGCCGGTCATCAAGAAGGATCTGACCTTTCGACACCGGGTAAAAGCCCATCATCAACGAAGCCAGAGTACTCTTGCCGCTACCGGTATGCCCAACCAAGGCCAGGAACCCCTGATGCGGCATTGCCACATCTATCCCCTTTAGAATGGGCTGCTTACCATCATAGCTAAAGTCAATCCGACGACATTCGAGCTTTCCAGAGGTCAACGGTGCAGTATCACGACCATACCCTTGTTGCTCGGCGTCAATGAATCCAAAGATACGCTCGCTGGCCATCAACGCCTGCTGCAACAATGACAGCTGTTGGGTTAGCTCAATTAATGGCTCGGTCACTCGCCCCAAATAACTGATAAAGGCATATAAGACCCCGACGCCAATAAGCTCGACGCCACTCACCCCAAACAACGCCACCAGAGAGAGCAAGGCGACACCAGAAAGAACGTCGATCAACGGCCGTAGCATGATGCCATTAAGCCTGACAACACTTTGCTGCGCTTCCAGATGACTGTCTGTCAGTTCAGAAAATTGGCTGTAGAATGTTTTTTCCTGTCGCATCAACTGGATCAAACTCATACCCTGAATCGATTCACTCATCGAGGCGTTGATATCAGCCAGCAAGTCTCGCATTTTTCTATAGGCATCCGAGCTACGACGCTGGTAGAGCACCATGATACCGACCACTATAGGTAACAACACCAGCACCACCAATGTTAGACGCCAACTCAACAACGCCATAGCCACCAGCATCACCAGGATTAAAGTGATATTCCTAAGTGCCGTACCAATAACATGCACATAAAAATCCTTGAGCGATTCGGTGTCATTAGTGATCCGTGAGATCAACTTACCTGACGGCATATAATCAAAAGCTGACAGAGGTTGGTTAATGATCCGCGAAAATAGCTGTTTACGTACCGTCTGTACGACCCCAACCGCCAGCTCATTGAATCGCAATGCCTGCAAATACCGCAACCATGCCGTGGCGAACATCAAACCGATATAGCCCGCTGCCAACATAACCAACTCGAACGTTGGAAAGCTGTCCTTGGCAATATTGTTATCAATAAAATGCTGGATCAACCATGGTCCCGAGACATCTGCAATAGAAGCCAAGAACAATAAACCCATTGCCGCCGTCAACTGTCTCTTATCCGCCAACGCGAAGTGTAACAAGCGAGTAAACGTCGACCTTTTTATGGTGTCTTTTTCCATTATGCGTCCTCCATCGCCTGCTCTAATTTTTGATAGCGGTACATTTCCGCATACCAATTATCCTGAGCCAGCAAACTGCGGTGATCACCCTGTTCACTGATCCGCCCCTGATGAAGAACCAACGTCATATCCGCCTCTTCTAGTGCCGTTAAACGGTGGGCAATCACAATCACCGTCCGCTTTTTCTGGCCGCGCAAATTAGCGAGGATATGGTGCTCCGTCTTACCATCGACGGCTGACAGCGCATCGTCCAAAACCAGAATCTCCGCCTCCAGCAGCAACGCACGAGCAATTGCAATACGCTGTTTCTGACCGCCCGATAAAGTAATACCTTTTTCGCCAACTTGCGTTTGGTAACCTTCTGGGAACTGCATGATATCGTCGTCAATACAGGCCACTCTGGCCACTGCACGGATTTCCTCCATACTGGCCTGCGGCTTACCAAGGGCAATATTGTCAGCAATGGAGCGGGAGAATAGGAAAGGTGACTGACTCACCACGGCAAACCGGCTACGCCACTGAGAAAGATCCGCCTGCTTGAGCGCGACATCACCATAGCAAATCTGCCCATCCTCGAGTTCCTGCTGTCGCAGTAGCAACGACAGCAAGGTCGATTTACCACTCCCGATAGGCCCGGCAATACCCAGCATATGGCCACTCATCAGGGTAAAATGGACATTATCCAGCGCAGGCTGAGTTTGGCCAGGCCAGGAAAAGGTATCAATCGCTACCTTCAGGGGCTGATAGTGACGATCAAGCGCCTGCTCACCGCTGACAATATCCGGTTTTTCATCAAAAATATCAGCCAACCGGTTCCATGCCGCCGAGCCGCGCTCAAGAATATTGAACAACCATGCCATCGCCAACATTGGCCAAATCATCAGACCCTGATATAGGGTGAAGGCCGTCAGCTCACCTAACGTCAACCTCTGTTGGCTGATCAGATAGGCACCACCGGCAATACTGAGAAAAAAAGACATCCCAATGGCAATTTGAATCACCGGATCAAACTTGGCATCCACTCGCGCCACTGCCAAGTTTTTCTCACCCACATCATCGACCACTCCAGAAAAATCTTGTTGCTGACGATTTTCCAACCCAAAGGCGCGGATCATCCTTACCGCATTGAGACTCTCCTGAGTTTTGTCCGTCAGGCTTGAAAATGCCGCCTGTGATAAAGAAAATCGACTGTGTAACTGGCGGCCGAGGAAGAAAACGACCACCGCCATTAGCGGCATCGGTAACAATGCCAAGATCGTTAGCTCCCAGCTAATGAAGGTGGTCATCACAAACAATACGGCAATCCCTGTGATGAGAGAGTCAGCAGCCGTCAATACACCTTCGCCGGCAGTCATTACCACCGCATTGACATCATTGGTTGAACGGGCCATCAAATCGCCCGTTTTATAGCGTTCAAAAAAGGAAGGGGAATGGGATGAAAAGTGGCGATACAGACGATTACGAAGCACGGTACCGAGCTCATGCGCCGCGCCAAATAACCAGCAACGCCAGATGATCCGCAGAAAATACACCACCAGCCAAACGACAGCCAAACCCATCAACCAGCCAAGCATCACGGTAGGCGTCATACTTCCGCTGACAACATCATCAACAATCCAGCCGATCGCTTTGGGTGGTAACAGCTCAAACAGGGAGACAAGGACCAAAATACCAATGGCACCACCATAGCGCCGCCATTGCTGTCGGAAATACCACCTTAACTGCCAAAATATTTGCATTTATCCCCCTCCCTGCCGTGTCACCCTTTAATTGCGAGTGATATTATGCTGTCTTCTTCTTTTTTATTTCAATTACTTATAACGCTAATTTTGTGATTTGGTATTTCATCCTGATTTTTATCTCTTCACATTCCAAAGCACTGAAATATAGGGAGCGAGTCACCATCATATGGAGGCAAATATGCGTATCGGCAGAATAGCTGTACCGACACAATCGCTATACCGGTAAAGCGGTGGTGTACTTCAGTGGCTCCATGGCAAATGTCGACGTGACATTGGTCAGCCCCTCGATGCTATTGACCAGCTTCTTGTAGAACAGATCGAAAGCGGACATATCGGCTACCTGTACCTTCATCATGTAGTCATACTCACCGGCCATGCGGTAGAACTCCATCACTTCGGGGAAATCGGATACCGTGTCGACAAACTTGTGGTACCACTCCTTGGAGTGATTACTGGTTTTGATTTGCACGAAAGCAGTAAACGATAGGCCGAGTTTTACCGGATCAAGCAAGGCAACCCGCTGGCGTAAAATACCACTTTCTTCAAGCCGCTTAAGTCGCTTCCAACACGGTGTGGTAGTCAGGTTCACTGCTTCAGCCAACTCAGCCAAGGCCAATGTGCCATCCTGTTGCAGTAAACGAAGAAGCGTTCTATCTGTTTTGTCTAGATTAGCCAATTTGTTTCACCTAAAAAATAAGTTTTAGAAAAATTTTCTCTATTTTAAGTGATTGGGAGTAATATTGATAAAGTTTTTTTCTGCTCTTCGTCATACATTATCACCATAATATAAATAGTCAGACACAGCGTAAAAGGAACTCCCATGAGCCACGACCCACAATGGATCCACACCGCGATCCGCAAAATTGAAGCCGACTTCCAACGCTCAGCCGATACACACCTGATCAAGTTGGACATTCCTTCTCTGGAAGGGATTGATATCTACCTAAAAGATGAAAGCACCCATCCAACCGGTAGCCTCAAACACCGCCTGGCTCGTTCGCTGTTCCTGTTTGCTCTGTGTAATGGCTGGATTAGCAAAGATACTCCAGTCATTGAATCCTCTTCTGGCAGTACCGCTGTATCAGAAGCCTATTTTGCCCGTTTGCTTGGCTTGCCGTTTATTGCCGTCGTACCGCGTAAAACCGCACGCAAGAAAATCGAGCAAATCGAGTTCTACGGTGGCCGCGCGCATTTCGTCGACAGCCCAAGCGAGATCTATGAAGAATCCCGCCGCTTGGCGAAAGAGCTCAATGGCCACTACATGGATCAGTTCACCTATGCTGAGCGGGCCACCGACTGGCGAGGCAACAACAACATCGCTAACAGTATTTTCGACCAAATGAAACTCGAAGAGCACCCGATCCCAAGCTGGGTGGTGATGAGTCCAGGAACCGGCGGCACCTCTGCAACCATTGGCCGCTATATCCGCTACCAAATGCATTCGACCAAGCTTTGTGTGGTTGACCCAGAAAACTCAGTGTTCCATCAGTACTACAAAACCCGTGATACCTCGCTGACCGGTGATTGCGGCAGCCGCATCGAGGGAATTGGCCGGCCACGGGTCGAGCCGAGCTTCATTCCTGACGTAGTCGATGAGATGCGCACCATTCCTGATGCTGCAAGTATTGCCACGGTACACTGGTTGGAAAAATTGCTTGGCCGCAAGGCTGGCGCATCGACCGGTACCAACCTTTATGGTGTGCTACAGCTCGCCTGTGAAATGAAAGCTCGCGGCGAGACTGGCTCGATTGTTACCTTGCTGTGTGACAGTGGTGAACGCTACCTCGATACCTATTTCAATAATGAATGGGTTGAAAGCAACATTGGCGATATCAGTAGCTACCTTGCCCAGCTCGAGACATTTGAGCAAACCGGAAAGCTAAGCTAACTCCCCCCTGTTTTCATCTAGCCGCAGCGATGACTAACAAGAACTGCGGCTTTTCATCACAACGCTTTTTTCTTTGCCATTGCTGCGGTAGCATGAGCCTGCCAATAGAGAACCTGCTGTTGGCCTATCCTTAATTTCAATAAGGGGTAGTCCCTACCGACTGTTTTTCGGTACGACAACAACATAGGAAAATTTTTCATGCGCAAAGCCGTAGTTGTATTTAGTGGCGGCCAAGACTCCACGACCTGCCTGATCCAAGCCATGGCCCATTATGATGAAGTGCACTGCATTACATTCGATTATGGCCAGCGTCATAAGCTGGAAATCGAAGTGGCTGAATCTGTCTGTAAAGAATTGGGTGTTAAAGCACACAAAGTGATGGATGTGGGCCTGCTCAATGAACTCGCGATCAGCTCCCTGACCCGCGACAATATCCCTGTCTCCCACGAATTACAGGAAAATGGCCTACCAAACTCATTTGTTCCTGGCCGCAACATTCTGTTCCTGACCCTTGCCGGTATTTATGCCTACCAGATCGGTGCCGAAGCGGTGATCACCGGTGTTTGTGAAACCGATTTTTCCGGCTACCCGGATTGCCGTGACGAATTCGTCAAGTCACTGAACCAATCGCTGGTACTGGGAATGGATCGAGCACTGAAAATTGAAACCCCGTTGATGTGGCTCAACAAGGCTGAAACTTGGGCGCTGGCCGACCAGTACGGTAAACTCAACTTCGTCCGAGAGAAAACCCTAACCTGCTACAACGGTATCATTGGTGATGGCTGTGGTGACTGCCCGTCATGCGATCTGCGCAAAGCCGGTCTTGATGACTATCAAGCCAACCAAACCGACATCATGGCAGAGCTAAAATCTAAGCAACAGGCTGGTACCGCTTAATAGTCAGAACCTGCATTGAACATGTTTGCAAAGAAATTGCTCATAGCTGGCTGGCAACGAAGAATCAACACTACCCCAGCCTAGCAATAAAAATGCCGCCAACCTTTCGGTTGGCGGCATTTTTTGTAACTGTGAGAATGAGGCTAATTAATCGCGGTACAACGCAAACTCATCAGCACACTCAAGCAACTGCTCACGGGTCATCATAAATACGCCGTGGCCGCCGTTTTCAAACTCAATCCAGGTAAATGGAATATGCGGATATTGCTCTTCCATGTGGATCATCGAGTTACCCACTTCGCAGATCAACACACCGTCTTCTTTCAGGTAATCCGGCGCGTTGGCCAAGATACGGCGAACCAGCTTCAGACCGTCGGTACCCGCAGCAAGGCCCAGCTCAGGCTCATGGCGGAACTCATCCGGTAGGCTGTCCATATCTTCCTGATCAACATATGGCGGGTTGGTCACGATAAGATCGTATTGGTCTTTCGGCACATCACGCAGCAAATCAGAGCGCAGTGGGATCACCTGCTGCTCCAGACCGTGGTCCTGAATATTCTGCTCAGCAACCGCCAGCGCATCGGTCGAGATGTCAACGACATCGACTTCAGCTTCCGGAAATGCATGGGCCGCAGCAATACCGATACAGCCAGAACCGGTGCACAGATCCATGATGCGAGTCGGGCGTTCTTTGAGGAACGGTTCGAAGAAGTTCTCAATCAGCTCACCGATTGGCGAACGTGGCACAAGCACACGCTCGTCGACAAAGAATTCTAAACCACAGAAGTACGCTTTGTTGGTCAAGTAAGCAACAGGAGTGCGTTCGTTGATACGGCGGATCACTCGCTCAACAATACGGTGACGCTCGCTGCTGGTCAGGCGTGAATGACGCACTTCCGAAGGGACGTCAAGAGGTAGGTATACTGTTGGCAGAACAAGCTGAACGGCTTCGTCCCACGCATTGTCTGTACCGTGACCATAAAAAAGACCGGCAGCATTGAAACGGCTAACCGTCCAACGTAGCATGTCCTGCAATGTATGAAGTTCGTTGACAGCTTCGTCGACAAAAATCTTATCCAAAATAGACTCCGAATGGCGCTACAATACCGCTATAAAGTTGTTGGAATTTCACTATGAGCAAAAAAGATACTAACCTGGACGATGATCTGATGCTCTTCCAGGAAGCGGTTAAGGGCGTAAAAAAGATCACCAATGATACCATAATCACGCCTCGCCGACAGGGTCCAAAGAGTGATAAGCCGAAACTCTCGGCAAAAGAGACACAAAATCACGAGTTTTACTTCTCTGACGAGTTTGAACCTCATCTCAATGAGAATGGCCCGACCCAATATGCCCGTACTGGTGTCTCTAAGTATGAGGTCAAAAAATTACGCCGTGGGGTGTACGTGCCGGATATGTACCTGGACATGCACGGAATGACGCAGCAAGAAGCCAAGCGTGAACTAGCCGCTATGATAGCCGCTTGTATCAAGGAAAAGGTGTCCTGTTGCTGTGTCATGCATGGCATCGGCAAGCATATCCTAAAGCAGAAAGCGCCGATGTGGTTAGCACAGCACCCTGATGTGATGGCTTTCCATCAGGCACCATTAGAATTTGGCGGGAATGGTGCTCTACTGGTACTGCTGGATATTCCGGAAAGGTAATGTCTTATACCAATCTGGATAAGTCGTTGTTCAAGTATTTATGTAGATTGGTATTGGCAATAGTTCTCGGGGAGAGCATCCTCTCGCCAATGTCTGGCAACACTCTCCCCCTTCCTGCAAAACTCAATTCGCCACGCTTATCCGTAGTTGAACCTCGCCAGTGCACCGACGTTGATCACCTGGCCTTCCGCTATCAGGGTAACTTCCCCACTGCCACAGATGTTCAGTCGTGTCTTGACCGCCTGCTCACTGTAATAATGTTCGCAACTGCCATTACGAGCACTGTCTATCCGCGAGAAAATGGTGATCCCGCCGGGATTAAATAGGCTTTGCGGTGCAGCAAATGTCAGGGTACTGCCTGACGCTGAAATGTGCATTTCTTCGGTGATACCATTGGCCCATTTAATGGCTCCATTGGCATTAATGCTTGGAGCTGGCGGCATTTGCACACATCCAGCAAGCAGTGCGACACCCATCGCAAGGGATAATTTTGCTTTCATCAGAAGGTCTACGACTACAGAATACAACTTTCTCTTGTATCGGCGCCGCCCGGAAAAACCTTAGGGATTTTCCGCAAAGAATTCCGGGGGCATATCAGACTACCTTACCCTTCTGGATTGGTATGCCACAGCAGCTCACCGTTGCCACTGTCAGGCTGGTAATCAATGGCAGCAATGGAAGAGGTAATAAACATTGGCGGCTGCAGACCGGGGACCATTTCCGACGTCAGGTATCCCACCAAAGGAAGGTGTGAAACGACCAATAGGTTCTTCGGCTGCTCAATGCTGACTACAGCTTTAATGTAGGAGGCAACATCTTCGGCATCACCATAAGGGGTAATTTCATCAACCGTCATGACCCGCTTTGGTGTCGGCAAATGTGAAGCCATGGACTGCCATGTTTGCTGCGCACGCAAATAAGGGCTCACCCAGACCATATCCAGATCATTGTCGAACTGGCCAGCCAGTTGGGTTGCCATTTGCTCGGAGAGGGCAGCTCCCCTGTCGGTCAACGGGCGCTCTGCATCACTGGCTGCAAAGTGCTGGGCTTCACCGTGACGCATAATATAAATTCGCATAATTTTTCCAATATCACAGTCTGATACCCGATCTCACACCTAATTATTATTACTATTAATGGCAAGAGAACGATCAAACTCAAGGCTTACTTATCCGTCTATTTGGCAACCTATCAGCAACCAAATAGACGTACGTCGGGCTATGCTAGCAAGTAACGCATGGGGAAAACAGCGATCCCGCTCACCCTGTGAATGTTCCGTGACCAGCGTGGAAAATCTGTCAGCTAACCTTTTGTTTATTGGCAAATAAAGATGGGTTAAATTTGCCACCCTTTCTAATGAGCGTCATAATTAGTCTACTTTCCTTTGAAAAATAGGCTTTTCCTGTGCATACAAGTCCTAATGACCTGAAGCAATACCGCTACCTCAACCTTGCCAATGGATTGAGAGTATTGCTGGTCCATGATGCTGAAGCCCCGCGCTCAGCGGCTGCACTGTCGGTAAAGGTCGGCCACTTTGACGACCCACTTGATCGTCAGGGTATGGCGCATTTCCTTGAGCACATGTTGTTCCTCGGTACCGAAAAATATCCACGCGTGGGTGAGTTCCAAACGTTCATCAACCAAAGCGGTGGCAGCAACAATGCTTGGACAGGCACCGAAAATACGACCTATTTCTTCGAAGTAAGCCCCCACACCTTCAGCGAAGGACTTGACCGTTTTGGCCAATTCTTTACGGCTCCGTTATTCAATGAGGAAGCCGTCGACAAAGAACGTAATGCTGTCGACTCAGAATATAAGCTAAAGCTCAAAGACGATGTTCGCCGGCTGTATCAGGTTCACAAGGAAACGATCAACCCCGAACACCCATTCGCCAAATTCTCGGTCGGCGATCTAACCACGTTGGCAGACCGTAACGACCAATCGGTCCGCGACGAGCTCATTACCTTCTATCAAACCCATTACTGTGCCAGCCTGATGGGGTTAGTATTGCTGGGACCGCAGTCTCTGGAGGAGCTGGAAGCCTATGCCCAGACCTTCTTCCGTGACATACCCAATACCGGCTTAGCCAAACCAGCCATTGCCGTCCCCTTGGTAACAGAGAGCGAACAAGCCAAGTTCATCACCATAGACCCGATCAAAGAAGTGCGCAAACTCACCCTGTCGTTTACCCTTCCGGCCGTCGACCAGTACTACCGTGAGAAACCACTTTCTTACATCGCGCACCTGCTGGGGAACGAAGGCAGTGGCAGCTTGATGTCACTATTAAAATCAAGGGGCTATATCAATACACTTGCGGCTGGTGGCGGAGTTAGTGGCAGTAACTTCCGTGAGTTTACCATCGGCCTCAACCTCACGCCCAATGGGCTTGATAACGTTGACGAGATTGTCACAACTGTTTTCCAGTACATCGAGCAGATCCGCCAGCAAGGGCTGGATGAATGGCGCTTTGCCGAGAAAAAAACCGTGCTGGATATGGCGTTCCGCTATCAGGAAAAAAACCGACCACTCGACACCGTCAGCTATTTGGTGATGAACCTACTGCATTACTCGCCTGATGATATTATCTATGGCGATTATATGATGGCGACCTATGACGAAGCGCTGATTGCTTCCTTCCTTGGACAACTTACGCCGCAAAACATGCGTCTGGTACTGGTTGCCCAAGGTCAAGACAATGACAAAGTTGCTCAGTGGTACCACACGCCATACAGTGTCAAACCGTTCACCGACGAACAATTGGCCAACTGGCTAACGCCTGGCAGCGACCCGAAATTACAGCTGCCGGAGCAAAACCCTTACCTGTGCGAAAAACCGGATCCGCATCCGCTCGCCGATAACGCCGCCGAGCCTCCGCAGCTGATTCAAGATCTTCCGGGATTTCGCCTGTGGCACAAACAAGAACATGAATTCCGAGTGCCGAAAGGCATCGTCTATGTGGCTATTGATAGCCCACATGCGGTCAACTCTCCGCGCAATATCGTCAAGACTCGGCTTTGTGTCGAAATGCTGCTCGATGCAATCAATGAGTCGGCCTATCCGGCAGAAATTGCTGGCATGTCCTACAACCTCTATGCCCATCAGGGCGGGGTAACTCTGCAGCTATCCGGTTTCAGTGAAAAGCAGCCACTACTGCTTAAGCTGCTGCTCGACCGCTTTGCCAACCGTGACTTCGATCCCGAGCGGTTCAAAAACATCAAAGCCCAGATGTTGCGCAACTGGCGCAATGCCGCGCAGGACAAACCGATTTCACAGCTGTTTAATGCCCTGACCGGGGTGTTGCAGCCCAATAACCCACCCTATCCTGTTTTACTCGAAGCCCTTGAAAGTATTGAGGTCGACGAACTTCCGGCCTTTGTCGAGGCGATGTTTGCCGAGCTTCACATCGATACCTTTGTCTATGGCAACTGGCTTAAAGAGGATGCCATTGCTCTGGCTGAAACCCTCAAGGATGCTTTCCGAGTTACCGACCAGCTCTATGGTGAATCCCAAAGACCCTTGGTCAGATTGGGCGATTCTGGCACCCTCAGCCATGAAGTCAGCTGCGATCACGCCGACTCAGCCTTGCTGATGTATTACCAGTCACGTGAAACCACGCCAAGAAAGATTGCAATCTACACCTTGGCCAATCACCTGATGTCGACAACGTTCTTCCATGAGCTACGTACTCGCCAGCAACTAGGCTACATGGTGGGCACTGCCAATTTACCGCTTAACCGCCACCCAGGATTAATTTTATATATCCAGTCACCGGTCGCTGCGCCTACCCAATTACTTGAGGCTATTGATGAGTTTACCAATGCCTTTGCACTGGTCCTGCTTGAGCTCAACGAAGCCCAGTGGCAAGCCAGTAAACAAGGATTGATTGCACAAATTTCGGAGCCGGATACTAACTTGCGCTCCCGTGCCCAGCGCTTCTGGGTCAGCATTGGTAACAAAGATGCCGAGTTCAATCAGCGACAAAAGGTGATAGAGGCCTTGGACGATATCAGCCGGGCTGACATGGTGAAGTTTATTGTCGATGTGGTTAAGCCACGCACATCAAACCGCATAGTGATGCACTGCCAAGGACAAGCCCACAGTAATTTGGACCCACTGGAAATCGGTAACCCTATTGGTTCAATCGATGAGTTCCAGCAAGGGGCTTACTGATTCGTCACTTTGTTCTAAACAAAAACTCAAAACCCGGATTTACCGGGTTTTGTTTTATTTCAGGCAGTTGCAATATAATATTTTGCTGATTTTATCTGTTTTATAATTTTTCACCGCAATTCGCATACCGAGCAACAATTTCTCAAAACTATTCAGTAGCGGTTTGTGACGAAAAACTGAATCATCCTTCTTATCGGTCGTCTTATCCATGTATAAGCAATCACCTTAAACGAGATAAGTGAAGGAGTTCCACCACCATGAGCCAGCACTGCCCACATTGCCAACAACAATTAGAAGTACCTTCACTGTATAAATATGATGACTACTTTACATGTTCCAACTGCTACAGTGCTTTAGCTCATCACGAAGCGGATATCATCTTCCACGCATTTATATTTGTTGCTTTGGCAACTACGTCAATAGTACTTATTTCTGGATTAAATATGTTTGTAAGTATGTTATCTATGATGCTGACCTACCACT
Organism: Photobacterium sp. DNB22_13_2; assembly: GCF_052873915.1. Taxonomy (NCBI): domain Bacteria; kingdom Pseudomonadati; phylum Pseudomonadota; class Gammaproteobacteria; order Vibrionales; family Vibrionaceae; genus Photobacterium; species Photobacterium sp. DNB22_13_2. The sequence goes on from NZ_JBNNXU010000001.1 coordinate 712,422, forward strand.
TCTTACGCCCTAAATTTTTCGAGCCCCGCTTTCGCTTGCGTATCGTGAAATTCTTTCCCGTACAAGATCTCTGACGGCAAAAACGAAAAAGCCAGCTGAGAAGACAGCTGGCTTTGATAAGGGTTTACATTTCTACACTTTTACAGACTAGCAGGCGCTTTACGCAGAGTAATAGCTCTGCCCCGCTTCAGCCATATCCACCAGTGCCTGACACGGCTTGAAACGCTCACCATATTTATCTGCATGATCAATCAACAGCTCGACGACCTGCTTGATACCAAGCTGATCCATATAGCGGAATGGGCCACCCAAGAATGGTGGGAAACCAATACCGAAAATCGCCCCGATATCGCCATCGCGTGCTGAACGCACAACACCTTCATCCAAACAACGTGCTGCTTCATTGAGCATCATCAGAGTACAACGTATGGCAATCCCCTCGGCATCTGTTTTCTTTTCAGGGTTAAGCCCCAACAGCTTGTAGACACTCTTATCGACCGCTTTCTTCTTGCTATCGTACAAGTAGAAACCTTTACCTGTCTTACGCCCTTTACGACCATCATTGAGCAGTTTGTCGAACACATCTGGCCCCTGGAAACGGTCGCCCAGTTCACCGACCAATACCGGCATGATTTTCGCGCCAATATCGACGCCCACTTCATCAAGTAAGGTAATAGGACCAACAGGGAAACCAAAATCAAGCAACGCTGTATCTAGATGCTCAATCGGCTCCCCAGACAACAGCACTTGTGCCGCTTCATTCATGTACGGCGCCAAAATCCGGTTGACGTAGAAACCGGCTTTGTCACCCACCACAATCGGTGTCTTACCTTGTTTCTTCGCCAGAGCAACCACAGTGGCCACCGTTTCATCTGATGTCCCATCATGTGGGATCACTTCGACCAATGGCATTTTTTCTACCGGGCTGAAGAAATGCAAGCCGACTACATTTTCGGGGCGCTCTGCCGCTTCGGCGATCTGGTGGATCGGAAGCGATGAGGTGTTGGTAGCAAAAATCGTCTCGGGCTTGGTGTTGGCTTCAATGTCTTTGACCATCTGATGCTTAAGACCAAGATCTTCAAACACAGCCTCAATAATCACATCCATACGGTCGAACGCGGTGTAGTCAATCCCGCCCGCAATACTTAACATCTGCTTTTGCAGCTCGGCCTTGCTAATGATCCGGCGCTTGCGCTTTTTATCCAATAATTTGTAGTTATACGACAAGGCATTGAGAATACCGTCGTTGTTAATGTCTTTGATACGTACCGGATAGCCCGCCTTAGAAGCCGTGACATGGCTGATCCCGCCGCCCATAAGCCCACCACCAAGCACACCGACATGCCCGATCGAACGCGGCTTGGCATCCGAACCTGACTCTTTCTTCATCGCCGTTGTGGCAAAAAAGATACTGCGCAATGCGGCCGATTCCGATGTCATCACCAAATCACCGAACAGTTTTGCCTCTCGGGCCAAACCTTTGGTCATGCCATTTTGCAAGCCGAACTTGATGACATCCAAAATCGCATCGGCTGCCGGGTAATTACCACGGGTTTTCTCGTGGGTTTTCTTGGCGGCCTGCTCGAACACCAAAGAGCGTCCTAGCGCATTACCGCCCATCGCACGGTCTTGCAGCGACAGCTGACGCTTTGGCTTGGGTTTAAGTGCTTGCTTCTCAGCAATATCCAACAAGATACTCAGCGGTACAGCCTCATCCACCACACCTAACTTCTTGGCTTTTTTGGCACGAAGCTGTTTACCGGTCAGGATCATATCCAGCGCGCTTGCGACACCAATCAAACGAGGTAATCGCTGTGTACCACCAGATCCCGGTAACAAGCCCAGCTGGACTTCAGGCAAACCAAGTCGGGTCTTATCATCATCTGAACAAACGCGGCTATGACACGCCAAAGCAAGCTCAAGCCCACCGCCTAAACAAGGACCGTGAATCGCCGCCACGGTATGGAAAGGTAAGCTCTCAAGTTCAGCAAACAGTTTTTGACCTTGCTCAGCTAGCGATGCAGCCTCTTCAGCAGTGGTGCAGGCCGCCAACATACGGATATCCGCACCGGCGACAAAATTATCGGGTTTTCCCGAATAAACCACCATCCCCTTGAGATCACTTTTGCTCTTCAGCTCTTCTAGCACCTTGCCGACTTGCTCGCCAAACTGTGCTTGCAGGGTGTTCATTTTCTCATTGGGCACATCAATTTTGAGCCAAGCAATGCCATTATCGGCATAAGATAAAGTGAATGCAGATTGTTGTTCAGTCATTATTCGGCCTCCAAGATCATTGCGGCACCAAGGCCACCAGCAGCACAGGCAGTATTCAAAGCTAAGCCACCACCACGGCGCTGAAGCTCCCTTAAGGTCTGGGTGATCATCCGCGCGCCAGTTGCGGCAAATGGGTGACCATAGGCAATCGAACCACCGAGGACATTGAATTTATCCATATCGATTTCACCAATGGCTTCACTTCGACCCAGTTTTTCTTTGGCAAACTGCGCCGAACCAAACATCTTGACGTTGGCCAACGCTTGGGCAGCAAAGGCTTCATGCATATCTATCAAAGTAAGATCACGCAAAGTCACACCGGCGCGTTCTAACGCCATCGGTGTCGCATAAGATGGGCCCATCAACATGTCTTGCTCTACGCCAATCGCCGAAAACGCATAAGAGCGGATATAGCCAAGCGGCTTCAGGCCTAGCTCTTTTGCCCTGCCCTCTCGCATTAGCAACAGCGCGGCAGCACCATCGGTCAGCGGCGTTGCATTGGCAGCAGTGACTGAGCCAAACTTGCGGTCAAAAGCAGGACGTAATTTGGCATACGACTCAAGGCTGGAATCTTCGCGAATATTGTTATCCTTGTTGATCCACTGACGGTAAGGTTCTGGGAAAGCAGTGATCACTTCGTCTTGGATCAAACCATCGCGCCAAGCTTGTGCGGCAAGGGTATGCGAGCGATGCGCAAGGGCATCTTGCTCTTGGCGGGTTATACCATGGCTTTTTGCCATCTGCTCGGCGGTCTGCCCCATGCTCAAGCCCGTTGAGTATTCGGCTACCGCAGGTGGTACCGGCATCAAGTCTTTAACGCTGAGCTTACTGAGCAGTTTTAAACGCTTACTCATGGTTTTGGCTTTGCTCAGCGCCAATAATGTTGCAGCCAAATGCTTAGACACACCGATAGGCAATACCGACGACGAATCAGCGCCACCAGCGATACCAATATCAATGGTGCCCGACAAGATACTTTCTGTCACATTGGCTGCCGCTTGGAAACTGGTTGCACAGGCACGGGTCACACTGTATGCATCGGTACCAATGTCCATGCCGGTTCCCAGTACAATCTCACGGGCAATGTTCGGGGCTGCAGGCATCTGGATCACTTGGCCAAATACCACCTGCTCAATCAGCTTGGGATCAATATCCACCTGCTGGAGCATTTCACTAACAACCATTTTACCCATGTCCAATGCCGATACGCCGTCAAACGCGGTCGACTGACGAGCAAAGGGGGTACGTAATCCACTTACAACGGCGATGCGCTCACCTTGAGAGGTGGTGAGCTTTTGGAGACGTGTCATCGCTACTCCTTATTAATATGTCGGGTACGGGGAAGCATGCCCCAGAATCTACTTTAGAGGTCTGACCACAACAATTGTAATGCAGTTGTTATCAGAATCAAACAAATGTTTAAAAAGTGGGATCTCTATGGCACCAGATGCATTATAGGTATAACGACATTGTGAAAATGCGCGCAGAAAAGAATAATTTGACGACAAGTGAAAAACTTAGCTATCAATTAAGACATGAAGGAAGTAGGTGGGATTCATTTTGCTAAGATAAAAAAAAACCATACCGAAACGGTATGGTTGTAATTCACACGGAAAGCAATCCATGTAAGATAGTAAGTCAATTAACATAAAGCCAATTGCAAATCAGGCAAGCCTGATAGGAGAAAGTAAAGTCAGCCTTCAAAAGGAAGTTGTCATCTTGCTCAACAGATACTGATCTTTATTTACGTACAAAATCCACTGTACGAGTCACAAAGCTCAATATCAGATGACGTGACTACTATAGCTTTCTCACCAAGTCACAATTTGAACCAGATCAATTTTAATGCGGATTATTGGATGAATCAGCGGATAATTGCAGAAATACCCCCTCTTTTAACGGCAGTTTTCCGCATGACATGGACACTTTTATGATTAAGTCATTTTTTCGAAAGAAAAAGCCTGATGCCTCGGTCTCTGTGGATATGAATAAGCAAAGACGATACGAAGCCCTTGTAAGGGCCTGGCATCGGGATCTCTACCGCTACGCCTACTGGTTGTGCCATGACCCCCATATTGCGGAGGACTTGGTTCAGGAAACCTGTTTGCGGGCATGGCGCTCCCTCGATAGCCTCCAAGATGATAACGCCGCCAAATCATGGTTGATTACAATCCTGCGCCGGGAGAATGCCCGACGGTTCGAACGCAAGCAGCTCGATTTGGTTGATATCGATGACTATGCCATTGCAGATACCCAGCAAAATGGCAGTGAAAGTGATTTGGAGCAACAAATGCTACGCAAGCAGATAATGAAACTGGCTCCGGAATACAGGGAACCGTTAGTATTGCAGGTAATGGCGGGCTTTAGCGGGGATGAAATTGCCGATATCCTTGGTCTGAACCGCAACACCGTGATGACGCGCTTGTTCCGTGCCAGAAACCAACTCAAAGAGCAACTAGAAAAACACACCGAGCGGGGGGGGCAGCAAAATGGATGATCTAGAATTCCGACGCCGACTCTTGGCTGATCCATTCGACAATAGCGAGGATCTGGCTGAAGCGCGAAACGCGTCAATCAACAACCGGAAGCTATCAGACGAATTACAACAACTCGATAATAAACTGGAACAGGCGATGAAAATCGATGTTCCCGACGACCTCGCTGATCGAATCCTGTTCCACCAATCAGGTCAACCGAGCCCAACAAGTTTCAAGCCACGCACGCTGGTCGCCTTGGCGGCTTCCGTTGCATTTGTCTTTGGCTTATTTATCGGTCAGTACAATCAAGCCATCGGTACCAGCAATCCACAACTGGAAATCGCCCAGATCGCGATGGAGCATGTTCGCGCTGAAGCTCCTTTCATTGACGGTATCGATGAGTCGGTCACACTCAGTCAGGTTAATGCCAAGTTAACGCCCTTTGGTTCAACCTTTAACGATATCCCTGGCCATGTTTACTATGTGAACCATTGTGGATTTGGCGATAAAAATGCCCTTCACATGGTAATGGATACCGCCCAAGGCAAAGTAACCGTGTTTGTGGTTCCCGAAAAATCTCCCGACATGACACCGTTTAACGACCAGTCAATGCAAGGGGTTGTAGTACCAGTAAGAAATGCCAGCCTGATTGTAGTCGGAGATAAAGGCCAAGATGTCTCGCCTGTCGCGACCACGCTTCGCAATGAGTTAAACTGGGAAATCTAACATTCCCTTACATTTTACAATTCAAAGCCGTAAAAGCATAAACTTGACCAATGCTTTTGCGGCTTTTTATTTGGCATAAGCATACTGATTGGAAAGTGTTAGCTTCGTTGCATATTTTAACTTTTTTGCTCCCTCTTCTTACCATTTTTACCATACACTCGTTAGCTGATTGTTAACCCCGCACTAACAATCAACAGGTTGCTAACTGGTCTGCTTTGATCAAATGCCAACCAACCATACAATCTTGCGCAATCTGCACAAAGAGGCAGATAAAAAAATGCTATATAATTAGGAATAACTATAAATATGAACAAGAAGCGTCTGTTTACTAAGTCACTGGTTGCTGTTGCAATCACGATGGCTTCACAACAAGCAATGGCAGCTGGTTTCCAGCTAAACGCACAATCAGCAACTGGCCTTGGCCGTGCATTTGCCGGTGATGCTGTTATCGCCGATAACGCATCTGCAATGTCTCGTAATGCTGCGGCTATGTCTCTATTTGATGCGCCTGCTATTTCTTTGGGTATCAATGCCGTTGACACGGATATCGAAGTTAAAAATATCACTTACGCAGGTCCATCTACTGGTGGAGCTCCGCAAGATCTAAACTCCCAGTCTGTGGGTGATGTGTCCCCAGTACCTAACATCTATTACATCCACCCAATCAATGAGCAGTGGACAGTCGGTGGTGGTATCTATTCGAATTTTGGTACCAAAACGGAATTCAACGATGACTTTGCCGCCAACGAATACGGCGGCCTGACCGATGTTAAGAGCATCAACTTCGCGCTTGCAGCTTCTTACCGCATCAATGAGCAGTGGAGTGTCGGTGGTGGCCTGGACATCATCTACGGTTCAGGTGAGCTAAAACGTTCAAATAAATTTATCGAAGGTGGCCTACAAGCAGGTACTGGTGTTGAAGGCCCACTACTTGACGTAGACGCTGATGGTGTTGGCTTTGGCTGGAACATCGGTACCGTTTATGAGCTAAACGAAAACCACCGCTTTGGTCTTTCTTACCGTTACAGCCCTGAGCTAGACGTTGACGGTGATATGCACTTCCAAACGGGTGGCGGCGATATCAGCAACCAAGACCTTGCTATCCCTCTTCCGGATATGGCAGAGTTCTCTGGTTACCACCGTTTGAACCAGCAATTTGCGGTTCACTATAGTGTACAGTGGATCGGTTGGAGCGCATTTGACAAGCTGGAAACCTCTGGCGGCCAAGTGCTTAACGAATACGAATGGCAGGATGGCTGGCACTACGCGATTGGTGGTACTTACTACCTGAACAACGACTGGACTCTACGTGCTGGTTACATGCACGACACCAGCGCACAGGACAAGAGAACATCTATCTCTGTACCTGATTCAGACCGTAACTGGTTCTCGGGCGGTTTCACTTACCACCTAGACAGCAAGTCTAACATCGACTTTGGTTTGACTTACCTTGTAGGTAAGGATGTAACTGCGACAGAAGCTACTGTTGCTCCAGATGGCAGCCCAGTATCTGCTATCACAGCAACAACACGCGCAAACGCGTGGCTATACGGTGTTCAGTACAGCCGTTCGTTCTAATTCAGCGAACATAAGCGTTAAAGCTTAATAAAAGGAGCCGAATGGCTCCTTTTTTGTACCTAGCCTAACTAGCTGTTCTGCCGCTATCTGCTTCTTCCATCTACCAATGAAATCACAAACCTCGCCTAACTGAGCGCACACCCCGTCGCTGAAATATGCTTATTAATATACACCTGTACGCTGAACAGTCATCCGACCAGAATATATTGAACAAGCATTACCAGATCTAATTCTGATTTTTCGCACAAATACGATACTTTCATCCTATTGAATGATTGAGCTCAAGAATAACTTAAAGCTTTTACTCTAAGGCGTATGATTCGCTCCATTGAATTTCAGCGAACATATTAGACTGATGAACAAAAATAAAATTACTCTTTCGCTAGCAGCAGCGTTAACACTAGGCATTAGCACCAGCACCATGGCAGCAGGCTTCCAGCTTGCCGAATATTCTGCAACTGGCCTTGGCCGCGCGTTTGCCGGTGAAGCGGCGATGGCAGACAATGCCAGCGCCCAGTTCCGCAACCCAGCAATGATGACTTACCTTGAAGGAACTCAGGTTTCTGTAGGTGCAATCTATGTTGATCCAAACATTGACGTTGAAGGCGATGTCAGCCTACTTGGTCAAAAAGTGGCGACAACTAAAGCCAGTGATATTGCACACTCTGCGGTCATCCCTAACTTCTACATCTCACACCGAGTGAATGAACAATGGGCGGTTGGCCTTGCGCTAGCAACTAACTACGGCATGGAAACTGAACTTGGCGGCGATTTCTTGGGAACTATTTTTGGTAACCAAGCCAATATTATGTCAGTTGAAATCAACCCTAACGTTGCCTACAAGATTAACGATCAATTCAGTATTGGTGCGGGTGTTCGCTATGTAATGGGCGAAGGTCACTTTGGTGCTTCAATTCCTAACAATCTGCCACAAACAGGCATTGATGACGTTGATAACCTTATCGGTGCAGCCCAAGGCGCAGATCTTAAATACATGGAAGGTGATGATGCGGCATGGGGCTGGCAGCTTGGTGCGGCTTGGCAGATTAACGATGCTAACCGCATTGGCGTAAACTACCGCTCTGCCGTAGATCTTAAGCTAAAAGGCGAAGCTTCCGGTGCATACTATGACATCGCAACTGGATCAGCTTTTGGTAGCAAGTACGCTGGTAGCATGGCGCTCACCCTGCCAGCAACAGCAGAAATTGCCAGTTTTCACCAACTAACTGACAAACTTGCGATGCATGCTAGCTTTAACTGGACCGACTGGAGCAGCTTCGACAAACTTGAAGCCAATATCCCATCTATCAGTGCTACCCCAGATCTTATCAAAGAAGAAAACTGGGAAGACAACTACCGTATCGCCCTAGGTGCGACCTACCAGTACACCAACAAACTGGCAGTGCGTACTGGTGTGGCGTATGACACATCAGCTGTAGGAAGTGAGCACCGCACCCAGACCATTCCTGAAACCGATCGTCTATGGCTGAGCCTAGGTGCAGGTTACCAGTGGTCTGACGCGTTGAGCTTCGATGCTGGCTTTACTTACATCTTCGCTAAAGATGCATCTATGAATGAAAGTCTAGATGTTGATGGTACTCCTATCGCAAGCTTCTCAGGAGAAACCACCGGCAACGTCTGGCTAGCAGGTATTCAGGCTAACTACCGCTTCTAATATTGGCTATTGGCTATTGGCTATTGGCTATTGGCTATTGGCTAAAATATCAAAGAGTGCCCATGTGGCGCTCTTTTTTATATTTCAGCCCTTTCTCTCTCGACTTCTGCTGTTGCTCTTCCAAGAGCCTATGGCCCAGAACCTGCTTTTCCCGCCCTTTAAGCATGAATCACATTCATGTATCAAAAAATTCATTTCATTAGACGCCAGTAAAAACGCGGCATAAAATCGCAATCACTCTCAGGCATTCTTATTTACATCGATTATTCTCATGCTATTAACAACTCTCTACATCATCGGGATCACCGCGGAAGCCATGACTGGTGCATTGGCTGCTGGTAAGCGTCATATGGACTGGTTTGGTGTCATGCTCGTTGCCAGTGCCACGGCTATCGGTGGCGGTACGGTGCGTGATGTATTACTTGGCCATTACCCATTGGGCTGGGTAGCTAATCCGCAATACCTAGCGATCACTTGCCTTGCCGGGCTATTCACGACCATGGTTGCACCACAGGTGGTTCGCTTCCATAAGGTATTTGTGTTACTTGATTCGCTAGGCTTGATTGTCTTTAGCATTATCGGCTGTCGTGTGGCGATGGATATGGGCTTGTCACCATTAATCTGCCTCGTTGCTGCTGTCGTCACTGGCGTATTTGGTGGCCTGCTAAGAGATATGATCACCCGCCGCCCTCCACTGGTACTGCAAAAAGAGTTTTACGCATCAGTGGCCTTCATCGCAGGTGCCATGTATTACGGTTTGCTTTACTTGGGTGTGGAGGAGACGATTGTCACTATCAGTACATTAGTGGTGGGTTTCAGTATTCGAGTTGCCGCGGTACAGTTTGGCTGGAGCTTACCCGTCTTTCGATTGGAAGAGATTGAGCCTGCCGCAGAGAAGCTAGAAGCACCAAAAAGTTAATTCAAAGTGATACCAACCTACATAAACATTTGATCAGTCTTGCAGGTTAAAATCGCTGTTCTCTGTGGAACACAAAAAAGCGAGGACATGTCCTCGCTTTTTTGCATCTGGAGCAATTAAATCTTTGGCGTCTCTGTTAGCACATCGGCATTCTGGCCACGATGACGCAACAGATGATCCATCAGGGTGATAGCCAGCATCGCCTCAGCAATCGGTACCGCACGGATCCCCACGCATGGGTCATGGCGACCTTTAGTGATCACCTCAGCAGTCTCACCTTGGCTGGTAATCGTCTCACCCGGTACCGTAATACTTGAGGTAGGCTTCAGCGCAATATGAGCCACAATATCTTGGCCTGAAGAGATCCCGCCAAGAATACCGCCAGCATGGTTGGACTTAAAGCCTTCAGGCGTCATGGCATCACGGTGCTCACTACCACGCTGCTCGACAACCTCAAAGCCGTCGCCAATTTCCACACCTTTTACGGCGTTGATGCTCATCAGTGAGTGGGCAATATCCGCATCAAGACGGTCAAATACCGGCTCACCTAGGCCAACCGGCACATTGTTCGCAACGACGGTCAGCTTGGCACCGATAGAGTCACCGTCTTTCTTCAGCTTACGGATCAGTTCGTCGAACGCGTCAACTTTATCCGCATCCGGGCAGAAAAAGGCGTTCTGCTCTACTTGCTCCCAGTCGACCTTGTCAATTTTGACATCGCCCATTTGCGATAGGTAAGCACGCACTTCAATACCATGCACCTGCTTAAGGTATTTCTTAGCAACGGCACCGGCAGCAACACGCATCGCGGTTTCACGGGCAGACGATCGGCCACCACCACGGTAATCACGGATACCGTATTTCTGGTGATAGGTGTAATCGGCATGGCCAGGGCGGAACAAATCTTTAATGTTCGAGTAGTCCTTAGAGCGCTGATCAGTGTTTTCAATCAGCAGGCCGATCGACGTACCTGTTGTCTGGCCTTCGAACACGCCAGAGAGAATTTTGACTTCATCAGGCTCACGGCGCTGAGTGGTATATTTTGAGGTACCCGGACGACGACGGTCCAAGTCATGTTGCATATCCGCTTCAGTCAGTTCGAGTCCCGGAGGGCAGCCGTCAATAATGCAGCCCAGCGCCAAACCATGACTTTCACCGAAAGTGGTGACGCGAAATTGTTGTCCAATAGTATTGCCTGCCATTACTTCCTCTGTGAATTCGTACCGCTTTTCGCCCCGCAGGACGTGTAACCGACATTGTTGGCAAGGCCGGCCAAGTGATAACTCGGTTATCAAGTGTTTTCGTCAATGAGTACAATATTGCAAATTCGTTGGCGTGATTGCAAGCGCGAATATGGCAGAAATTATTCCACCGCTGAAATACAAAAAAAGCGGACAACCTATGTCCGCTTTTTTGATACCCATTCAGGCTAGTAAAGTGTTATTCACTCTTCGGCGATTTCCACTTTTGGATTTTGCTTGAACCGCCACTGCTGTTGCGAGAGCCTGAACTGTTACGAGAGCCTGAGGCTTCGTCATCACGCTGGTTGCGGCGGTGGCCTGGCTGTACGCCACGCCCCGGACGTGGGCTTCTGCGCTCATCCTGACGGTCCTGACCGTTATTCTGGCCTTGGCTGCGACCTTGACCACCGCGGCGATCATCACGGCGGTCACCACGATCACTGCGCTCACCACTATGGCGACGGCGATTCGGCTCTCCCTTACCTTGGTAAGTCTTATACTTGATCTTACCTTCGCCTTCTTGCTGACGGCTATCAAACAGCTTGGCATCCGTCGCTTTCTTGATGTTCTTGCCTTCACCATCCACTTTAGACGCTTCTTCGGTCTTGCTCGAATCGGCTATCAGACTGTTGATCTCGCCAATTTCCGCATCAGTCAGATAACGCCACTTACCGTTTGGCAAACCATCAATGCTGATGTTCATAATACGCACACGGCGCAACTTGAATACATCGTAACCCAACGCTTCACACATACGGCGGATCTGACGGTTCAGGCCCTGCGTTAGTACAATGCGGAATGAGTAGTTGGTTTCCTTGGTGACCTTACACGGCAAGGTCACGGTGTCGAGAATTTCGACCCCAGAAGCCATTTTATCAATAAATTCTTGGGTAATTAGCTTATCGACACGCACTACATATTCTTTTTCGTGTGAGTTACCGGCACGCAGAATTTTGTTTACGATATCACCGTCATTGGTCAGGAAGATCAAACCATCAGAAGGCTTATCCAAACGACCAATTGGGAAAATACGCTTACGGTGACCGATAAAGTCAACAATGTTATCCGGAATATGGCGCTCAGTCGTACAGGTAATACCTGCAGGCTTATTCAACGCGATATAAATAGGTGCTTCCTTCGCGCGCAGCGGCTTGTCGTCAACCAGGACATCATCGCCAGGCATGACTTTAACGCCCATCTCTGGCTCTTGACCGTTAACCGTCACCCTTCCTTGATCTATAAGCTTGTCCGCCTCCCGGCGTGAGCAATAGCCTGTATCACTGATAAATTTGTTAAGTCGCACTGCTTGGCTCTGCTCGCCGTTTGCAGCACCCTTGTTAGGCTGATTTTGAGACATAGTTTTCTTCTATACTGTGCGTTTCACAACGCGATCAAGGTTGCGCCAAATACTATTTGGCCATCATTGCCTTAATTCTATCAACACCGATGAAAAGAGGGAAAGAAAACCTTGAGAGAGGATGCCATTGGGCTAGAGATCAACGATATACAGGCGGAATAAAGAAAATGCCACCCATTGGTGGCATTTTCCGTCAGTTTACACGCTATGCTGCTCGTAGAGTGCAATGCGAGTCGTCACCTTTTTAAGGTAGTTTTTGGTCTCATCATAAGGCAAATCTTGCAGCAGTCTCTGGTACACCTCATCCGAGCTAAGTGTATTAATCACTTTTGCTGCTTTTCGAATATTGCGAGAGCCATCGGCATTGAACGCTTTGGCAACATTCCCTGCGCCGGTATTATATGCCGCTATCGTACAATACAAACGGCTCTGCGGATCCGTGATCGATTTTAGGTAGCTTTTATCCAAGATATTCAGATAGGCCGTGCCTGTTTCGACATTCACATCAGCAAGATAGAGTTCATCAGGCTGCATTGGTGCATTGATTTTACGGACTCGAGCATTGACATCATGTCCCGCGGTTGTCGGCACAATTTGCATCAAACCATAGGCTGGGATCGGCGATTTAGCCTTCGGATTAAAACTCGATTCAGAGTGCATAATTGCCATGACCAATGCCGCTGGGATCTCAAAGCGCTCACTTTCCTTTTCGGCGAAATCAACGTATTTGGCCGCCCGCTGACTTAAACCATTGGCAGGTAGCTGGATACGGTATTCAACCACCTTTTTCTTGGTCAGTACCGATGCCTTGGCTCTCGCCTCGCCATAGATTTTCTCGAGCTCCACCACGCGCTCCCGTGTTTGGGCAATGAGCTGCTCTTTTTTCTTGACCGTGATACTTTCAACCAGGTTAGCGCTGATTTCTTTGCTCTTGTTCAGCAACGCTTCCGACTCTTTATCAATCTCTTGAAGTTGTGCCCGTGACTGCTCAACAATCACTTTTTTGGCGGCGATTTCAACGTCTTTAGCAAAGCTTACTGACGCTTCAATCACCTCGCCAACAGGCAGCTCTTTCGAGACGCCAACCGCTTCTCGAAGCACGGTTTCCCCCGGAGACAGAGCCTTTTCAGCCGCTTGTTTCAACAGCTTTTTTGCCTGCTCTGGGCGAGTATCGCTGTCAACCAACAGAGCGACCGTTGCTTCATTTTTTTCAAAATCAATAATGGTTCGAGCGTCTTTGTCTTCGCTGTATTCAACGTTGACATGGCTTTGCGACACAATACCGTCACCCCACTTGGCGATGACCTGGGCGCGGTATTCATCAAACTCATTGAGGTACTCACTACGCCATGCTTGGTACTCAGCCATGTACTCAACTACAAACGCTTCAAACTCTGCATCGCGGGCCGATTGCGGTTGGTTCGCTTCGGCAACAGCGGCATCAAGTTCAGCAAATGGGTCGCTGCTAGCATGGCCAAGCGGGACAGATAGCAACAGCGCGCAATAGCACGCAAGTCGGGTTAACTTCATTTTTAGCCTTTTAGCCGTATTGGCGCTGCTTACTGAATCATTGAATCCAGAGCTTGCTGCAGGTTTTCTTCCGCTTTCTTATTGTTGAACTTATTCCACAAACCAGATTCTTTGTTGTTTGCCGCTTCAACAACCTGGACAACATTGCTGTCGTATGTCGCCTGATCCATACCCACTAAAGTAAATAGGCCACCAGCAGGGCTGCGCTGAGTAACAATCACACGGCTATTCGATAGTGAGCGTGATGTCATGGTTTTAGTCACCGACTCAAACTGCTCGTTCACATCTTCAGTCACAGCTTCACCGGTCGATTGCACCGTTGCAGACATCGCTTGCTTGAACATGGTATTCACATTTGATTCAAACTGCTCAGCCAAACCGCGACGCGCATCATTCACCGCGATAGTACGCATCACGCTCATGCCTGCTGCGCTTTTCTTAGCGTAACCAACACTGCCGATAACAATGCTGTCAGGCATGACATCGCACACCCACTTTGGCGCTTCATGCTGGACAGAATCAGGATAATAGCAGGTCAGCTCCTGAACATTATTACCGCCTGTTGACTGACAGCCGGCCAGAGCAAATACCAAGGCGCTAGATAGAAGTAACTTTTTCATTATTCATTACCCCTTGGTAAAAGATTCATAGATTTCCCAACATGCTTGCTGAAGCACCTCAGGCATATCATTACAGCCGCTGTCGTAGCGAGCTTCGACCAAATCACCACGTTGGATTTTCAGCGCATTTTCCGCATCAATGCCAACCCAAGAGTAGTTCGCTCTCAAGCCATAACGGTTATCTTCTGCAGCCACTTTACCGTCACCAACAGGGTAAGGCTCATCGTTGTTACTACCGTCAGCCTCTACCACTCGTTCATACGTCGTTATTTCAACCACCTGTTCTGGACGAATACCCAAGGTCGTTCCCATGTTAACGCGCACCATGGTACCGTACTCATCACACTGGCGTAGCTCTTCAACCACACCGCTTGGCGCTAGCTGGTTTTTCAGATCGTCATTACGGTTCACGGCGTTCTTTGCCGCTTCTTGCATAATGCGCTTATATTGGCCATTGGAGATAGGGCAATCTGAATCTGGGTAATCCTGCTCGAATGAGCTTACTTCCGCTGATTTCAGTTCGATACGCTTCACTACCTCCATGCTTGGTAGCTCAACGACCTTTACAATACCTTCTACTTTACCTGTAAAGGTACACTCGGCTGGGTAGTATTTCTCGTCACCATCATCGTTGGTTTTGTATTCTTCATCATCAAATGAATAGCTCAAGCTTGATGACGTTATCTCTGCCAATACGGCGTAATCAGCAATTGCGACACCTGATGTGTTGAAGCGGCCGCTTTCTTCTGCCAGCTGAATTTCTTGCTTAAGTTTGCCAGCCAAAGAGCGGTCGACCAGTTTAGCTCCAGAGTCATCCACCTGGCTCTCAAGGCGGTGCTGGAAAGCCGAAGACAACACTGATGGGTAATCAACACCACGGGCAACGTCAACCGGCAATACGATGGCTTTTTTGCCCTGAGAGGTTTTCACTTTAACGTCACTTTGCGGAATGTTAATCGCGGTGCTCGAGTGACAGACACCTTCTGGTGCTGGCGTGCTCATACACCCCGTTAGAACAGTGGTGATACTCGCTGCTAATAGTAATTTTTTAGACATGAACCTAATTATCCATTTATTGTAATAGAGTTAAATTAGCCCTAAAAAGTGCCATATTCCTTGGTCACTTATTTGGGCAGAAAAGTGGCGGGATGTACTCTCTTTCGAACGGGTAAAATTCGAAATAGAGTTCCCGGTTGCAATCACTTCACGACTTGCGATGGTTTTACCATTTTTATTTTGCAGGGCGATTTTGGCGATAACCGTAGAAATATATGCATCTCCAACCTTGCTTTGACGCCAGTCTGTGGTCAGCGATATTTGGTGGGTCGCACCATTATTCTGTTGCGGGCCGCTAGTGACAGAAATTTGTTTCTCTGATAGATGATTTTTAATAAATTCACTCATCCATGCATCACGGTTTTCAGCTTTAACACTAAATAGCAATTGACTCTTTGTTTTATTAGTTTGGCGTTCAAGTTCTATTACACTGTCCATGGGTACACCATGGTCATTGCCATTACTTGCGGCAAGTAACATCGCCCTGCGAGTCAGCATGTTCTGTTTTACATTTTTTGTATCACGATTATCCAACCACCAAATTAATGGGTCGGAGTGCTTAAAACTCAGTAATTGTGTTTTTGAACTCTCATCAATAGTTACCAACTCTTGATTGAGCTGATGAATAATATTTTCGCGAGATATCTTTGCTTCCACATAATAAACACCATCACTATTTTCGCTACGACTATATTGAACACCAGCTAAAACAAGCGGCGCTGTTTTTACATTCACATTTGAATCACTTTGGGTCAGATAATCTTCGCTACCATTCACATCGCGTACAATTTGACGCAAGGATCCTGACGATTCAACCTGAATCCATAGCTTTTTATTAATATTATCCATCGCCAAATTTTTGGCGTTACGAAGTGTTCCACCATGGCCAACAGCATAATATGATATGTTGGTATCAGGTGTTTGATGCAACACCCATTCTGGTGTTTGAGTTGATTGACAGCCAGCGAGTAGTAAACCACCCACTAATGCTAACAGAGTTTTCATCTTCATTGTTTTAATGCTCATTAGTTAAAAAATGCTGTAAATTCAAACCGTGTGAGCATCGCTTCCACCATCAGATCAGCAGGAAGCTCAGAGATTGCATAGAAGTTTGGCGCAGCAGCACGCAACGCAGTTAAGTCACTGAATAATAACTCACCTCCGCTATTTAACTTGTGGTTTATCGCTTGAAGTCGCTGAGATGCGCTTTCCCCCATCAAGCCATAATCCACAACACCAAGTCCTAGGTTGTAAAACATGGCATTACGGCCAAGAGAATAAGACTCGGCGTAATAATCAAGGTTACCGTTGTCAGTAAAATAGTTTTCGAGGTCATTGTTCAATGCTGATATTGGCGTATCAAGCAAGGTTAACTCGGTAAAAGGAACGGTCATTGCAAAGTGGTCTTTCAACGCTGTGACGCTATACCCGGCAACCCTGTTCTGCTTTATTGCTATGGTTAATAAATACTTCTCTTCACCATAATAAAAAAAAGTAATGTCTGGGTTTAATTTGGATTTTTTTGACGCTTGAGCGACACCCATTAATTCTTCAATATAACCTTCAGTTTGACCCACTTTAATTTTTGAAAGTTGTTCATATTCGATTTCATTTGTCCAATTCGTAATGATGGACTCATAAATCATTTCAACAGCATCTTTAGTATCATTCCATTGCCCTAGAGAAAGCATAATGGCGACAACAGCCAAAGAAATACTATGCATTTTTATCCAAAAATTAGATTTTGAATTTAAAACAGATTCGTCGTTTTGCATAAGTTTTTATTTAATTGATGAATAAAGGCTCACTACTGATAATTTCCAGCAGAATTAAATTCAACAAAACATACTATTAACCAAGCAAAAATCATTCAACATAGCAAGCATCTAACTGCTTGCAAAACACGCAAATCAACCTTAACTGATCACCAAACGATCACTTTTATAAAATTAATATTAATCCCAAAATAAAGACTGCTTAATATTCACCTCAATAGTTCATTGCTATTTAAATAATAAAACAACCTTTTTTATTACCCCTTATTCCCTAAAGGAATTTTTTTGTTATTAAAAACGGCCAATTCATATTCGGTATAAGCCCAACTATGCACATTGTTATCATCTAGCTTCGCCCCTCCCATGCGAATAACTATTCACAAAAAGTAAAACAAATAAAAAAGCCGCCCTAAGAGGGCGGCTTGTTTGGCAAAGGATGTTATTGCTCACGGCATCAACCGCTATTTCGAATCCGTTACAGACGTATCACCATAGGCTAGTTGGTCTGAGTGCTCTTGATGAAGTGCTTTCTCCAACTGCTCAGCCACATAGCCCGGCGACTTGGTATTGGCGGCCATCAGGCGGTACATTGCCGGAATGACAATCAGGGTAACAAAAGTCGCGAACGCCATACCGAAGAACACCACAACACCCACCGCAATACGCCCTTCCGAGCCAGCACCAGTTGAAAGGATCAACGGAACCGAACCGAACAGGGTGGTAAATGCGGTCATTAGAATTGGTCGCAAGCGACGCTCAGAGGCATCAATGATCGCCTTCTCGAACGGTACACCTTTATCACGAAGCTGGTTGGCAAACTCGACAATCAAGATACCGTTCTTGGTCACCATACCTATCAGCATGATCATACCGATCTGACTGAAGATATTGAGGCTCTGATCCATGATCATCAACCCGGCTAATCCACCGAAAATCCCCATTGGTACTGTTAGCATTACAACCATCGGGTTAATAAAGCTTTCAAACTGCGCTGCCAGCACCAGATAAGCAACTAACAGTGCCAAACCAAACACCATAAGGATACTGCTCTGGTTTTCACGGAAATCTTTCGACTCACCAGCATAATCAATAACGATATCGCTAGGGAGCATCGATAAAGCTTGCTCATCCAAGAAATCCAGTGCCTGACCCAAGGTGTAGCCTGGAACCAAATTCGCTTTTAGGGTGATCGACTTCTGCTTCTGGTTGTGGCTTAGCCGCTGTGCCGAGGCGACCTCTTCCACTTCCGCCAACGACTCCAATGTAATCAATTGACCAGTACGGGTACGGACATAGATCTGACTCAAATCCGAGGCGTTATTAAAACTGTTTTCATCACCGCGCAAATACACATCGTATTCTTCACCGCGGTCAATGAACGTCGTTTCACTGCGGCCACCCAGCATAACTTCCAAGGTCTCGGCGATATCATTGACCGGGATCCCCAGTTCAGCTGCACGCTCGCGGTTAACCGATACCACCAATTCAGGTGTAGTTTCAGCGTAATCGAGATCGGCACCTTCCATCATCGGGTTATCTTCGGCAAGGTCTTTCAACTTACTTGCCCATTGGAACAACTCGCTATAATCCGCACCGTTAAGCACGAACTGGATAGGCTCGGACGATCCACCACGGAAGCCCGGCATAAACGGCCACACGCGTACATCCGGGATCCCGTTCAGCGATTTACGCACCATGTCCAACGCATCTGTTGCCGAAACATCGCGATCTTCCCAGTTCTCGAGCTGCATGATCACAAAGCCAGTCTGGTCACCGGCACGGCCGCCAAACGCAGGGGTCTGGATAGAGACTGATTTAATGACTCCTTGACCGACCATCGGCAACAAACGGTCTTCCACTTCTTCGATGTTACCGACCATACGGTTGTAGCTGGTCCCTTCAGCACCTTTTACGAAGGCAAAAATAACGCCACGGTCTTCCTGCGGGGCTAGCTGTGAAGGCACCGTTTTCATCAGTACAGCGCTCAGAACAACGAAGGCCAATACGATAAATGGTGCGCCATAGCGGTAACGCACCGACGCCGTCACGATCTTGCGGTAGCTGGCTTCCAAACGGCCAAACATACGGTCAACCCAAAGATTGAATTTGCTCGGCTTCACATTGGCTTTCAGTAGCTTACTGCCCAGTACCGGGCTCAAGGTCAATGCGACAATCGACGAGAAAATGACTGCCATTGCCAACAGTACCGCGAACTCGGTGAACAATGGCCCAACCATACCGTCCATAAAGGAGATCGGCAGAAACACCATGACCAATACAACCGTGGTCGCAACAACCGCAAAGCCAACTTCACGGGTACCTTTATAAGCGGCCAGTAGTGGCGGCTCACCGCGCTCAATGTGGTGGTAGATGTTTTCCACCACCACGATGGCATCATCCACCACCAGACCGATGGCCAATATCAATGCCATCAAGGTCAACAGGTTAATAGAGAAACCTAAGAAATAAGCCACCATAAAGGCAGAAATCAACGATACCGGAACAGTCACCGCCGGGATCAAGGTTGCACGTGCCTGACCGATAAATATGTAAAGTACCAATACCACCAGCAAGCCGGTAACAAACAAGGTGCTATAGACTTCCTGAATCGAGCGGTCGATAAAGATCGTCGAGTCATAGTCAACATACAACTCAGTGCCTTCAGGCAAGAAGCGCTGCATTCGCTCAACTTCTTCGTATACGGCTTTAGAGACATTCAGCGGGTTGGCGTCGGTCATGGTCACCATGCCAAGGCTCAGGTTTGAGATCCCGTTGTTTTTAAAAGTGGCATTTTCGTTCTGCGCACCAATCCCGACTTGAGCGACATCTTTGAGGTAAATTGGCGAACCATCTTCGGCGGTGCGCACAACGAGATAATCGAAGTCTGACGCATCTTGGTACAAGCGCGCGGTACGTACCGACATCGTCGTGGTGTCATTACGCACTTCACCGCCCGGCAATTCAACGTTTTCCAACTTCAGCGCATTAACGATGTCACTGGTGGTCACACCACGCCCAGCCATTTGATCAGGCATCAACTTGACGTACATGACACGATACAAAGCACCGCTGAGGTTGACGGAGCTGACACCGTTGATCAGACTGAATCGGTCCATCAGAACACGCTCGGCATAATCGGTCAGCTGCGTACGATCCATCACACTTGAAGTAAGATTGATATACACCGCAGGCTCACCCGAGCCGTTATCCTTCGATACCACGGGATCATCGGCTTCATCAGGCAGACGGCGCTGAGCACGCGATACGGCATCACGTACATCACTGACACCTTCGGTTAGATCCCAGCCTAGTTCAAATTCAATGGTGATTCGCGACGAACCATTACGAGTGGTAGAGGTAATACTCTCGATCCCACTGATCCCCGAAAGCTGATCTTCGAGTATCGTGGTGATCCGGCTTTCCATAATGGTGGCAGAGGCCCCCGAGTAGCTCGTCGACACCGTCACTACTGGGTTTTCAACATCCGGCATTTCTCGTACCGACAGCTTGGAAAAGGACACCAAGCCAAACACCACCAACAGCAAGCTGAGAACGATAGCGACAACCGGACGCTTTACCGATACATCAGATAACCACATTAAGCATCATCTCCAGTTGGGACTTGTTGTTTCGGCGCACCATTGGTTTGCTGCGCCATAATGTCATTAACCTGTACACCGTCACGCATATTGACCAGTCCCTGGACGACAATGCGATCACCAATACCGATCCCTGACTCGATAACCACTTCATTTTCCACCCGAACACCAAGCTGTACTTCAGTGCGGTGAGCTTTACCGGCTTCATCAACCAGGTAAACAAAACGCTTGGTACCGGAGTATTCCAGAGCCTGCACCGGGATCACGGCAGCATCTTGCGGGGCAAAACCAATATTGGCCGCCATCAGCATTCCCGGCTTGAGCAAGCCGTCTTGGTTATCAAACACCACACGAACGCGAATATTGAGAGAATCGGCCTGAACACGCGAATCAATGGCTTTGATTTCACCGCTAAAAGTTGTACCCAACCATGCCTGACTGGTCGCTTCGACGGTCATCCCTTCGCGCAAGAATGACAGGTATTGTTCTGGCACCTGGATATCCAAACGCATCAGCGACAAGTCATCTAGCGAGAACAGCTCGCTGCCAACAGTCAGCATGTGCCCTTCGCTAAAATCGACCAAACCCACCGTACCGCTAAAGGGTGCGCGGATAGCATGGTCATCCAAATCTGCTTTTGCCGCCTGCAATCGGGCATCAGCGATACTGACACTCGCAAGCTGGGCATCCAATTCGGTTTGAGTGATCGCCCCACGGCTCACCAGCGTTTGATATTCGTTGTACTTTCTTTTTTCATCATTTAGGTACGCTTGGGCTTCTGCATAAGCGGCTTTCGGCTTGGCATCATCAAGCTGCACCAACAGATCACCTTTCTCGGCCTTGCTATTTACCCCAATCGCAATTTGCTCGACACGGGCAGCAACTTGAGTAGCAACATTAACGGAACGCTGCGCTTCGAGCTTACCAACCAATGACAGAGACTGTGCAACAGGATGGGCGCTAACTTCACCAAGCGTCACAGGGATCTCTCGCGCCGAGCGCGCAGCGGGCTGTTCAGCTGCCATAGATTGACTCTGGAAGTAAAAATATCCGCTACCTGTTAACGCGGCAGTCACCAGTGCCGCAACAAGGACCTTTTTCATTATGGAATCCATTTATTTTAAACTGCAGGCATGATATCTGAACCAACCCTTAAGCGGGGTAAAGAAGTGTAAAGAAAAGCAATGTCACATTTACCTAAGGGGGGAAATTGTTGCTAAAAACGTCGATAACGCCAGCTCAATCAACAATATGATGAAAATAGCAGCAAGCAGTCAAAAATAGTAAGGAAAAGGGTTTACAGTTCATCTCGGTTTGCTAATATGCGCTCCGCACTTGTGGAGGGGTTCCCGAGTGGCCAAAGGGATCAGACTGTAAATCTGACGGCTCTGCCTTCGATGGTTCGAATCCATCTC